>PAQL01000006.1 GCA_002709295.1 Phycisphaerae bacterium | reverse complement strand
CAGTACAGCTACGACACCCTGGTGAACACCGGGATGCACATGTACACCACCGGTGGCATCACCGGTCGGGACATGCTCTCCTCCGAGGGCAACTGACCCCTGTCCCGGGTCTGAAAACGGCCGAAATCACAGGGCCGGCCTCCGGGCCGGCCCTTTTGGCCTCCGAACCCGGGTTCGCCGTGTGAGTCGGGCTGACGATCGGTTATCCTCACAGCCCACCATTTCCTTTCGTTTCGTATCCGGGGAACGAGGTACGAGGCCTTCAAATGAATCGAAGAATCCGTGGGTTCACCATCGTCGAGATTCTCGTCGTGGTCTCGATCATCGGACTGCTGATCGCCATTCTGCTTCCCGCGATCGGCAAGGCGAGAGATGCCGCTCGACAGACCCAGTCGTCGGGCAATCTCCGCAACCTCGCCGTCGCCAACATGTCCTATGCATCGGACTGGAGCGACCGGCAGTTCACGGGGTGTCCCGATGACATCGGCCTCGTGAACGGCGATCCGAACGTCTACAACAACACCATCGGGTGCATGGGCCAGCTGCTCGCCGGCTACGACCAGAACGGTCAGCTCTTCGGCGCCTGGTGCGGAGGCGATCTCTGCGACTCTCTGGACGGCGATCCGCTCACGTGGAGCCTGACGTTCCACCTGCTCTACCAGCCCCTGTCCTACAACGTCCCCACCGACGCGATCATCTTCGGCGGCTTCCGGACGCCCAACAACAAGGCGTTCAACGGGTACGTCGGAAACCGGTTCTACGACAAGATCTTCTGGGCCCCCAAGGACGTCCTCACCTGGCGTCTGGCCGAGCCCTTCTTCGAGTACCCCGAGGAGTTCAGGGTCCCCGAGAACGAGGCGGAAGTCGGCCGGATCGTCTGGTCCAGCTACGTCTGGAGCCCGGCCGCGATGTTCCACCCGGACGTCCACTCCCACTGCGGATGGAACAACCCGAGGACCTTCCCCGCCGCCTTCAAGTCTCCGAGCCTCGGACAGTGCCGTTTTCCCGACATGAAGACCTGGATGCTCGAGCACCACTGGCTCCAGAACAACGAATCGGAGTCGAACCCGAGCTTCTCTGGCGAGGACTCGTCCTGGATGTTCAACCAGGGCTACAACTCGGTGCCCATGACCCTCTTCTTCGACGGTCACGTGTCCGCCACGGGTGTTCGTGAAGCGATGGACGCCGACGTGCGGGCCAGGAAGCTCCACCAGGAGAACAACATCTGCGGAAAGTGCCCGGCCTCCTCCGACTGCCAGCTCGGACTCTGGAGCCGTGACACCCAGTACGGCCAGAACGGCTACTACCAGCAGTACAGCTACGACACCCTGGTCGACACGAGCTACCACATCCTCACGACCGAGGGCATCAGAGGGCGGGACGTCCTCTCCGCCCAGTAGTCCGACCGGACCCCGAGACCACATGAACCACGACGGCCCGCCTCCGGCGGGCCGTCGTCTTCATTCACCGGTCGGCATCCACCCTGCAAGTCCGCTGATGCCGACGGCCCATGCGAGGATGATCACCCCCAGCACGAACAGGTAGGAGAACTTCCTGATCTTGTGCCGGAAGAGGGTCATGGCGAGGAGGGCTCCCGGCCAGCCACCGAGCAGTTCCCAGAGATGAAGACGAGACTCCGGAGTCCGCTCCGCTCCTCGAATCGCCGCCCGCTTGTCACGAGCATGGGCCGTGAAGGCGATGAGGTTGATCAGCCCGAGCCCCGCGACGATCGTCCATGACAGGGGCGTCAAGAGACGCCCCCGTTCCCCTCGAGCGCCGTGGTCACGAGCCACCACCCGCCCGCGGCAAGCACCAGGGCCACCGCACCGGCGATCAACGCGACTTTTCGTCGAAAGCCTCGGTTGCGTTCGACATCGACCCAGTAGCGACCATCCTCGGTGCGATGAACGATCCCGCGCCGCAGGGCGGCATCCACCACGTAGGGACGGGGGATGCCGATCTTCTCGAGGCGGCGGGCGGAGTCGGGCGATGTCGCCCGAGCCGAGATGAGCCTGGAGATCGGCCCCGGTGGCTGCTTGAGGATCATGCCCGCGATCATCAGGGGCATGATCACGATCCCCAGGGCTCCGAATCCTCCACCGCCATCGCTTCCGAACGGCATCCATCGACTCCATGAAGGACGCCCGGGCGATTGATGTCGCCCGGGCGTCGTGATCGATTCCTGAAGAGAAGAGCGACCGGACTCAGAAGTCCATGTCATCCATGCCGCCGGCACCTGCCGCAGCCTTCTCGCTCTTCTCCTTGATCTCGGTGATCGCACAGTCGGTGGTCAGCAGGAGACCGCTGATCGAGGCCGCGTTCTGCAGGGCGACCCGTTCGACCTTGGTCGGAACGATGACGCCCTGCTTCACGAGATCCCCGTAGTCACCTGACATCGCGTTGAAACCGAAGGCGTCGTCGCCGGACTCCTCGACCTTCTGAGCGACGATCGATCCGTCGAGACCGCAGTTCTCCGCGATCTGCTTGATCGGAGCCACCAGGGCCCGGTGAATGATGTCGCAACCGATCTTCTCGTCACCGGAGGCGGACTTCCGGGCCTTCTCGATCGCCCTGCGAGCTCGGAGCACGGCCACGCCGCCGCCGGGAAGGATGCCTTCCTCGACCGCCGCTCGGCACGCGTGAAGGGCGTCCTCGACGCGAGCCTTCTTCTCCTTCATCTCGACCTCGGTGGCCGCACCGACGTTGATCTGGGCGACGCCGCCGGCGAGCTTGGCAAGCCGCTCCTGGAGCTTCTCCCGGTCGTAGTCGCTGGAGGTGTTCTCGATCTGGGCCTTGATCTGCTCGATCCGGCCCTTGATGTCGGAAGTCTTGCCCCCGCCCTCGACGATCGTGGTGGTGTCCTTGGTGATGGTCACCTTCTTGGCTCGACCGAGCTCACGCACGTCGAGCTTCTCGAGATCGATGCCGAGCTCCTCCATGATCGCGGTGCCGCCGGTGAGGACGCCGATGTCCTCGAGCATCGCCTTGCGACGATCGCCGAATCCGGGGGCCTTCACCGCAGCGACCTTGAGCACGCCGCGAAGCTTGTTGACCACGAGGGTCGCGAGGGCTTCTCCGTCGACGTCCTCGGCCACGATCAGCACGCTCTTGCCGCTCTCGGCGACCTTGCCGAGCAGCGGAAGGAGGTCCTTCGCGGTCGAGATCTTCTTCTCATGGATGATGATGTAGCAGTCCTCGAGGACGCACTCCATCTCCGCGGTGTCGGTGACGAAGTGGGGGCTGAGGTAGCCCTTGTCGAACTGCATGCCTTCGAGGAGCTCGACCTCGGTGTCGAGACTCTTGCCTTCCTCGACCGTGATCACGCCGTCCTTGCCGACCTTGTCCATGGCCTCGGCGATGATCCGCCCGATGGTCTCGTCCTGATTCGCGGAGCAGGATCCGACCTGGGCGATCTCGGTCGAGTCGCTCACCGGCTTGGACATCGCGCCGAGCTCCGACACGACGGCACCAACCGCACGGTCGATGCCGCGCTTGACGGCGTTGGCGTTCGCACCCGCGGTGATGTTCTTGAGGCCTTCCTGGAATACGGCTTCAGCGTAGACGGTCGCGGTCGTGGTGCCGTCACCCGCATCCTTGCTGGACTTGCTGGCGACTTCCTTCACCATCTGAGCACCCATGTTCTCATAGGCGTCCGCAAGCTCGATCTCCTTGGCGACGCTGACGCCGTCCTTGGTGACCGTGGGAGCTCCGAACGACTTCTCGAGGACCACCACCCGTCCCGAGGGACCGAGAGTGACCTTCACGGCCTTGGCGAGCTTCTGGACCCCGCGGAGAATCCGCTCGCGGGCGTCGTTGTCGTAGGCGATCTGCTTGGCAGCCATGTTCAATTCCTTGCAATGCGCCGCGGCATGCGGCGGAGGGGTCTGTGGGGCCGTGTTTCACACGGCTGGATACGGATGCCGAACCGGGGCTCGGCTTCAAGGGGCGACCGGAAGTTCGATCTCGATCCAGGCGACTCCGCCCGGATTCACGACGTACTCGCGTTCGCCGTCGGTGAGCTTGAGCAGACCGTCGTCCTCGACCGGAATCAAGAGCGCCTTGGTCACCTCGAGGGTGATGCCTGCAGCGAAGTTGATTCGAACGGCTCTCTGGCCGTCGAGCCGCTTGAAGGCGGCGCGTAGTTCATCGGCGAGCACGAGGGATGCTCCGGTTTCGGAATCCGTGGTGGATCAATCGACGATGCCGAGGATGTCCTCCTCGGTCATGATGAGCAACTCTTCACCGTCGATCTTGATTTCAGTGCCGGCATAGGAGCTGAAGATCACGGTCTCGCCCTTCTTCACACTGAAGGGGATGTAGTCGCCAGTCTCCTTGTTGAGGTTTCCGCTGCCGAGGGCGACCACGGTGCCGGTCTTCGGCTTGTCCTTCGCCGACTCGGGCAGAAAGATTCCGGATTCGGTCCTGGTCGCGGCCTCTTGGCGCTTGACGATGAGCTTGTCGCCGAGCGGACGAACGTTCATGGTTCTCACTCCGTTTGAGCGGGGGGGGGGAAGAAAGTGATTCGATACGAATACGAGTGGACGAACAGACGTGGTCAGGCCGCCGGCCAGCGATCGGCATAGTGACGACGAACCACGCGGCGAAGGGTCTCGAGCATCGGCTCGAGACCCAGGGGACGATCAAGGACCGCGAAGACGCCCTCGCGGAGGGCGTCGTTGAGCCCGCGAACACTGTCGCGACGACTCGGTTGCGGGGGTCTCACCAGGACGACCGGGGGTGCCGGATCCATGCGGCGGAGCAGTTGAAGGACCCGATGGCCGGCAGGCCGGGGATCTCCATCGCTCTCCATGGGCATCTCGAGGTCGACCAGAGCGATGTGGATCTCCTCCCGGGCGACCAGATCCGCCGCATCCCGACCACATCGGGCCTCGAGACACCGGACCCCCATGGGGTCGAGAAGCCGAGGCAGTTCCGCCGAGGGGACCCCCTCCCGCCAACTGCTTGAAAACAGCAGATTCAGCCGGGAGGAGCAACCTCCGGAAGGGTCGCGGCGTTGGACGGATCGCGAGGACATGCCCCAAGACAAACAAGAACCGTGCCGATTCACCACCGGTCACCGGACGGGCCCCCGAAGGGTCGGGGCTGTTGGCCCGGCCCCGGGGTTGGGGCGATGGGCGGCCTCCAGAGGGCCCGAAACGGGATATCAGGGGCAGGAAGCCCTCGATGCGATCGCCGAGACGGGGGGGACCGGTCCGAGGAGGGCCCGCCAGCCCGGGGCCGGAGGTGTCCGGAGAGCCTCTGCCGGAGCGATGATTCTGCCAATCTGGCACGCCCCGGCCGGTATCCACCTGATCCGGCTCTACGACCGGAAAGCGGCATCCTGGCTACCTTTCGGGTCCCCACCCAAGCCCCACCTCGGACCAACCCACCCATGGATCCCACGAGCATCGCCGATCTCCTCGCAGACGCCCAGAGCCGCATCGGGCAGACCGTCCGCCTGCAGGGATGGGTCCGCACCCGTCGTGACTCCAAGGCGGGACTGAGCTTCATCCAACTCTCGGACGGCTCGAGCTTCGCCACCATGCAGATCGTCGCTCCGTCGGATCTGGAGAACTACGAGGCGGACATCCTCCGGGTGACGAGCGGCTGTTCGCTGGACGTCGAGGGAGAGGTCGTCGAGAGCCGGGGCAAGGGACAGGCGATCGAGGTCAAGGCATCCCACATCGACGTCAGAGGGTTCGTCGACGACCCCGACACCTACCCCGTGTCTCCCAAGAAGCACAGTTACGAGTACCTGCGCGAAGTCGCCCACCTTCGACCCCGTACCAACACCTTCGGTGCCGTGGGCCGGGTCCGCAACTGCCTTGCGATGGCGGTGCACGAGTACTTCCAGACGAACGGCTTCCAGTGGATCCACACCCCGATCATCACCGCCAACGACTGCGAGGGCGCGGGTGAGATGTTCAGGGTCTCCACGCTCGACGCCGCGAACCCGCCGAGGAACGAACAGGGAGAGGTCGACTTCTCCCAGGACTTCTTCGGACGCGAGTCCCACCTCACCGTCTCGGGTCAGCTCGCCGTCGAATGCTGGTGCCTGGCCCTGTCGAAGGTCTACCCCTTCGGGCCGACGTTCCGAGCCGAGAACTCCAACACCAGTCGCCACCTCGCCGAGTTCTGGATGATCGAACCCGAGATCGCCTTCGCCGACCTGAACGACGACGCCGATCTCGCCGAAGGCCTGCTGAAGCACTGCTTCCGCACCCTTCTCGACCGCCGCGGGGACGATCTCGCCTTCTTCAACGAACGGGTCGAATCGACCTGCATCCAGCGGCTGGAGCATTTCGTCGAGAGCCCCTTCGAGCGGATCGACTACACCGATGCGATCGACATCCTCGAGAAGGCCGTGGCGGGCGGGCGCAAGTTCGAATACCCGGTCGAATGGGGAAGCGATCTTCAGAGCGAACACGAGCGGTACCTGGTCGAGGAGCACGTCGGTCGACCGGTGGTCGTCATGAACTACCCCAAGGACATCAAGGCGTTCTACATGCGGATGAACGACGACGGCCGGACCGTCGCCGCCATGGACGTTCTCGCTCCGGGGATCGGGGAGATCATCGGTGGAAGCCAGCGTGAGGAACGAATCGACGTGCTCGACGCGCGGCTCGACGAGATGAACCTCCCCCGCGAGGACTACTGGTGGTACCGCGACCTGCGACGCTACGGATCGGTCCCTCACGCCGGCTTCGGCCTCGGATTCGAACGACTCATCGCCTATGCCACCGGCATGGCGAACGTCCGCGACGTGATTCCCTTCCCGAGATCCCCGGGCAACGCCGATTTCTGATGCGACCGGTCGTGCGTCCGCCGTCCGCACCACCACGACGTCGAAGGACGGTCCGGGATCGAAGATTCGGAGGTTCCGCTGATGCAGTGCAACATCGATGCGAAGGGCAAGGCCGTTCGTCTGGTGATCGGGCTCGCCTTCATCGCCGCCGGGGTCCTGCTGCTGGTCTTCGGAGGCACCGAGGGGGTTCCCCTCGGAGTGGGGATCGGGTGCCTGGCCGGCGGAGCGTTCTCCACCTTCGAAGGCTGGTCGGGATGGTGCGCCATCCGGGCCATGGGTTTTCGAACCCGCCTCTGACCGGGACGTGATCGGGCCGCGGTAGTCTGCGGTCATGACCAACCCCCCATCCGACAGATCAGTCGATCAACCGAGTCGTCGGGATGCGATCGCGATGGCGGCATCGCTCGCCGCGGCCTCCCTGGCTCGCCCTGCGGAGGCAGGCATGACGCTGGAGAATCGTTCCGACGAGGCGGGCTCCCCGGACACCGGAGAGGGCACCGCCGGACCCATCACTCCCGCCATGCTGGAGGCGGCCGAGCGCCTTGCCGGCATCAACTTCACCGACGCCGAACGTCGCACCATCGCCGACACCATGGACGAACAGGTCGGGATCTTCGCCCGTCGTGTGAAGATGGGCGAGCTGCCCAACGATCTGGCCCCGGCCCTCGTCTTCCGCGCTCTTCCCCCGGGACGGGCCCTGGATCCGGTCACATCCACCGGCGACCCGGGGCTCATCGTCGGCAAGGCGGGTCCCTGTCCCGCGGACGAGACCGACATCGCCTTCGCATCGATCGGGGAGCTGGCGACGTGGATCCGCCGCGGGGATCTCACCAGCGAACGACTCACCGACATCTACCTCCGACGCATCGATCGACTCGACCCCGAACTCCACTGCATGATCACCGTGACCGCGGATCGGGCACGACGCCAGGCGCGGGCCGCGGATGCCGCGCTTGCCGCCGGTGAAGATCGCGGACCGCTTCACGGCATTCCGTACGGTGCCAAGGACATCGTCGATGTCGAGGGCATCCGCGCCACCTGGGGCGCCGCTCCGTTCCGGGATCGCGTGGCCTCCACCACCGCGACCGTGATCGAGCGACTCGACGCGCATCACGCCGTGATGCTGGGGAAGACCGCGGTCGGCGCCCTCGCCTACGGCGACATCTGGTTCGACGAGAAGTGCCGCAATCCCTGGAACCTCGAACAGGGCTCCAGTGGATCCAGTGCCGGGAGTGCGAGCGGTACCGCCGCGGGTCTGATGGCCTTCTCCCTCGGAAGCGAGACCTACGGGTCGATCGTCTCGCCGTGCGTGCGGTGCGGTGCCACCGGGCTGCGACCGACCTTCGGAAGAGTCTCCAAGGCGGGCGTGATGAGCCTCTGCTGGTCGCTCGACAAGATCGGTCCGATCACCCGTCGCACCGTCGACACCGCCTACGTGCTCGCCGCCATCCAGGGACTGGATCCCCGGGATCCCTCCTCGGTCGGTGTCCCCTTCGCATCCGACCCGGAACGTCCGATCGAAGGGCTTCGCATCGGATGGAACCCTGCGTGGTTCGAATCCGCAGGCGATGCGGACCGGGCCGTGCTCGACCATCTTCGAAGATCGGGATGTCGGATGGTGGAGGTCGATCTGCCGACCCTTCCCTGGGAATCGCTGCTCGTGCCGTTGTACGCCGAGTCCGCCGCCGCCTTCGAGTCGCTGACTCGTGACGATCGCGACGACGAGATGGTCTGGCAGGCTCCGGAGGCCTGGCCCAACACCTTCCGTCGCAGCTGGTTCATTCCCGCGGTCGAGGCGGTCCAGAGCGATCGTGTCCGCCGCATGGCGATGAACGCGATGGCCGAGGTCATGGAGAAGGTCGATGCCCTCGCCCTTCCCCCCTTCGCGGCAGGACTGCTTCTGATCACCAATGCGACCGGTCATCCGACCCTGGTTCTGCCCACCTCCGAGGACGGCAGCACGCCGAGCGGTGGCTTCACGTTCATCGGCAGACTCTTCGACGAGGGAACGCTGATCCGTCTCGGCCGATCGGTGGAACAGGGGCTTTCTCCCCGAACGCTCAGGCCGCCGCTGGGATGACCTCCGATCCGCACAACGCCCCCGCCCCGCTGGTGGACCCCCGCGACGCCCTTCGACATCCGGTCTCCATGGGCGGACGGATCATGCGCCGGTTCATGACCACCATGGCGAGAGCCGGTGGATTCCGACGGAGGATCGATCGGGGCTGGCCCCGGTTCGAAGGGTCGCCTCGCCGTCCCTCGGGTCCCCCGGTGCCACCCGTCGTGCTCGTTCATGGCTTCGGGGTCGATGGCGGCACCATGCTTCAGCTGGGACGCCTCCTCGTGGGACGACATCACGTGGTCATCCCCGACCTCCCGGGATTCGGGGATCACGCTCCACGTCCGTCCTTCGGCCCCGACCACAGCCCGGGAATCGAACCGTTCCTGGATTCGATCGACGATCTCCTCGACCGGCTGCGGCTCGAGAATCCGATCCTCGTGGGCTGCAGCATGGGCGGCGCCATCGTCGCGAACTACGCCGCGACCCGGGTGGATCGGCCATCAGGAATCGTGCTCATCGGTCCGGCGGGCATCGAACCCCCGATCGACTCCGAGGTGTTCGCCGCGGCGAAGCGCGACGAGCACATGCTGCGAGTCGATGATCGGGAGTCCTTCGACCGGATCTACGAGATGAACTTCGTCCGCCCGCCCTACCTGCCCGTCTGGATGCGAAAGGCCATCGCCAGGGAGGCGGCCCCCCGAGCGGCGGAGTACGAGTCGGTGCTTCGATCCCTGGAGCCGGTGATGCTCGGGGGACCCGATCCGTATCGCACCATTCGATGCCCGACCGAGATCGTGTGGGGTGCGGACGACCGCATCATCGACATCTCGGCGGCCCCTCTCTGGAACGAGGCCATCGAAGGGTCTCGGATCACGATCATTCCGGAGGCCGGGCACTCCACCATGATCGAGAAGCCGGACGAGGTGGCGGAGGTCGTCGAGAGCCTCGTGGATCGGATCACCGAGGGCGGATGAGCCCGGATCAATCGATCGCGGGGCGCCCGATCGCAGGGTGCTCGTCGAACCAGACCGCATCGGCACCGGCATCGAACCGGGCTCTTGACGGCCTGCCGTCACGGAAGCCGACGATGGCGACCGCGGCGGCGGTCTCCGGATCCTGTTCGGGATCGATGATCTCGAGTCGCCATGTCTGGTCGTAACCGTCGAAACACGGTGGACACGCGTCGGAATCGATCAGGGTGAACCGGTACCGACGGGGGGCCAGACCGATCGGTCCGTTTCCGTACACCAGTTCCTGCAACTCTAGGTCGATCTCCTCGCCCGCACGGAAGAGAGCTCGACGAAGATCGAGATCGATCGCGAGATCGACGATCGGCGGCGAGGCGGGGCCGGGGGAGTCGGCCTCGATCGGATCACCCTGCTCGATGACCAGGTCCACCGCGAGTCCCGTGTCCGTGGAAGTCGTCGTGATCACGAAGGACTGGGGCGGCCCGTCGTAGACGAGGTCGAGATTGGGGTGGCCTTCCGGTGGTTCAAGCCGGATCCTTCCTTCGACCCGGTCGAAGCGGGGCTGACCGGTCAGTCCGCTGAAACCGAGATCGCCTTCGGCCCCTCCCGCCGCGATTCCGGCGAACACCTGGGCCTGGGTGCTGGTGTACCAGCGGCGGATGTCGGCGGTGTCGATTCCCTCGGGAGTCAGCTGCATGATCGAGGTGCGCATGTCGCGACCGCGATCCGAGGCGTCCCGAAGCACCTCGATCTCCGCTCGTCTCATCACGCGATCCCCGAAGGTCATGGCATGCGGTCGGGTCAACAAGGTGGGATCCCGGGTCGGATCACCATCGAGCACGAGGAGTCGGGATCGGGAACCGACCTCCACACCGCCGAGATCGGGGCGTCCCGCCGCCGCCGCCGCGCCGGTGGTCAGATCGGCGATGATCCGAAGCGGGTCCATGCCTGCGGCGATCCGCTCCCGGATGGAACGTTCGAGCGCATCACCGGGCAGCGAATCCGTTCCGACGACCATCAGGTCCTCGAACGATCGAAGGCCGTCTGCATCGACTCCGATCGGAGTCGCCGCGGGAATCTCGAAGTTGGCGATGCGATCGAGGATGCATCGGCCGGCAGGCCCGTCGACCAGTCCTTCCGGAAGCACCACGCCGCCGATGCCCGCGAGCGCCGCATCGACGAGACGCCCGCCCTCCATCCATCGCGAGGCCTCCTCGCCTTCCGAGCGGGCGCCGACGATGAAGGGAGCCGCGATCACGAAGCGATCACGACCCGTCACCACGACATCCCCGAGTCCGATCTGGAAGCTGCTCGAAGCCACCAGCCTGACGACCTCGCCGGATTCGATGACGACCGTGGTGTCCTGGAGGGCGGTGGCGGCCCAGACGTCGTCCGCGTTCTTCTGGAAACCCGAAAGCACCGTGGCGCCGGTGATCACGAGTCGATCGATCGGAATGAACTCCGGCTCGGGCGGGCCGATCATCTCCGGCTCCGCCTCGGCGGTGGAGCCCTCCGCGTTCGCGGAGGGATCCTCGGTGGCTCCGGCCTTCGCAGCCGGGGATCCATCACGGCTGCCCGGACCGGATCCGGCATCGTCACCGGTGGTTCCATCGCAACCAGCGGCGAGCATGGCGAGCAGGGCGAGTCCCCGGAGTCCGGAGATTCGATCGAACATGATCTGGAGACGGTTCATCCCCGCATGCTACGGTCCACGGAGATCCTCGATCGAAATCGAACCCGGAGTCCCGCATGATCAGTCCTGCCACCGCCGCCCGCGTCCTCGGGCTCATGACCGCGACCATCATCGGCCCGACGAGCGTCGTCGCCGACGAGGCCGTCGTGCCCGGCCTGCGAGGCGAGGTCGTGATCCGACTGGACGATCGAGCGATCCCGACCATCGAGGGGAGCGATCCTCACGACGTCCATGCGGGACTGGGCTGGATGCACGGTCGGGAGCGCTTCTTCCAGATGGATGTGGCGCGTCGGAGCGCGGCAGGCGAACTCGCCGCCCTCGCCGGTCCACCGATGGTGAGCATGGACCGCGATCAGGCCATGTCCAGACGGAGAGAGGTCGCGGAGAGGATCGTCGCGTCACTGTCTCCGGAGGAACGGGGTTTCCTCGAGGCGTACGTGCAGGGCGTGAATGCCGGTCTCGCCTCGCTCGAGGAGATTCCGGTCGAGTACACGCTTCTCAATGCGACCCCGCGACCCTGGGTGATCGCCGACTCGATCCTCGTGGTCCTGTCGATGTTCGACCAGCTGCAGAGATCGGCGGACGAGGAACCCGCGGTGCACGCCCTGCGGGACCTCGTGAAACCCGAGGTCGCCGAATGGATGCTGTCGGTGCCCGGACGCTGGGACGCCCTGCTGGTGGATTCGCAGATCCCGGAATACACCCCGACCGCTCCTCCGGGTCTCGATCGTGCGGATGCCGACGTCGATCCGTCGATGCGACGACGACTCGCCGCACTGCTTCCCACACCCGTCGAGTTCCAGCCCGGATCCAACAGCTTCGCGGTCGCGGGATCACGGACCCGGGACGGCCGGGCGATCGTGGCCAACGATCCTCACCTCGCATCGTTCGCCCCGGGCATCTGGTACCGGACCGGACTGCGCTGGCCGGGCATGGAGGCGTTCGGCGTCTCCCTTCCCGGAACTCCGGGGCTTCCCCTGGGCACCACGAGGAACATCGCCTGGGGACTGACCAACACCACCGGTGACTTCGAGGATCTCGCGATCATCGAGGTCGATCCCGGGAATCCCGATCGATATCGCGTGGACGAGGGCTGGGAGGACTTCGACGACCGCATGGTCACCATCAAGGTCGCAGGAGCCCGCGACGTCGAGGTTCGAAGCCGATTCACCCGCTGGGGTCCGGTTCTGGACTCGCTTCCGGACGGTCGGCCGGTCGCCCTCCTGCGGGCCTGCGACCAGCCGGGGGCGGTCGATCTGGGCATCGTGAGCCTGCTCGAGGCCACGGATCTGGAGTCCGGACTCGCAGTCGCCGCCGCGTGGGGCGGCCCCTCGCAGAACGTCCTGATCGCCGATCGAGACGGCCGCATCGGCTGGACGCTCAGTGGTTTCATTCCGGATCGGCGGGGATACGACGGCCTGTCCCCCGTGACCCACCTCGACGGCCGGGGCTGGTTCGGGGAACTTCCCGATGCCGAAAGACCTCGAGTGGTCGATCCCGAGTCCGGGACCCTCTTCACCGCCAACAATCGACTCGTCCCCCTTCCCGCCGCGGACCGGATCGGAAAGGTCTGGGCCGATGGTGGACGGGCATGGCGGATCCGCGCCGACCTTGATTCGATCGAGAGCCTGGGAGAACTCGATCTGCTCGAGATCCAGCTCGACGAGACCGTCCAGCGCTTCCTCCCCTACCGGGATGTCCTGGTGGATGTCCTGGAGTCGATGGAGCCGTCGGTCGACGGTCGTGACCGGACGCTGACCCTGGTGCAGGACTGGGATGGCCGGGCTTCCGCCGACGACACCGCCACCCCGGTGGTGGAGTCCTTCCGACGATCGGTCCAGTCCAACATCCGTGCCATGCTGATCCGCCGCTTCACCCCCGACACGGAGAGCCCGGACGAAGGCCTGCTGCAGGCGCAGAAGGCGGCCGCCTCCGCCATCCGCTCCACGACGATCCTCGCGGCGATCGAAGGTCTCGATCCCGAGTTGACCGGGCGGACCGACCCCGAGACGGGCCGTCTTCGATGGCGCAGCGTGCTCGAGGAGGCGGCCCGGACCGCGATCCGGACCCATCTCCAGGATCCCGATACTCCATGGTCGGAGCGGAACCGGAGCCGGTCCCGTCATCCTCTCGGCATGGCGCATCCGCTGGTCGGAGATCGATTCGATCTGCCGTCGGTTCCTCAGCCCGGACACTGGGGTGCGGTTCGCGTGCAGAGTTCGGGTTTCGGTGCCAGCGCCCGGTTCGTGGCCTCACCCGATCACCATGCGGACGGGATCCTGACCATCCCGGGAGGCCAGTCGGGTCGACCCGGTTCGCCGCACTACGACGATCTCCACGGCTCGTGGGCCGCCGGTGCCCCCGCCCCGCTTCTCCCCGGAGCGACCGTCGAGCGTTGGACCCTGAGCGCCCCCTGAACGAGAACGCCCTTCAACGAGTCGCGGTCTGGATCGGCCGTTCCCAGTTCAGGACGAGCACCAGCGGATCCGTCCTTGATTCAAGGATCTCCAGGGGCATGACCACCGTGCAGGTGTCCGCCTTGGAACCGACGGTGACCCGAGGCACCGGTCGAGCCAGCGATCCCGCGACGCGTGCACCGTCCACCGCGACCACGATGGTGACGTTCTCATGAAGCTCGATCTCGTTGATCGACTGCTCGAGGGCCTTGCGGAGCATCCCGCGATCCGAAGGCGAGACGTGCAGGGATCGGAACCACTTCGCGTCGGTGCCGCAGGGGATGCTGATTCGAATCGTGCCGCTCTCGTCCCCCTCGAATTCCGACGATCTGATCCGAAGATCCTCGATGGCGATCCCGTCGAGACCCTTGAACGAACCCGTGGTCACGTTCAATCTGGCGTCCATGGACCAGTCGACGCCCTTGCTGCCTCCGGCCACCTCCCTGGAGATCTCCGGAAGCGACAACGCAGCGACCGCGATCGTCCCCGATCCGGACTGCTCGAGGTTCACACGAATTCCGACCGGGTCCTGGGAGGAACAGCCGGCGGCGGCGAGAACCGTGCCGAGGACGAGCATCAGTCGGGATCGAATGGCCATGGAACAGGACTCCGGTTGTGCGATGCCGAAAGACTACCGCGCCTCCCCCCGGATACCCTCCCATCCCCGGAGGCATCTCCATGATCATGATCCGCAATCTTCTCAAGACCCTCATCGGGTCGGTGACCCCGTTCCAGGTGCTGCTGGCGTGCGTGCTGGGCTCCCTGCTGGGATTCCTGCCGATCGCCGAAGGGGGGACGATCGCGGCCCTCGTCATGCTGCTGCTCCTGCTCGTGCTCGATGCCAATCTCTTTCTCGCGGGGATCGTGGCCGCCGGCATGAAGCTCGTCTCGATCGTCGCCGCCCCGCTCGCCTTCGAGCTCGGGCGACTGTTCATCGATGGACCCACCCGACCGATCGCCGCGGCCCTCGTCAACGGTCCGGTGACGGCCTGGCTCGGATTCGACAGCTACCTCGCGGTCGGTGGACTGATCCTCGGCCTGGTGACCGGCGTGGTGCTCGGCCTGGTGGTCTCGAAGACCGTCCTGAAGCTTCGTCGTCTTCTCGGGGGACTCGAGGAGGGAAGCGATGCCTTCCGTGCCCTGATGCAGCGACGGTCGATTCGATGGGCGGCCTGGGTTCTCTTCGGAGGCGTGCCGAAGGGCGGCTTCGCATCCTCCGCGACCCGGCGCGGAATCCCGTTCCGCATCACCGGTGTCGTGGTCTCCGGCCTGTTGCTCGCGGCCGTTCTGTCCGGCGTCTGGATGCTCTCCGGTGATGTCGCAAGAGGCCTGCTGGCCCGCGAGATGACGCGACTCAACGGATCCACCGTGGACATCGACGACCTCGACATCCACTGGTTCGGAGGACGAGCCGAACTCACCGGGCTTCAGATCTCCGACGCCGGGGATCTCGACCGGAACCTCTTCGAAGCGACGCGTCTCGCCGCGGATCTCGACGTCGAATCACTCCTGCGACGTCGATTCGCGATCGACGACGTGATCGTTTCGGGCGCCCGCCTCGAGACGGATCGTCGCAGACCTGCGCTCCGCGACGTCACCTCCGACGTCGCCCCTTCGGAGGATGAACGTTCTCCCGGCGAGATCGACGGACTGCCGCTTCCGGAGGGGAACCTCGAGGACCATCTTCGGACCGCCCGCGAATGGAAGTCGCGACTGGAACGGATCCGGGATGTGCTGCAGAAGGTGGCGGATCGCACGCCGCCCCCCGCGCCGCCGGGGACGGGCTCTCCCGCTTCGGGCCGGGACACGCTCGAAGCCTGGCTGAGGGAGCAGGTCGATCTGCACGGCTACGCCGGCGTGCGGGCCACGCATCTGATCGAGGACGCACCCACGGTCCTGGTCCGCCGGATCCTGGCATCGGACATTCGTGGCCGTGACGATGATGCTCCCACGCACGACATCCTGGTCACCTCGATCTCCACGGAACCCCGCCTGATCGAATCGCCACCCACGCTGGAGATTCGATCCAGCGACGAATCCCTTTCCGCAGGCGTCGAACTCGGGGGGATCTCGAGCGTCGGCGGACAGAACCGATTCGAGATCGAACTCCGCGACCTCCCGGCGGGCAGAATCGTCGAGCAACTGGTCGACTCGGCGAATCCACCCTTCTCGGGGGGTTCGATCGACGCCTCCATGATCGGGATCTTCACCCTGCGACCCACGATCTCCCTCGCCGGACCGCTGGAGGTCGTGCTGCGAAACTGCACGATCCGGATCGCGAACGAATCGGCGATGATCGAGGAACTCCCCGTCCGCTTCGACGTGGGAGGACGTCTCGACGATCCCGCAGTGGCCCTCGACGAACCGGCTTTCGCCGCGGCACTGGAGAAGGCTGGCGCCACCGCCCTTGCCGCACGGGCCAGGAACGAGGCGCAATCCCAGGTCGACAGGGGTCTTCAGAACCTCGAGAACAAGACGGGGATCGAGATCCCCGAGGACGTCCGAAAGGGAATCGGCGAGGTGATCGGTGGCGGTCTGGACGGACTCTTCGGCGGCAACAGAGACAAGGAATGAACGACGACATGGACATCGAACGAATCAGAAGCCGCTTCCCCGGACTCGACGGCGGGACGATCCTTCTCGAGAACGCCGGAGGTTCACAGGTGCCGCAGTCGGTCGCCGATGCGATCCGGGACCATCTCCTCCACGACTACTGCCAGCTCGGTGCCGGCTATCCCGCGAGCGACCGGGCGACCGCGACCGTCGAACTCGCCCACCGATTCATGAACCGGTACGTGAACGGCGAGGGCATCGGACACGTCGTCCTGGGCTCGAGCTGCACCAGCCTCATGCACGTGCTGGCCGGATCCGTCGGAAGAACCCTCCGTGCCGGCGACGAGATCGTGGTCTGCGAGCAGGGACACGAAGCGAACATCGGCTGCTGGACGGATCTCGAGCGACTCGGGGCGGTGATCCACTGGTGGAAGGTCGATCCCGAGACCGGCATGCTCGATCCGGAGGATCTCCGTGAAATCCTGTCCGATCGGACCCGGATCGTGGCCTTCCCCCATGCGAGCAACCTTCTGGGGGAGATCGTCGATGTCCCCGCGATCACGAGGATGGTCCACGATGCGGGTGGTCGCGTGGTGGTCGACGGTGTCGCCTACGCCCCTCACCGAGCCATCGACGTCCGCAGCTGGGACGTCGACTTCTACGCATGGAGCACGTACAAGGTGTACGGACCTCACATGGGCGCTCTCTTCGGTCGCAGCGAGGCGTTCGAGGATCTTCGTGGACCGAACCACTTCTTCATCGCGGACGACGACCTTCCATACAAGTACGAGCTCGGCGGCGCCAGCCATGAAGGATGCGCCGGACTGTGCGCCCTGGGCGGTTACCTCGGTGAACTCGCCGGCAGTCCGGTGGACTCCGCGGATGAATGCGGGACCGACATCGTCCAGCGTGCGTTCGAGCGAATGAAGGAACTCGAGGAACCGGTGCAGGTTCGACTGATGGATCGACTCGCCGGGCACTCCGCTATCCGGATCGTGGGACCCGCCTCATCCGATGTCGATCGCCGTGTGGCGACCGTCTCGTTCATCCACTCCGAAAGAAGTCCCGTCGAGATCGTCGCCTCGGCCCACGCCTCCGGAGTGGGCATCCGGCACGGACACATGTATGCTCACCGGCTCTGCACGGCGATGGGAATCGATCCCGATCCCGGTGTCGTCCGGATCTCCGCGGTCCACTACAACACGATCTCGGAGATCGATCACCTGATGGACGCGCTGGACCCCCTGCTTTCGGGCCGATCCGCGGGGATCTCGTGAATCAGGAAACGGAACTGGAGCGAAACGGGGGCTCCGAACCGATCTAGGCAGCAATGACCGGAAGACCGACGACCACGAAGAGACGACTTCCTGAACCGGCCTCGATTCCTGAGATCGAGGTCGACGTCATCGCCCCCGAGGACGCCGAGCCGCCGATGGACACCCTCCGAGCGGCCAGAAACCTGCTTCTATCGGAATACGGGCCCTGTGCGGCGGATCATCCCGATCTCCTGTTCGCCACCGCCCGGCGGCTTCAGCGGGACGCCGATCAGTCCTCCTGATGTCGTGAATCCCGGAATTCGGTGGATCCAAACGACGAGGTGAGCGACCATCTGGGCATGAACATGCATGTCCCAGCCCTGGCTCTTCTGATCTCCACCTCCGTGGCAGCCCAGGACCTCGAGGTCGTCTCCACGACCCCCCCTCGAGCCACCCTCGTGGCGGATGTGGGGTCCTCGATCAGCGTGACCTTCGATCGCGCGATCGATCCGTCCACGATCGAACTCTCCACGTTTCACGCCTTCAGCCGTGGTGCGGGGCCCCTGCCCGGTTCCTTCTCGATCTCCAAGAACGGTCGGACCGTCACTCTGGATCCGATTCGTGACGCCAGTCCCGGCGAACCGGTCACCGTCACCCTGGGGAACGGGATCCGCGGCCTCGATGGTTCGTCCCTCCGTTCCCGAGGCCATCAGTTCCGCTACTGGACGAAGGCACGTGAAGCCGCCATGGAATTCGAGGTCGTCCAGTCGATCACGACCAGCGCGTTCCCCGGCGAGCAGGTGATCCCGTACGGGGGTACCGCAACCGATCTCGATGGTGACGGCTGGATCGATCTCTCGATCGTGAACGAGGAGACCAATGACGTCCGGGTGTTCATGAACTCCGCGGACGGAACCTGCCGCATCGACGACTTCCTGCAGCCGACCAACCCGGTCGGAGCGGTGCCCAGCCCCTCGGAGGCCGCGGACTTCAACCTCGACGGACGTCCTGATCTCTGCACCGCCAACATCTCCGGGGACAGCGTCTCGATCCTGCTTGGAAACGGAGACGGCACCTACGCTCCGGCCCAGACGCTTCCCACCGGAAACGGAGCCCGCGGCATCGCGGTGCTCGATCTCGACGGTGATGGAGATCTCGACATCGCCAGCACCGCCTACTACTCCAGCATCCTGGTGCTGCTCTACAACGACGGTTCGGGCGTCTTCGGCGACGTCACCACCTACCAGGCGGGGATCAGCGGCGAATGGAGCATCCAGGCCGACGACCTGAACGGTGACGGGCTCTTCGACCTCGTGGTCGGCGGCCAGTCCCAGGTCCGGGTCATGCTGGCGAGCGAATCCGGCGGCTTCCAGACCCAGAGCACGCGATCGGTCAGCGGTCGCACCTGGCAGCTGAACCTCGGAGATTTCGACGGTGATGCCGATGTCGATGTCGCATGCGTCAACTCGTTCTCCGATCAGGGCTACATCTTCCTGAACGACGGATCGGGAACCCTCGCGAATGGAACCAACTACGCCACCGACGACTTCCCGCTGGCCAGCGACATCGGCGACCTCGACGGGGACGGCGATCTCGACTGGATCACCTCGAGCTACGGAGGCGACTGGTTCCTCTTCGAGAACGAGGGCGACGGGAGCTTCAGCTTCCACGAATCGTTCGACGCCCCGATCGCCGCCAGTTGCTCCCTCCCGGTGGACATGGACAACGACGGCGACCTCGACATCGTCTTCGTGGACGAGCTCGACGACTCGATGCTGATCCTCCAGAACAGCGGGCTGAATCCCCCCGACATTCCGGGTGACTTCGACGGGGACGGCGTGGTCGGAGGTGCCGATCTGGGCGTCCTGCTCGCCTCCTGGGGACCCTGCCCCGCTCCCTGCCCCGCGGACCTGAACGGGGACGGGGTCGTCGGGGGAGCCGACATCGGGCTGCTCCTCGTGAACTGGGGCTGATCCGGGCCTCCACAGGCTCTCCGGAGCCTCGATTCAAGGATTCAGGGATGGTTCCGGCCTCGGAGAAAGGCCCTGCTGCGGGTAAGATCTATGGTTCACCACACCCGTTGACGAGGTCACCATGAGCGTCGCAACCAGCATCGATCCCAAGCAAGTCCACGAGATCATCGGCCGCCACCAGCTGGCTGATGGATACGACATGGTCCTGGACCTCGACAAGTCCCATGGGCCATGGCTCCATGATGCCGGTCGGGGCGAGGACTTCCTCGACTGCTTCACCTGCTTCGCCTCCTGGCCGCTCGGTTACAACCATCCCGGCCTCGACGACCCCGACTTCGAACGCGAGCTGCTTCGAGCCGCCAAGTGCAATCCCTCCAATGCCGACCTCTACTCGAGGGAGATGGCGGCCTTCGTCGAGGCCTTCGCATCCCACGTGACTCCCGAGGGATTCGATCACCACTTCTGGATCGCGGGCGGTTCGCTCGCGGTCGAGAACGCGATCAAGACCGCGTTCGACTGGAAGGCGAGGCGACTGGGTCGCACCGACTTCAACGACAACGTGAACGATCTGGTGATCGCCCATTTCCAGTACGCCTTCCACGGTCGATCCGGCTACACCATGAGCATGACGAACACCCTGCCCGACAAGGTGGGGCTGTTCCCGAAGTTCCAGTGGCCGAGGATCATGAGTCCCGGAATCGAGTACGACCTCGAGGGCAACATCTCAAACGACATCGAGGCCCTGGAGGCCCGTGCCCTCGCCGAACTCGAGGCGTTCCACGACAGCTGGTCGCGTCGAGACGGCTACAAGCACATCGCCGGCGTCCTGATCGAGCCGATCCAGTGCGAGGGCGGGGACCGGCACTTCCGTCCCGAGTTCATGCACGCCCTCCGAGCCTTCTGCGACAAGGCCGACGCCCTCCTGTGCTACGACGAGGTCCAGACCGGCTTCTTCGGCAGCGGCAAGCCCTGGATGTGGCAGCATCACGGTGCCGCTCCCGACGTGGTCGCCTTCGGCAAGAAGGCCCAGGTCTGTGGCATCTACGCAGGACCGAAGGTCGACGAGGTCGAGGACAACGTCTTCGTTCGATCCAGCCGCATCAATTCCACCTGGGGCTCGAATCTCGTGGACATGGTCAGATCCCGGCGGTTCATCGAACTCATCGTCGAGAACGACTACGCCGCGAACACCGCGGCCCGGGGTGAACAGATCCTCGCGGGCCTGCGGCGGATCGCCGGGGACACCGGAGCCTTCACGAACCCTCGAGGCGTCGGTTCCCTTCTTGCGGTGGACTACGCCGACGGCGACGCACGCAACGCGGCGATCAGCCGATGCTACGACGAGCGGCTGCTCACCCTGCCGTGCGGACCCCGTTCCCTTCGTCTCCGCATCCCGCTGAACATGACCGAACAGGAGGCCGACGAGGTCCTCAACCGGGTGGAGGCCGCTGCAAAGCCCTGAACTCATCGGGTCCGAACGAATGAAGGAAAGGCCCGAGGGCGGATTCGCCTTCGGGCCTTTGTCGTCGGTGGGGTGGGCGATCGGTCAATCGAAGCGGAAGACGCCCTTCTTCCATGCGTAGATGTACGCGATGACGCTGGTGGCCATGAAGAAGATGATGCGACCGAGGAAGAACGCGCTCTCTGCGCTTCCGGGCTCGAGCTTCGCGTAGGTCACCGCCCAGGGATACAGGAAGATGATCTCGACGTCGAAGACCAGGAAGGTCATGGCAAGGATGTAGAAGCGGACGTTGAACCGCTTGCGGGCGGATCCGATCGGATCCATGCCCGACTCGTACGCCAGCCCCTTGATCACACCGTCCTCGCGTGGTCCGATCAGCATCGTGGCCACGACATTGATCACCACGAAGACGGTGGCCATGACGATGACCACGCCGACCGGCAGGTAGCTGATGATGCCGTCGAGGCCGAGCAGTATGAGGGACTGGGTGGGCATGGTGAGCGGGCTCGTTCAGGACCGGGTCGGATCCCGACCCGCGATCCGGAGGATATCCGAGACCGCCCCGGAACATGGCCGCCACCCGGCCCCTTCCCCGCTCCGCTAGCCTTCCGGGATGGCCGAATACCCGAAACACGTGCCGAAAGGCGTGTCCGACGAGCATCCCGTGGTCTTTCTCCATGGGTGGTGTGGCGACGTCGACGAGGTGGAACCCCTCCGTGCCGCCCTTCCCGACCGTTTGCTCGCCCTGCCCTGGATGCCCGCCCCGGGATCCTTCGACCTGGAGTCCTGGCCGGAACCGGACGACCGGTCGCCGGAAGCCGCGCAGGAGGTCATGAAGGCGCATGCCGCCACCGTGCTCGATCAGGTTCGAAGGGCCATCCTCGATGCCGGGTTCACGGGAGCGACCCTCGTCGGACATTCCATGGGCGGAGGCATGGCGTGCGTTCTCGCCGCCGATCCCGAACTCGCGGTCGAAAGGGTGGTGCTGCTTGATTCGAGCACGCCGATGCCGAGCGATCGAAGGGACTCCCAGATCGCGAAGATGGTGGAATGGGTCGATCGAGCCGCCACCGCCAGCCGACTCGTGGCCCAGGCGGCATGGATCGCGGAAGCCTCCTCATGGGTCCCCGACCTCTTCTCGCTCGAGGATCAGGGGCCGGTGCGCATGACCATCGAACGACGCTTTCTCTTCGCACCGGTGGTCGAGGCGGCGATGACGATGGGTGGCGCCGTGCAGTGGCCCATCAACGAATCGCTGGAATCACTCGGCTGCGATATCCACTGCCTTGCCGGGAACCCGGCTCGGATGCCGGTGGATGCGATGCGAAGCCTCCGGCCGGACGCTCGGATCGAGGTTCTCGAGGACACCGGACACTACGTCCACCGTTTCGCGGCCGAACGGACCTGCGAATGGCTGGGCGGGATCCTCGCGGCATCGCCCCGGGCCTGATGTCGGGATCCGTGAGGCGTGAGGGGCCGCAGGGTAGAACCATCCCGGCCAGCGTACAATTCCCCCTTCGGTCGATGAACAGGGCGTAGCTCAGCTTGGTAGAGCGGCGGCTTTGGGAGCCGCAGGTCGCAGGTTCGAATCCTGTCGCCCTGACTTCGACCCGACCGGAGCCCCGGCCTCGGCATCAAGACGTTTGCTCGTCACGCCGGGTCAGGAGGCTCACCAGCACATTCACGACGAAGGCCGCGATGAACGCGACCGGGAGGTTGTAGAGCTCGACTCCCCAGCGGTCGCTGTCGTACAACTCCTTCCAACCGAAGGCTGTCACGAAGCCGGTTGCGATGCCGGCGATCGCGCCGGCCCGGGTGGCTCCATTCCAGTAGAGGGCCAGCAGCACCTGAGGCCCGAAGCCGGCGCCCAGGATCGCCCAGCCGTAGTCGAGCACGAAGGAGAACAGGTTGAGCTCGGGGTCGAACACCAATCCGATCGCGCCGATGCCGAGGATGAGGACCGTGATTCGGTTCACGACCGAGGAGGATCGTCCCGGACGGATGAGACGAGCGTAGATGTCGTTGGCCGCCGCACTCGCCGCGACCACGAGCTGACTGTCCGCGGTCGAGCAGATCGCCGCGAGCACCGCGGCCAGCACCACACCCGACAGGATGCCGGGCAGCAGTGCATTCGCCGAAAGCACCAGGGCGGTCTGACCGGAGTCACCGGCTTCGGCCGCGAGCTCCGCGGACATCTGAGCGGTCCAGGCCGCTTCGGTCACGGTGTAGGAACGAGCCAGCAGTCCGAGGGTGACCGCACCGGCCAGCACCAGTGCCCCCCAGGTGATCGAGATCACGGTGCCGGCGATCGCATCCCGACGATGGCGAAGGGCCAGGAACCGGACCAGGACATGCGGCTGTCCCGGGTATCCGAAGTTGATCCCGAGGGCACCGGAACCGAAGAGGAAACCGATGAAGGCCATCCCGGTCTTCTCAGGCCAGAAGGCGAGAAGCTTGCCGCCCTCCACGTCCGCGAGGGACGTCCGGATGAAGTCCACCCCACCCGCATCAAGGAGCATCCAGAAGGGAAACACCACCAGGGCGAGGATCATCACGATCGCCTGGATGAAGTCCGTCCAGCACGCGGACCGGAATCCGCCGATCACCGTGTAGAGAAGAACGATCGTGGCCCCTAGCCCGACCCCGGCGAGGTAGTCCATGCCGAAGGCCGCCTCGAAGGCCTTGCCCGCTGCCGCGAACTGCGCCCCTACGTACATCCACATCGCCACCAGGATCACCATCACCGAGAGCAGGCGGACGATCGGCAGCGATCCACGTCCGTCTCCCGTCGACTCCCCGAATCGAAACGAGAGGTAGTCGGGGATCGTGATCGCCCCAAGACGTTCGCTCTCCGCACGCAGTCGACCGGCGAGGATCGTCCAGTTGAAGAGGTAGCCGAGGAGGACACCGGGGAGGATCCAGTACGCACTCACTCCGCTGGTGAAGGCCCAGCCGACAAGGCCTAGGGTGAGCCAGCCCGACTCGCTCGACGCACCGGCGGACAGGGCCGCGACCCAGGGTCCGAGGGTCCGGCCACCGAGAAAGTAGCTCTCCTGGTCCCGGCCCGCGTGGCGGCCGGCGAGGACGCCCACTGCGACGATCAGCAACGTGTAGATGGCGAAACTGACGGCAAAGACGGTCATTCACTCGCTCCGTTCTGGTGAGTTGCGAACCAGGGTGACATTCGAAAGACCGTTCTCGAAGTTCACGACGAACGTGCCGTCGGAGACAACATCGCTCGAAAATCCACCCGGCGGCCGAAGGGTCATGCGATCGCGGGATTCACTCGCGAATCGAAGTTCGACCCGCTTCGGATCCCACTTCATGAGCTCGAGCGTCACGTCCCCCCTCAGTCGCAGGCCTCGCACCTCGCCGCGCGACCAGGCATCGGGAAGGGCGGGCAGGACGTCGACCATGAACCGCGGCGGTCGATCGGGTGAGAAGCCGTCGGGCTCGACCACATGCGACTGCACCAGCATCTCCGCGAGGCCCGCGGCTCCGCCGAAGTTCCCGTCGATCTGGAACGGCGGGTGGTTGTCGAACAGGTTCGGGAGCGTGCTCTTGATGAGCAGGAGACGGAGGTTGTTGTAGGCGGCGCCGGAGTCATGCAGTCGAGCGAAGAAGTTCACCAGCCACGCACGACTCCAACCGGTGTGACCGCCACCGTTGGCGAGTCGATGGTCGAGGGTGCGTCGGGATGCCTCGATGTACTCGGGCGTGGTCTCGAAGTTGAACTGGGAACCCGGATGCAGGCCATAGAGATGCGAGATGTGACGATGACCGGGCTCGGCCTCGCCGAACGGTCGCGACCACTCCATGAGTCGGCCGTCCTCACCGATCATCGGCATGGCGAGTCTCTGGCGGGCCGCCCTCGCCGCCGACACGATCTCGTCGTCCTCCTCGTCGAGCACCACGGCGGCGTCCATGAGGTTGGTGAAGACGTCCCAGACGATCTCCTGGTCCATCGCGTTGCCCATCCCGATGTCGGCCCGCTGTCCGTCCTCGGTGATGAAGACGTTCTCGGGAGAACTGCTGGGACCCGCGACCAGGCGACCGGTCGCAGGATCCTCGCAGAGGTAGTCGAGATAGAACTCGGCCGAGCCTCGCAGGAGCGGCCACGCCCGTTCTCGGAGGAACACGACGTCGCCGGAGTGCAGGTAGTGCTCCCAGGGATGCCTGGTCATCCATCCCCCGCCGTGCGGCCACATCCCCCAGACGGTCCGTCCGATCGGCACCGTGAAGGCCCAGGCGTCGGAGGTGTGATGGGCCATCCAGCCGTCGGCGTCGTAGAGCCGCCGAGCAGTCTCCCTCCCGCGTTCGGCGAGACGTTCGGTGAAGTCGAACACCGGCTCGTGGAACTCCGCGAGGTTGGCGACCTCGGCGGGCCAGTAGTTCATCTGCAGGTTGATGTTGACGTGGTAGTCGGCGTTCCAGGGCGCCGCGATGTGCTCGTTCCACAGACCCTGGAGATTTGCAGGCATGGTCCCCGGCCGACTGCACGAGACCAGCAGATACCGGGCGAACTGGAAGTACAACGAGAAGAGCGAGGGATCCTCGCGGCCGGCACGGAGCTCCTCGAGCCGTACATCGGTGGGCTTTCCTTCCTGCGGGGTCCGGCCGAGATCGAGGCTCACACGTTCCATGACCGGCGTGAAGGAGGCCAGATGCCGTTCGAGAAGCCGGTCGAAGCCGCGGTCGAGGGCCTTCCGCACCACCGCCCTCACTTCGGCTTCGGGATCGTCGACGCCGTGTCCGGGCATGGTCGTGGCACCCGCGATCGCGATGGTGAAGGATTCGACCCGACGAGCCAGATCCGATTCGTTGTTGACCTCGCCGATCCTCGCGATGTCCGGAGTGGAGACCCGGATCGGCGTCGGATCGAGGGGCTTCGCCCGCATCGACGCGACGGCGGCGTACTCGACGCCGGGGTGACCGTCGTTCACCGCTCGGCCGACCATGACGATCGCCTCATCCACCTCGGTCTCGCTCCCGCCCGCCAGCACCTTCATGGTGCCCTCGGACAATGATGGTCGGCCCGCGGCCATCGAGGCGAGCATCCCATCCGGCGAGTCGGTCTCCCAGTGCACGACGATCACGTCGTCGGGTTCACTGGCGAACATCCGACAGCGGTGAAGTCGCCCGTCGATGCGGAAGGT
This sequence comes from Phycisphaerae bacterium, assembly GCA_002709295.1. Classification (GTDB taxonomy): domain Bacteria; phylum Planctomycetota; class Phycisphaerae; order Phycisphaerales; family SM1A02. The sequence continues at coordinate 59,839 of PAQL01000006.1, read as the reverse complement.
CGTCTCCGCGATCCCGGTCGCGAGATCGAGCGATCGTCGATAGCCGGTGATCTTGGCACCATCCTCGATCCACCGGGTGCCGACGGTGAAGAGCGTCTGATGACTCCGGGTCAGCCGTTGGCTCATGAACTCCCGCTGCATGATCGCCTGGGCCCCGGTCACATCACCTGCGAACCAGAGTCGCCGCGCCTCCTCGAGCGATCCTTCGGGCGGATCCCGGTGACGGTCGATCGGTGAACCGGCCCAGAGGGAATCGACGTTGACCTGGATCGTCCCTGCGAGATCGCCGTAGGCCATCCCACCGAGGCGGCCATTGCCGATCGGGAGGGCCTCGGTCCAGGTCTCCGCGGGTCCTCGGTACCAGAGCACCTCCCCCGGTGGTGCCGGGGCGGTGCTCGCGGCAACCCATCCCGCCAGCGGTCCCCCGGCGGTCGCCTGCCCCGTGGTTCGAGCCGCGTGCTTCAACTCGAGCCCGACCGCGGAGACCGCGGAGTCCGTGATGTCGCCGGGATCGTCACCGGGGATAAACCACCATGCGCCGCGCAGGTCGAGGGCTCCGGCCGAACCGAAGAGCCGCGGCTCCCCGCTCCAGATGCCCCCGTTGCCTCCGGAGTCGTGCACCCGTACCGCCAGCAGTCGCGGCACGCCCGGGGTCACCATGCGGGCGGGCACGGTGTACCGCCTCGGGACCTGCCAGGCGGTGCGGGCCGTCGGAGGCATCCTTCCGGTGGAGCCGATCCTCACACCGTCGATGAACACCTCGTCGGCGTCGTCGATCGATCCGAGGTCGAGGTCGAGATCCTCGACCGGCCACTCCTCGGGAATGTTGACAGGCAGCAGGTACCAGGCGAAGCCGTCGTGGACGCCGAGACCTTCAGGGTCGATCTCGTTCCAGCCACCCGGCACCCGGATCGCCCGTCCGGACGACGGATCCCGATTCGATGCATCGCTGGTCGTCGCCAGCATCAGAAGAGCTGTGAGGACGATGACCGGGAGGCGGACGGCTCTGCTCATGGATCTCTCCGATCGGACGGATCGATGGGGATCGACGCGATCGCGATGGTACCGTTCGACGCCGTGATCCGAGCCGCCACCACCGCCGACGCCGCCTCCATCGCGGCCATCTACCGCCCATTCGTCACCGAAGGCGCGATCAGCTTCGAGATCGAGGCACCTGACACCGAGGCGATCGCCAGCCGCATCGAGAAGACCATCGCCGGCCATCCCTGGCTGGTCGCCGAGGACGACTCGGGCGAGGTGATCGGCTACGCCTACGGGACCACCTTCAGAAGCCGGGAGGCCTATCGATTCACCGCCGAGACCGCGATCTACCTGGCCCCGACCGCTCGCGGCACGGGGATGGCGGATCGACTCGGACGGGCCCTGCATGCCGACCTTCGCGAACGCGGGTTCCACACCGCGGTGGCGGTCATCACCCTGCCGAATCCCCCCAGCGTCACCTATCACGAGCGTCTGGGCTACCGGGCTGCGGGGACGCTGCCGGAGGTCGGCCGCAAGTTCGATCGGTGGCACGACATCGGGCTCTGGACCCTCGACCTCTCCGTCGACGCCTGATCCCCCGATAACCACGATCGGAACGGCTCGCCGCCCGGGCCGGTACCGTCCCCTCCCATGCCCCCGCATTTCGGCGAGCACTGGCACCGGCGGTTTCTCGCACTCAGCGAGCAGATCGCCACCTGGAGCAAGGATCCCTCCCGAGGGGTCGGTGCGGTGATCGTCTCACCCTCGAAGCAGATCGTGTCGACCGGCTTCAATGGACTTCCGCGCGGGGTCGAGGACCGGCCCGAACGACTTGAACGTCCGGTGAAGTACGACCTCATCGTGCATGCGGAGATGAACGCGATCATCCAATGCGCCCGCAACGGCGTGAGTCCGATCGGCTGCGCGATCTATTCCTCGTTCTTCCCCTGCGTGAAATGCGCCCTCGCGATCGTGCAGAGCGGCATCGAGACCGTGGTCACCTACCGACCTGCGGAAGGCGATGAACACTGGCTGGAATCGATCGACAAGAGTCGCGTGGTGTTCGAGGAGGCCGGTGTGGAGTTCCTCGAACTCGAACGCGATTGAGGATGCTCAACCCTCCTCGGAACGGATGCGTTCGATCTCGTTTCGAACCTGTCGACAGATACGACTCTTGGCCTGACGGATCGCCTCCGGACTCATGCCGAGCCGGTCGGAGACCTGGTCGATCGGCACCCCGCGGCGCCCATAGAGCTCGAAGGCCTCCCACGACTGTTCGGACTGGTTGCCACCACCCTTGATCGCGGTGAGGGCGCGGGTGATGAGACTTCGAGTCCACTCCCGATCCCAGAGCTCGTCGGCGTTCACTCGATCCTCGATCGGCAGGTCGGTGCCGGCGTCGACGTCGACCATGTCGCGCTGCTTCCGCCATCGACCCCGAAGGGTGTTGAGAGTCGCCGCCTTGAGATAGCCCCGAAACCTGCCGGCGGAAGGGTCGTACTCGAATCGACTCGAGGCCCGGAAGAAGTTGGTCATGACCTCGTGAGCGACATCCTCGGCCTCCTCGTCACGGGCCCCGGTGCGACGGGCGAAACCCATGATGATCGGGAAATAGCGGTCATAGAAGTCCTGCCAGCCGAGCTCCCGTTCCATCGTGCCGTTGGCATTGAGCCTCAGCAGCAGGCTGCCCCGAGTCTGGAACTCGTCCCGGTCCAGCGGCGCCGCCTCCTCGACCGGGGCGGCCTCGACGGGATCCTCGGGACCTTCCCCGTCCGGAAGCGCCACCATGAGCTCGGCGGAGCCAAGTCCCAGTCGATCCCCGTTCCGGAGCCGGATTTCCTCGGCNTGGTCGAGCATCATCCAGTTCACGCTGCTCCCGGAGCGGCTGTCGAGGTCTCGAAAGTAGATTCGNCCCTCCTCATCGGCCCAGATGGTGGCATGCCGACGGCTGACCGTCTCTTCGGCGACCAGAAGACCAGCGTCGTGGCTTCGACCTATAACCACCGATGTATCGCCGCCCCCACCCTTCCGGAGAGAGCAGGAAAGTCGTTTCCCGGTGGAATCAACGACTTCAAAGCGAAGCTGATCTGACGACATGATGTCTCCTGGGTCCAGATGTCCATCCCCTGAACGAAATGAACGCTTTTTGAATCCGGGGCCCCGAATCCGCGATTACATGGGCATGTATGGCAAACAGACTGAAACCGCTATCGCCGCGGTGAGCTTCCTCGCAGAGATCTGGCAGGGTCCAAGGACCCGCCGAGTTTCTGCTGCCGACATCGCTGACGCAAGGGGCCTCCAACGTCCTTTCGTCGCGAAACTGCTCTCCGCCCTCAGCCAGGTCGGCATCGTGAGCGGCTCCCCGGGCCCCGGCGGAGGCTACGCCCTCGCCAAGGACCCCTCGGAGATCCGCCTCAGAGATGTCTGGCTGGTCTTCGAGAGACCCGAGTCCCATCAGATTCTGCCCTTCGCAGCCCGGATCTGCCTGGACTCCGAGATTCTCAAACGACGGATCAATGACGTCGAGACCTCGATCAATGCCCTCCTCGACGAGACGACCTTCGATGACATGGTCTCCGAGCACGTCGAATCCGCCATGGACCTCACCCGGAACCGGCGAATGGCCGACACCGTGGAGACCATTCCGGACACCAATGGTCGAGCCAGAACGTTGAACGGCCACGGCACCAACGGACATCATTCCTCCTGAATGTCCCGCTGATCGCATGAGCCGCACCCTGCGCCCCGTCCCTGGACGGGGCGTTTTTCACATGGATGAGGACTCAAGGTCTTGAATCGCATCCGGCAGATCGCGAGGCTCGTCGACGATCCGATCGGGTGGCGGCTGCAGATCGTCGATGCTCCGTCCCTCGTCATACCCACCGCGGATCGCCACGAAGGGGATCTCCGCCCGACGCGCGGTCTCGGCATCGATCGATGAGTCCCCCACCATCAATCCCCGGACTNCGGAGTCGGGGCCGAGGGCGTGTCGCACGAAGGCNGGGTCGGGCTTGCGAACTCCCGCATCCTCGGGACAGACCAGTCCGTCCACGAGCGACTCGAGATCCAGATGTTGAACGATGATCTGCGCCGGTCGACGGGGCTTGTTCGTGGCCACCACGAGTCGACGACCCTGGTGTCGGAACACCCGCAGTGCCTCCACGGCCCCGGTTCGGAGGGATGTCCCGGACAGGCAGGATTGGGTGTAGACCTCGTCGAATCGAGCTCGGGCCCGGGCGTGAATCCCGGCGGCCACACGACCATCAAGGCTGCCGGAAGCGATCCGGTGAACCAGCATGTCGACGCCGCGGCCGATCGCATTCCTCACGAAGTCGAGATCCGGCGCCGGCGCTCCCGCCAATTCGGCCGCCGACCTGCCCGCGACGAGAAGGCCGTCCACCGAATCGACCAGGGTGCCGTCGAGGTCGAGAAGAAGCGTCGAATGGAACACCGGCGGCACTCCCATCAGGTGGCCGTCATTTCACGACGGATGCGGTGTAGTCGCTCGATGACGTAGCGCATCGAGGACGGACGCTCCCCTCTCGAGATCCGCACGCATTCGGAGACCAGCTCGGCCAGTGACGGCGGAATGCCGGGGACCACTTCATCCAGAGGCTTCGGAGAAGGCACTCGATCGGGGGAGATCGCCGACGACGAAGGACCGTCGAAGGCCCGGGGAGGAAGCACCGTGGGAATGACCTTGTGGGTGAAGGTCCAGTACATCGTCGCCCCGAAGTTGTATACGTCGGTTCGTTCGGTGATCCGCCGACGCGTTGCCTGCTCGGGAGCGATGTAGCCCGGGGTTCCCTGGATGCGGTTCTTCCGGGTGCCGACCTCGCAGGCCTGGCCGAGGTCGATGATCTTGACGAGATCAGGGCCGACCAGCACGTTGGTCGGCTTCATGTCCGCATGGACAACGTTTCGGGCGTGCATCGCCTCGAGGCCTTCGGCGATCTGGAGAAAGATTCCAAGCGCCGCAAGAGGTGAAGGCTTCGGGATCCGGTCGAGACCCGGAGCATCCACGAACTCCATGAGCAGGCCCATCTCCCTGACCCGGAACCGCTTTCGCTTGCGAAGCAGCGACTCGATGCGTCGAATGGCGGGATGTCGGAACGGGGCACCGATACGGTACTCGGCCTCAACCTGATCGAAGAACCTCTGGTCCTTGTCGGATCGCTTCACGACATGCTTCAGAGCGAAGACCCTGGCGCTTCGGGGATCGCGGACCTTGTAGATGACGCTGGCGGCGCCATCACCAAGCCGGCCGAGGACCGGGTAGCCGAACAGTTCGAGAGGATCTGACATGGGGGGGGCCGCNGTCGCGGATCACCCGGCGATCGGGGTCACTGGGTCGCGAGGAACTGGGTGAACTCGGCCCGCGGGAAGAACCGGCCGGGGCTGTTCACATCGCTCAGTTCCGAGTGAAGCATCACTCGTGCATCGTCGATGTCGTACTTGCCCTGAAGCTCGAGGACGAGGGTCTGCAAGGCCCGCATCTGCTCCGCCGTGGGCGCCCGATCGTTGCCGTCTCCGATCAGCGAGATGCCGATGGATTCGAGGTTCAGTCGGTCGACCCGAGCGGCATCGGCGTCGTCGGTGATCGCGATGTGGGCACCGGGCGACTGGAGTGACCAGCGCGTGGTGGCGACGACATCTCCGTCGGCGAGGCGGCCCAGGCCGTTGCCGATCACGAAGTGGAATCCCGATCCGTTCAGGCCGCTTTCGCGATGCCGTCGATCGATCTGGACGTGATCATCGAAGTGAAGGCCGGAGTGGTGGATGACGATGTTCATCCAGTCCCTCTCGGGGGCGTCGAACTTCTGGCCCCGCAGATCGTCCTCGATCGAGGGGGAGGAGACCATCAGGGGATTGAAGCTCGCGTCGGGAGCGGTCAGGACGAAGAGACCACCGAACATCGTCATGCTGCAGGCGAACGCCAGCCAGACGGTCTGGGTCCGGGAGAGCCCGTTCTGATGTTCGGTCTTCTTCTTCAAGCGACGACCCCTCTGCACGATCCGGATCCAGCTTCATCGACGGAGTCTCTCTCAAAGACATGCGTCGTCCGTCTTTCCGTCATCGGACGAATCGGGAGGATCTCATGCATGTTTCGAGGCGTTTGGCCGACGATCTCACCGGTATTCGGGCAACTCCTTCATCCAGACCGCCCTTGCCGGTTCTCGGAGCATACCACGCAGCCTTTCGAGAACCAGCAGGGCCCGTCAGCCCGGCCCGCAATGATCGAATCGGACGTCCCTCGACACCACCGGGGACGACTTGATCGGACCTGCAAGGGTCCGGAACGGTTATCAAATTCCAGCTCCAGGCCTTCCTCGAGACCCGGTCCCGGAGCGGCCGGGGAGCGGGCTAGTACTCCGGGGACAGTCTCGCCCGGAGGGCCGGCTGCGGTTCTCCGAAGACATTCTGCTCCTCCAGCGGAACGTACCGCTGACGCAGGCGGTCGTGAGTCTCGAACTGGGTTCGAGGATCCGTCTTCTTGAAGAGGACCTTCTGACATCCCGAGCCGGCCGCGATGCCGGCCAGAAGCCCGCTGATCACCAGGATTCGGAGGGTGCTCGACCGCATCACTTCACCACCTCGCTTTCAGATCGGTCCACGATCGGGATCTCGGTCTCGAGCCGAAGCGGGGAATCCAGCCTCACATCGGACACTGAGACCCGGGCCAGAACACGGGTGGCCNTCGCCGGGAGGTCGGTGTCCAGAGAGACATCGATGGAGTAGGCCGTGCCCATGAATCCCTCTCGAAGACCTTTCCGCCAGTCCGTGGCATCGATCTCCCATCGTCCGAGCTCGACTGCATCTCCCTGGTCCCCGATCGCCACCGCCTCCACAATCACCGGGCCGGTGGTCTGCAGAAAGCGTCCACGCCGGTCCTCGGAGCGGATCCTCCAGCGAAGCTCGGATCCTTCATGCCCTCGTCGAACCGAGGAACCACTGGCCGTGACGATGGCATGAGGACGAGGGAGGGCCGATGTCTCGATCTCNGAAGGGCCGCCCGAGACCGCGGCCTCGAGATCGGCCCTGGCCTCCGCGACCTCGATCTCGAGTCGATCGACCTCACGTTCGAGTCTGGTCACCTTCGCAGCCTGTTCGACGGCTCCATCCCTGGGGCCGACCCTGGCCGAGCATCCCATCAGAAGCAGGATGCCGATCGAAAGCATGCACGGATGTCGCCAGTCAGTCCTCACCGTCGATCGATCCCTTCAATCCGGCGGAGACCTGGAAGGCGAGACGCTCAAGGCGGGAAGAGAAGTCCACGCTGGCGACACTCGCCCGGTCACCGACCTCCAACCTTACCGGAGCGAAGTTCAGGAGGCCAAGAACCCCGGCATCGATGAGGCGATCCGCGACTTCCTGAGCCGCCTCGCGAGGCACTGAAACGATGCCCAGCAGCACTCCACGCTCCTTCACCACGGTTCCGAGATCCTCCATCGAGTGGATCCGATGTCCGGCGACCTCCCGTCCGACCATCTCCGGATTCGCGTCGAAGACCGCAGCCACCTCGAATCCCTCCCGGGCGAAGGGCCCGTAGGACATGATCGCCTGGCCGAGACGTCCGGCCCCCACCACCGCGGTCTTCCAGATCCGGTCCTTGCCGAGGATCTCTCGAAGACGCATGGACAGCGGGTCGAGGAGGTAGCCGATCCCGGCCTGCCCGAACTGCCCGAACCAGGAGAGATCCTTCCGGATCTGGGTGTCGGTCAGGCCGAGGGCTCGTCCCAGCTCTCCGGAACTGATCCTCGTCTGCCCTTCCATCTGACGACGCTCCACCTCGCGCAGATAGAGCGTGAGCCTCTTGATGGTCGGGCCCGGGATCGATGGTCTGACGGGCATCACGGACAGTCTACTCAGCGGGTCCCGGGAGTCCCATGCCGGGCCGACNGGCTCTCGCGATAGCATGAGGGCATGGCGAACTTCCCGTTCGATGGTCCTCCCAGCGTCTCTTTCGAATTCTTCCCGCCCAGGACTCCGGCGGGCTGGGATGCACTGGATGCCCGCATCGAGGAACTGGTGCCTCTGGAGCCGTCCTTCGTCTCCGTCACCTACGGAGCCGCAGGGTCCACACGCTCACGGACCCACGAGCTCGTGGAACGCCTTCTGAATGATGGCCGACTCCAACCGGTTCCTCATCTCACCTGCCTCGGACACACCCGTGCCGAGATCGATGACATTCTCGACCGCTATTTCGATGCCGGCGTCAAGGCGATACTCGCCCTTCGGGGCGACCCCCCGATCGACGGGGCGGNGCCCCCTCGAGGGGACTTCGAATACGCCTCGGACCTCGTCCGCCACATCCGTGAGCACGCCGATGGGAAAGGGATCGACATCACCATCGGCGTGGCGGGGTTTCCCCGAGGGTCATCCCGACACGCCCGACTCGCTCCGGGCCATGGAACACCTGAAGTCCAAGATCGACGAGGGGGCCGACTGGATCTGCTCCCAGTTGTTCTTCGACAATCACGCCTTCCTCGACTGGCTCGCCCGCTGCCGACTCGCCGGCATCGAGATTCCGGTCCTCGCAGGGATCATGCCCGTGACTTCCACCGCGGGCCTGAGGCGCATGTCCACCCTCGCCGCCGGGACCGTCTTCCCCGCGCCTCTGCTTCGTGCCATCGATCGTGCGGACGACGGTGACAACGAGGCCATCGGCGACATCGGAGTCCACTGGGCGACCGAACAATGCCGAGACCTCCTCGACCGGAACGTCGACGGCATCCACTTCTACACGCTCAACAAGTCGACCTCGACCCTGAGGATCCATCGCGCCCTCGGGGTGAAGTCGTCTCGGCGACTGCGGTCGTCCTGATCAGGGTGCTCAGGCCGTGACGTCGATGTGACCGTCTCCGGAACCGCCATCCCGCCGGCGGCGGTGCATCTCGGCCTCCTGGCGTTCCTCCCGGCGTCTCCGTGATCCCTCGTCTCCCTGCGAGGATTCCTCGTCGAGACTCCGGACGTCGGCGATGTCCGCGGTGTCCTGGACCCGGAATCGCTCCTCCTCCTCGCGAGTCGAACGCTTGCGTTCGAGCGCAGCCCGCGTGCGATCGCGGGCCTTGGCGGCTTCCCGCTGGGCCTGGACGGACTGAAGGGCGGAGATTTCGGGTGGGACTCCGAAAGCGCTCATGATCTCTTCATCGACCAGATGGCATCGGGCCATCCATCAAGGGACGATGGCATCACCGTTCCGGATGGACCCGCGGCGGGAAGGATCCGGCAGCAGCCCGATTACCGGGTCTCCGTCTCCCCCGAATCGTGGGGAGCCTCCGACAGCCAGATCTTCCGAAGCTGGGGCACCAGCGAGATGACTCTCGGATCCCTGATCAGATCGAGCCCTTCCTCGATCAGGGGTCGATCACCGAGCTGTCGACCGATATACGCGATCAGGATTCCAAGTCCGTTGGAGCCGCCTGGGTCACGGTCGATCATCTTCCGGACGTCATCCGCCGCCAGCAGCATGCGGGTCCGGGTCGGACGNGCCGATTCGCTCCAACCGACGTCGATCATCTCGGGATGCTTGCGGTACAGGAAGGTGAGCGAGATCGCCGCGGATCGATAGAGCCCCGCCCCGATCTGAGCGTTGGCAAGGCCCGCCTCGAGGATCGGATTGCCGGGATTCAGCTTCAGGGCCAGAGAGAATCGGTCCTCCGCGCGGAAGTAGTCCCCATCCCGCATCGCCTGCTCGGCCTGGCCGGTCACCTGGCTGACCCGGGCCTCCATCCCGGGGTCGACGAAGGTGTCGAGTTCCGTCCGGTGCGCGAGGCTCAGGATGAGCTCTTCGATGCTGCGGGCTCCGCTCTTCTCCTCGTCCTCGGCGTCCGTCTCCTCGGCATCTGTCTCCTCGGCGTCCTCGGCGTCCTCGGCGTCGTCGGCGTTCGGTGGCAGCGCATCCGAGTCATCCACACCCAGATCGTCTTCCTCGTCGGCCATGAGGTCTTCGAGGCCGCCGATCGGCTCTCGATCTCCGGGGAGGCCTTCACGGCGTTCATTGACGTTCCTGGGACGCTCCTCGGTCGGATCACCGATGCGGACCGGAGTCAGCCGCGACTCGACCTTGCCGAAGTCGGACCGCATCCTCTCCAGACCGGCGGCATCGATCTTGACGTCGTCCCGACCCTCGTACTGCTCGAAGACCCGCTGCATGATGTTCTTGTAGGCCTCGCTCGAATCAAGCTGGGCCTTGACGAGTTCCGGTGGTGCCGGTCGGTCTTCGGTTCCGAAATTCACCCGGAACGGCTGGATCGAAGGACCGATCGCCTCCTCTTCGGATCGGAGACGCTGACCGTTCATCATGGCCTCTCCGTAGAGATCCGTAGAGATCGATGCGCCGAGCGGTCGATACTGGACGCCTCGGATCGCCGAGGCGCTCGCCTGCATCCGTCCCGCCTCGGCCGCAGCGACCACGCCGATGTCGCCCGGCGCCACCGCGGTCGAGAGCAGACTTCGGGAATCGATCGCGGAGTTCGCGCGATCGAGCCGGATCTCCGCATCGTTGATCTTCCTCACTCCGGCCGCGGTGTTGACCTCGGGAAGAGTGGTGAAGTCGCGGCGGTACTGGAACACCCCGACCCCCTGCGCAATGTTGAAAGGATCGGCGGCACGGCTGCTTCCGAGGAAGTTCAGACTGCTGAGCGACGAATCACGATTGAAACCGTAGATGTCGTCACCNGCCGTTCCACCCATGAAGTCTCCGGGAGCGTTGTAGCCGGCCCCGCTCAGACCGGTGATCTGATAACCCTCGTCACCCCTGAAGCCTCGCCCGCCGGCCACGTTGTTGGTCACGACCAGATTTCGAGCCTGGAGATTCTGATAGGTGTAGGCGTTCGTCCGAGCCGACCGGAAGTTTCGACCGCCACTACCGATCTCGAGGCTCGAATCGAGCGCGTTGCCGTACCCCATCGCGTTGTTGCCGAGCAGACCGTTCGGGATCATGACGGCGCCGTTGCCCAGGGCCTGGCCCGCGGGATTCTGATAGAGCTCGCCGCCGCTTCGCTGCCCGTTGATGCGCTGCGATTCGATCTTCCGCTGGGCGAAGGCCGGCATTGCAGCCATTCCGATGACCATGATGGACGACAGAAGAGCGTGAAGCAGGGGACGCTTGACATCAGGTCGCATGGGGGGTCTCGCGGCGTGGAACGGGACCGGATCGGCCACTCAGGTTCATCGGATCATCCGGACCCCCAAGGATAGCCTTCCATGGCCACTTCGCCGACCTCGTTCCGCTCGATCCCCGGTGCGATCAGATCCGCGATCTCGACCGNTTCGTCGAAGTCGGGAGCGACCACGACCACCACCTCGCCTCCAAGCCCGAGAATCGTCACTCCGAGCGTTCCGCCTTCGAGGATGTTCTCCAGTTCGGTCCTCGCATCGCCTGGGCTCACCATCGGGCTCCGAGGCCATTCCCGAGCCCATTCCACGGTGTTCAGACCGATCGATTCCTCGATTCTCTCGCCCGGCAGAAGAGGTCGCTGCCGACCGAGTGGATCGAAGTAGACGAACCGACTCGAATCCGGCACTTCCAGCACCAGAATCGAGCTTTTCGCATCCGGATCCCTGAACCAGTGGCCGGAGGCCTGCCCGAGCCGATCGAGCTCGATGGTTTCGGTCCCCCTCGACTCGAAGCCGAGCTTCTCGATCTCCGAGTATCCCATCCCGGGGGATTCGAGGTCCGCCGTGCCCCCGAGAAGCCTGACCCCGTAGAGATCCACCGCGAGATCGCGGATCTCGGAGAGTGGCGTTCCCCCGAGACGGATACCACGCTGGCCCATCCGGGGTCCGAGGACACCGAACACGACCGCGGCGATCACGAGGGCGATCGCTCCCAGGGCGGCGGGGACGGAGATCCGACCCCTGCTCCGTGTCGTGTTCTCGGGNTCGGCTGTCATCAGACCCGCATGCTACGCGGGGAGGACCTCGCTGCGCCACTACAATCACCGGCATGGAATCCCGCTCGACCGCCTACATCACCACCCCGATCTACTACGTCAACGACCGACCGCACATCGGCCACGCCTACACCACCACGTTGTGCGACGTGTGGGCAAGGGCCATGCGCTTCGACGGCCGGGACGTCTTCTTCCTGACCGGAACCGACGAACACGGTGTCAAGGTCGAGAAGTCGGCGACCGAGCGAGGGATCAGTCCCCAGGCCCTCGCCGACGAGAACGCCGCCGAGTTCCAGCGGGTCCTCGAGATCTTCGGACTGACCAACGACGACTTCATCAGAACCACCCAACCGAGGCACGTCCGACAGGTGCAGACGATGGTGCAGCGCCTCCTCGATGCCGGAGCGGTCTGCAGCGGTGAATTCGAAGGCTGGTACGACGAGGGGCAGGAGGAGTACGTCACCGAGAACCGCGCCCGCGAGACCGACTACAAGTCGCCGATCTCGGGCCGGGAGCTCGTCAAGGCGACCGAGCGGAACTACTACTTCCGCCTCAGTGCCTTCCAGGATCGACTCGAGAAGCTCTTCGCGGAGAACCCGGATTTCGTCCGACCCGAGGCCCGTCGCAACGAGGTGCTGGGACGGCTGCGCGAAGGTCTCCAGGACGTTCCGATCACCAGAACCAACTTCTCCTGGGGCATCCCCTTCCCCGGCGACGAGGAGCATGTGATCTACGTCTGGATCGACGCTCTTCTGAACTACGCGACCGCCCTCGGCATGGCCGAGGACGACGGCGACGCGGCCGGGCGTCATCGCTACTGGCCGGCCGACCTCCACGTCATCGGCAAGGAGATCCTGTGGTTCCACGCCGTGATCTGGCCCGCNGTCCTGATGGCCCTCGAACTCCCGATACCGAAGTGCGTCTACGCCCACTCGTTCTGGATCAGTGAAGGCCAGAAGATGTCCAAGTCCCTCGGCAACTTCATCGACCTCCCGTCGATCGAGCGATACATGAACGACTACGGGCTCGATGCCTGGCGCTGGTACATGGTCGTCCAGGGACCTCTGGGAGCGACCGACGCCGACTTCCAGGCGACGGGTTTCCACGAGACNTACACCAGCGACCTGGTGAACACCGTCGGCAACTGCGCCAGTCGAACCACCGCGATGATCAAGAAGTACTTCGACGGCGTGGTTCCTGCCGACGCCGGAAACGAATTCGTGGAATGGGACATTCCCGAAGCGGCTCGCTCCGCGGTCGCCGACTGGCGTACCGCGATGGACGACTTCGCCCTCGATGCCGCCTGCGAGGCTGGCATCGGACTGCTCCGNACGGTCGATGCCTTCATCAATGCCACCGAGCCCTTCAAGGTCGCGAAGGACGAGTCACGCAAGGACGAGCTTGCCTCGATTCTCGCCCGGTGCGCCGAAGCGGTTCGAATCGCCTCGATGCTTCTCAGCCCGATCCTTCCCCACAAGATGNCCGAGCTTCATGCGGCGCTCGGCATCGAGGTCGACGTCGCCGATGGCGGACTCGAGGCACAGACGACCTGGAGCGANCNGCTCGCCGGCATCGAGGTCGAGAAGGTGGCCCTCTTCCCCCGGATCGAGGCCGCGACCCCCGAGGTGGCGAAGTGACCATGGTCGTCCCTCCCTTCCATCTCGCCTTTCCGGTCCATGATCTCGAGGAGAGCCGTGCGTTCTACGGCGATCTCCTCGGCTGCCCGGAAGGTCGCTCGAGCGAACGGTGGATCGACTTCGACTTCTTCGGACATCAGCTGGTCGCCCACCTCGTCGATGATGCCGAACCGGTTGCCTCCGGCGAATCGAACCCGGTGGACGGCCATGACGTCCCGGTCCCGCACTTCGGCGCCGTTCTCGATTGGGACACCTGGCACCGTCTTGCGGATCGACTGCNGGCCGCGAAACGGAGTTTCGTGATCGAGCCGTACATCCGATTCGAAGGCCAGCCGGGTGAACAGGCCACCATGTTCCTGCTTGATCCTTCCGGCAACGCCCTCGAGTTCAAGGCGTTCAAGGACATGAGCCAGCTCTTCGCGACCTGATCCCTCAGGATCCCCGGATCGATGGGGCGGGCGACGGGAAGATGACCCGAATCCATCAGCCGGCGTTCGCCAGCTCGATCACGCCCGTCAGACCCACGACGATCGACACGAGTCCGTTGAGGGTGACGAAGGTCAGAGCCATGCGGGACGTGCCCCAGCGCCGCACGGTGAGATGCTCGACCAGAAGCAGGATCGCCACCAGAACCACCGCAGCCTGGAAACCGCGACCGAGTCCCGGGGTCCAGACGCTCACGCCGACCAGACACGCCAGGGAGAGGAGGTGCAGGAGGCGACTGATCCAGATCGCCCCTTCGGAACCGAAGCGGGCCGGAATCGAGTTCAACCCGTCCCGCCGATCGACCTCGACGTCCTGCAGCGCGTAGATCACGTCGAAACCGGCGACCCAGAAGAGGACCATCCCGGCCAGCAGCCAGATGGCGGGACCGGCGAGCGATGCCGGTTCGATCGCGATCGCGGCCGCGACCGGACTCAGGGCGAGACTCGCTCCGAGCCAGAGGTGACAGAACCAGGTGAATCTCTTGAAGAGGCCGTAGCTCGTGATCCAGGCGAGGACCGGAACCCCGAGGATCGCAGGCCACCAGTTGTCGCGNAGGATNCCGAAGAGCCCGCAGATCACGAGGAANCCNAGNCNGGAGATCGCGAAGGCGATGTTCGCGGTNCGAAGGTCGAGTCGNCCCGAGGGGATCGCCCGCCCGCTGGTCCTGGGGTTCCCGGCATCGATCCGGTGATCGAGGATCCGGTTCGCGAGCATCGCGGCGGTTCGGGCGAAGACCATCGCGATCACCACCAGTCCCAGGGGGAGCACGAAGGTGCCCCAGTCGACCCGTCCGTCGCCGGCATGGAAGGCCGCCATGGTCGCCCCCAGCACCGCGAACGGCAGGGCGAACACGCTGTGGGCGAGCTTGATGTCCTCGGCGATGACGCGAACGGCGGTGATGGCGGTCACGGNAGTCCTCGTTTCGAGGATGCCTTTCGATCGGCACCCGAGGCCGATTCGCAGAGGCATGCGAACGAACCGTGGATTCTAGTTTGGAAGTGAACCGGGCCGCCGGCCCGATCACCCGGCACGCCCCACGGAGTCGGTAGGCTGCTCGTTTCCGGCGAACCGCATCGCCGTCCGAACCACCGAGTGATCCCATGAGCCAGCAGAAGCAGCAAAAGGGCCAGAAGCCGAAGACCGCCATCACCCCCACCCGGGAGGAGAACTACTCCGAGTGGTACCAGCAGGTCGTGAGGTCCGCGGATCTGGCCGAGACCAGCCCGGTTCGAGGGTGCATGGTCATCAAGCCCTGGGGCTATGCGATCTGGGAGAACGTGCAACGCGGTCTGGACGGCATGTTCAAGTCCACCGGNCACAAGAACGCCTACTTCCCGCTGTTCATCCCGCTCTCCTTCCTCGAGAAGGAGGCCGAGCACGTCGACGGCTTCGCCAAGGAGTGTGCGGTCGTCACCCACCACCGGCTCGAAGCCGGGCCCGACGGCGGCCTGGTGCCCGCGGGTCCCCTCGAGGANCCGCTGGTCGTCCGACCCACCAGCGAGACGATCATCGGAGCCACCTTCGCCAAGTGGATCCAGAGCCATCGCGACCTCCCGCTGCTGATCAACCAGTGGGCCAACGTNGTTCGCTGGGAGATGCGGACCCGACTGTTCCTGCGAACCGCGGAGTTCCTCTGGCAGGAAGGNCACACNGCGCACGCCACCTCCGACGAGGCGAAGGACGAGACGATGCAGATGCTCGACGTCTACGCCGACTTCGCGGAGAACTGGCTGGCGATGCCCGTCATCAAGGGCGAGAAGACCGAGGGCGAACGCTTCCCCGGCGCGGTCGAGACCTGGTGCATCGAGTCGATGATGCAGGACCGCAAGGCGCTTCAGGCCGGCACCAGTCACTTCCTCGGGCAGAACTTCGCGAAGGCCCAGGAGATCCAGTTCCAGGATGACGAGGGCAACCGCGAGTTCTGCTGGACCACCAGCTGGGGCGTGAGCACCCGACTNATCGGCGGCACGATCATGACCCACGCCGACGATGACGGCATGATCTGCCCCCCCATGGTCGCGCCGGCCCATGTCATCATCCAGCCGGTCCTGCACAAGGCCGAATCCAGGGACGAGGTCATGGCGTTCTGCGACAAGCTCATCGAGGCGCTGAAGACCAGGGTCTTCGGCGGCCGGGTGGTCGAGGTCGAGTACGACACCCGCGACCTTCGTGGCGGCGACAAGACCTGGCAGTGGATCAAGCGCGGTGCTCCGATCCGGATCGAGGTCGGTCCCCGCGACGTGGCCGAAGGCAGCGTCTTCATGGGTCGCCGGGACAAGGGCCACAAGGACAAGGAGAGCATGAAGCTCGAGGACTTCGTGGAACGGGTCACCGACATTCTGCAGGAGATCCAGGACGGCCTGCTGGCGAGGGCGAAGGCGTTCCGAAAGGAACACACCCACGTCATCGACACCGAAGAGGAGTTCTACGAGTTCTTCAAGTCACCGGAGACCGCCGACAATGAAGCCGCCCCGATCCACGCAGGCTTCGCACTGACCCACTTCAACGGCGATCCGAAGCTCGAAGAGCGGATCAAGAACGACCTGGCGGTCACCGTGCGGTGCATTCCCGTCGACGGCCAGAAGCTCTGCGACGACGAGGGCCGGCCGGGCACCTGCCCGTTCACCGGGGAACCGAGCGCCAGGCGGGTGGTCTGGGCGAAGAGCTACTGAGCCGAGCCCCGTTCGATCAAGCGACATGACCGCAAGCACGAGCGAGCAGCGGTCGGGCTGAAGATGTCCCGCAGCCCGTGCCGGCCATCCCCGATCAGTGACGGCCTCGTCCTCGCGGATGGGTGATGCAGACCCACCCGGGTCTGATGCATCGTCCAAAAAAGAGGCCGCCCTCCCCAGTACAAAACAACTGGACAGGGCGGCCGGGGCAGAGGGAATATCGTTTCCCTTCCGTCGAGTCGAAGCGGAGGGATGGACGCGTGCGTGCAGCACAGCGTCACCTCGACAAGCCAAGGCTCGTGACCACCATGCACCAGAACACGGCGTTCAAGTCTGAGTTTTGAGTCGTGGAAACCCCTTCCCAACGACCCCGCGGAAACTCGGAATCAGACCTTTCCTGGATCCGATCAACCAAGTCACCACAGGATGCCTCATGTCCGTCGGGAGGCAAGCGGAAGCGGTCGAATCATTCCGAATTTGCGGGCTGGAGCGATTTCTCTCGGACCTAGGACCGTTTATCGCGTTCGCGAAGCCGCTCATCCCAGCGGATCCGGAGGTCATGAGAGACCCCGAGGAGATCCAGGATCCGGCCCGCCATGAAATCGATGAGGTCTTCGATCGAGTCGGGGTTCAGATAGAGCCCCGGGGAAAGCGGAGCCACGATCCCTCCAGCTTCGGTGACCCGTCGCATCGCCTCGATTTCGGGCAGGCCGACCGGACTCTCCCGATGGGCCAGCACGAGGGGGCGACGTTCCTTGAGGGTGACCAGGGCCGCCCGCTGGACCAGATTGTCCGTGATGCCCAGGGAGATCTTCGCCAGAGAGCTGCTCGAGCAGGGAACAACGACCATCCCGTCGTGGCGGAACGAGCCGCTGGCACAGGCTGCCCCGACATCATTCCCCGGATGGGTCACGATCCGGTCCGCATGCCCGGGAGCCAGCTGTTCGGGATCGACCCGGGTGATGCCCATCTCCTCGACCAGCAGACGACGTCCGAGGTCGCTGCAGGCCAGATGGACCTCGACGCCCCCCGCGGCCAGGAGTTGGATCACTCGAACCGCGTACGCGGCTCCACTGGCGCCGGTGATGCCCACGACGATGCGTCGAGGGTCGCTCGGTGATGGACTGTTTTCGGACACGGGGGACTCCAAGCACGGGGGCCTCGGTCCCGATTCGGGGGCCTCGGACTCTCCTGACGGGTTCGTAGAGGGGCCCGTTCGGATGCCCGAAGGGACTCAGGATTCGTCCGAGTCGGTCTCGGGTTCGGGAGCAACGACCGCTTCCGCCTCCTTGCCGGCCTCCTGAGCCTCGTTGTCTTCCATCGTGGTGGACTGGCGTCCGGGCTGCGTGAAGGCGGGCTTGTCGACCGGGACCCGCCATCGCTGGAAGAACTTGACCTCGTAGGCTCTGAAGGGTTCGGCCTCGAGAATGACCGTCGCTCGCTCGAACCCATCCGAGATCGGGAAGACGACATCCACTTCGGCTCGCTGGTTCCGGATCCTGACCTGCTCGATGCTCCAGAACGGAACGCCCGCCTCGTAATCGTCCCCGGTCAGGGCACGTGCACCCTCGATCCCCGTGAGGTTCGAGATCTGCTTCCAGTTCCCCGGGCTGATGCCTTCCGGCAGGGCGTAGACGAGGGCTGGAGCATTTCCATCCTCGCTCAGATTCCCCGAGGTCTTGTCGTAGGCGGCCTTGAGGGACTTGCCCATGACCTGGGGCACCGGATAGAGACCGGGGACCAGGGGTTCGACATCACTCATCGGGGGATAGGTCGCGTACGGAGTGCAGGCCACCGCTCCAAGGAGGGAGAGGAGGACCACCGGGAAAAACGCGATACGTTCGTGAAGACGTCGATGCATGGATCAATCGCTCCGTTGAGGGCTCCCGAAGTGTATCGGCGGGGCTCCTCACCCTGCGCCAATCGCCCCCGGGAGATCAGACGGCCCGGACACTCCTGGGAAGCCTCCGGGCCGGGTCATTTCGCTTCTCGCCCCCCACCCTGACCCCTGAAACAAGGGAGAGTCACGAGGGGAGCCTTCGGAACTACTCCTCGGCCTTGGCGATCTGCCAGTACTCCAGCTCGACGGGAGCCTGGCGACCGAAGATCGTCACCAGAACGCGGACCAGACCCTTCTCGGGCATGACCTCGTCCACCGTTCCCTCGTAGTTCTCGAAAGGACCTTCCTTGATGATGACCGCGTCGCCCGAGACGAACTCCATCTTGACCTGCGGAGTCTCGTCGGGCTTCCTCGAGTCGAAGAGCATCTTCTCGACTTCGTGCGTCGCCATGGGCGTCGGTCGCCCCGCCGTGCCCACGAAGTCGCCGACACCGGTGGTCTCCTTGATCAGGAAGAAGACATCCTGGGGGATCCGGCCGTCGCTCTCCAGCGACATCTCGACGAAGACGTATCCGGGATACAGCTTGGTCTCGGTGACTCGCCGAGCGCCCGCCTTGATCGACTGGGTCTTCTCGGTGGGCACCATGATTCGACCGACCATGTGCTCCATGCCCTCGATCTGGACCTTTCGGAGCAGGGTCTCTCGAACGCTCGATTCCTTGTTGCTCGCCACGCGGAGCACGAACCAGTCGAAACCGGGTCGATACATCGGCATGTCGGCGGCCGGGTCGAACTGGCCCTCGGCCGCGTCCGATCCACCGCCGGAACCGTCCTTCGGATCCTCACTGACGATCCGGTGGGTCGCCACACCGCCGACGTCGCCCAGCGACTGCCCGGCGGACACCGCCGAGGCGGCCGCCCGGCCGGAGGCCAGACGCTTCTTGGGAGAGGCTTCCGTGGTGGGGTCGAGATCTTCGGGAGCCCGCTCCTCGGAATCCTCAGGAGCCGGGGTCGACTCCGTCGGGGTGGACTCCGAAGGCTCGGGGGCCCTGGCCTCGGATGCTTCCTCACCAATCGGTTGTTCGTCGGACATGCTCATGGGTTACCTCGAGTCGAGAGCGTGATCGAAACGCCCATTTCCGCAGCGAACCGGTCGTCCGTCCTCCGCAGCGGTCTTGAATCCGCCTCAGGCGTCCAGGACCTTGATGGAACTGAACAGCAGGAGGAACACGTAGTCGAAGATCCGGCAGAACCCGGCGATGCCCGCCGCGAGCAGGATCACCACGACGGTGGAGCCGACGATCTCATGCCTGGTGGACCAGTTGACCTTCTTCATCTCGGTCTCGGTCGCCACCAGGAAGTCGACCGAGCGCGGCTTGACCCAGATGAACGAATAGATCAGAAGGCCGAACACCCCGCACCAGATCACACCGACGATCGCCCGCCAGTAGATGGGCTGAAGGTTGAACCATTCCGCACCACGGAACTGATCGGAGATCCAGATGGCGCCCAGCAGCGTCAGAACGGCTGCGGCAACGGTCGACATCTGTCGGGTCCAGAATCCCTGACCCTTCTTGTAGATGGCGGTCGACATGAGTGGTTCCGATCGGTCGCCGGCTGAACGGCGGTGAGTGGGCAGAACACGCCAGGAGTGACTCGAACACTCAACCTGCGGATTTGGAATCCGCTGCTCTGCCAATTGAGCTACTGGCGTCCATGCGCAAGGCGAGCGGTCCGTGCGAGACGGAGGATCACTTGCGCTTGATCTTGTGAAGCGTGTGCTTCCTCAGGGAAGGCGAGTACTTCATGAAGCCCTCCTTGACCTTCTCATCGATGCCGCCCTTGACGCGGATGTTGGTGCGGTAGTTCATGTCACCGGTCTCGGTGCACACGAGCCACACGAATTCGCGATCCATCTTCTTGGCCATGACGATGCGTCCTTAGACGGGTACGCCCGTGTCGGGGCGTGAAGACCGGTCAACGCGACCCGGGATCCATGGGATCCCGGGTCGCGATGGTTGCCGGTTGCTACTCGATGATCTTGGTGACGACGCCGGAGCCGACGGTACGGCCGCCTTCGCGGACCGCGAACCGAACGCCTTCCTCCATCGCCACGCCCTTGTCCTCGAGGTCGACTTCGAGCTCGACGTTGTCGCCGGGCATGCACATCTCGGCACCGCCGAGAAGGGTGAGCTTGCCGGTGATGTCCGTCGTGCGGAAGTAGAACTGAGGCTTGTAACCGGAGAAGAACGGGGTGTGCCGACCGCCCTCTTCCTTGGTCAGCACGTAGACCTGACCCTGGAACTTCTTGTGGGGCTTGATCGAACCGGGCTTGCAGAGGACCTGGCCTCGCTGGATGTCGTCCTTCTCGACGCCACGAAGGAGGCAACCGACGTTGTCGCCGGCCTGGCCTTCATCGAGGGTCTTCTGGAACATCTCCACACCGGTGATGGTCGTCTTCATGTCCTCGGCACCGAGGCCGACGATCTCGGCCTCGTCACCGACCTTGATGATGCCTCGCTCGATACGGCCGGTCGCGACGGTACCGCGGCCCTTGATCGAGAAGACGTCCTCGATCGACATCAGGAACGGCTTGTCGGTCTCCCGCTCCGGCTCCTCGATGTAGGTGTCGAGCTGCTCCAGAAGCTCGCCGATGCAGGCGTTGGCAGCCTCGTCGGTCGGGTTCTGAAGGGCCGGGAAGGCGGCACCACGGATGACCGGGGTGTCGTCGCCGGGGAAGTCGTACTTGTTGAGAAGCTCACGGACCTCGAGTTCGATGAGGTCGAGCAGCTCCTCGTCATCGACGAGGTCGCACTTGTTGAGGAAGACCACGATCTTCGGAACACCCACCTGGCGAGCCAGGAGAATGTGCTCACGGGTCTGGGGCATCGGGCCGTCGGAGGCCGAGCACACCAGGATGGCGCCGTCCATCTGGGCGGCACCGGTGATCATGTTCTTCACGTAGTCGGCGTGGCCGGGGCAGTCGACGTGAGCGTAGTGCCGGTTGGGCGACTCGTACTCGACGTGACTGGTGGCGATCGTGAGGATCTTGGTGGGGTCGCGTCGACCTTCCGACTCGGAGGCCTTGGCCACCTCGTCATAGGCGATCTGCTTCGCGAGGCCCTTGGCACCCTGCACGGTGGTGATGGCCGCGGTGAGCGTGGTCTTGCCGTGGTCGACGTGACCGATGGTGCCGACGTTCACGTGCGGCTTGGTCCTTTGGAAGACTTCCTTAGCCATCTGCAAGCTTCTCCGAGATTTCCGCCGTCTGGTTCAACGGGTGACCGATCGGCGATACGACGAAGCGGAGTCATGCCACTTCTCGTGGCGTTCCTGACTCCGGTGCCTGTCCAGCCAACGACGGATGGACACAGGCGATGTGCCGAGCCTCACGTTGAGACTCGAAGCCACCGACGGGACTTGAACCCGTGACCTCACCCTTACCAAGGGTGTGCTCTACCACTGAGCTACGGTGGCAGGTGGCGAACGCGGTTGTCGGGCCGAAGCCCCGAGACCGACAGGTCGGTCTCCAACCGAATAAAAACCGCCCCGGATCGGAGCGGAGATCGAAGAGTGTAGCGATTACCCGTCCGAAGGCAACCCACCGATGCACTCAATGAGAATTGACACCGGTCCAGGACCCCCGACCAGGTATCTTCACCCCCGTCTGCCAGAGCTCGGAAGACCGTGTCCGAGGCAATAATCGCCGTTTTTGATCAAAAAAGGGGGTTCAGGGGGTCTGAGGCACCTTGAGGTCCGGAGGGTGCTGCAGGGGGGAAACCGCATGAAATCACCCTGCCCCCTCGGCATAGCCATGAGTGCCCCCCAGCCTCACGGCGTGGTGGACTGGACCCGCTTGTCGAGATCCCGGATCCGGTATCCCCGTTCCTCGACCGCCTGGATGCCGTCGAAGAGCGGCTCGGCCTTGATCCCGCCGTCGAGGGTCAGGAACAGGGCGTTGTCACCGATGTAGCGGAAGTCGACCTGGGTGTCGATGTTCGCACCCGGGTTCCCCCAGCCATTCTCGTTGGGCGCGATCGTCTCACCGGCATACGAGTCGACCAGATACACGGCTCGGGCGGGAAACCGGATCTGAGGACCGGAGATCCAGCCGGCGCCCGTGGAGCCTCCGACCGCGAACCAGTCGTTCGCGGCGAAGTAACCGGGCTGCCCCTTCTCGGCGGCGACCGTGCCGTCTCCGAACGGCGTGGCCCCCGAGCCTTCGACGGCCCTGGTGTTGACACCCGTGCTTCGGAACGCGGTCTTGAACTCCGGAATCGAATCGAAGACCCACCGGTCCGGGGAGTCGTAGCGATAGTTGTAGCCCGTGAATCCGATCCCCGGAGGGCCTGCGACATCGAGGATGGCGTCCTGGTCGCTGTAGGTCCAGAGGATGTCAGCCCAGCTGCCCACGTGCTGGGGCTCGCCGGTGGTGAACACGCCACCCGCGACGGGACCGCTGTTGGGCGGCGACGATCGGGGGCTGTTGGTCCGCACCGTGCCCGGGTAGGTCGCCTCCCGGTAGTCGAAGCTTGAGGGCGGCACGAACTCCCGGTTGTCCGTCATGTACGACTTCAGATAGGTGTAAAGCTGCCGAAGGTTGTTCTCACTGGTGGTCTGCTCGCCGGTCCGGCGGACGGTCGCCAGTCCGGGCAGGAGAATCGCCAGCAGGACGACGATGATGCCGATGACCGCCATGATCTCGGTCAGGGTCATTCCTCGGCGGAACACGACGGGGTAGGTCTTCGATCGCACTTTGGCTCTCCGCGGCTGGGGCTCTGCGTCCGACTCCTGAGGCCGGAAATCCGACATGGAAGCCCGGGGGTCCCGGTTCCGTCCGCGGAACTCCGGGGTCCGGTTCCATCCTCCGATCATCCCATCGACATGGTCATCAGGAACTCGCCATTGCTCTTGGTCTTGGCCAGACGGGAGCGAAGCAGCTCCATCGCCTCCACCACGTTCATGTCCGAGACGACCTTCCTCAATCGCGTGATCAATTCATGCTCCTGAGGATCAAGGAGCAGTTCCTCGCGACGGGTGCCCGAAGCGGCGATGTCGATCGCGGGATAGACCCGCTTCTCGACCAGCTTGCGATCGAGGTGGAGCTCCGCGTTGCCGGTGCCCTTGAACTCCTCGAAGATCACCTCGTCGGCCCGGCTGCCGGTGTCCACGAGGGCGGTTCCGATGATCGTGAGGGAGCCGCCGTCCTCGATGTTCCGAGCCGATCCGAAGAACTTCTTCGGCTTGATCAGCGCCGCGTTGTCGACACCACCGGAGCCGATCTTTCCGGATCCGGTCATGGCGTTGTTGTAGCCGCGGGCGAGCCTGGTGATCGAGTCGAGCAGGATGATCACGTCCTGACCGAACTCCACCATCCGCCGCGCCTTCTCCATGACGATCTCGCTGATCGCGATGTGCCGGGAGGCCTCCTCGTCGAACGTGCTCGCCACCACCTCGACCTGTTCGGGAGTGTTCCGCTTGAAGTCGGTCACTTCCTCCGGACGTTCATCGATCAGAAGCACGATGACGTGGACGTCATCGTGATTCTTCGCGATCGCATTGGTGATCTGCTGGAGGATGACGGTCTTGCCGGTACGCGGCGGAGCGACGATCAGGGCTCGCTGGCCGAAGCCGAGCGGCGTGACCATGTCGATGATCCTGGGCTCGAGACGGGTCGGTTCCTCGGGGAGTTCCAGCTGGATCCGCTGGTTCGGATGCAGCGGCGTGAGGTTTTCGAAGGTCGGCAGGGTCTGAAGCACCTTCGGATCGTTGCCGTTGACCTCCTCGACGCGGAGCAGGGCGAAGTAGGTCTCGGCCTCCTTCGGCGGACGGATCAGACCCTTCACGACCTGGCCTCGACGCAGCGCGAACCGACGGATCTGACTCGGGCTGACGTACACGTCGTCGGCGCACGGGAGGTAGCTGTATTCGGGACTTCGAAGGAAGCCGAACCCCTCGGCCATGACCTCGAGGGTGCCTTCGGCCATCATCAGGCCGGCCTTCTCGGCCCGCTTCCTGAGGATCTCGAAGACGAGCTTCTGCTTCGGAAGGTTTCCGGGGTCCTCGTCCTTCTCCTTCTTGGCGAGCTTGAGGAGTTCCTCGAGCTTCATCTTCTGGAGCTTGGTGAGGTCGAGGCCGTCCTTCTTCGCGAGGTCGTACCGCTCCTGCAGTTCGGCCTCCAGTTCGGCGGCCTCCTGCTCGAGCTGCTCATCCGTGGGGACCGATCCGGGCGCGAGCGTGACCGAGGTCGGACTGGCGCCATTGGGATTCGACGAGGAGCCGCCGGACTTGCGACGACGACGACGTGACTTGCTGGCCATGATCGAGGGCGACCGTTGAGGGGATTGGTCGACGCCGCGAAGTGACTTCGATCGATCGGTCTCCACCGCTTTCGAAGCGGCGAGCATCGGGATCTCGGCGGCGTGGACGGGGGGATGTCGATCGAGAGAGCGATCGACCTGCGGGAATGATGGACGGTCAGCGTCCGGAGGTCAAATCCGGCCCATGCCGACGATCCGGGTCGAGCCGGCCACCTCGGATGAAGATCGGCCCCGAAAGTCCTATAACAATGGCTCGAGGGGCTCCCCCGATTGCCGGGATCAATGCCGGGGCATCGACTCCAGGAAGGCCCGGACATCCATCTCGAGTCGGTCGGCCGCGGCGTTGTTCGCGATCACCGTGGTGGCTCGTCGGCGTTTCTCATCGATGGGAAGCTGAGCCGCCTCCCGTCGATCGATCTCCGATTCATCCCATCCACGTTCGGACCTCACTCGTTCGAGACGAAGCTCGCGGGATGCATCGACGAAGATGACCGCGTCGCACTCCTCGTCGAGCCCTGCTTCGAAGAGCAGCGGCGCATCGATCACCAGAGCCCTGGTGTCGGAATCCGCCTCCGCGAAGCGCTGCCGTCTCCGCTCATGAACGAGCGGATGCACCAGGTTCTCCAATCGACCCCGCTCCCTCGGATCGTCGAAGACCCGCGCGGCGATCGCCCGGCGGTCGGGTGTTCCGTCGGGTCCCACGATCTCGTGCCCCCACCACGCCTTCAATCGCTCCAGCACCTCCGGCGTCTCGATGACCGCCGCGGCATCGCGATCGGAATCACTGACCACGCACCCCATGCCTTCGAGGATTCGGGCCACGGTGCTCTTGCCCGCCCCGATGCCTCCGGTCAGGCCGATCACCGGCGGTCGGCCGGTTCGATGCGGAGTCGATGCGGTCATTCGACGATCCGTGACCAGGTGGTGCCTTCGGGGCCGTCCTTGATGGCGACGCCCATTGCGGCGAGCTCGTCTCGTATGGCATCGGCCGCGGCCCAGTCCTTCCTGGACTTGGCCTCGGACCGGGCGACGATCCTCGATTCGACCTCGATCGCGAGGTCATCGTCGGCATCACTGGTCGGAGCCTCGTTGCGATCGAGCACGCCGAGGACATGATCCATCCGTCGCAGGGCGGCGAGTTCCGCGGCCGCCCGATCGGGATCGCCGATCGCATCCTCGTCCACGCGACCGGCACTCACCGCCTCGTTCAGCACGCCGATCGCCCGCGCGAGATTGAGGTCGTCGCTGATCGCCTCGGTGAATGCGGGAATCGCGGACTCCAGCGGACCCGGCCCCTCACCGGCGACGACCCTTCCAGCCTCGAGGGCGTCCCGAAGCCGGCACCATCGGTCGACCATGCGACCGCAGTCTCGAAGCCCTTGAAGGGTGAAGTTGGCATTCTGCCGGTAGTGGGTTCTCACCAGCTCCAGTCGCAACGCCGCGGGCGTCGCACCTCGGGCGAGGATGTCCCGGACCGTGAAGAAGTTGCCCCTGGACTTCGACATCTTCTCCCCTTCGACCACGAGATGGCGAGTGTGGAACCAGTACCGCGCGAAGCGACTGGCTCCGGTCGCGGCGCAGCTCTGGGCGATCTCGCACTCGTGATGAGGGAAGATGTTGTCCTCTCCACCGGAGTGGATGTCGATCGTTCCGGCGTGCTCGCCCTCGGAGGGGGCGAGGAGACCGAGCGCCATCGCACTGCACTCGAGATGCCACCCGGGGTATCCCTCCCCCCACGGGCTCGGCCATCGCATGAGATGGGTCGCATCGGGCTTCCACAGCAGGAAGTCCGCGGGATGACGCTTCGCCGCCTGGTTCGCCTCGTTGACTCGACCGCCCTCCCCCTCCTTGAGTCCCTCGAGGGAATTGCCGGAGAGGCGGCCGTAGTCGGGAAAGCTGGTCACCGAGAAGTAGACGGCTCCATCACCACCGACATACGCGTTGCCACCCTCGATCAGTCGCTCGATCAGGGCGATCATCTCATCGACCCATTGGGTGGGTCGGGGCATGAGGGTCGGATCCGCATCGGCGTCCTCGACCACCGTCAGGCCCAGGAGTCTTGCGTCCTCGATGAAGGCCGCGGCATAGAAGTCCGCGATGGCGAGTGGATCGGTGGGATCGATCTCGACGTCGTCGGGCAGGGTTCCGGACTTCTTGCTTTCGAGCAGCCGACGTCCGGCGACCGCCATCTTGTCCTCGCCACCCCCGTCCGCGACCCCGTCCTCGGTCATGTGGCCGACATCCGTGATGTTCATCACGTGACGGACCTCGTGGCCCAGGAACTCGAGGGTCCGCCTGAGCACGTCGGCATTGAGGAAGGACCTGAAGTTCCCGATGTGGGCGTAGTCGTAGACCGTGGGCCCGCAGGTGTAGAAGGTCACGGGGCCGTCAGGGTCGACCGGGGTGAAGTCGACCTGGCGGCGTTCGAGGGTGTCGTGCAGACGAAGCGTCATCGATCGAACCTTTCGATGCCGGGAAGTGCCCGTGGGGCGATCATGACCCACGACGATCCGTATCCTACGGATGTGGCGGATCTCCGCCCGCGGGAGACGCCGACGATGCGAATCACAATCGTGCTCGGGCCGTTCAAGCCCCCTCCTCCGGCACCGAGTGGTGCGATCGAGAAGGTGTGGTGGCAGCTCGCCCGGGTCTTCCAGGACCGGGGGCACGAGCTCGTCATGGTGGGGCCGGATCATCCGGACCTTCCCCGTGGCGACCGCATCGACGGGCTCGAATACCGCAGGCTGCCGCTGCTGGATCGCACTCGCCACGTGAAGATCGACATCCTGAGAGACTTCGGCTGGTCTCGAAAGGCCGCCCGCCTCCTGCCCGATGCCGATGTCACGGTGACCAACTGCTTCTGGCTGCCCTGGCTGCTTCGATCCCGCCGAAATCGAGTCCGCAGACGGATCGGCGTGCTGAACATGCACATCCAGCGATTCCCCAAGGGTCAGATGTGGCTCTACGGCGGAGTCGATCGAATCTCCACGGTCTCCCAGGCGATCGTCGACGGAATCACGGATGAACGCCCGGAGACGGCATCCCGGATCAAGCTGATCGGAAACCCCGTCGATCTCGACGTGTTCCATCCCGGATCGGAAGGATCCGAAGCCTCGGACCGGGGCCCGGCCCGCATCCTCTACACGGGCCGAATCCATCCTGAAAAGGGGCTGCATCTGCTGGTCGAGGCCTGGGGCCGGCTCCGGGCCGCCGGGCACGACTTCTCCCTCCGGCTCGTCGGACCCGCCGCTCGTTCCGATGGCGGCGGCGGCCCCGAATACGTCGAGCAGCTTCGATCGCTCGCGGGGGATGCCCCCCTCGAACTGCCGGGCGGCGTCGCCGATCCGAACGCCCTGGCCGACGAGCTCCGTGCGGCGGATCTCTACTGCTATCCCTCGATCGCCGCCCGCGGAGAGGCTTCTCCGGTGGCCCCGCTGGAGGCCATGGCCTGCGGGCTGCCACCCGTGGTGGCGGACCTGCCTCAGTACTCGGCCTACATCCGTGATCGGGAGACCGGGCTGGTCTTCGAAAGAGGGGATGGTGAGATCGACCGTCTCGCGGACCATCTGAGCACCCTTGCCGGAGATTCCGAACTCCGAAGCCGACTCTCGCAGGCGGCGGTCGAGGCTGCTGGCCGATACGGTCTTGAAGCGATCGCCGACCGGTACCTCGAGGACTTCACCGACTCGATCCAGACGCTCCGCGGAGCAGACTCGTGACCGATTCCAGCCAGAACAGCGACTCTCCCGCCACGCGACCGCGTGACCGGTACCAGCTCAAGCAGCCGGACCAGGACGATGCCTATCGAAGTCCCTGGTCCCGGAAGGAGCAGCTGGGGGTCAAGCTGTTCGCCCTCGTCTGGCTGCTCACCTGTCGTTGGACCCCCGGCCCCGCGAACTTCTGGAGGCTCCTCGTCCTGAGGATCTTCGGATGTCGGATCACGGGGCGGCCCTACGTCGCTTCAAGCGCGCGGATCCGCGTGCCCTGGCAGCTCGAGATGCACGACCGCGCCTGCCTCGGCGATGGAGCGGAGGTCTACAACCTTGGCGAGTGCATCCTTCGCGCCCACTGCACCGTCGCCCAGCACGGCTACCTCTGCGGTGGATCCCACGATCTCTCCGTGCGGGCACTTCCCCTGATCGTGGCGCCCATCGACATCGGGGAACACGCCTTTCTGGGCGCGAAGGCCTTCGTGATGCCCGGGGTGACGATCGGGGAGGGCGTGGTGGTCGGTGCCGCCAGCGTGGTGGTTCGGGACGCCGCCCCCTGGACGATCGTGGTCGGCAACCCCGCGAACCCCGTGGGCACCCGGAAGTTCAAGGACTGAACTCCGCGAGGATCGGCCCGAACCGGAACCGCTCAGGATCCCGGCTTCGGTGCGACCTCGTCGTCCCGGAGTTCCAGCTCGATGATCTTGAGACGGATCTGGAAGAAGTAGATGACCTTGAGCATCGCGAAGGCGAAGCCGGCACGGCCATCGAGGATTCCCAGCTTGAGGATCCAGCTCGAGAAGAAGTGCGCGGGGGCGAGCCACCAGCTCCGAAGCATGCGGTACTTGAATCGCTGACGTCGGGTGAAGTGGGTCCTCGCCTCCGAACCCTGCTCCAGAAGCTTGATGTAACGGCGGGCCTCCCAGGACGAATACTCGTTGTGCTTGCGGATGTAGGAGTGGAGCCCCTTGTAGTCGTCGTGGTCGATGGGGGCCGAGATCCGGCCGATCGTCCCCTCCAGCACCGGATGCTCGTGAACCTCCATGTCGAGGTGGCTCCAGTGATCCTCCTCGATCCGCTCGTACTCGCCGGCGCCGTATCGGATCAGGGCGAGCTTCGTGAAGGCCTCGCCGTGCCGCATGTAGCGACCCATGAAATGGTTGTGGTAGGTGAGCCACATCCCGGAGTGATCCGATTCCGGGAGGACCTTCGCAAGCTCGTCGCAGAATTCCTCGCTCACGTACTCGTCTGCATCGAGGAACAGGATCCAGTCGGTCTCGAACTCATGGTTCCGCAGCATCCAGTTCCGCTTCTTGGGGAACTGACCGTCCCAGCGGAAGTCGACGAACTCCGCGCCGTACTCCGCCGCGATCTCGCGGGTCCGGTCGGTGGATCCCGAATCGACCACGATCACCCTCGCGAAGCGGGCCAGGCGACTGAGGCAGGCGGGAAGGTTCCGTTCCTCGTTCAGCACCGGAACCACCACGGTCACCGGGATGTCCTTCTCGACGGGCTCGGGATGCTCGATCACCGGACGAGGCTGGAGCTGAAGCCCGATCTCCCGGATCTTCAGCGAGATCAGGAACTCGTAGGCGGAGATGAAGAGGCTGAATCGGAACCCGGCGTGACCGTCGAGGAAACCCCGCCGCCAGAAGAACATGTAGAGGAAGCGGAACACCCACGGAAACGGCAGGAGGTGGTAGACCCGCTGCTTGAACCAGCGACGACGAGCGAGCGTGTTCCCGAACAGGTTCGACTCCAGCCCCGCGGCGGGAAGACGGACCGAATCGAGTCCCTTGGCGATCTCGGTCGCCTCGAGGGACGAGTAGTCGTTGTGCTTCGAGATCGAATGCTCGATGCCCCGGCGATCGTCGTGGATCATCGGCTCGGACAGATATCCCGCCATCCCGTCGATGAACATGTGCTCATGGACGCTCCGGTCCTCGTACCGCGCCTTCCCTCTCTTGAACAACCTGAGGTTCCAGCTCGGGAAGTAGCCGCAGTGCCTGATCGGCCGGCCGAGGAACATGAAGAGCCGGTTGAGGTGGAACCCGGTCTCGGGAACCTCCTCGACGTCCTTCGCGAGAACGTCCTCGATCTGAAGGCGGAGCTCCGCGGTGACCACCTCGTCGGCATCGACGATGAGGATCCAGTCGGACTCGAACTCGAGGTTCTCGAGAGCCCAGTTCTTCTGAGCGGCGTACCCGGGCCAGTCGTGATGACGGAACTCCGCCCCCCACTGGGCGGCGATCTCCTCGGTGGCGTCCGTCGAACCCGAATCGACCACGAACACCCGATTGGTCCAGCCTGCGAGGCCGGCAAGACAGGCGGGGAGGTTCTCGGCCTCGTTCTTCGTGATGATCAGGACGTCGAGCATGCGTTCCCTTCATCGACCGGAAAGTGCCTGTTCACCAACTCCGAACAGGGTACGAAGGCGAATCGCTCCAGAAGACGGCGCAACTTCCTCTCCGTGGAGGCCAGTCCGGCATGGAGATTGAAGCGGCGACGCAGGCCCATGGGGACCCGAGGGCAGTCGGGCGCGAAGTCCCTGGGATGCAGGTAGACCACCCCCGGGATGCCCGCCTTCTCCCGGCGGCGGAACAGGCTCTCCACCAGACGGATGGGCAGCAGCCGCAGGTAGCTGCCCCCCGAGAATCCGGTGACCACCGGACCGATCCTCGCGACGCTCATCGGAAGCGTGGGGATCCGACGACCGGAGGGCGTCTCGAAGAGATGCGGAGCCCGAGGGCACGGATAGCCACCGTTCTCCCGAGGGACGGGAAAGAGGCTCGCGTCGTATCGAATTCCCGCGTCGAGCAGTTCGTCCCCGACCCATTCGCAGCCCGGAGTCAGGGAGAAGCACGGCGCCCTGAATCCGGGCACCTGAAGGCCGGTGCGATCCTCGATCGAGGCGATCGATCGCCTGAGATCCTCGCGGAAGGTCGGCCGATCGAGGGTGAAGAGAAGCCGATGCCAGTGGGTGTGCGAGCCGAACTCGTGCCCCGCCTCGGCGATGCGACGCATCAGTCCGGGGTGACGATCGGCGATCCAGCCCACGACGAAGAAGGTCGCCTTGACCCCGTGGTCGTCGCAGATCTGCAGGATCTGATCGGTTCGTCGTTCGACGAGACTCTCACGATCCGCCCAGGTGGTCGAGTCCTCGAGTTCCGGCACTCCGATCACGTGAAACCAGTCCTCGATGTCGAAGGAGAGTCCGTGCACCGGGTCGTGAGAACCCGCGGAACTCATGTCGAACCCCGGTCACCGGACACGACGCGCTCCAGAAGGGATCGCCAGGCGAGGAGGCGATGGGGAGCGTCGTGTTCCTCAAGCAGCCCGTCGCGGCCGCGATGACCCGATGCTCTCGCCCCTTCCGGATTCCCGGCCAGATCCCGGATCCGGGCCACCAGTTCGTCGATGTCGCCGGGAGCGATGGTCGAACCGCAGTCCAGCTCCGCGACGACCTGGGAGACCTCGCTCTCCGCGGGACCGATGAAGAGGACAGGCCTCGCCGCGGCGAGCACTCCGAAGAGCTTGCTGGGAACCATGACCCCGGACCATCCCGGCAGCATGGTGGCCAGATGGACATCGGCCGCGGTGAGCAGGTCGCCGAGACGCTCTCTGGGCTGATAGGGCGCGATGATGCAGGTCTCCTGGAGAGCGTGACGCTCGACCCAGGACTCGACATCCGCCTTCCTCTTGCCGCCTCCCACGAAGGCGAAGCGGATGGAGTCGTCGTCGCGCAGCCGCAGCGCCGCCTCGAGGAAGGTGTCCACCTCGTGACCGATGCCGAAGTTGCCCGAGTACATGATCAGGCAGCGGTCATCGATTCCCCACTCCTCCCGGTAGCTGTTGACCTTCGAGGATTCGGGATCGATCTCCGAGTGATCGCTCCAGACTCCGATGAGCTCCACCCGCGAGGGATCCACGCCCTTGGCAAGCACCCGGTCCCGCATGCACCGGCCCAGCACCACCACCGCGTCGGCCTTGCGAAGGCAGGCGCGGTTGATGCTCTCCAGCACCCGGGCACCGAGCCCTCGTTCCTTCATCAGGCCGGCGGCGATCGCGACGTCGGGATAGAGATCCATCACCCAGTAGACGAACCGGGATCTCTTGAACACGCGGAGGATCCTGCCGACCACCGCGATGAACGGCGGGGGCGTGAAGCAGATCACCACGTCATGTCGAGGGAGCAGCAGGGCCTTGAACAGGGCGGCCACGTAGAACAGCAGGAAGTCCGCGAAGCGACCCGCGATGCCGACCTTGCCGAAGAAGGAACGGCCGACCCGGTGGATCTCGATGCCGTCCGCGTTCTCGTGGGAGGGCAGCGTCGATCCCTTGTCGCCGTAGAGGGACCGGGAGGCGATCGCCGTGACCTGATGGCCGTTGCGCACCAGATCCGCGGCCAGATCGTGACCGTGCTGCGCCGTGGCCGCCACGTCGGGGTAGAAGACCTGGTTGATCATCAGGACGCGCATCGATTCAGCCCGTCGCCTCGGCGGTCTCGATGTCCTCGCGATTCGCGCGGAACCAGTCGATCGTCTGCCGAAGGCCGTCCTCGAAGCCGACCGAGGCCTTCCAGTCGAACATCTCCGCGGCTCGGCTGGTGTCCAGACATCGTCGGGGCTGGCCATCCGGCTTCGTGGCGTCCCAGCGGATCTCGCCTTCGAAACCGGTCAGTCGAGCGATCAACTCCACGAGCTCGCGGATCGTGATCTCCATGCACGTCCCGAGATTCACGGGCGTGGGTTCGTCGAGGGTCTCCGCGGCCCGCAGGATCCCTTCCGCGCAGTCGTCCACATAGAGGAACTCCCGGCTCGCCGAACCGGTCCCCCAGCACTCGATGAAGTCCTTTCCGTCATCGATCGCGGTGACGCACTTCCTGATCAGGGCTGGAATGACGTGACTCGAATGCAGGTGGAAGTTGTCGTATGGGCCGTAGAGGTTCACCGGAAGGAGGTAGGCCGACCGCAGTCCGTACTGACGGGCGTATCCATCAAGCATGACCATCGCGGCCTTCTTGGCGATGCCATAGGGAGCATTGGTCTCCTCCGGATAGCCGTTCCAGAGCTCCTCCTCACGGAAGGGCACCGGGGTGAACTTCGGGTAGGCGCAGATCGTGCCGACCTGCACGAACTTGAAGTCCCTTCCGGACTCGATGTGGATCCTGGCTCGTTCGATCAGGTGCAGGGACATCGCCATGTTGGCGTAGAAGTACCGCCCCGGATTGTCCCGGTTGGCCCCGATCCCCCCCACTTCCGCGGCCAGATGGAGGACCACATCGGGGTCGTGGTCCCGGTAGAGGCGATCGGCGGCCTCCTCATGGACCAGGTCGTATTCCGCCTTGCGGGGCACCACGATGGTGCCGGCCCCCCTCTCGGCGAGGCCTTCCAGCACGGCGCGACCGAGAAATCCGGCCCCTCCGGTCACTACCACGGTCTTTTCTTCGAGGTTCATGCCTGCTCCAACTCGTCCCTGACGGTGACCGCCCTGTCCGGACCACGATTATCCGGTTCCGTCACATCGACCGATCGGGCCCTGAACATGCCCAGAACCGGCTCCAGAATCGAGGACGGAGCTCGATCCGGATGCCCGAAGTCGATTCATCGCATGGAAGGTCCCGAAACCACGAAAGCTCCCCGACCCGGGGGTCGATACTAAAAGGCTCCCTGACCCCTCGGGGCGATACTACCGTCCCCTGTTCGAAGTTCGAGACGATCACCCGGAGTCCACTTGATGAGCCAGCAGCCCCATCGCAGAGCCCTGATCACCGGCATCACCGGACAAGACGGGAGTTATCTCGCCGAGTTCCTCCTCGACAAGGGCTACGAGGTCCACGGGATCATTCGTCGGTCCTCGAGCTTCAACACCGAACGGATCGACCACGTCTATCAGGACCCCCATGACAAGGGTGTCCGGATGCACCTGCACTACGGGGATCTCGCCGACAGTGCCGGCCTCATGAGGCTGGTCCAGGAGGTCAAGCCCGACGAGGTCTACAACCTCGGGGCCCAGAGCCACGTGCGGGTCAGCTTCGAACAGCCCGAGTACACCGTCGATGTCGTCGGCACCGGCACCCTCCGGCTGCTGGAGGCCGTCCGGGCGTACCAGGACTGGGCGGGCAAGCAGGTCCGCTACTACCAGGCCTCGAGCTCCGAGATGTTCGGAAAGGTGCACGAGGTCCCGCAACGCGAGACCACCCCGTTCCACCCGAGGTCGCCGTACGGCTGCGCCAAGGTGATGGGCCACTGGCTGACCGTCAACTACCGCGAGAGCTACGGCATGCACGGATCCTGCGGGATCCTCTTCAACCACGAAAGTCCCCGCCGCGGCGAGACCTTCGTGACGAGGAAGATCACGAGGGCGGTCGGCCGGATCAAGCTCGGTCTCCAGGACAAGCTGTTCATGGGCAACATGTCCGCCCAGCGCGACTGGGGTTTCGCCGGCGACTACGTCGAGGCGATGTGGATGATGCTTCAGCAGCCCGAAGGCGACGACTACGTGGTCGCCACCGGAAAGATGATCTCCGTCCAGGAGTTCGCCGACATGTGCTTCGCCCAGGTCGGCCTCGATTCCAAGGACTTCATCGAGATCGACCCCCGGTACTTCCGACCCGCCGAGGTCGAGGAGCTGCTCGGTGATCCGACGAAGACCAGGGAGAAGCTCGGATGGGAGCCTCGAACCAGCGTCGAGGAACTCGCCCGCATGATGGTCGAAAGCGATCTCGAACTCGCCCGGAGGGAGAAGACGCTGAGGGATGCAGGCCATGAGGTCCAGGGCCTGACCAGCTGATTCACGCCTTCCGGGACAACAGAGAGGCCTGTTGAGCGCAATCCTGACCATCTTCGGTTTCGTGATGCTCCTGGCTCCGCCGGTCGTGATCCTGCGCAACTACCTGCGTGGAACCAGCGATCTGGTGACCTCGCACAACCTGTTCCTGATCGGATGCTCGAACTTCTTCGGCATCGCCGCTCTGGGCAGCGGGCTGACCGGTCTCCTGCACAACAACCCCACCATGGGTGACGTGCTGCTGTTCATATTCGCCACCGCACTCTTCTTCGGATGTCTTCACTGGGCCTACCGGAAATGGGAATTCCCGCGCAAGGTCGCCCTGAAGCACTGGCGGACCTCTCCGCCGGTCGAATTCTCGCCCATCCTGGTCGCCGCCCTGTTGACCATGCTCTTCGGTGCATTCGCGTCCTTCCTCCCCGTCCAGATCCCCGTGATCGGACAGACGACCAACGTGCTGGGCAAGCTGCTCCCGGCTGCGGGCGTCGCCCTCCTCTTCGCGGCCTGGCTCAGAACCCCGATCAACGCCGTCTACCTCTTCGGTGCGGGCTTCATGCTGGTCTACGGGACGTTCGTCGCCCTCTTCGGTGCGGGACGTCATCCGCTTCTCGCGGTGCTGGCGGCGGGGCCGATCACGATGTACTGGATGCGGTGGCGTTACAAGCCGCCGACCGCGACGATCGGAATCATGCTGGGCCTCGGAGTCGCGGCATTCTTCCTGATCCTCGTGTACAGCACCTTCCGACACGACTTCATGGGAGAAGCCGACGCGGCGGTGGCCGCAGACCGCTTCAAGCAGCTGCTCGAGTTCGACTTCCACATGACCAGCGAGGTCGAGGGCCTTCTCCAGGACGAAAGCGTCGCCGCCGGCCTGCTCTGCGTCGAGAAATTCCATCGAGCCGGAAGCCCCGAGTACTTCCACACGTTCAAGTACATCCTTTCCAACCCGATTCCCCGCGACTGGTGGCCGAACAAGCCCCAGGCCCTCGGCGAGTATCTGCCCGAGAGCCTCGGTGAGTTCTCCGACGGATACGTGAACTGGGGCACCAGCATCATCGGGAACGCGTTCCACGACGGTGGCGTCTGGATGGCCGCCGTCTACGGACTCATCCTCGGCTTCTTCTTCCGGGTGTTCGACGACATCATGGCCCGGCAACCGCTGAACCCATGGCCGATCGCCATCCTGACCGCGGTCTCGTCGAAGCTCATCGGGTTCAGCCGTGGCGACATCAACGTCTACAGCATCGAGATCATCGGGATCCTGGTGATCTCCATGCTCGGGCTGTGGATCCTGAAGTCGATCTTCGGATCGGTCCCCGAGGAGATGTTCCATCTGCCCTCCGACGGAGAGGACGACGAGGGGGGATACGAGGAACACGATCCATACCTCGAGTACGAGGAGCACGATGGGTTCGAGGAGTACGAGGAGTACGAGGAGTGCGGGGAGTACGGGGAGGAGAACGACTTCCGCGAGCGGCTGACCTGATCAGCGCCGGAGACGATTGCGCTGGATCCCGATGGTCGATGCCGGCTTCCGGATCCTGATGTTCGGCTGCGACTGGTTTCGCGGCTTCGAGATCGGCCTGGAGACGGACACCGGCTCCTTCACCACCTCCTCCTCCGCATCCGGTTCCACACCCAGCGCCTCGTCGATGCCCTCGGTCAATCTGGAGAGAGGAATGCCCGCCCTTCGCAGTCCGTCGGAACGGAATGCGACGGTGTGACCCTCGAGCAGCGCCTCCCGGATCCTCGCAATCAGCGGCTCGATCACCGCGGGATCGGCGCTTCCCCCCTTGTAGTCGACCATGAGTCTGATGATCGGCGTGTCGATTTCCTCCTCGGACATCGCCCATGCCGCATCCGCATGGCTGTCCGGATCCGAGCGTTTCCACCATCTATCCTCGGCGACCACCGGAAACTCCGCCCAACGGGGATGTTCCTTCTTGGGACGCGACTCGATGTAGACCGGCATCCCGATCCCCTCGAGATACTTGTAGAAATGGAAGGTCGGGCCGTCGTCGGGAAGTCGGGTCACCGCATCGGCGCCGATCGAGGCGCCGGCCCTCAGCAGCGGCTGGATGGATCGAAGCATGAAGGCGAGCGTATGAGAGGTGTTGCCGGACTCATGAAGTTCCTGCAGGCGTTCCCCATCCTCGAAGTTGGCCGCACCGAGATAGCAGATCAGCTCGGTGGGCTGACCCCACTGGCCGTCCACCACCGGCTTCCATGACTTCGAGAAGTCCGCGGTCAGGACATCGAGCCGGGATTCCCTGGCTTCGAGATACTGGGCGAACTTCATCTCCTGCCCCTGGATCGTGCCGAAGGGGTTGTGAAGCCAGAACCGACGGAGCCCCCAGTCGTAGGCGGGCCTGACCCGCTCGGAGACGAAGGCCGGCCATCCCTCGTCGCTCACCTGATGTCGACCGACATCACGACGGGAGGGATTTCGATCGGTGCCTCCGATGAGCCAGTATTCGATCAGCCTCTCCCGGGCCGGTCTGATCCGCCGCTCCTCGGAGGATGAGGCATGAGAAGACCGCAAGGCGCCTCCACCAATGACAAAAATGCAGATGGTGGCGCAGAGGACCGATCGGATGGACATCATGTTGTGGCTCCCGGATTGAGGCGAAGCAGATCACGCCTCTCACAAGGTATTCTCGGATGATCGGTTGATCGACTTCACCGACTGAAAGCCCCGTACCACGGCGGTAGCGGAAAATCCGTCACATGTTGACCCAACGGCTGGCCGGAGGAGCAGGCC
This sequence comes from Phycisphaerae bacterium, assembly GCA_002709295.1. Taxonomy (GTDB): domain Bacteria; phylum Planctomycetota; class Phycisphaerae; order Phycisphaerales; family SM1A02. The sequence continues at coordinate 21,745 of PAQL01000006.1, read as the reverse complement.
TCCTTCTCATTACGAGTTTTTTCGGACGATTCCTGGCCCTGCTGGCTCAGATCGTCACCGGTCTCGTGCTGTCGGACGGGGACTTCGGGATTTATGCGGCGGCGGTGGGACTCCAGACCTTTGCGGGCATCACCCGGGGCGGTGACGCCCAGACCTACCTGGTCACCCTTCCGCCCACCCAGCGACGCTTCAGGGTCGGAACGGTCTTCTGGATCTCGACGTCGCTCTATCTCCTCGGCATCATTCCGATGCTCGCGGTCGCCCCCTTCGTGGCGGAGCGGTTCGAGGAACCGATCCTGGTTCCACTCTTCTGGATCCTGTCCGCCACGCTGCTGACGGCACCGGTGCGGTATGTCCTTCAGGCGAAGGTGAACGCCCATCTCGAGTTTCGAGCCAACGCGAAGGGAGTGTTCATCGCGGATGTGACTGCCTACCTGCTGATGGTGGTGCTCGCCCTGACCATTCGCAATCCCCTCGCACTGGCGATACCGATCCTCGTCGGCTGCCTCGCACAGGTCCTCTACCTCTGGAAGGTCGCTCGTCCCCGAAGAACGGATTTCACCCCCCATCGCAGGTTCGTCGTTCCGGTCCTGTATCAACTCCGCTGGCTCATCGCCGTCGCCGCGATGATGAGCCTATGGACGAGCGGTGACTACGCCGTGGCGGAGTTCCTCGTTCCAGCCGCGATCCTCGGCACCTACTACTTCGGATATCAGCTTGCGGTGCAGCCCGGTCGACTGTTCACCACCAACCTGACCAACGTCCTTGTTCCGGTCGTGTGTCGAGTCATGCACGAACCTGAACGCCTCCGTTCGGCCATCAGGCGCCTCCTGGGAACCGGAGGGTTCACGATCGCAATCGTGAATCTCGGAATGTTCGCGGTGATCGCCAGCCTCGAACAGCTGATCTGGAACGGTCGATGGTCCGACGTCGTGCACCCCGTGCAGATCCTCTCGGTCGGCCTGATCTACTCCTCGATCCTGACGATCATCACCAGCCCGTTCATGGCGGAGCGGAAGTATCTCGAGACCTTCGTCTGCAACGCGGTCAGGGCGGGAGGCATCGTTGGCGGCGCGGCCATCGGAGCTTCGGTTGGCGGAGGGACGGTCGAAAGCATCGCGGCATGGGTCGGCGGATCGATGATCGCGACCTCCCTGATCGCCATCTTCTGGATCACCCGCCGCTACGGCCTGGACGGATTCGATGCCGTCCGCCATCTCATCCGCTGCACCGCCCCGGTGATCGTCGCGGGGTTGATCGCCGCGGTCGTCGACGGACGCCTGCTCGATCTGCTTGGTGAAGGTCGGACCGCGGGCGCGATCACCATCGCCTGCTCCGGAACCGTCTTCCTGCTGCTGGTCTCCGCCTCCTTGTTCGTCGTGCCCAGGGAGACGGGGAGGGAGACGTGGTCCATCATCTCGTCGAGGATCCCCCGACGATCCCGATGATCAGCGGGAGTCGGAAATGCAGGATTCGTAGAGCTTTTCGAACCGGGAGGAGACCTCCGCCGTCGAAAGGTTCTTCAGCGTCCATTCACGACCGGACGTGCCCATGGCAAGCGGATCGCGTGATCCGTCCCGGATCGAAGCGACGGCTTCCGCGAAGGCTGCGGCATCCTGGGGAATGATGATGCCGCCTCCGGAACGTTCGATCTCGTCACGAGTGTCGACCAGATCCGTGGTGATCACCGGTGTTCCGCAGGCAAGGGATTCGAAGAACACGAATCCGAAGTTCTCCTGACTCGTCGGCAACGCGAAGACGTCGCAGGCGGCGAAGAGGGAGTTCTTCAGATCCCCTCCCACATGACCCAGCCAGGAGACGCGGTGCTCGAGGCCTCGCTCCGTGACTCTGGAACGCATCCTCGCCTCGTACTCGTCATCGCCGGTGCCGGCGATCATCAGCCTTGGAGACTCCGATCCTTTCGCGAGGATCGCAAGCGCGTCGATCAGGTGCTCGAGCCCCTTCTTGTGCTGGACACGGCTCAGAAACAGGACGCTGAAATCACCCGACGCGAGTTCCGGCCACCGACTCCTCGCTTCCGCGGGATCGGGGACCTCCGCATACGGGGCCATGTCCATGAGATTGGGGACCACGGCGCCACGACCCTTCGGGAACCACTTCCTGCTCTGAGCCAGCTCCGCATCGGCCGTGCAGTGAACCGCGGCGGCCCGCTCCAGCATGCTTCGGCCTCCCAGGAACAGGTAAAGCCTCTTGCGCAGACCGCTCTGATCCATCGACCAGTCGTCGAGCATCCCTCGAAGGCTGATCACGTAGGGCGTGCCGGCATCCCGGCAGGCTGCCGCGACCTGGAGATTCGCCGGTTCCCAGACCCCGTGCAGATGCACGATGTCGTATCTCCTCACCGCCTCACGGATGGTGGAGACCGATCCACCGTCGAGACGGGAAAGCGGGCCGCGCACCGGACCGAGGCGCACCACCTCGGGCAACCCGTCTTCCGCACGCTCCATCCATTCGGCCGGCACGTCCCGAACCACCGTGGTCGCCAGACCGGAATCATGGCCTCGGGATCGCATCGTCGCGACCTGGTCGACCACCGCACGAGGAGGCCCGCCGTTCCTGAAGTCGACCGACTGGATGTAGTGAAGGATCCTCATGGGTTCCTGCCGTCCTCCGATCTCACGAACCCCGACGTCTTCCGAAGCCGAGCAGCGTGCTTCGGAACAACGATGGCATGACCGCGTGGATCAGGGTTCCGCACCGGTAGACCGGCCATGAGAACGAGAGGTAGGCCGGCTCGGCCTCCATCGTCCAGACCGCCGGATCGAAACCGGCGAGGTTCAGGGCCTTCCTCAGGGCTCGACGACTGTTGCATCGATAGCGGACCGGAAAGACGTCCTCCTCCTCACGATGCTGCTGGACCCTGGAGGTCACCGCCCCATGGGCCCGGTTGGGGATGATCGAGGCGGCGATGGCGATGTACGACCATCGGTTCGGCGTTCGCAGACAGATGGCTCCACCGGGACGGACCACTCGAGCCGCCTCGGAGAGGAAGGCCGCGGGGTCGTCGACGTGCTCCATGACGAAGTCCGACATCAGCACGTCCACGGAGGCATCCTCGACCGGCCAGCGGTCGACGTTCTCGATCATTCTGAACTCGTCGAGGCAGGCGTTGCCTTCGCCCGCGGTGTCGACATCGATGCCGAGAACGTGACGAGCGCGTCCCTTGAGGTTCCGAAGAGCGATGCGGTGAGGAGACTCGCCGTCGACCTCGAAGTACGCCCCACGACCGCAGCCCACGTCGAGCACGTCGGTGCCCGGACCGACGAGGGCGTTGATCCGGGTGTAGAAGGCGACCGTCGAATCACAGCGAGTGAATCCGCCGAAGTCGTTCTCGGGATACGCCCGGGTCTTCATGATGTCCTTGGATTCGGCCATGTCTTTCCTGTTCGAGCGTCGAACCTGGTGGCAGGGCTTCCATCCGCACCGCCACAACGACGGTCCCGGTGGTTCAGCCCGTCAGGTGAAGTCGATCACCATCGTTGGCCGAGGGGCCCTGTCGGGCATCCGCAGGGGACGCCCCCGATGCCGTGCCCGCCCCTGCAATCTTCTCGACTGCGAGCTGCCACGTCTCCCGATCGTAGGCGAGCAGCTCCAGGACCTGGTCGATGAGCGAGGCGTCCCGCTCGGACATCGCCTCCATCATCCTCGAGATGAGGAAGGAATAGAGGCTGTTGATGCGATCGCAGAGGAGTGGATCGCCCTCCGGCTTCAAGCCCGAGAGCAGCTCGGTCAGAATCGCCCGACACTGCCGACTGCCTTCGTAGGCCTGTTCGAAATCACGGCCCGCAAGGCCCTCCCGACATTGTCGGGCGAATCGCATCGCACCATCGATGAGCATCAACCGCAACTCGGCGGGGGAGGCCGTCATGACCCTGGTACGAAGATAGGCCTGAGCGTTGGAGTTCATCATCGTCCTGTTTCATCGGTCGATGGGGCTTCGGAGATGAGCTGCGGACATCCGGTCCGCGCGCGATTCATCAGGGTTTCCCGGGGGGGGCGCATTTCATGCGCCGGTCATCCGAGCAGCGACCCAGCGATCGCGATGTTCTGGTTCAGGGAGCCGAGGGAACTCTGCTGGCTCTGAAGACGGGCGAGGGATTCCTCCATCGCCACGAACTCTCTCTGCAGTCGGACCCGCTTGGCTTCCAGTCGTTCGTCGATCCGGCTGATTCGATCGTCCTGAGCCTCGAGAAGGGTCTCGAACTGCCGGTCCGCGAGGGTCATCGTGCCGTCGATCGAGTTCGTCATCCGCTCGGCGAGCTGTTCGAAGATGTCTCCGAAGCCGAGCACGGTGTAGGTGGTGCTCGTCTCGTTGACCGTCACACCTTCGGAGATCTCGGTCGTGCTCGATCCCTGCTGCTCGAATGCCGCGAAGAGGTTCTCGACCGCCTCGGGGTCGGACTCGTAGGCAGCGTTGAACTTCGCCTTGTCGAGCTCGATCTTTCCGTCGGTGGTGACCTTGATGCCGACCTGGGAGAGGTAGCGGTAGCTGGTCTCGATGCCGACCGCGGACTGCTGGAGTGCGCGGTACATCTCCGACCGGACCCTGGAGACCGTCGGGTCCCCGAGCAGCGGGCCCCGGGTCTCGGTCTCCGAGTCGTAGGTGTCGTAGGTGTTGATGCGATCGATCACGTCGTTGAAGGCGGTCACGAACCCCTCGACCGACTCGACGATGCCGGCCTCGTCCCTCGTCACGTTCACGGTGACCGGGCCCGACGACGCGGAACGAAGGTCGAGCGTGAGTCCGGCGATGACGTCCTCGACGGTGTTCGATTCACTCTCGATGAGCAGGCGCGAGTCGCCCTCGCCGATGAACACCTTCGCATTGCGGGCTTCGGTGAGGGTGGAGAGTCCAAGGTCCACCCCGAAGGTGTCGACGACGAGATCCCCGGCGGCACCACTGATGTCGGAGCTCATCACCAGCCGGTACGGAGTGCCGCCGCTTCCGGTGTTCAGAACCGAAGCGGAAACCGCGAAGCCCGAATCGTTGATCTTCCCGACCACGTCCTCGAGCGAGTCCGCCGGGTCCAGATCGATCACCTTCTCGTAGGAGCCGTCGATGCTCCCCCCCGCCTCGGAGGCTTCGCCGAGGATGCCGAGGTCGCGAGCGGTGCTTCCGGAGACGGATTCGACCTTGATGGGAAAGGCGCCGGGACTGGTGTCCTCGATGATGAGCCCGTCACCGTTCTCGTTCAGACTCGCCCGGACTCCGGTCGCGATCGCATTGATCTCCCGCATCACGTCGTAGAGGGTCTTGGAATCCGAGCCGATGTCGATGGTCTGCGACTGACCGTCGCCGTTGGTGATCTTGAACTTTCCGGTTCCGATGCCGCGCCCGTAGTTGAGATCGGACAGCGAACTCGCAAGGGACACGTACTGGATCTGCAGGTTCTCACCCATTTGCTCGTCACCGGCGAGATCGATGTTCGCGATGCCGAGTCCGGCTGCCGCATCACCCGAGACCTGGAGGTTCCCGGTGCCACCGCTCTGATCGGTGACCTTCATGCCGTTGCCTTCTTCGTTCAGTCGGATCGAGACGTCCACGTTCGAGCCGGTCATCGCGGATCCGATCACGACCACCAGCTCCTCGAGCGTCTCGAGTTGATCGAGATTCCCGATGGTGACCGAGTCTCCGTCGCGATCCGTCACCGTCAGGGACGATCCTCCCAGGCCGGACCCCCCCTGCAGGCTTCGAAGCAGCACGGTGCCGAGTCCACTCGAGACGCGTCGGCCCGAGAGGGTCGCAGCCTCATCGCCTTCGGTGAGTCCGAGGTCGCGAATCGTCTGAACGTCACCCCCGAGACCCGCACCATCGATGGTGCCGGCGAGAATCGCCACCGGATCACCACCGGCGGAGAAATCGATGCCGTCCCCGTCGGCGGCGATGGACACCGTCACCGCACCCTCGGTCTGTTCCTGCACCCTTGTCATGAGGTCCCGGATCGTCGAGGCTCGAGCGACCTCGACCTTGTTCGGGATGATCGAACCACTGATCGTGCCGCCCGTTCCGGTCTGCAGCAGCCCGAGATCCCCGGCCGTGTCATCGCCATTCGGGCCGGCGCCGATGATCTGAGGCTCCGCCCCACCCCCCATCGAGTCGACGAGCTCGAACCCGGTTCCTTCGGCGTTGATCTGAAGAACGACCTGGCCGGCTCCGAATTCGTCCGTCAGTGTTCCGTTGGCTCGCTGCAGGAGTTCGCCGACCGTGGTGACGGCTTCCCGATCGACTTCGCCCTCGTCATCGAGGATCACCCCGAGATCGATGTCGACCTCGACCCCCGTGGAACTGACCACGGTGAAATCCGGACTTGCCGAGTCGTCGTTGATGGTGATGCCGTCGCCGTCGTTGAGATCCTCGAGCAGCGAATCAACGCTGATCGGGCTGTCCTGCCGGCCCAGATCGATGGGCCAATCCGTCCCGTTGACCCGCAGGACGAAATCAGTGATCCCGGCATCCCGGATGAAGACGCCATTCCCATCGTTCAAGCTCGAGAGCAGAGAACTGGGTGCCAGAGCATTGATCGGCTCGCCCTGGAGGAAGGCCCCGCTCGCCAGACCTTCGATCCCAAGGTCCGTCGCCGTGGTTGACCCACCCTCGTTGACGACGCTAAAAGCGCCGATACCGCCCGATTCATCGACGATCTTGATGCTATCTGTCGAGAAACTGGCGACAACCTGCACATTGTCGTCGTCGTTGATGAGCCCGATCACCTCTTGGAGCGAGGTCGCTTCCGAGAGATCGATGACCGACTCGTTTCCAGCCTGATCCTTGATCCGTATCGAGCCTCGGTCGACACCCTCCCCACCATTGAGGTCATCAAGATTGATGTTGGCCGGGACTCGCCCGTTCCCCCATTCCAGCGAAAGCGAATCGAGGCCCAGGGGCGACTCCCCCGAACTGACGAACCCACCGGACATCTTCTGGCTGGTCGATACCAGCTGCTTGACCCGGAACGTGTACTGCCCGGGATTGGCGCGTGTCGAGGCCGTGGCGCCGAGGATCTCCTCGTTGGAGCTCGAAGCGAGCACGGAACGAAAGACATCATCAATTCGGAAACTCCGAGCCGAATTGCCCAGAGAGAGCATCCGCGCATTGACATCCATCAGCGCAGTTTTTGCTGCCGTCAGGGAGGAAATGCGCTGGTAGATCGGGACTTTCGCCTGCGAATCGATCGCCAGCAGCTGCTCGATGAGAGAAACCGTGTCAATGCCGCTGACGAGGCCAATACCGCTGGTAATGCTCATGCCGACTCCTCGGACGCATACAGGCTCCGGATGTCGGTCATCGTCGACTCAAGCCGCGCGACGCCACTCCGGACCTTCCACACCATCGACCTGTTCCCGCCATCCAGGCGAAGACAATCCAAGTCGTCTGAGTTCAAGCAAATCGGATGCCCACGAGACAAGGACCCGATCGAACATCTGCCTGGCCCTCGACTCGGCGAGATTCAGGGGGTACGAAGGGGTGGCATCGGATTCGAAGCTCTGCATCGGACTGGACTCCGCTGGTCGACGTCCCTCGGCGGGCGACACCCATGCCACCACTTCTCGAGGTGAAGACTGCATCGGTAGCCCGCGGCCACGAATTCAGTGAAGTCCGAAAAGACACCACATCCCGGGGAAGACACCCCGCCCGGGTATCGTGGTTTCGCCCGTCAGCTTCCGGAATATGCCTTTTTGTTGTTTATACGGCTGCTATTATTAGCCATCAGTTCGGTCGGGGTCGAATCCGATCTTCTGAAGCACTCCATCGAATTGTTCGAGGGAGAAGAACTCGATCGTCATCCGACCCCTCCCCTTCTTCCGGCCAAGTGTAATGCCGACCTTGGTCCCCAGGTGCTGAGCGAGCCGCTTCTCGAGATCGGCCACGTGAGGGGTTCGAAGTTCCGACTTCACCCCCGCCCCGGATGACTTGGGCTCACTGCCTCCAGGCACTTCACGAGTTCGACGCTCCGTCTCTCGCACGCTCCAGCCTTCTCGAACACACAGCCCAAGCAGCTTGGTTCGCTGATCGACGTCAGCCACACCCAGCAATGCCTTGGCGTGACCCTGGGTCAGGAGGCCTTCGATCAATGCTTCCCGCAACGCTGGATCAGCCTCCCGAAGGCGAAGGAGATTCGCAACCGTCGAACGATCCAAACCGATGTGGCTCGCTGCTTCAGACTGAGAAAGCCCATAGTCATCCATCAGTCGAGCGATGCCATCAGCACGCTCAAGGACATCCAGATCCTCTCGCTGCAGGTTCTCGATCAGTGCCCACTCTGCCGCAGTCTGATCATCAACAGAACGGACAATGGCAGGAATTTCCGCTTTGTCGAGCAGCTGAAAGGCCCTCCAGCGTCGTTCACCGGCGACCAGCTCGAATCCAGAGGCCCCGGGCCGAACCACGATCGGCTGCATCAAACCGGCAGTCTTGATGGAAGATGCCAGCTCCGCAAGGGCGGCATCGTCAAATCGTTGCCTTGGCTGATGGGGATTTGGAACCACGTCCTTGATCTTCAGCATCCGGACCCCGGACCCTCCAGCTGGGTTCGAGCCAGCTACGGGGCCATTGGCACCAGAGGCGGAGGCCGCTGAGGCCCCAATCGCCGATGGTGGCGATTTGAGGGCGGATGGCGATGCGCCGCCAGCGGGGGGGTCGACGGCGACCGGTGTTCCCATGAGACTTCCAAGCCCTCGGCCCAGTCGTTTCCCAGCGGGTTTCTTGGATGCGGCCATAGCATGGCTCCTCGATTGAGTTGTATGCGATTGCGGTCCCAGAACACCACCGCCACCAGAATCCTACCACGGAGCCAATGTCCCGTGCCATCGCTGTTCCACGTGGAACAGCGATGGCCATGAAAGCAGCGAATCATGCAGTGTTCCACGTGGAACACTGCAAGCCGGCACGCCTCGCCTTTTATATTTCACGCCGCTGAAAGCGGGGGCCCGAGCGAAGATCCGGACCCCTTTGATCAGCAACGGATCTCGGCAACTGGTGACAGCTTGCCAACTACCCGAGGCGGTGGAACCCCGGAATCCGCGGCCGCCAATATTTACCTAAATCCATGTACGACATATGCTTGCGAATGACCTGCGTTCGTGGATGAACTGTGAAGATCCGCCTTGGAAGGAGATGGGTGGCACATTCGTGTCGAATGAACTAGGCTAAGCCCCCGTTGTAGCGGCAGACCATGCTGTGGAAGGCGGTGAGAATCCGCCACGCACGCGGCACCGTGTGTCAATCGCCTCTTTCCTGGTGTTCCACCAGATGGCCGTTGGCAAGTCGGGTCTTCAGCTGGAAAGCCGTGTTTCCCAAGCTTGATGCTCACCCATCGCAACAAGCACCTTTCCTTCCAGGCCGGCGCGAAACCGGCAGGAGAATCAATCATGAGTGTGTCCCCCTTGCTTTCTGGTGTTATCGGACTCATTTTGGCTGCCGCCGTGGCTGTGCAGTCCCAGGCGGATCTCGTCGGCCAATGGGATGTCGGCGAAGGCTCGTCCACTGCAAGCATCCAGTTCGACTTCCTCGATGGTCAGACCTTCCTGTTCGACCTGTCGTGGGATGGCGATCTCACGGGACGAGAGGCCTTCGATCTTCTGGCGGGTGACGACACCGGCCGTTTCTTCTTCGAATTCGACTACATCGCATACTCGTTCGGTGACTTCCTCACGGGCGTCGGCATCGAGGACTCGTACGACTACGGCGAAGGCTCGCCTCCCGATTACGCGGACACGTGGAAGTACTGGACTGCGGAAGGTGATGGCCTCTGGGAATCATCCATGATCGGATTCAGTGATCGAATCCTCACGGACGGCAGCCGCGACGCCTGGGTCTTCGGCAACTACGACCCGCCGGCGCAGATCCCCGCTCCCGCAACCCTCGCCTTGCTGGGGCTGGTCCCGATGAGCCGCCGTCGACGTCGCTGAAGACGAAAATCCTCCGGTCGCACACCCACGGCCATCGTCGCGAATACCATCGCGCCGATGGCCGTTTTCATGACCGGAATTCGATCCTCGCTTTCGATCGGCCTGCTGCTGATCGCGGGATGCGCCTCGCGCGGACCGGAGATCCCGACCTATCGATCCTCGGACTCCGCCTCCGTCGAATCCCGCGTGGCCTGGACCGGAGCAAGAGCGTCCGATCGACACGTGGATGACCTCGATGGGATCGACACCGCGGGCGACGATCCCGTCCTCGACGCATGGGTGACGCGGGCCCGCGCCCTTCGGATGGAAGCCGAAGAACGGCGCATGCAGGATGCAGGGGTCCTGATGGAGCGGATTCGTTCGACGGAAGGGGGGCCACGCGCGGGTGATCTGGGAACCCTTGCCGATCTTCGACGATCCGGACTGTCGCCGTCGCTTGATTCCGAGGCCGGCCTCATTCTCGAGGATGGCATCCAGACCTGGACCGATGCCGCTCTCGATGCGATCGAACATGACGATGCGGAGGCGGCCGTGACGGCGTTGTCCGCCATCTCGATGGCCGCTGCCGACGGTCGCCATCCCCGACTCGAACTCGAGTCCCGCAACCAGGCCGGTCGACTGATGGATCGGATCGGCATCACACGAGACCGCACTCTGCCTCCACGCGTCCTCGCCTACACGCTCGACCGACTGGTATCGGTGCATGTCGATCGGCCCGAATGGAGGACGCTGGTCGACGCAGGCTTCACGGCGGCCGAGAACGCCTGCTCGAACGATGGTGGCCGTCGAACGATCATGGACATCCGGGCATCGTTCGACGAACGGACTGCGTCCCTGGTCGAGAAACCGGGAGAAGTGCCGAGTCGCATCAGGTCGGCTCTTCGCATGGTGGGCCGGCGACTCGAGGAGGCATCGGAAGCTCCGCAGTCGATCTTCGGGAAGGGAGTCGACGGCGTTCGGATCTTCCTCGAGGGCATGATCGACACGACGGACATCCGCACCCGGGCCTACTACGGCAAGGATGCGGAATCCCTGGAGCGCATGCTCAACGACACCTACATCGGCGTGGGCACCGAGCTGCAATCGGTGCCCGAGGGCATCATTCTCTCGCCCATCGCCGGAAGTCCCTCCCGACGGGCCGGGATTCGAGAGGGTGATCTCCTGACCGAGGTCGACGGCGTCGCAGTCGACGACATTCCGATCGGCGAGACCATCGAAAGGATCCTCGGCCGATCAGGCACCGTGGTCGAACTCACCATCCGACGCGAGGCGCCGGATGGAAGCGCGAGCACCCTGGTGATCCCCGTCGTTCGGGGAGAAGTCGAAAGAGAAACGCTCAACGGCTGGAGGCAGGTCGGCCACGATCGCATGGGCCGGCCGCTCTGGGACTGGATCATCGATCCGGAGTCCGGCATCGCCTACATCGGCATCCGTGAGTTCGTCGAGGACACCGATCGGAGATTCCGGGCCGCCATCGCCGAAGCGAACCGGGAACTTCAGTCGGTGGGGGGCCCGGATCGACAGATCGAGGGACTCATCATCGATCTCCGTGACAATGGAGGTGGCCGTCGCGATTCGACGGAGAGACTTCTCGATCTCTTTCTTTCGGATGGGGATCTCTTCGCCACGGAAGGGAATCAGAGCGATTCGGATGACCGCACGCCGGCCTCCGGCCGGAACACGAGGCTCGAGGGCATGCCGGTGGTGGTGATCGTCGATGAAGGTTCGGCCAGCGCCTCTGAGATCCTCGCCGGAACGCTTCAGGGCCGGGCCGGAGCGATCGTGCTCGGCGAGAGGACCTTCGGCAAGGGAAGCGTCCAGCAGGTCGCCCGCGTCCCCGACGGCTACCTGGTCGTGACCGAGTCGTGGTTCAAGGTTCCGGACGGAGAGACGGGCACGAGAACCATCGACCGCTTCAAGAATCCGCATCGGTGGGGGATCACCCCCGATGTGTCCTCACCAGCGACCGAGGAGGAGACCATCGACTTCCTCGAAGAACGTGGAGGATGGCGATCCGGACTCGGGCAGGATGGTTTCAACTTCGAGGATCTGCCCACCGTGGAGACCACGAAGGACCGGCCGCTCCTCGATGCGGTCATCCTGCTTCGACGACGGCTCGCCCCCGGTGATCACCCGGTCGTCCGGGATCAGTGACCGCCTCCGGCATCCTCTTCGGTCAGGGTCGCGAGATAGGCGACGAGATCCCGCGTCTCCCGCGGTGTCAGAAGCGGTTTCATGTTCGGCATCGCGCTGGCATCGCCGTATCCCTCGACGATGACGGCATGTGGATCGACGATGGACTGAAGGATGTCGGTCCGATCCAGTCTGGCACCGACGCCCGCCAGAGAAGGTCCGGCATCGCCGCCCTGGCCCTCGATGACATGACAACGCATGCAGGAGGCGCCGGGGTGGTATCTCGCGACCCGACGGCCCGCCTCCACATCGCCTCCCGAAAGTGCCACGTCCCAGACCGCAGGATCCTCGAGGCTTCTTGAACGCCAGATCGAGACGGGCCCGGCGAACCCCGCCTCCTCGGACGCTTCCAGAACCTCGACCGCCCATGCCGTCGATCCCGCATCGCCGGAGATCACCTCATCCAACACCTGCTCGAGTCTTTCCCGGGCCCGCACATCCTCGCTTCGACCCAGCCCGAGGATCGCCTGCTGCTTCTCGAAATCGGTTCCCGAAGCGAGTGCGGTCGAATAGGCGTCGAATGCCGACGAGGGATCGGTGAGTGCGATGGCATCACGAGCGGTTGATCGCAGGCGAGGATCATCCGAGCCGGACATCATCTCGATCGCCTTCGGAACCAATGGATCGTCGATCCGAAGCAGCTGCCTGAAACAGGCGATGCGATCATCGGCCGAAGCCTGCTCGTCCATGAACATCTCCCGCACCTGCCGGGGATCCAGCGCGACATCCAGACGGTCCGCGGTCACTCTCGCCAGGGCCCTCACCGAAGGTGTCGGATCGTTCGAGAGGGGAGGAAGGATCCGGGTCATCACACCTCGAAGGTCCTCGATGTCCCGCGGACCGTCCTCGACCGGCCTCCACCAGCCGAGCACTCGATCCCGCGGGCCGGGGTCGTCGAAGGTGGCGATGGCTTTCATCGCTTCGTCACGAATCACGGGGGGGAGGGCGGCGTTCATCGCCATGCCCGCCAGGCGATCCAGATCGGCGGACGTGCCGCCGCGCAGGTTCGCGTCGACCACGCGGCGGAGGAGAGGGGTCTCCGATGGATGGAGTTCCAGACCCCGCGCAGGGTCCCCCCCGGCATTCTCATCCTGCACTCCGTCGGCTTCCAGATACTCGTCGGCGATCGACGCGAGCGCCGGCATCGATTCAGTGATCGGGAGATCATGAACGACTCTCGCTGCCTCGGTCCGGATGCGAGGGTCGGAATCGAAGAGAAGACGCTCCACGCTCGGATCAGCCATCCGTCGCATGACCAGAACCGCGGCTCGACGCAGAGAGGTCGCCGGACTGGAGGCCATCTCCTCGATCGTGTTCCGATCTCCGATCCTCGCCAGAGCCACCACGCCTGCGTGGCGAAGGAACACGTCCTGATCGTCGTTCTCCGCGATCATCGCCACCAGGTAGGGGGACGCCGCCGGATCACCGATCCGTCCAAGCGACATGGCGGCGTGATACCGCACCCGTGCTGATTCGTCCGCGAGTCTCGCCACCAGGGATTCGGACGCCTTCCGCTGGGGTGGCTCGCCGAGGACCTTCGCGGCCTGGGCGCGGACTTCGGGGTCCCCGTCCTCGAGGAGTGCGATCACCGGCGCCATCATGCCGTCGACCCGGCGCTTCCGTGCCGCTTCGCGACGCGCGATCTCCCCCAGTCCCCAGATCGCGTGGATCCGGGCGTGAGGATCGGTCTCGTACCTGGCGACGTCGGCGAAGAGATCGGAGGCTCCGCGATCCGCGAGTTCGTACTGGGCCATCAGTCGCAGTCGACGCGATGGGTGGGCGAGCAGATCGGCAAGGTCGTAGGCGTTGACGTTCTCCATGCCGCCGGCCGCGATCTCACGAGCCTCCCTGACTCCGGGATCCGTCCCCGATTCGGGGTGACTGATGGCGTGAAGTGCGCCTCGGCGGGTGGCGCTCCAGCCGGCACCCCATTCGGAGACCAGCATTCGTCCGTTCCAGTCGAAGTCGACGTCGGTGTTCAGGATCCCCTGTGCGAAGACTCTCGGATCGACGATCTCGTAACCAGCCCCGTCCGGAACCGCCTTGAAGGTCCAGATCCTGCTGCGGGCGGCGGATCCCGTGAAGTCGCACATGAAGAAGTGATCTTCGTATTCGTCCGGCAGGCCGACGCCCGGCTCGTGAACGAATCCGGAGGGTCCGGCTCCGACATGAGCGAGGGGAGGAAGGGTCCAGTCCGGGCGGAACTCGGCGTTCTCCGGTGTCACGACCTCCCAGATCCGCTCCTGCTCCCAGGGGCCTCGAAGATTCGATCCCTCGAGCGACTGATAGTCCATCGCCCATCCGGTCTCTCCGTGCTCGGGGATGAAGACGATCCGGGCCCGGTCACCGGCGTCCGACGTGTTGTCGCCGGTGAAGAGGTCCCCCAGGTCGTTGAAGGCCAGCTCCTGGGGATTGCGCAATCCGGTGGCGAACACCTCGAGATTCGAGCCATCCCGCTCGCATCGAAACACGGCACCCGATCTCGGATCGGCCAGCACGCGTCCATCCGAGGTCACGAGGTGATAGCCACGGTCGCCGATCGACCAGTAGATCCTTCCGTCGGGACCGGGGACGAGGCCGTGCAGATCATGGCCGTAGAGCGCGAATCGAACGCCGAATCCCGATTGGATCGGCTCGCGGAATTCGGCGACACCGTCACCATCGGCATCCCGAAGCCGCCATAGATGCGGAATGTTCGTGTACCAGACCTCGTCACCCACGGTCATCACACCGGCGCCGATGCCGTCGGCCACATCGTTGAACGATCCGGCGAAGATGGTGAAATCGTCGTAGACACCGTCGCCATCGGTGTCGACCGCCCGACGCACGCGGTCCGACCTCTCGGTGTAGTAGTCCATGCCCGCTTCGCGCTTGTGCGCCCACTTCTCGATGTAGGCGATGCGGTCCTCCACGGTCATCGCCTGGAGATCGTCCTCCAGGTGCCACGGACTCGAACGATTGTCCATCGTCCCGTGATTCGTCCGTTCGGTCTCGGCGATGAGCACGCGGCCGTCGGGATCGACGGTGAAGGCCACGGGGTCCTGGATCAGGGGTTGTCGGGCGATCACCTGATGGTCGAAGCCATCCGGAACGACGACGTCCTTCTCGATCGTCCGCGGTCCGCCTCCGGCGGCAAGGAGGACCGATGCGAGGCACGTGGTGGTCAGAGCGTTCGAAAGCATGGGGAAGCCTGGCGGGGCGGACGGATCTGGAGTGATGGTCGATGAGGGGCCCGGGCCTCCTCAAGGGCATGGTAGCTCGCACGTCCCCGAATCCTCGTCATCAAGGATCGAGCCTCGGTTCCAGTGACCGAAGTCGACCGTCGAAGCGGGAGAGGGAGACCACCCGGTCGAGCAGCTCGCTCCTGAAGGCAGGATCCGGTCGATAGAACACCGACTCGCCTGAAGGCATGGTCAACACCAGGGTGTCCCCGAAGACGTCGTAAGCCTCATCGCCCGGCCACCGCTGTCCGACCAGACCTCGTGCCTCCTCCCACCTCCCTCGGGCGACCAGCTCGAGGGCGATGCCGAACAACTCCGTGATGAACGGGGTTCGGGATTCCCTCCATGCATCCGCGGACATCCGGATCGCATCGTCGGGGGCCGTGAGATCCGAGGGCCACGGACGACTCATGGTCAGTTCCGGATCGAACACCCAGCCATCCGGGTCCGGAGACATCACGACTGCGGGCACACGGATCCGGCGAGGCTCGTTCCAGAGATCTCGAAGGACCGAATCCGTGGCGATGAACTCGAATCGGCCATCGAGGTTCGCATCTTCGAAAGAACCGTCGTCGAGGACCGCCATCGGCTGGATCCTGGTGGCACCGGTGCGGTCCGCGAGGGACACCACGATCCAGGAGCCCGGATCGTCGGCATTCCGCCTCACTCGAAAGGCGAGATCGGGCTCACCGTTTCGATCGAGATCATCACCCAGACCCGCTCTTTCCGCGGTGACACGATCGAAGAATCCGAGGGTCGCAGACCATCCGCGCCAGTCGAAGAGGGTCTCGTTGCCGTCCTGAATGCGGACACGGGTTCGAAATCCCGTTCGATCCGGATCATTGGAGACGAGTTGAAGAGCGACCAGACCACCCGGAAGCGGCTGGGACTCGACCGTCGACCAGGTGGGACCGAGCATCCCTGAGGTTCGCACCACCTGACCGGATCCCACGAAGAGCACGGAGGCCATCGTCACCATCACGAGCCCGAGGATCACCATGGCCCAGCGTCGCTCGGGCTGGCGGAAGGACTGTTCGTCGGTGGAGTGGTAGCCGCAGGCCGGGCAGGTTCGAGCGGTCGAATCCGAAAGATCATGATCACACTGAGGACACCATCGAGCTCGTCCGGCACGACGACCGCGCCAGGCCAGCAACGCCACCAGAGCGCCGGCGAGGGCCACGAGCAGGTAGATGATGCCCAGAACGTCTGCTGAAAGGATCATGATCGAGATCGAGGAGGAATCCTGAACACGCCAATGCTACGGCGACGAAGACACTGAGCATGATGCCGCAGACCCCCGTTCCGGCGGGCCTGAGCGGGTGATATCGGACGTTGATCGTCCCCGGCAGACGGATGGTTCGGGGATATGGCCTCCTCAACCCCACCTCGATACCCTCTTGGGCCTCCTTTCTGACTCACTTCGGAGAAGTTCCATGGCAACCCTCTTCAGCCCTGCCAAGATGATCGCCGCCGGTGCCGCAGTCGCGGTGGCAGGTTCGGCCACGATGATCGGCTTCGATCTGTGCCCCTGCGACGCGTTCTGTGACGATGACGCCGCCACCGCCGCGACGTCGACCGTCCCGGTCGCCCCGGGCGCCCTCCCGATCCTCGAACCGCTCCCGGACATGCCGGCCGGCGACTACAAGGTCGATGCCGTGCATT
The DNA here is from genome assembly GCA_002709295.1 of Phycisphaerae bacterium. Taxonomy (GTDB): domain Bacteria; phylum Planctomycetota; class Phycisphaerae; order Phycisphaerales; family SM1A02. Next base: position 4,739 of record PAQL01000006.1, on the reverse strand, counting down.
CCGCAGCGATGTTCCGCGTCCAGCACGCCCAGGCCGGTCAGTTCTGGGGTCGCTTCAACGATGTCGACGGTGTGGTCACCTACACCCCCGACAAGGAGCAGCACTTCGCATTCGACATCGATGTCGACCTCGCCAGCGTCGACAGCGGCAACGACAAGCTCGATCAGCACCTCAAGAGCCCCGACTTCTTCAATGCGAAGGAGTTCGGAAAGATGACCTTCAAGAGCACCGAGGTCGAGCGTCTCGGTCAGAACGTCTGGGATGTCGCCGGCGACCTCACCATGAACGGCATCACCAAGCAGGTCGTCGCCGTGGTCCGGTTCACCGGCACCGGCGAGGTCATGGGTCGTCGAGCGGGATTCGAGGCCGAATTCGACATCAAGCGAAGCGACTTCGAGCACAACTACGGCATCGAGAAGGGCGTTCTCGGTGACACCACTCGAGTCATCGTCGGCCTCGAGGTCGTGAAGGCCAAGGACGCCTGACCACCGGTGTGATCGAATCAAGGATCGACTCCACGGGGCCCTCATCGACCATCGTCGACGAGGGCCCCGTGCTTGCGCACTCTCCGATCCGCATCGACCGTACGATTCGAACATGCTTCCGCCTCTCCGGGCCATCCTCGTCGTCATGCTCCTGGGAACCTTGATGACCGCAACGGCCTCCCCCGACGATCCGAGCGGGCCGCCTCCGCTGCTCCCCACGCCCTCCGAGCGCCAGCTGGCCTGGCACGAACGCGACATGTACGCGTTCGTGCACTTCAACATGAACACCTTCACGGATCGAGAGTGGGGGGACGGCACCGAATCGCCCGAGACCTTCCACCCGACGGAGCTGGACACCGACCAGTGGTGCCGGGTGTTCAAGGACGCGGGGATGACCGGAGTCATCGTCACTGCGAAGCACCACGACGGCTTCTGCCTCTGGCCGAGCGCCTTCACGGATCACGACGTCGAGTCGACGGATTGGAGGGACGGCAAGGGCGACGTCCTCGCCGATCTCTCCGAGAGCTGCCGCAGGTTCGGGCTCGACTTCGGCGTCTATCTCTCGCCATGGGATCGCAACCATCCGCTCTACGGAAGCGGCGATGACTACAACCGGTTCTTCGTGAACCAGCTTCGCGAGGTGCTCACGAACTACGGGCCGGTCTTCGAGGTGTGGTTCGACGGTGCCAACGGCGAGGGCCCCGACGGCAGGCGGCAGGTGTACGACTTCGACCTCTTCCGCGATGTGGTTCGTGAACTTCAGCCCGACGCCTGCATCTTCAGCGACGCGGGCCCCGACGTCCGCTGGATCGGCAACGAGCGCGGCATCGTCGGCGAGACCAACTGGAACCTCATGAAGCGCGACGAGTTCCATCCGGGCATCACCGGGCGGAACCGCGAACTGAACGAAGGCCGGATCGACGGCACGCACTGGCTTCCCGGCGAGGCCGACGTCTCCATCCGACCCGGCTGGTACTACCACGAGTCGCAGGACGACGAGGTGAAGAACCTGGAGCAGCTGCTCGACATCTGGTACGGGTCGATCGGTCGCGGTTCCAACCTGCTGCTGAACTTCCCGGTCGATCGTCGTGGACTGGTGCACGAGAACGATGCCGCCGCCGTGCTCGAGCTTCGCGCAGCGATCGACTCGATCCTCGCCGAGGACCTCGCCCTCGGTCGACCGGCAACCAGCGAGCAGAGCCGAGGCGGGACGGATGGTCCCTTCGGGGCCGCCGCCACCGTGGATGGAGATCCCGCGACCTTCTGGGCGGCCGAGGACGGTGCGTCCACCGGAACCGTCGAGATCGCCCTTGCCGGCCCGAGTCCGGTCGATCATGTGGAGATCGGAGAGCATCTTCCACTCGGTCAGCGCGTGAAGAGCTTCAGTGTGCAGTGTCGCACCGTGGACGGCTGGACGACGGTGGCCCGTGGGACCACGATCGGTCACCGGCGCATCGTCCGATTCCCCGCGGTCATGGCGAATCGGATTCGAGTCGTGATCGAGGACGCCCGAGCCTCGCCCACCATCTCGAACATCGGTGTGTACTCCGGACCACCACGCGTCGAGATCGTCTCGGATCAGGAGGCCTTCCTGGACCGTACCGAGGCCTATCTGGCCGCCGATCGCGATGCCGCGGTCATCCACTACACCCTGGACGGCACGATCCCGAGCCGGAAATCGACACGGCACCGTGGAGGACCGATCGAGATCGACGACGATGTGGTTCTCAAGGCGATCGCCTATGAAGGCGATCGTCGAAGCCTGATGGTCTCGGAACGCACGTTCCGTCGCTTCGATCCATCCATGCTGAGGGAATCCGCCCATCCCCTCGACTGGGAAGCACCACGACCGGGGGTGCTCGAGGTCGCGGCCCATGAAGGTGGATGGCAGAGCCTGCATGATCTTCCCGGCCGCGATCCCGTCGTGATCGATGCCGTCGATCGAATCGATGCTTCACCTCGAACCAGGGACGAACATTGCGGCCTCGTATTCGAGGGCTTCCTTCGAATCCGCGAAACCGGCGTCCACACCCTGCACCTCGCGAGTGACGATGGAAGTCGATTGCTCATCGACGGCGACCTCGTGATCGACAACGACGGCCTGCACGGTCGCATCGAGAAGTCGGTCCGACTCCCCTTGAAGCAGGGTTGGCATCCGATGCGGGTCGAGTGGTTCAACGCGACCGGGGGACTCGATCTCTCCCTGGAACTCGAAGGTCCGGGCGTTCACCGACGACCGCTTCGCGCCGCAGATCTCGCAGCGGATTTCGAATCATGAATCGAAGACCGGAGCGGTCGAACGAGCGCCGGCGCCGCACGAAGAAGGAGGACCCGGAGCGACGCAGGCCTCCCAATCCCGTCCAGCTGAATCCTCCGCCTCCCTCCCAGCGGCATCTGCTCGCCGTCGACATGGGTCTGCGAACCGGGCTCGCGATCTACGGGCCGGATGGACGACTCCTCTCCTATCGATCAAAGCATTTCGGATCGCTCTCAGAACTCCGCAAGGGCGTGGGAACGATCATCAGGGAGAGCCCTCCCCTGGGTTGGATCTGGCTCGAAGGAGGAGGGGACATCGCAGAGGTCTGGGAGAAGCAGGCGGCCCACCGAGGGATCGATTTTCGCCAGGTTCACGCCGCGGACTGGCGGCAGTGCCTGATGCTGCCCCGCCAGCAACGAAGCGGCGACATCGCGAAGCGCGAGGCCGATGGCCTTGCTCGACGGGTGATCGCCTGGAGCGGAGCACCGAAACCCAAGGGGGATCTGCGTCACGACGCTGCGGAGGCGATCCTGATCGGCATCCACGGAGCCATCGAAGTCAATCTCCTCGACCGGGTGCCGAAGCTCTGATCCTGATCGAATCGGGGATCGGAGCGGGAGCGCCGACCCGGGTTGGCTAGACTGCGGCTCGTTCTTCAGGAGCCATGCATGACCGCCTTCCCAGACATCGATCGGATCCGCTTCGAGGGCCGAGACACCGACAATCCCCTCGCCTTCCGCCGCTACGACCCCGACCGCGAGATCGCCGGGCGTTCGATGCGGGACCATCTCCGCTTCGCCAGCTGCTACTGGCACACCATGCGGAACGAGCTGGCCGACCCCTTCGGCGTCGGCACCGCGCAGATGCCCTGGGACGATGGGTCCCCATCGGTCGAAAACGCCATCCGACGAGTGGAGGTGTTCTTCGAGTTCCTGGAGAAGATCGACATCGACTTCTTCTGCTTCCATGATCGAGACATCGCGCCCGAAGGAGACAGCATCGCCAGCAGCGAGGAGAACCTCGACAAGGTGGTCGAATCCATCGAAGCGAGGATGAAGGAGACGGGAAAGAAGCTTCTCTGGGGAACGGCCTGCCTGTTCACCCATCCCCGCTATGCCAGCGGTGCCGCCACCAGTCCGAGGGTGGAGGCCTTCTGCCACGCCGCCGCCCAGGTCAAGGCCGCCTTGGAGGCCACCCACCGCCTCGGCGGCGAGGGCTACGTGTTCTGGGGGGGCCGGGAAGGCTACGGCTCGCTGATCAACACCGATCTGAAGCGCGAACGCGCTCAGCTCGCGCGGCTTCTCCATGCCGCGGTCGAACACAAGCACCGCATCGGTTTCGAAGGTCAGTTCTACATCGAGCCCAAGCCCAAGGAACCCACCACGCACCAGTACGACTCGGACGTCGCCGCCTGTCTCGGTTTCCTGAGGGAGTTCGATCTCCTCGATCATTTCAAGCTGAACATCGAGACCAATCATGCATGGCTCGCCGGCCACACCATGGAACACGAGCTGGAAAGCGCCATGGAGGCCGATGCCCTCGGATCGATCGATGCCAACATGGGTGAGTGGACCAACGGCTGGGACACCGATCACTTTCCGACCGATCCGATGCTCTGTGCCAGAATCATGCGATGCGTGCTCCGGATGGGGGGGTTCACCACCGGCGGCCTGAACTTCGATGCGAAGCGGCGGCGCGAGAGCTTCGAGCCCATGGACCTGTTCCACAGCCACATCGCCGGCATGGATGCCATGGCTCATGGACTCGAGATCGCCGCCGCCATCCAGGCCGATGGCTCCATCGACGAATTCGTGCGTCATCGCTACGCGAGCTGGGATGGGACCCTCGGCACGAAGATCATGGCCGGAGACTGTTCCCTGACGGACCTGCGTGACGAGGCGGAACGCGTCGGAGAGGTGCCGCTTGAAAGCGGTCGCCAGGAGATGCTCGAGAACATGTTCAACCGATTCCTCTGATGATCACCGATTCCAGGTGCG
>PAQL01000005.1 GCA_002709295.1 Phycisphaerae bacterium | reverse complement strand
GCCGCCTGGGGAGTACGGTCGCAAGGCTAAAACTCAAAGGAATTGACGGGGGCTCACACAAGCGGTGGAGCATGTGGCTTAATTCGAAGCAACGCGAAGAACCTTATCCAGGGTTTGACATCCCGGATTAACCTATTGAAAGATAGGCTACGCCCTCTGGGTGGAACGGTGACAGGTGCTGCATGGCTGTCGTCAGCTCGTGCTGTGAAGTGTCGGGTTAAGTCCCTTAACGAGCGCAACCCTTATCGCTAGTTGCTAACAGGTAATGCTGAGGACTCTAGTGAGACTGCCGGTGTCAAACCGGAGGAAGGTGGGGATGACGTCAAGTCCTCATGGCCTTTATGCCCTGGGCTGCACACGTGCTACAATGGTAGGTACAGAACGATGCAAGACCGCGAGGTGGAGCAAATCGCTAAAACCTGCCCCAGTTCGGATTGCAGGCTGCAACTCGCCTGCATGAAGTCGGAATCGCTAGTAATCGCGGATCAGCTACGCCGCGGTGAATACGTTCCTGAGCCTTGTACACACCGCCCGTCAAGTCATGGGAGCTGGCAGCGCCCGAAGTCGCCCCGATTCAGGGGTGCCCACGGCGAGGCTGGTGACTGGGACTAAGTCGTAACAAGGTAGCCGTAGGGGAACCTGCGGCTGGATCACCTCCTTTCTAAGGGATAACTTAGACGCCGAAAGAGAGCGATCTCCTCGGTGAAATCGTCAAGCATTCTCGTCTGCGTGTCCATGTTCGCATCGTCCTCCGGGACAGTGCGCACAATCACTCAGGAAGCCATGTGGCAACACATGGTGACGGCGTCCGAATCGTTTATTTGCATATCGCAGCACCCCCGAGCTCTGCTCGGGGGTGCTGTCTTTTTTGGTTTCGAGATCACACGTCCAGCCCGGCCTGGAGCCTCGGGAACCGCCCGGGGGGCGTCCACGTCCGGTCACATCCGCTCTTCGATCCCGATACGGCCGATGGGAGGCGATGGGGACGTGATTTCAGGGAAATCGCCTCTCGATGGTCACCCCCTCCTGTAGCCTGGAAGTCTGAAATCGATACCTGTCATGGGGTCCAAAGGTCTTCCTCTCAAGGAGTTGCGAGATGATTGATCGGCCATGGAATGTTCTTCTCGGGGCAGCGATGTCCCTGGTCCTTCTGGTCCCCGGGTTGAGGGTGGTCGCACATGATCGCATGCTCCCCATCCATGAGCTGGCCGGTGATGCCCACTCGATCTTCGTGGGCACCGTCACCTCGGTGAAGGTCTTCGAACGGGACGGCGTTCCTCGCACCAGGGTGACCCTTCAGGTGGTCGGCTCCCTCGATCAGGCGAGGAAGCCGGGCCGCAATCCTCGTCTGGTGGCGTTCGAACAGCTCGGCGGCGACCTCGGTCATGCCAGGCTCCACCATGATCATCAACCGATCTGGGAGATGGGTGAGTCCTACCTGGTGTTCCGAGCGGATCCGGAAGCCGGCGGCATGCACGAGGTGCATGGTGGCGAGGCCGGCTACTACCGACTCATCCGGGATGTCCACGACCAGGAGATCTACCCGGTCGACGCCCACGGTCGAGGCATCATGGGGATCAAGGCGGGGAGATTCGATCTCTCCCGACCGGTCCGGATGGTGCGCGACGGGATCGCGACTCTGACCCCCGCCGAGCCCTTCTTCGACGCTCCGGTGTCGAGCGATGGCCGGGTGGGCACGGTCGCGACCTTCGAGGACGAGGTCGAGATCCTCGATCTCGACGAGGTCCTCGAGATCGTTCGAGACACCCTGGGCATGGCCGACCGTCCGATGCCCCGACCCGAGTCCGTCGGCTTCCCGACGGGGGGGACGAATCTGCAGCGAGGTCTCGGACTCTGCTGGTGCGGGTTCCACGACATCTTCCTCCGATACCAGCAGATCCATCCGTCCTGGGCGTGCTACGACAACAACGAGTGGTCGATGGCGGAGTTCAACTACTACCTCGATCTTCATCGCTACATCGCGACCGACGGAACCTGGGGCGCCCCGAACGGGACGGACGAGCTGGCCGGCTTCACCACCAGTTCCACCCTGAATTCGGTCTATGGACCGGGATCGGGGTGGGGACCCTCGACCCTGGCGGTCAACTGGACCTGGACCGTGGGCGACTGCACGGAGATCCTCGAGGCCGACATCCACATGAATCCGGCGTACACCTGGCGCTACACCTTCGAGGATGCGTTCCAGGGAAGCTCCACCGAGTACTTCTACGACCCGATCATGATGCACGAGATGGGTCATTCACTCGGTCTCGAGAGAAACACCTGCAACGAGGACTACCTCTTCGATCGCAACACGATCATGTCCGCAGGGTCCAACGATTTCGTGGAGACCGGGCGTGGACTGCATCGCCGGGACGCGTGGGTCCTGCGACAGGTCTACGACGAGAACCAGGGCCAGGCCACCACGATCCAGCGGACCGACATGGGTGTCGAATCCTGGTACATGGACGGGAACATCGAGAACGGCTCGATCATTCCGTCCACCGTCCAGCAGGGGGACACCATCACGATGAGGGACCTCGTGGTGGAGAACATCTCGACCTGGGACGTCTCGAACGTCCGGGTCCGGTGCTTCTTCTCCACCAACATGACGATCAGTGAACACGACCATCAGTCGGACACGTCCTACTACGAGTGGGCCACGTTCGACTACGACACCGACACCAGGGTCGATCTGGACTGGAAGGTTCCGAACGATCTTCCACCGGGTGACTACTACGTCGGAGTCATCGTCACCTACAACGGATCGAACTACAGGAGTGACGGCGTCTGGGGAAACAACGCGACCTTCTTCCCCGACAAGATCACCGTCACCCAGGGTGATCCGCCGGTCTGGCAGATCGTTCCGATCCCGCTCGACTGGTTCCTCAACACGCAGTTCTTCGTCAACACCGGAAATGCCCCGGACGGACCCGCTCCGCCGAACTGCCCCGGCGCGGGACCGGACAAGGCCTTCGTGTTCGAGGCTCCGGCCTCCGGGAAGTTCGAGCTGGCTCCCAGCGAGTTCATGGAAAGCGAGACCTTCGAAGGCCAGCGGATCATCACCTCGGCCTGCGACAACAACAACGAGATCCTCGCTTCGAACTGCGACACCACGGCGAACAATCCGCTCGTCTTCGAAGTCCAGCCCGGTCGCGAGTACCGGTTGCGGATCTACACCACGGACGGTCAGCCCGTCCGTGGATGGTTCACCGGACGACTCGTTCCCGAGATCGAGTTCGGATCGGCTCCGCAGCTTCCGATCGAGTGGACCCAGGGCCAGGACCAGGTGCTCGGTCAGGAATTCGGTGGTCCGTACGACCTGCCCTGCTTCAATCAGACCGACTTCGGTCGTTGGTACGTCTACGAGCCGCCGATCGACGGTCGGATGGTCGCCAGCACCTGCGATGGCGGGACCGACTTCCCCTCGGTGGTCTCGATCCACAGGTTCGAGCCGGGCACCCCGGTCATCGGATGCGGGTCCTTCCAGGACGGCACCTGCCCCGAGGACCTCGGGGCCCGCGCCACGGCCGAGGTCGAGCGCGGCAAGCCGGTTCTCGTCCGGGTCGCTTCCGTCGACGGTCTCGGAGGATTCAGTCTCGACATCGTGATGGACCAGGCCGAGGGACAGGACGTCAAGTGTGACACCGCACCCCGCATCGACGAGCCCGGGGTGTACCTGGTGAGCGGCGTCAATTCGATGCCGAGCGACATCCTCAACTGCGAAGGCGAGGTCACGCCCCGGAGGGGCACCTGGCTGGAGGTGTTCGTGGCCTCGAGGTCCGAACTGGTGGTCACCCCCTGCGAAGACCTGGGCGGAGACTCGACTTCGCGGATGTCGGTGTTCATCTTCGGTGGTGAATGCGACGACCCGACGCCGATCGCCTGCGACAACTTCGCCTGCACGGAGGGCGGAGCCTTCGCGGAGGTGGAACCGGGAACCTACCGGGTCTTCTTCCAGACCGATGATGCCGCGGAGATCGTCGTCGAGATGAACGATCCGGACTGCTTCGCCGACGTCAACGACGACGGGATCGTGAATGCCGCCGACCTCGGGCTCCTGCTCGGTGAATGGGGACCATGCAACGACTGCCCGGGCGATCTCGACGGGAATGGTCGCATCGATGCGGCCGACCTCGGTCTCCTGCTCGCGGCCTTCGGCGAGTGCCCCTGAAGCGTTCGATTCGTCTGATCATCCATTTCGGCACCCCCGGGCATCGCCCGGGGGTGCCGTTCTTGTGATCCGGCAGATCGAGCAAGGGTGGATCAGGACGGCCCTTACCCTTGTCGCATCAAGACCTTCCAGCCGGTATCGAGGCCTTGAATCGTTCGGGGGCGGGGCGTCGTGCCCTCGATTCCCTTTTGGATCCGCGTCTCGGCCTCATACCCTGAGATCGGATCGGTTCACGAATTCATGCCACCTGGTGCCATCCTCCGGATCGGGATGTCCGGAACGCGGCGCTCGCAGGGAGACCAACATGCGACAGACCAGAGGATCCAATCGTCTCGGAGCGACCCTGTTCTCCGTGATGCTGCTGATCGCCAATCAGTTCGGAATCTCGGTGGCGCTGGCGACCGGAGGGCCGGGAGGGTACGTCAGCCCCTTCGACGCCAATGCCGACGGCCTGATCGACGGATCGGATCTGGCGCCGGTCCTTGCGAACTGGAATTCGAATTTCACGGCCGGAGACTTCAACGGAGACTGCACGGTCGACAGCGGCGATCTCGGGATGCTTCTGGCGGCGTGGGGTCCGGTGGTGCCTCCCTCGGGAGGCCGTGTGGTCTGGAAGAACAAGTCGGTCTCCCTGTGCTTCGGGCCGGGTCTGGGTTCGATCGATGCCGTCGTCTCCGGTCAGTACTCCCCGGTCGCCGGCCCCGGGGGTGATCCCTGCGGCGGTGGCTACGGTGACTTCTCGGTGACCCTTGACGGGGTGGTGACCCAGGACATCAACATCTCACCCCAGGGGATCATCGCCTTCGGCTTCGACTGCAAGATCACTCTCGATCCCTCCTTGAGTGCCGATGAGATCAGCGTGGACGGCATCCCCACACCGATCGACACCGTGCTGCAGGGCGTCGCCGAGGACTTTCAGTACGCGGGCGCCGACGTCGCGAGCTGGAACTGCTACACGCAGATGATGATGAGCATGCTCGTGGTGTTCGGGGACGCGGAGATGAAGGCGAACCAGCCGGAGCCCTGCAACGATCCAGGCTTCTGGTGCAAGGCCTTCGCCACCGCGGCGGGGATGGTCGTGGTCGGGCTGGGGACGGCCGGCTGCACGGCCCTGACCGCAGGCTGCTCGGCCGCAACGCCCATCACGCTGGGAGGAATCACGCTGCCATGCGTGGCGTGGATCGGCATCTGTGCGGGGCTGGTCGCCGGCGGCTACCAGGCGGCCTACGAGGTGGCGCTCTCCTGGTGCGATTGACGAGCGAAAGGTCCTCTTGAGACGGAGGCAGCGCCCCGCATCGGCACGAACCGGTCCGTTTCGGGCGGAGGCATCTCCTGCGCTGCCGACGAGCGTCGGTCCGCCCCGTACCATGCGGTCGCGTCCTTTCCACCCCCCGTTCAGGGTCTTGAAACCGCCTTCCAGCCATTCGAACTGGAATCACGAACCCTTTCCCGGCTCACCGACGTACTGCCATGTCGATGGTCGCGGTCGGCGACCTTGGATCCCGGGGCAACGGAGTCGAGACCATGAAGATCAGCGAAACCCGTTTCGGGAGCGTCATGATGTTCGCGTCGTTGGGGCTTTCTCTCGCCCTGACCGGGGGCACGTCCGCCGACGTCACGGTCACGTTCGATGTGTCCGATGCATGGGACACTGGTTTCTCGGGGTCGATCTCGATCGACAACGAAGGGCCGGTCGCCATCGACGGCTGGGTACTGGTTCATGAGGGTGGACCGGAGATCGGTGAGCTGTGGAATGGTGACTGGTCGCAGATCGACGGGCGGACGACGATCTCCGATCTCGGCTGGAACGCATCCATTCCAGCCGGGAGCTCGGTCCAGATCGGCTACAACGGCGTGGGTGCCTTCATCGCGGATGTGACCGGAGCCATGTTGAACGGCGAAGCAGTGACCATCGCCTACGGACCGGGTGCCGGCGGTGGAGATGGTGGTGGAGGAGATGACGGTGGAGGAGACGAAGGCGAGGGCGGAGGTGGCGACGATGGGGAAGGTGGAGAAGACGGTGGTGGAGACGACGGTGGTGGAGGCGGAAACGACGGCGGGGGTGATGACGGTGGAGGAGACGGAGACGACGACGGAGGGAACGACGACGGTGGCTCGACACCTTCGACCTGTCCGGCCGATCTCGACGGTTCCGGCACGGTCGATGGAGCGGATCTCGGTTTCATGCTGGGGGCCTGGGGCACCGGCGNACCCGGGGCGGATCTCGACGGATCGGGCACCGTGGATGGCGGTGATCTCGGCCTGATGCTCGGGGCCTGGGGGGCGTGCCCGCCGCCTTCGGANCGNCGGGTCGTCGCCTACTACATCGAGTGGGGGACCTACGGTCGCGACTATCAGCCGGACGACATCCCCTGGGATTCGATCACCCACCTGAACTACGCGTTCGCGGACATCGGTGACGATGGGCGGATCGCCCTCTTCGACACCTATGCCGCGGTGGAGAAGAACTTCCCGGGCGACACCTGGGATCAGCCGATCCGTGGTCTGATCAATCAGATCAACTTCGTGCACAAGCCTCTGCATCCTCACGTCAGGACGCTGATCTCGGTGGGCGGATGGACGCTCTCCGGAGGATTCAGCGACGTCGCACTCACCGACGACTCGCGAAGGGTCTTCGCCGAGAGCTGCATCGAGTTCATCCGGACCTACGGGTTCGACGGGGTCGACGTCGACTGGGAGTATCCGGTCGAGGGCGGGCTCGCCGGCAACACCTACCGCCCCGAGGATGGTGTGAACTACACGCTTCTGCTTCAGGAGCTTCGGACGCAGCTGGATGTCGCCGGCGAGGAGGACGGCAGATACTACGAACTCACGATCGCCGCCCCGGCGGGGTACGACAAGGTGAGGCACCTGGAATGTGCCGAGCTGGGTGGGATCCTCGACTTCATCAACATCATGACCTACGACCTTCGAGGTGCGTGGGATCTCTCGAGGACCGGTCACCACGCACCGCTGTATGCGAATCCGAACGAGCCGAGCTCACCCGACATTCGTGACAAGTACACCGTCGACTGGGTCATTCAGGAGTACCTCCGGCAGGGCGTGCCCGCGTCCAAGATCGTGATGGGTGTTCCGATGTACGGTCGAGCGTGGGGCGGCGTGAGCTCCGCCGTGGACGGTGGCCTCTTCGCCCCGGCGACTTCGGTCCCGCCCGGCACCTGGGACGACTGGTCCAGCGGAGCGACCGGCATCGATGACTTCGATGCCTCGGGAACCTCCAATCAGGGCATCATGCAGCTGCTCGCCGGAGGCGACTACCAGCGGTACTGGGATGATGTGGCCAAGGCGCCCTATCTCCATTCCCCGACGGAGCATGGCGGTCACTTCATCAGCTACGAGGACGCGGAGTCGCTCTCGCTCAAGCTCGACTACCTCGACCTCCACGGGCTGGGTGGTGTGATGTACTGGGAGGTCACCGGGGATCGCGGGCAGGAGCTCATCGACCTCATCGCCGAGCGGGTGATGACCCCGGCCTCGCCCTGATCATCCGGATCCGAGATTCACTCTGGAACACAGGACGCCTCCGGCCCTCGGGCCGGAGGCGTCCGTCGTCGGTGCGATGTTCGAAGCGGACGATCAGTCGCCCGGTTCCATCATGCCGCCGGTGCCGTTGTTCATCCACGGGTTGAAGTTCCCCCATCCGTATCCGCCTCGGTAGCCACCCTGCCATGGGCCGAAACTGTCGGGACCGATGGGATTCCCGGCGTTCGGGCTGTGGGCGTAGGGGCTGGTGTAGGCCGGCATCGGCGCGTGGTGGGGGACCATGTAGGTCGCGTGCGCGTACCCCGGGACGGTGTAGGAGCCGCCGGGGGTGTGATAGTGGTTGTGCACGTGATAGTGGTAGTGGATCTGAGGTGCGATGGCGTCCGCCTCGAGGGACTTGGGATCGACCTCGCCACCGGGGCCGCCGAAGCCCGCCTGGGTGCCGCCACCGGTCTGGGGCTTGCCCTGGATCTCGTAGTTCTCGTCCTGGGGGCCGTACAGGGCACCGGGGGAGATCCAGGATGACTCGGTCTCGTGGGTTCCGGCGCAACCGCCCGCGATCCCGAGGGGCAGTCCGGCGGCGAGGATGAGGAATGATCGAAGGCTGGCCATGGCGTCGTGATCCGGATTCCGGACGGGTCTTGAAGAATGACCTTGTGGAGGTGGTGTCCGGAGCCGCCTCCACGCCCCTCCATCATCGGCCCAGGTGGCCGGATTGCGCCCGGAATCTGCGGATTCCGGGCGGGTTCGTGGGGTTCGGCCCCCGCGATGGCCCGGAAGCCGGTCGGCGGTGGCGATGACGCTGCACCGGTAGGATGCCCATCCGGCGAAGACCGCCGTCCGCCTCGAGCATTCCCTCCGGAGTCGTTCATGACCACCGTCACCACCAGCAGACCCGATGCCGGCACCCCGGGCGACGTTCCCGCCATCGACGCGCTCGCCATCAACACGATCCGCACGCTGTCGATGGACGCCGTCCAGGCGGCGAACAGCGGGCATCCCGGCACGCCGATGGCCCTGGCCCCGGTCGCCTATGCGTTGTGGCAGCATCGACTCCGCTACGACCCCGCGGATCCCATCTGGCCGAATCGCGACCGATTCGTGCTCAGCAACGGCCATGCGTCGATGCTCCTCTACAGCATCCTGCACCTTGCCGGGGTGAAGGCGGTCAATCCGAAGTACGAGACCACCGGCGCGCCTGCGGTGACCCTCGAGGACATCAAGCAGTTCCGGCAGCTGGACTCCAGGTGCCCGGGCCACCCTGAATATCGCTGGACGAGCGGGGTGGAGACGACGACCGGTCCCCTGGGACAGGGAATCGCGACGAGCGTCGGCATGGCCATGGCCTCGCGCTGGATGGGGGCTCGATACAACCGACCCGGATTCGATCTCTTCGATCACTCGGTCTTCTCGATCTGCGGAGACGGCTGCCTCATGGAGGGGATCTCCAGCGAGGCGGCGTCACTGGCCGGACACCTCGGCCTTTCCAATCTCTGCTGGATCTACGACAACAACCACATCACGATCGAGGGAAAGACGAATCTCGCCTACAACGACGATGTCGCGACGAGGTTTCTCGGCTACGGTTGGAACGTGCAGCGGGTGGGTGACGCCAATGACATCGACCGGCTGGTGGACGCCTTCGAGTCGTTCGACTCGACGACCGATCGCCCGACGATGATCATCGTCGACAGTCACATCGGCTGGGGCGCGCCTCACAAGCAGGACACGGCTTCAGCTCACGGGGAGCCACTTGGTGACGAGGAGATCAGGCTCGCGAAGGAGGCCTACGGCTGGCCGCCGGATGCGAAGTTCCTGGTGCCCGAAGGCGTGACCGAGCGCTTCCAGGAACTCGTGGGAGCCCGAGGCCGGGCCGCCCGTGATGAATGGTTCGAGACGTTCGCGCGATACGAGGTCGAGCATCCGGAACTCGCGAGGGAGGTCCGCGAGATGCAGAAGCGGGAGCTTCCGCAGGACTGGGACTCCGAGATGAAGTCGTTCCCCGCCGACGAGAAGGGGATGGCCACGCGGGCGAGCAACGGCAAGGTGTTGAACATGGTCGCGGATCGCGTGCCCTGGCTGGTCGGTGGTTCCGCCGACCTGGCCCCGAGCACCAAGACCCTGATCACGGATCCCGCCGCGGGAAGCTTCCAACGCCCGGGGAGTCCGGCGGAAGGCGACTACGGAGGTCGGAATCTTCACTTCGGGATTCGCGAGTTCGCGATGGCTGCGGCCTGCAACGGCATGTCCTTGTCGAAGGTCCGCTCCTACGGCGCGGGTTTCCTCATCTTCAGCGACTACTGCCGAGCCGCGATCCGGCTCAGTGCGCTGATGGAGATCCCGGTCGTCTACGTCTTCACCCACGACTCCATCGGACTCGGGGAGGACGGGCCCACCCACCAGCCGATCGAGCAGATCGCCTCGCTTCGAGCGATGCCGGGACTTCTCGTGTTCAGGCCCTGTGATGCCAACGAGGTGCTGGAATGCTGGCGGTGCTTCATGCCGATGAAGCACGAGCCGGTCGTCCTGGCCCTGTCTCGACAGGGGCTTCCGACCCTCGATCGCGACCGCTACGCCTCCGCCGACGGGGTCTCCAGAGGCGGCTACGTGCTCGCGGACTCTCAGGGGGGTGAGCCCGAGGTCATCCTCATCGCCACGGGGAGCGAGGTTCATCCCTGCCTCAAGGCCCATCACGCCCTCGAGGCGGAAGGAGTGCGCAGCCGGGTGGTGAGTCTTCCCTGCTGGACGCTCTTCGAACGCCAGGACTCCGAGTATCGAGAGTCGGTGCTGCCGAGATCGGTTCGGGCCCGGGTCTGCGTGGAACAGGGGTCGATCTTCGGATGGGAGCGGTACGCCGGAGACGACGGCGAGATCGTCGGGATGACCCGCTTCGGCGCCAGTGCACCGATCGCCGAACTGCAGAAGGAGTTCGGGTTCGAGCCCGAGGACATCGTGGCCGCCGCAAGACGGACCATGAACCGGGCCGCGGGAGGTGGCGAATGAAGATCGCCCTTGGTTCCGATCATGCCGGATTCGAATTGAAGGAGGCGCTTCGCACCTTCATCGAGTCCCTCGGTCACGAGGTTTCGGATCTCGGCACCCACTCCCCGGAGAGCGTCGACTATCCCGACTACGCGGAGAAGGTCGCTCTGGCGGTGATTTCGGGCGACGTCGATCGGGGCATCATGCTCTGTGGTTCCGGGGTCGGGGCGAGCATCGCCGCGAACAAGGTCCCCGGGATCCGGGCGGCCAACTGCGAGGACTACTACTCCGCCCACCAGGGAGTCGAGCATGATGCGATGAACGTCCTCGTTCTCGGAGGGCGCATCGTGGGGCAGGCTCTCGCGGAGGACATGGTGCGGGGATATCTCGCGGCGGAGTACACCGGGGAGGAGCGTCACGCTCGTCGACTCGCCAAGGTCGAGGCGATCGAGGCAAGGGCCATGCAGGGTGACTATTCACCGGCCTGAACGTGATCACACCAGCAGAGGACGGACGAGGGCCCGGGGGCATCAGCCACCGGTCCCTCGTCGTTCGATCATGCCTGTAGCCCGCTCAGGGAGCGGTGGCATCCGCGGAGAGGAGTTCGACGTCGAAGATGAGCGTCGAGTTCGGCGGAATCACCGGGGGGCGACCCTGAGGTCCGTAGGCGAGGTTGGCGGGAATCAGAAGCTTCCGCTTTCCGCCGACCTTCATCGAACCGACGCCTTCGGTCCAACCGGGAATGACCCGGTTCAGAGGGAACACCGCCGGCTCGCCGCGGTCGACGGAGGAGTCGAACTTGGTGCCGTCGTTGAGCCAGCCGCTGTAGTGGACCTTCACCTGGGCGGANGGATCCGCGGGAGCGGCTCCGTCACCCANGACGAGGTCGTACCACATCAGNCCGGAGTCGCTCTTCTGCATTTCGGCGTCGCCGACTGGATCGCCGGGGTATCGGGGGATCTTGGTGTCGCTCATGATGTCTCCATTGGTGCCGTTGATGACCATGTCGTGTCGCATGCCGTCCGAGTACACGGTGGCCCGGTAGGTCACGCCGTCCTTGGTGACGTCGGCCGTGATGCTCGAGCAGGACCCGTTGGCCTTGTCGGCGGCGATTCCGGCCGCGGCGGCGAGGTCGACCTTGCTGGCCGCGAGGGCCTGTTCCATCTCGAAGGGATCCGGGGGCAGGGCCGAGTAGTCGTTGGAGGGGCCGAGGGCAGGCATGATGGTCGCGATCGCGGCGGTGGTGGCCGTGGCTGCGATCAGGAGTGCTGGAAGTCTGAACATGGGAATGATTCCGGTGAGGTTGGTGGCAGACATGGATCCGATCCGCCCGCGGAGTGGCATCGTACGGTCCCGGGCGGGTAGGGTTCGTCACGGGACTCGACCAGATCCGCTCGGAGCCGCCAGATGACCCAGAATCACCTTTCCAGACTCTCCACCCTCGCCCTGACGGCGGTCGTCGCCGTGGGCATTGGATGCGAGGGGACCGACGATCCTTCCGCGACCGCGAACCCCTCCCCGCCCCCGCCCGGGGGAGCCCAGTCGGCCTATGGCAAGGCCCAGGAGCGGGCCGAGCGACTCAAGGGTCAGATCGACGACTACCAGCAGGAGGTGTCTCGACAGGCGGACAGCGTCTTCGACACCAGTGCCCCCCGGGTCGGGGAAGGTGACTGAGGACCGTTTCTCCGGGGCCGACCCCGGATCGGTCAGCCCAGACGGTCGGGATTGAGGTCGAGCAGGTCGTCGACCACGAACAGGCCGTCCCTGCGAATCGTCTCGTCGTCGAAGCGGATCTCTCCACCACCGAAGTCCGGTCGCTGGATGCACACGAGGTCCCAGTGGATCTCGCTGCGATTGCCGTTGTCCGCCTCCTCGTAGGCCTGGCCGGGAGTGAAGTGGAAGCTGCCGGCGATCTTCTCATCGAAGAGGATGTCCTTCATCGGATGAAGGATGTGGGGATGGAATCCGATGGCGAACTCCCCGATGAACCGGGCACCCTCGTCCGCATCGAAGATCTCCTCGAGCCGATCGGCACCGACCGTGGCGGAGCTCTCCACGATCCGGCCCTTCTCGAACCGGAGACGGACGTTCTCGAACGGAACGCCGTGGTAGATCGTGGCGGTGTTGAACGCGACCACGCCCTCCACGGAATCGCGCACCGGGGAGGTGAAGACCTCGCCGTCGGGAATGTTCATCTCACCGCAGCAGGCGACCGCGGGAATGTCCTTGATCGAGAACCGCAGATCGGTCTCGCCCGGTCCGATGATGTGGACCCGGTCCGCCTCCTTCATCCGCTTCTCGAGCGCGGCGGCGGCCCCGGCCATCCGGCCGTAGTCCAGGCAGCAGACCCGGAAGTAGAAGTCCTCGAACTCGTCGGTGCTCATCCCGGCCAGCTGCGCCATGGAGGGGGTCGGCCAGCGAAGAACGCACCACTTGGTCCGCTTGACCCGTTCCTCGAAGTGGACGGGCTTCTGATAGCGGCGACCGAAGAGGCTCATCGAGGATTCGTCGACCGAGGCCATCTCGCTGGCGTTGGCCGAACCCCGCACCCCGATGTACGCATCCATCGCCTTCATGCGGTGCTCGTCGATGTCCGCCCAGGTCGCGATCTGCGCCTCGTCGGCACCGTCGACGAGGGTGCGGAGGACCCGGGTCGATCGCATCGCGGCATGCGGATTGGCGCCACGAGCCCTCGCGGCTCGGATCAGAGCCGAGATGAAGGGGTCCGGAGCGTCGAACGATTCGATCAGCAGGTGCTCGCCCTTCTCGAGCCGGGTCGAGTGGGAGACGAGCAGTTCAGCGAGACGGTCGAAGCGTGGATCATGCATGGCAGTCGCCGATGGGGGTCTTCAAGGCTGGTCAGGTCGGATGCCGGGGGCAGGGCCGCAGCAAGATCGATCGGTCAGGAACGCTTGAGAAGTCGAAGGAAATCATCGACTCCGAGGGAGTCGAAACGATCGACCACCAGATCGGCGTGATCAAGCTCGGCGTGGGTGCGTCCGGTGGAGACGATCCCCACCGCCGCCATCCCCCCGGCCCGGGCGGCATCGATGCCGGCTCCGGCGTCCTCGACCACCACGCATCGCGAGGTGGGGACACCGATTCTTCCGGCGGCGAGGACGAACACCTCGGGGTCCGGCTTGCCGTGGGTCACCTCACCGCCGCACACCGAGGCGTCCACCAGATGCTCGATGCCCAGGAGGCCGACCGCGAGTTCAAGGTTCCCGCGAGGGGCGCTGGTTCCGATCGCGATCCGGAAACCGCCGTTCCGAAGTTCGCGGAGCAGCTCCGGAACCCCGGGCATGGCTGGAAAGTCCCTCGCCAGCTCCGTCCGGAAGTCCGTCTCCTTCTCCTCGGCGACGGCATCGATCTCCTCGTCGGTCGGATCCGGGCGTCCGGCATCGGCCCAGAATCGACGAATGATCGAGGGATTGGTCCGGCCGAAGCTCCAGGCGAACATCTCGGGGGTGAGATCGATGCCATGGGCGGCACAGGCCGAATGCCATGCGGCATGGTGGGCCTGGTAGGTGTCGATGAGCGTGCCGTCGAGGTCGAAGATCGCGCCGCGGTCCCGTGCTTCCATGGTCGCCTCCGGTGGGGTTCAGGCCGAGAGTCCGGAGGCGATCCCCCGAACGGTCTCGATGGCCCGGTCGATCGCGGCGCCATCCACGTCCAGGTGGGTGACCATCCGGATTCGGGTGGGGTCGAAGTCGTAGGCGGCGACTCCCGCATCGGTCATCCGCTCGGCGAAGGCCCGGGCCGTCCCGAGGCTCGGATCGACGTGGAAGAACACGATGTTGGTTCGAATGCCCCCCTCGGGTTCCTCCACTCTCAGGCCGTCGATCCGGTCGATGCCGGCGGCGAGACCGGCGGCCAGTTCATGATCGACCGCCAGACGATCGACATGGTGGTCGAGGGCGTGCATGGCGGCGGCCGCGAGGATGCCGGACTGGCGCATCCCGCCTCCGAACATCTTCCGGAACCGTCTGGCTCGCTCCACCAGATCGGCGGGCCCGATCATGGCGCTGCCGACCGGGGCGCCCAGGCCCTTCGAGAAGCAGACGTTCACGGTGTCGGCCCTGCGGGCGAACTCCGCAGGGGAGTACCCGGCCGCGACGCAGGCGTTGAAGAGTCGTGCGCCGTCGACGTGCACGTGGATCCCGTGCTCCTGCGCGACGTCGGCGACCGACTCGAAGCGTTCGATGGACCAGACGCAACCACCGCCGCGATTGTGGCTGTTCTCGATCGCGACCATCCGGGTCCTAGGGTGATGCACGTCCTGATGTCTGATCGCGGCGGCGACGCGGTCCGCGTCGAAGAGACCGCTGGGGCCGTCGACTCCCTGGACCATGCACCCCGAGAGGGCGGCGGGCCCGCCGGTCTCGTAGTGGATGATGTGGTTGTCGTGATGGGCGATGATCTCGTCGCCTCCCTCGCAGACCGAGCGGATCGCCAGCTGGTTCGCCATGGTTCCGGAGGGCGTGAACAGGGCGGCCTCCTTCCCGAGCATGTCGGCGATCCTGTTCTCGAGGGCGATGACGGACGGTTCGTCGCCGAGAACGTCGTCTCCGAGAGGAGCGTTCCGCATCGCCTCCCACATCGCATCGGTGGGCTGGGTGACGGTGTCACTTCTGAGATCGACGTCGTAGGAGCTCATGAATCGCTGGATTCCGGGTTAGGGGGTGCGGTGTTCAGAACCTTCTCGGATGGTGGGCTGCCGGTGGTGGTGCCGGTCGGATTGGCGGAGGGCGGCGCATTCACCTTTCCACTCACCACGGAGGCGGATCGACCGGTGAGGAAGTCGCCGACGAGCGTCGAGAAGAGGGCGTCCAGCGCAGCCTGGGTCGGAGGGGAGATTCCCACGACGTTCTCCGCGGTCAGTGACCCCTCGCCGGTGGACTGCCAGACGAGTCGGCCCGACGGGGCGTGCCAGAGCTGGAGGGTCCCCTCGACCGAGATCCAGCCGGTTCGGATGAAGGTCAGTCCGGCGAACGTGAATCGTCCGGCGTTGTCGGTGTTCATCGCCGCGACCTGTGGAACGAACAGGTACTCGACATCCAGAATCTCGCCGATCTCACTCGCGAACTTCGGTTCGATGCAGTTCCCCGGCTGGGTCGTGCTCATCAGCGAGCGAAGAGTGTCCAACCGACCCTCTTCGATGCTCCGGTTCAGCACCGTGTCGTTGGTCACGACGGTGAACACCTCGGCCTTGTCCTGCGGGACGAGAGTGAAGGGGCGGTGGTCCTCCGCCATGGCCTTGTCGATGGCGAAGTCCGCGGCGATGCCCCGACCGGCGCTGGTGCTGGTCATGATGGTCGGGATGACTGCACACCTGGGCGGGTTGCCGGTGAGGAGGTCCAGCCGGTCCGCGATCGGGAAGTAGGTCTCGGCTCGAGTGGTGACACCGATCTCGAGCGAGGCCCTGGCGCAGCCTCCTGTGAGGCTCAGGAGCCCGAGAACGAAGCAGCAGAGGGCGGCAGGGGTCTTCCGAAGCATCGGGTCGAGAGGATATCCGGTGGCATCCTCAACGGTCCGGCGCGGTCGCATCGGCGCGGACCCCGAGAGGAACGAGAGTCATTCCGCCGAGGGCCTCGACCCGGAGTTCGTAGATCTCGCCCGGTTGCATGGGCTTGTACACCGCTTCACCCTGGGCGACCCGGATGCCGGCATCGCGGGCGGCCTGCGGATCGGAGGCGAGGGTCCAGAACCGTTTCCAGACGGCCTGCTCGAAACGGGCGGGTTCTCCGGCGGCGTATCCGTCCGGCACCCCGCCGGGGGTGTCCAGGGGCACACCGGTTCGAGGCGGCATCGCGTCGGTGTAGATCCGACGCAGGAGCACGAGGGTTCGATCCCGGAGCGGATCCTCCCCCGTTCCCACCGTCTCGGTGGGGAATCGAGCGGTCCAGGCGTCGACATGGACGATCTCGCCGGGAAGGGTCATGTCGCGGCGGCCCAGTTCCCGCCCCTCATCGTCAAGTTCGATGAAACGGAGCACGGTGGTCGGGTCTTCTCCCGGAAGCCCCTCCCGGCGGTCGAGGACCTCGATCCGCGCGATCCGGCGATCTCGCCCCAGTCGCTCGATGGTGGCCTCGCGAGCCGCGATCTCGGTCGCCATCCTCGTTTCCAGGGCCGAAATCTCGGCTCGAAGCGTCGCTTCTCGATCCAGAGTCCACCAGGCAAGGCCGCCGATGATCCCACCTCCCAGCACCACCACGATGAGCGACACGCGCATGGCGGCCGCCGCCAGGCCGATCGGGCTGGTCACGGAAGACAGGAGATCCCTGGACTGTGGACGGGTCATCTCCGAAACATCGGCCCGATACTGGCTGGAACGTGCGAAAACCGCCGATATCGGACGCGTGACCGTGCGCTTCCGCACATCCGTGATCCGGTGTCTCCGGGGTCCGGTTCGTCGATGGGGATCAATGATTCTCCTCGCCGGCCTGGCCGTGACGGGCGCTGCCGCGCCGGGCGAGGACCCCGTCCTCGATCCGGAGTCGGACGTGATCCGGGTCTTCGGGTTCGAGGAGAGAACGACCACCGACTGGTCGCATGCGTTCGAACAGGCTCCCGGCCTCCCTCGTCAGGGTCTCTTCTTCGATGTGGCGACCGACGAGGGGATCAGACGATCGGGCCGGGCCAGTCTCCGATTCGACCTCGAGGGTGGATCGATCTCCTATCGAACGAGACGCGAGTCCAGCGTGGAGATCGCCCCCGACGCCGATTACCGGGTGACCGGGTGGGTCCGGTCCGAGGGGCTCGATCGATCCACTCCGCGGCTGGAGGTCAGGGTCGTGGACGGCTACCAGCTCGAACTCGCGATGTCCGAGGGGATCTCCGAGGATCCGATCGGGGATGCCACCCGTGCGGTGTTCATCGAGGAGCCTCTCCATCACGAGGATGAATGGGGTTTCATTCGCATCGACATCGACACCGAACGTCTCGACGTCGGACGGATCCGCAAGCCTCGCCTCTTCCTCTCGCTTCAGGTGGTGCAGCCCGGTTTCGACACCCGCGACCAGGTGGTCCGACCACGGATTCCACGGGTCGAGGTCCAGGATGTGCGCGGCCGGGCCTGGTTCGACGAGATCTCCGTGGTTCGCGTGCCCTCGGTCCATCTCGACGCCCTCGCACCGGGTGGAATCGTGACGCAGGGCTCGATGGTGCCGTTCCGGGTGGAGGTCGACGATCCCCTGCGGGAATCATCCACGGCTCAGCTGCATGTCCGCGACCTCGACGGCCGACTGATCGATCGGATTCCTCTCGAGTTCGGTGATCGACGTCGCATCAAGGTCGAGATTCCGGCTCCGGAGCTCGGATGGTTCTCCGTGGATCTGATTCCCGACGAGCAGGAATCCGTCAGTTCCTCGACGGCGACGATCCTCGTCGTCCCTGAACATCGCGCAGGCCGCGGTCGCATCGAGCCGCGTCTGGGCGTGTCGGTCCTGGAGTGGGCACCCGACACTCTCGAGGACATGGCCGCGGCATTGGAGGTCTTCGAACCCTCGGTCGTGGAGCTGCCGGTCTGGCCCGAGGCCATGGATGATCGACCGAGCCTGGAGGGACTGGAACCCCTTCGAAGGGTTCTGGATCATCAGAGATTCGCGAGTCGCGAGGTGATCGTGGCATTCGATCGTCTTCATGGTGGCCTTGCCGCCGCGGCCCGCGTCGAACCTGAATCCGTGCTGGGCGCGATCAAGGAGGATGCCGAAGGCCTGCTCACCCGGGCCATCGGGGACTGGATGCAGAGACTGGGAGCCGGGATCTCGCGCTGGCGTTTCGTCGGTGACTGGGTCTCCGAGCGGATTCCCGACTCCGTCCACGAGCTCGCGGATCTGCACGTCGCCGATCCGAAGCTCATGGTGTCGCGTCCGCTGGAGTCCGCGTTCCCCGCCGAGGAGGAGGAGGAGCTCTACGTCGAACTGCCATCCGGTTCGACCGCGACGGCTCTGCGGGACGGGATCGAGCCGGGGGTCCGAGGCTGGACCACAAGGATCTCACCGCCTCCGAACGACTGGCTGCCACGGGACAGGGTCGCAGCGGCATCGCGTCGTCTGCTCGAGGCATGGGCCGGCGGAGCCGAGCGGATCCTGTTCCCCTGGGATCCGAAGGTCGGTCCGGACCCATCGATCATGGCATGGACCGGTCTGGCATCGGCCATCGACGGACGACGTCCGGCGGGCACGATCCCGACCGGGCCGTCGACACGTTGTCTGGTCGCGGAGGACGAGCAGGGCATGGTGCTGGTGGTGAGGAGCGATCTGTTCGAGGGAGAGGAGCCGGTGACCCTGCCGGTCGGCGATGCGACCGTGGAGCTGGTGGATCTCGATGGACGAACCCGGCTCCTCCATCCGGTCGACGGTCGGGTGGTGGTTCCGGTCGGAGCCCTTCCGCGCATGATCCACGGAGCGGATCGCATCGCGATCGGGATCGCGGCTTCCTCACGCTTCGAACCGTCGGAACTGTGGCTGGATCGTCGCGAGCATCGGGTTGAACTGGTCTTCGACAATCCCGGATTGCACGAGCTCACCGGTCGACTCGAACTGGAACCTCCCGCCGGTTGGTCATTCGATCCGCCGCAGCCGGAATTCGCGGCCGGGCCGGGTGATTCGGTCCGGATTCCGATGACCGTTCGCTGGAACGGATCCCAACGACTCGGACGGAACGTCATCCGGGGACTCGTCCGGCTCGACGGAGGCGGGTCGCCGGTGCCGATCGAGGTCGATCTGCGCCTCGACAGCCCGTCCCTGAGCGTGACGGCCGACTGGACCATCGCTCGCGGGACGGACTCCCGCACCGCACCGATCATCGTCAGCGTTCGCATCGAGAACATCGGGAATCGGAGTCTCGATCTCGAGGTCGATGCATCGGCATGGAAGGTCGGTCGTGAGCGTCGTCTGGTCACCGGACTTCGACCCGGTGAACATGAAGTGAGACGCTTCCGAATGAAGGCGGGTCTCGATCGACTCGATCGAACCGACATCAGGATCGAGCTGCGGCAGATCGACGGAGAGGAGGGGATCGTCGTCGACCTTCCGATCAACGGTGGGGGACCGGCCTCCGAGGACGGAGTCGTGCCGTCCCGGACCGCGGTGGTCGGACCATGATCATCTCATCGAAGGATGCCGGCATCGCGCGGCACGGTTCCCGCGATCTTCATCGCGGTGATCGATCGAATGCGCCAGGGGTCGGTTTCTCTCCGTCGCCATTCGAGGATCCAGCGGGAGGGAACCCAGCCGCCGGTCGAGTTCGTCCTGGTCATGCAGGCCAGTTCGACCCAGACGGATCCATCGGGGGATTCCGCCGAGTCCAGAAGGGTGATGGAGTTCTCCTCGATGCGATGACGGGATCGAAGTCCGTCGAGGGCGTTCTCGAGGTTCGACCTTGGAAAGCCGGGATTCTCCACTCGTGCGACGTGAAGGGTCGCATCCTCGTGAAGGGTTCCGAGCATGTCGTCGACCCGCCCGTCGACCGCCGCCTGCACGAATCGTCGGGTCTCCCCCCTCGCGGATTCCCCCGCGGTCTCCACCATGAGACCGACCGCCAGCACGACCATTCCCACCCCGGCGGTGCCGAGGGCGATCTTCAGGAGTCTCCGGTCGTCCCGCTGCATCGCGAGGATCACCAGGATCACCGCGGCGATCACGATCATGATCGAGAGGGGCCATGGATTGTCGAGGATCCATCCTTCGATGAATCCGGTGTTCGCTTCCTTCGGCATGCCGGCACTCCGGGTCTGGAATCTCGAGCGGGCAGAGGATCCCGGACCCCTGCGGATGATTCGTCCGGACAGGGTAGATCGGTTCCGAACCTTTCGACGGGAAGGCACCCGGAACCCCTGACGTCGTGTTTCGAGGCCATCGGATGCTGACCTGCGGGGAAGAGCCGACCGTCGTGCTTCCGGAACCCTCCGCGGCGCTGCTGGACCGGAACCTCGCGGTGCTGAGACAGGTCGATCCCGGCATCACGACCAGGATCGCGGCGGCACCGGACGAGGAGCTCGAGATCGAGATCGCGGAGGACGGTCTGCCGACCGGAACCTGGCATGGCCGCCGGCTGGCCAGTGCTCGAAGACCCGGGGATGAATGCGCGAGGATGCTGGAAGGCGTCGATCCCGAAGAGGTCGGCGTCGTCGTCTTCGCGGGTTTCGGTCTCGGTCGTCATGTCGAACTCATGGCCCGCCGGTTCGGAACGGCCGGACTGGTCCTGGTCGTCGAGCCGGACCTCGGGCTGCTCAAGGCGGTCCTTTCCCGCATCGACTTCACGAGCTGGTTCGTCGATCGCAACGTGTTGATCGTCGATTCGACGGACACCGCGGAGATCCACAGACGCCTCGCGGATCGCGAGGGCCTTCTCACCCTGGGGATCAGAGTCGTCGAGCATCCGCCGAGTCGCACCCGTCTCGATGGAGTCGGGGTGGCGCTGGTCGAGACGATGCGGGAGCTCGCCGGCAACGCTCGGATGGGGGTCATCACCACTCTCACCAGATGCGTGACTTCGATCGAGAATCAGCTGGCCAATCTTTCTCACGGCGCCTTCGGACCGGGGATCGAGGATCTCCGGGGAGCCGCGGCGGGTCGTCCGGGCATCGTGGTCAGTGCGGGTCCGAGTCTTCGCAGGAACATCGAGCATCTCGCCGCACCCGGAGTGCGCGACCACTGCGTGATCATCGCCACCCAGACCACCCTCAAGCCCCTGCTCGCCGCCGGTGTGGCGCCGCACTACGTGACCGCACTCGATTATCACGAGATATCCAGACGATTCCACGAGGGGATCGATGCCGGCGACGTCGCGGATACCGAACTGGTCATCGATCCCAAGGTCAACCCCGCGGTTCCGGAGGCATGGCCGGGTCGCATCCGCTGCATTCCCTCGGCCCAGGTCGATCGGATACTGGGGCCGCTGGGAGTCGGGGGGGATCCCTTTCCCAACGGCGCCACCGTCGCCCACCTCTGTCACTTCCTCGCTCGTTTCCTCGGTTGCGACCCGGTGATTCTGGTGGGTCAGGATCTCGGGTTCACCGACGGTCTCTACTACGCGCCGGGAAACGCGATCCACGACGTCTGGACCCCCGAGTTCAACGACTTCAACACGATCGAGACCATGGAGTGGGAGAGGATCGTCCGTCATCGCGGCCACCTCTCGGTCCGGGAGGACATCCACGGAAGACGGATCTTCACCGACGGTCAGATGCTCAGCTATCTGCGGACGTTCGAGTCGATCTTCGTCGAGGAGAACTCAAGGGGACTTCGCACGGTCGATGCGACCGAAGGAGGGGAGCGGAAGGCCGGCACCGAGATCGCAGCCCTGGTCGACGTTCTCCAAGCCGAGATCGACCCTTCGGGGTCACATCCGGATCTTCCCCGGGCGGTCGACCGGGATCTCGACCCATCGAAGGTGATCGAGCGGCTTCGATCGGTCTCAAGAGAGGTGGACGAGGTCCGAAAGGCCTCCGGATCGGCACATCGGGTGCTGGCACGCATGCTGAAGGATCAGAGGAACCAGGCTCGGATGGATCGTCACTTCACGAATCTGGAACGGATCAGATCGGAGGTCGACAAGAGATCCGAGGCCAGAGGCCTGACCGACATGGTGAATCAGGTCGGGGTCTACAAGAGGCAGCGGGCGGATCGCCTCATCCAGCTTGCTTCGTCCGATCTCGGTCCTCTGGAAAGGCAACGACGGGAGATCGAGCGTGATCTGGTCAACGTCGAATGGACCTCGGATGCCGCGGAGCTGTTCCTGGAGATGATCGACCGGACCATCGAACAGCTGGACACCGGTCGAAGGCCGGTGGCGGGTCGGACCCTTGCCGACATCGAACGATCGGCGGGCGTGGCCATCGGCAGATCGGGTCGGGCGAGGGTCCAGGCGGTGATTCCGATCGATCCCGCCTTCGGCGGGACCGGGACCCCCCGGACCCCGGCGCAGATCTCCTCGGTCCTCGAGGTGACTGTCGATCGACTGGCGACCAGCACGGAGATCGACGGGATCGTCCTCCTGGTTCCTCGCGGCATGGATGGATTCGACCGGTTCCGTCAGGCGGAGTCGGACTTGCCGGTCACCGTCCACCGGGTCGATGACGAGGTCTTCCCCGGACACCAGTCGTGGATCCGCGAGGCCAGGGTCTCTTCCGCGGCCTCCTGGCGGGGAGGCCTGCACGGTTTGACGATCTACGACGAGGTTCTGGCACCGACCTCGACGCTCGAGGCGATGCGTGAACTCGAGATAGACGCCGCGGTGCTCGTCGGGCCCGACTGGCCTCACGTCGCGGTCGGTGGCGGGTACGGAGTCGACGAGGTGGTTCGTCGATACCGGGACCGACCGGAGCTTCCCTACGTGTTCGTGCAGGCGCCTCCCGGAATCGGTTCGATGCTGGTCACCAGGGAGCTTCTTGAAATCTTCGGGCGGCACCCGAGTCGACGTGCCGGTTTCGGGCATCTGCTCGGCTATCGAAGCGAGCATCCGGAATCCGATCCCGTCACCAGCCGGCGGTGTGTGATTCCCCCGGCATCCGTCCGTGACGCCACGGGTCGCTACGTCGTCGATTCGCCGCATCGGTTCGAACGGATCGGCCCACCTGTGGATGATGTGGAGGCGGTGATCGGAAGATGCAGGGAATCCTCCACGGAGGTCGGCACGGTTCCCCCGGTGGTGAGGGTCGAGCTCTGCTCCGGGCGTGCGGTTCCGAGCCCGCGGATTCCGGTGAATCTCGCGGTCGAGCGACCGGAGATGACGGACTCGACGTTCGATCGCCTTCTCGGCGACCTCGAGACGCCGGGCGATGTGACGCTGGTGTTCGACGGGGTCGGCGACCCACTGCTTCATCCGCGGTTCGACGCCCTCTCCGTGCGGGCGATCGAGGCCGGCGTTCGTCAGGTCCGGGTGAGGACCGACCTGAACGTCGACCCCGGGATCGTCGATCGACTCCTCGCCTCCCCGATCACGGTGGTGGAGATCGACCTCGATGCCGACCGGCCGGAGACCTGGTTGCGCCTGCACGGAGGTCCGGATCACGAGGGGGGATGGTCGACCGTCCGTGAGAACATGGAGCGACTGCTGAACGGAAGACGCCCGGTGGATGCCCACGAGGGCATGTCCGCGGACCTCCGGCCAATGCTTCCTCTGGTCGTGCCCCGGATCGAACGACGTGTGGAGACCATCGACGAGATCCCGGACTTCTTCGAGCGATGGAGGCGGCGGATCGGATCCGCGGTGATCGACGGGCCGACCCGCTGGCCGAAGAAGTACGGCATCGAACCTGATTCGCTCGGTCGGACGGAACCTCCCGCTCATCGCGATCGGATCGTGGCCTTCGAGCGGATGATGGTGCTCA
This sequence comes from Phycisphaerae bacterium, assembly GCA_002709295.1. Classification (GTDB taxonomy): domain Bacteria; phylum Planctomycetota; class Phycisphaerae; order Phycisphaerales; family SM1A02. The sequence goes on along the minus strand of PAQL01000005.1, from coordinate 41,762 downwards.
GCGACGGATCGGTACCGAGGTTCGAGACCGATCTCGGGGGCGAGGACTGCGTGGGCCGGGTCGGGGACCGGCCGTTGGACGAACTCTGGCGGGATGTCGTGGCGGCGAGAATCCGTTTCGAGCGGGAGACGGGTCGGCCGCCCGCGCCCTGGAGGGCATGATGACCGGTCCGGAGACGAACATCGACCACCGGGGCGAACCGGCACCCGACGACACGGCGACCGCCGTGATCATCGGACGCGCGGGCAGCAAGGGACTCCCTGGAAAGAACACCCGGCTCGTCGGGGGTCGACCCATGATCTCCCGGAGCGTCGAACATGCGATCGCGGCCCGGACCGTCGGAAGGGTGCTCTGTTCCACCGATGGTGACGAGATCGCGGATGCGGCCGAACGTTCGGGAGCGGAGATCGTCCGCCGGCCTCCGGAACTCGCGGACGATCACGCCACCGTGGATTCCGCGGTCCGGCATGCGATCGAGGCTTCCGGGGACCGGACCGGACGCATCGTGATCCTCTACGGCAACATTCCGATCCGCCCTGCCGATCTGATCGACCGTGCGGTCGATCTGCTCGTCTCGAGCGGCGCGGACAGCGTTCAGAGCTACTCCCCGGTCGGCAAGCATCATCCGTACTGGACGTGTCGGATGGACGACGATCTCCGAATCACCCAGTGGGAGAGCAACACGGTCCACCGTCGTCAGGATCTTCCCTCCGCCTTCATTCCCGACGGGGGAGTCCTCGCGGTGACCCGCGGTGCGCTGTTCAACGTCGATCCCGCTGACCCGCACGCCTTTCTCGGCGAGGATCGTCGTGGAATTCGAAATCCCGCGGGCGCCGTCGTCGACGTCGACGACGAGATCGATCTGCTCGTGGCCGAGGCGATCCTCGCTCGTGACGAGCCGGTGATCCCGGGGGGAGGGCACGGCTCGTGACCTCCGCGACGCCACATCTTCGGATCGGTGATCGACGAGTCGCGTCCGGCGAGTCGCCGTTCGTGATCGCCGAGATCGGCGTCAACCACGACGGTTCGGTCGATCGTGCCGTGGAGCTCGTCGAGGCGGCGGCGGACGCCGGAGCCGATGCCGTCAAGATGCAGTGGTTCGAGGCGGAGCGGTTGGTCGGCGACCGCGATTCGGTCGCGGCCTACCAGCGACGGGCCGGAGTCGCGGATCAGAAGACGATGCTCGCGGATCTCGAGTTGTCGAGGGACGAGATGGCGAGGGTCGTCGAGGCGGCCCGGCAGGCGGGCATCGCCTCGATGGTGACCGTGTTCAGCACCGAACTGGTGGCCCCGGCTCGAAGCCTCGACTGGGACGCGTGGAAGACCGCGTCTCCGGATCTTGTCCACCGTCCTCTCCTCGAGTCCCTGGCGACCGATGGCCGTCCGATGCTCGTCTCCACCGGAGCCTCCGAGCTGGAGGAGGTGGTGCGCACCGATCGGTGGCTGGCGGGATCCGACATCGGTTTCCTGCACTGCGTCTCCGCGTATCCGACTCCGGAGGCGTCCGCGGATCTCTCGGCCATCGCGACCATCGCCGCGGCGACCGATCGACCCTGTGGATACAGCGATCACACGGCAGAGACCACGACGGGGGGGCTTGCGGTCGCGGCCGGTGCCTGCATGCTCGAGAAGCATCTCACCTGGTCGCGGGAGGCTCCGGGTCCGGATCACTCGGCGAGTCTGGAACCGGAGGATCTTCGGAAGTACGTCGACTTCGTCCGTCGCGCTCACGCGGCGATGGGCGCAGGGGACAAGTCGGTGGGGGACATCGAACGAGAGGTTCGTCAGGTCGCTCGACAGAGCGTCCGCGCCGCGACCGATCTTCAGAAGGGAGCGGTCCTCACCCGGGCGGACCTCGTGGTCAAGCGACCCGGAGACGGGATGGAGCCCTGGCGGCTCTCCGAGCTCGTGGGTCGTCGTCTGGTCCGGGGCGTGGCCGCGGATCGGGCGATCCGGATGGAGGATCTCGAGGGGATCCGATCATGAACCGCAGGGTGCTCGTGGTGACCGGGAGCCGTGCGGAGTTCGGGCTTCTTCGTTCGACGATGGAGGCCATCGACTCCCATCCCGATCTCGACCTGCTCGTCGTCGCCGCGGGATCGCACCTGCTTCCGCCCGCGAGGACCATCGACGAGGTCCGGGTGGCGTTCGAGGTATCGGCCGAGGTCCCGATGCAGGTGGACGGCCTGAGCGGCCGAGAGGCCGATTCGGCATCCCTTGGGCGTGGAGTCTCCGGATGTGCGGCGGTCTTCGCACGGCTTCGACCTGATTTCGTGGTGGTCCTTGGTGATCGGATCGAGGCCTTCGCGGCCGCATCCGCGGCGTCGATCGCGGGGATCCCCCTCGCCCATCTTCACGGAGGTGATCGGGCGGAAGGTGTCGCCGACGAGGCGATGCGTCACGCGATCAGCCAGCTTGCGGATCTCCATTTCCCCGCGACCGGAACCAGCGGCACTCGACTTCAGCGCATGGGACTGGATCCATCGATGATCCATGTCGTCGGTTCTCCGGCACTTGACGGTCTGGATGCACATCCTCCCCTCGAGGACGACGTCCTTCAGGAACTGGGCGGTCCGCGGACCGTGGTGCTGCACCATGGCTGCGGTCTTGCCGCCGAACGGGAGGAGCGGGATGCGGCCGCGGTCCTTGATGCTGCATTGGAGCATGGGGGGGCTCTCGTTCTGGAGCCTAATCACGATCCGGGGAGCGATGTCGTCCGGGCGCAGATCGCTGATCGGTCCGGCGCCGGGAATCTGAAATCGTGTCCTCACCTTCCACGACCGGTGTTCATCGGCCTGCTGAGGCGCATCGACGCCCTCGTCGGAAACTCCAGTGCGGGTCTGATCGAGGCGGCGGTCGTGGGATGTCCGGCGGTGAACGTCGGACCCCGGCAGGGCGGACGGGAACGGCCGGAATCGGTCATCGACGTGGACCCGCCCTCGAAGGAGCGGGTGCTGGAGGGGATTCGACTCGCCGCAGGTCGAACCTGCGGGTTCGACCATCCCTACGGCCAGCCGGGAGTGGGTGGACGCATCGCATCGATTCTCGCCGGGCAGCCTTCGTCGATGCCGCGAAAACGCCTCGCCTACTGACCGCGGCCGGGGTTCCTCATGCATTCGTGGGTCGGTTGAACGGAGCCGGTTCTCGGGCCATGGGGGGCGGCAATCCCCACCCAGGTCGGTCAGTCGGCGCGACCATCGGGCTATCCCGATCCAGCGGGCTCTGAAACTCAAGATCGTGAATCTCGAGGTCGAAGTCACGATCATACGCCGTTCGGGGTTGGATGGCGGCGGGCCGAATTCCGGTCCGTTCGGGGGGTTTCTGACAGGGGCGGAGTGAAAGATGGATCATGGCAACGTTGGTGGTGGACACGATGCGGCGATTTCAGCAGTTCAGGACATCAGTCACATCGCGACCCTGCCCGAGGTCACGGTCCAGATCATCGAGATGGTCGAGGATCCCGGCTCGAGCGCCCGGGATCTTCATCGCCTGATCTCGGCGGACCCCGCGCTGACCGCGCGGATGCTCAAGGTCGTGAACTCGGCCTTCTACGGTCTTCCCCGACAGATCGCATCGATCAATCGAGCGGTGTCCCTTCTCGGCCTGAATGCCGTCAAGAACATCGCCATCGCCGCAAGCCTCGCCAAGCTCTTCAGGGGAGGTTCGGTCGGACCTCACTTCGATGCACATCATCTCTGGGCCCACTCGTGTGCGACTGCGGCCGCGGCCCGGACGGTCGCGAATGCGAGCGGTCGCAAGGGTGTCGCCGACGAGGCGTTTCTCGCCGGTCTGGTCCACGACGTCGGCATCCTCGTGGAGCTTCAGTACGACCGCGCCCGGTTCGCGGCGGCCATCGAGGAGGCGACGGAGACCGGAAACCTCGAAGCCGCCGAGCTTGCGAACCTCGGCGACACTCACGAAGGCTTCGGTGCGGTGCTCTGCGAGCACTGGAAGTTCCCGGCCAGCCTGGTCTGGGTGGCCGGTCACCATCATGATCCGCTGACCGTGCCGGAAGCCAACCGGGATCTGCCCTGCATCATCCATGTGGCCGATCACCTCGCCGGCGGGGTGGCGGGAGGATTCACCCTCGATCTCCGGTCGGACGGGCCGGATCCGCTGGTCCTCGAGGCTCTCGGCCTGGAACGATCCGCCCTCGGGGAGATCCGCTCCGCGGTCGCGGAGGCGATCGGGAACGGCGACGAGATGATGGCCGCGGCCTGAACTCCCCGCCCGGTTTCCGGGCTACCATCACCACATGTCCACCTATCGCGTCGACTTCGGGCGTCCGATTGCGCTGTTCCCGCTTCCCGGGGTTCCGCTTCTTCCCCACGCCCTCACTCCATTCCACATCTTCGAGCCCCGCTATCGGCAGATGATCGAGCACGCCCTCGCCGAGGGAGGCGGGGAGCTCGAGCGCGCGGATCCGATCGGGTTCGCGGTCGTCGACGAGGTCTCCGCCGATGGTGACCGGACTTCGATCCGCGATGCGGTGTGCATCGGAAGGATCACGCGGCTGGAGCGATACAAGGACGGAAGGTTCGACATCGTGGTTCACGGGATCTGTCGGGCGAGGATCGATGACCTCGATCTTCCCGACTCGAATCGTCTCTACCTTCGGGGATGGCTCCGTCCCCTGGAATCCGAGACCGGCGTGGGCCCGGTGATGCCCGAGGTGAGACGCACGATTCGAAGCCTGCTTCGCAATCCCCGGCTCAGCAGACTCAGTCACGGCGAGTTCGCAAGGCAGCTCATGGACAAGGAGGAGGTTCCCACCACCGCGATCCTCGATCTCATCGGGTTCACGGTGCTGCAGGATCCCGCTCTTCGATACCAGATGCTTGCGGAGGCGGACTGTCGCAACCGGGCCGCCACCCTCACCCGGGAGCTCCAGGAACTCGACCGTCTGGTCGGCCTGGTGGATCGGCAGTCGCCGGCTTCCTGGCCCAAGGGTCTGAGCTGGAACTAATCGATGTCAGTCGCGGGGGTCCGGCGTCGCATCGAGTCGCCGGTTCCATTCCTCGATCAGATCCGCATGTTCGGCGAGCAGGGGGGTCGGGTCGCCTCGGATCTCGATGTCGAGGATCTTCTCGCCCTTCCTGATGGCGTTGACCATCGACTGGCCATCGACCACTTCGGCGAAGATGGGATAGACGAACGTGAATCGTTCGCTCTGCGGCTTGGTGGTCACGAAGAATTCATTGGCACGCACCGGCGCTCTCACATCGTCGGCCACCCGCACCATCCCCACCATCCCGCCCCGGTCGAACTTCAGATCCGGAGAGAACTCCGGGGAGAGCCGGTACCCCGGCTCCCAGGCCCGGGTCTCGTCACCGTGGGGATTTCCGACCTGTCGGATGACCGTCGAGTGACGGTAGAACGGGAGGCCGTCGAAGAAGTCTCGATTCACGAGGTTCACGAAATTCGCACAGGAGACCGGTGCGGCCTCGTGCCGCAGTTCGATGGTGAAGTCGCCTTGCGGGGTTCGAATCACCGCCTGAATCGGTCCCTGGGGAGCATTCGGCGTCACCGCCTCGGCAGGCGTGGTCGTGACTTCGGCCCGTTCGGTCGCCCGGTCGTCGTCGGTCCCGCGCCCGCATCCTGCGCAGACCGCGGCGAGCAGCAGGGATAGGATCAGACTGGATCGAGAGTGTCTCATGGTGGTTTCGCCTTGGCGTGATGGGCAGGTGGGGCGGATTCAGGTTCAGTGCCGGCCGCGGGGTTTCACGAGGACTCCCCGTGATGTGCGCACGATCATGGATTCGGGACGTCGCCCGAATCGATCGCTGAAGTCCGATTCGATCCGATCCCTGACCGATTCCAACCGGTCGGGCTCATGCAGCACGATCGCGGATCCTCCGAATCCGCCCCCGGTCATCCTGGCTCCGAAGCATCCATCTCCGAGGAGTGATGCGGCGGATTCGACGATGGTGTCGAGCTCCGGAACCGAGACCTCGAACAGGTCGCGCAGCGACGAATGACCCTCCAGCAGTATGGATCCGAGAGCGTCCGGATCATCCGCGAGCAGGGCGTCGATCGCGGCATCGACCCTGCGGATCTCCTCGATGACGTGCTTCGCACGTCTTCGGTCGACCGGATCGATGTCGGGGCGGTCGAGATCCTCGATCTCCGCATCGCGCAGTGAATGCCCGAGCGTCGCGACCACCCGCTCGCAGGCGGCCCTTCGATCGGCATAGCCGCCGTCCGACAGACGATGGGTCACCCCGCTGTCCACCAGCATGAATCCAAGGCGGTCCTCGTGGGGGAGTGGGATCGATCGAAACCCGAGGTCCCGACAGTCGATTCGAAGTGCTGCACCCGGTTCCGCGGCCGCGGAGACCAGCATGTCCATGATTCCGCAGGGGGTGCCCACGAAATCATGCTCCGCCTGCCTGGCATCGAGTGCAAGTCGCAGCGGGTCGGGATGTTCGCGGCCCATGCATGCGGCGAGTGCGGCTCCGGTCGCCACCTCGATCGCTGCGCTCGAGGAGACTCCGGCGCCGGGAGGAACGTCGCTGGTGACCAGGATCGACAGCGGAACGTCGACCCCTCCCGAGGCGGCGATCACTCCGAGGACGTGGTTCGCGAAGCGGAGATCGGTCGACTTCTCCGGCGAGGAGGAGGGTGGTCCGTCCGCCCGGTATTCGAGGGAGAGGTCTGCGGCGGTGATCGTGGTCGCCCCATCCCGCGAGGGTGCGATCGCCACGGCGGCCCGCCGATCGATTGCCATGGGCAGGACGATCCCGTCGAGGTAGTCGACGTGCTCGCCGATCAGATTCACGCGGCCGGGTGCGTGGGCCACGGCGGGATCGTCTCCGAACCGGCGGCGGAAGAGTTCCGCGGCGCGGTCGGAAGCGTTCTCGATCGGATCCGGTTCTTGGTTGCCGCTGTTCATCCGGAGGTACGGTACCGTCCCCGGTCCCGGCTTCGGAGGTCGAATCTTGAAGACGCGCGGCATTGTCATCTTCGATGTGGATGGCACCCTCTCCAGAACCAGTGAGGTCGACGACGACTGCTGGCTCGCGGCTGCGAGGTCGGTTCTGGGCGTCGAGTCGATGAGCACCGACTGGTCGGACTACAGTCACTCGACGGACGAAGCCATCGCGACCGACCTCATCCGGGATCGCCCCGGACTCTCCGGAGGTGATGATCTGGTTCGTCGGGTCCGCGACGATTTCGCGAACCGGATCTCGACCGAGCTCGAGAGGAATCCGGAACTCTTCCGCCCGGTACCGGGTGCGGACCGGATCTTCGAACTTCTCGCTGCCGCCGGATGGGTCCCCGCGATCGCCACCGGTGGCTGGCGGAGGACCGCGGAGATGAAGCTGGGTGCTGCGGGTGTTCCCTTCCGGGGCGTGCCGGCCGCCCACGCGGACGACGCACATCCTCGAGAGGAGATCGTCCGGATCGCCGCGACTCGTGCTCTGGCATCTCCGGCGACCTCGTTCGACAGCGCGGTCTATGTCGGAGACGGAGTCTGGGACGTTCGAGCCGCGGCCCGGCTCGGGATCGGTTTCATCGGGATCGGCGTTTCGGAAGCCGCGGACCGCATCGAGGCCGCGGGCGCGGAGGTCGTGTTTCCCGACTACCTCTCCGGAGATGCCTTCCTCGAAGCGATAGAGGAGCGTGCCGCGGGGCCGTTTCCGAAGTCGTGACCGTCGGTTCCCCCTCTGCAGGCTGGTACAATCGACACGGACTTCGGGCGTTTGATTCCGAGTCATCCGGCGACCTCTCGCTCAACCGTCTCCTCGGAGAATCAGATCATGATCATCGTCCTCGTCGTTCTCGTGGTCTTCGTGTTCGGCCTTCTCGGCACCTTCATCAAGCTCTACAACGGACTTCAGCGCAGCAAGCTGAACGCCGAGAACTCGTGGAGCGACATCGACGTGCAGTTGAAGAGGCGCCATGATCTGATTCCGAATCTCGTGAACACGGTGAAGGGCTATGCCAGTCACGAGAAGGAGACCTTCGAGGAGGTCACGCAGGCTCGAGCCGCCGCGGTCGGTGCCAACGGCGTCGCCGCTCAGGCCGGTGCGGAGAGCATGCTGACCCAGGCCATGGGCAGGATGTTCGCGGTCGCCGAGGCCTACCCCGATCTGAAGGCCAATCAGAACTTCATCCAGCTCCAGGAGGAGCTCACCAGCACCGAGAACAAGATCGGCTTCGCTCGACAGAGCTACAACCGCTCGGTCAATCAGTACAACCAGGCGATCAAGACCGTTCCCTCCAACATCGTCGCGTCGATGTTCGGTTTCTCCGACATGGAGTTCTTCGAGATCGACGAGGCGGAGGCGGCCGCGGTGAAGGCGGCTCCCAAGGTCGAATTCTGATCCCGGGGTGAGATCGGAAACGGAGCGTCGACCTGGAAGCATTCGTCCTCATCATCGTGGGCATCCTCGTCGTTGGCGGGATGGTGTTCGCATGGCGCCTCGAACGCAGGAGGGCCGCCGAGCTCGAGGCTTTCGCCGCGGAACTCGGTCTGTCCTTCGACAGTGCTCGTGACTCGACCGCCGACAAGCGTTTCGCCCGCTTCGCCATGTTCAAGCGAGGACGTTCGAGAAGAGCGTGGAACATCATGCGGGGAGAGGTCGTTCTGGCCGGACACGATGTGAACGTCGAGATGGGCGACTTCCGCTACACCGTCGGGTCCGGCAAGGACCAGAAGACATACCGGTTCAGCTACCTGGTGGCGGTGAATCCGATCGGGACCTGCCCCGAGACGATCGTTCGTCGAGAGGGAATCTTCGATCGCGTCAAGGGGATGCTCGGGTTCGACGACATCGACTTCGAGAGCGACGATTTCAGCAGAAGGTTCCATGTCTCGAGCGACGACAAGCGATTCGCATACGACCTGATCAGTCAGGAGATGATCGAGTTCATGCTTCAGCAGCCGCCCTCGGCCATGGAGCTGGACGGGGAGCTGGTCTGCATCAGTGACGGTTCCTCCCGCTGGAAGGTGGGCGAGTTCAGGTCCTCGTTGCGCTGGCTCGAAAGCATGCTCGAGCGGTGGCCGCGGCACCTCGCCGATTCGATGGCCAGCATCCAGGGCGACTGATCCTTCGGAGAAGACGACATGACACCGATGGTCGTGATCCTGCTGATCCTCGTGCCGATCTGCATTCCTCTGATCTGGCTGGTCGTGATCTACAACCGTCTCACATCGGTCCGCTACCACCTCCAGACGAGCTGGTCCGACGTGGACGTGGAACTGAAGCGTCGTTACGACCTCGTTCCGAATCTGGTGAACGTGGTGAAGGGCTACGCCGAGCACGAGAAGGAGACGCTCGAGAGACTGACCGAACTTCGAAACACGGCCGCGGCGAACAACCAACGCCCCGATCTGCAGAGTGACGACGAAATGGCCCTCGAGAGGGGACTCGGAGAGGTCATGGTGGTGGCCGAGGCCTTTCCCGATCTGAAGGCGGATGCCGGATTCCTCTCTCTTCAACGGGAGCTGGCCAACACCGAGGACCGGATCGCCGCCGCTCGACGCTTCTACAACGCCAATGTCCGGGAGCTCAATCAGCTCTGTCGGACGTTTCCCTCGAGTCTTGCGGCAGGCTGGTTCGGTTTCGAGCCCCAGGGCTTCTTCGAGGCGGAGCGTGAGGCCCGGGATGCTCCGGTCGCCGGAGTCGGGGACTGAATCCCGGGCTGATCCGGGCTGGCGTCGGACCCTCGGATCGGAGAACATGCAGGCATGGCACGTGAACGCATCGTCTCCGGCGAGTCTCAGCGAGAGGATCGCGAGGCCGGATCCACCAGGTCGGAGCCGACCCCGACGGGCGAGAACGATGCCGCTCCCGCCGTGCGACCCCGGACCATCGACGAATACGTCGGGCAGAAGGCGCTCCTCGAGCGTCTGTCGATCGCTCTCGAGGCGGTGAAGGCCCGCGGGGAATCACTCGAGCATCTCCTGCTTCACGGCCCACCGGGGCTCGGCAAGACCACCCTGGCCCATGTCGTGGCCCAGGAGATGGGGACCAGGGCCTGGGTCACCAGCGGGCCCGCGCTCACCAAGGCGGCCGATCTGGTCGGGACCCTCACGCGGATCGGTGAGGGTGACATCCTCTTCATCGACGAGATCCACCGTCTTCCCGCGGCGGTGGAGGAGTACATCTATCCCGCGATGGAGGATTTCAAGGTCGACTTCACGGTGGACAGCGGGATGCACGCCAAGGTGATCTCGCTCACCCTCAAGCCGTTCACCCTCATCGGCGCGACCACTCGAGCGGGCATGCTCACGCAGCCGTTGCGGGCCCGATTCGGCATCACTCATCACCTCGAGTACTACCCGCGGGAGGACCTCGTCGCGATCCTCGTCAGGGCGGCCGGTCGGATCGGCATCGATGCGGTCGCTGACGACGGTTTCGATGCCATCGCCCGACGCAGTCGCGGCACGCCTCGGGTTGCGTTGCGACTTCTTCGCAGGGTTCGTGACTTCGCCCAGGTCAGGGGGACCGGGGTGGTCGACGGCGCCGCCGTCGAATCCGCTCTGGATCTCGAGGGCGTCGATGTGCTCGGGCTGGACGAGATCGACCGGAAGTATCTCCGGGTGCTTGCGGACGTCTACGAGGGCGGTCCGGCCGGGCTGGAGGCGATCGCCGCCACCATGGGTGACGATGCNGGCACGCTCGAGGACGTCGTCGAGCCCTATCTCCTGCAGATCGGCTTTCTGGCGCGGACGCCGCGGGGACGGAAGTTGACCGCCTCCGGAGTGGAGTGGATCGAAGACCGGAAGTGAGTTTCCACACCCGTGGTCCGCTTCGGCATCACCTCGCGGTCCTCGTGACCGGGATCAGTAGGTCGGGAAACCGACGCCGGGCTGGGGTGGGACCCGGAGGCTCATGCCGAACACCGTCTGGTCGCGGATGAGGTCGTACCCCACGCTGAGCGAGAAGTCGAAATCCGGGAGCTTCCGCCGGATCGTGCCGCTCACGGCGCGGAACTCGTCTCGTCTCAGGTCGTACTGGGGACTGATCCCGACCTGGTACAGGCGACCGATTCGATAGAGCAGGCCGGCCTGCAGGAGCTCGTCCCGGCTCGCCCCGAGGTACCGGTACTCGAGGTACGAGCTCGTGTCGGGGTTGTGGGTGAACTGGACCCCCGTCGAGCCGCGAAGCAGGCCCGCCATCGAACGAAGGACGGGGTTGCTCGGATCGGAGTAGTCGTACACATCACGGGTCTCCCAGTTGAAGAGACCGTTGGTCGCNAGGGTCAGGGAGCTGCTCACCTGCCAGATGGCGCTGCCGTAGGCATGGGTTCCCCACTGACTGAGTTCGGGCTCCCAGCGATAGAACTGGGGGTAGGGGGATTGCGCCCAGGCGTAGTAGTTCTGCCGGCCGGCGGCGTTACGCAGGTCGGGCCTCTGGAAGTCGTCGGTCGGATCGTTGATGACGGCTCCGTAGTCGAGCACGAGGACGTCGACCGATCTTCGATTGCCGACGCCGCCTCGCTGGGTCTGAAGGGTCTGACGCATGCCGACCTGGGCGGCGGTGCCGCCGGTNGCGCCTTCGATCCGCTGGTCGTAGACGGGGACGCTGCCCGTCGGTCGATCCGCCCATCCGTACCACAGGGTGGTGTTGGGCTCGAGGATGTGGCGAAGACGGTGGATGTCGAACAGATCGCTCCGAGCGCTGTTGTCGATCGTCTGGAACTGGGTCGAGGCCCTGGCTCCGCCACCGAGCATGACGCGATACATCGCCTGCTCGGCCTCGATGCCCTGCTGGGTTCGGTACAGCTCGTCATCACCCTGAAGGTAGCCGTCGAAGCGTCCGAAGACGAACGGGGCGATCGTCCAACCCTCGCCGTCGATCGGAATCGACAACTCCTGCCGGGTGTGGAAGCGATTGACGGTCTGTTCGTTGTACCCCGCGCCGAGATACTGACCGTCGATGGAGGTGTCGCCGTTCGTTCCGTCGAAGCCGACGGCGAATGCGGGCAGTCGCACGCCGAGGCTGTCCGAAGTGCCCGCGGTCGGATCGAGGGACATGCTGCTGAAGTTCCAGCGACTCGACCATGTGACGACGTTCTCGATGTCGTCTCCCTCGCGGTCGTAGTCGATCTCCGGATACTTCTCGACGAAGTACGGCCGGCTCGCGAGCATGTAGCTGTTCGAGAGGAAGTCGTCCAGATCGGTCTTGACCAGGAACGACAGGGAGGTGTTGTCGGGCGAATAGTCGAGGTAGATGCTCGACTCGTATTCGCGTCGCGACTTGAAGTCACGCTCCCGCCAGGCGCTCGCCCAGGTCTCGTCGGAGAGGTAGGCGAGTTGCGCCTCGAGATAGAGATCGGCGGAAAGGGTCGCTCGATACTCGCCGACGATCTGGCCCCGCATCCCCCGGTCGATGTCGACGTTGCGACCGGCTGCGGTTCGATCCGTCCCGCCGAGATCGTAGAGGCCGTAGGCGTCGAACCGGCCGCTGCCGGACACTCCGCCGAGATCCGAAAGTTCGAGGTCCAGACCTGCTGCCGGACCTCGTTCGATCCATCCGTCAAGACTGATCTCGGCATCGACGCCGTCGATCCGTTCCAGTCCGAGCAGGGTCCAGGCGTTCCACCGGGTCGAGATGCCGACCCCCTTGTCCTCCTGGTAGCCGATGCGGATGTCCTGCAGGGGGATCTGTTCGACGGTTCCCTCGAACGTGGGCAGATAGAAGAAGGGGATGGTCCCGGCCTTCAGGGTCAGTCCCCGGCCCTGGATCCAGGTGGTCTCCTCGTCCATTCCGGACGGGCCCCGGTAGCCCTCGGTCACGGTCACCCGTTCGAGGCCGATCGAGAGATGCGGTGTGAAGAATTCGCTGGTGGAGACCGTGGCGCGACTGGCGGTCCACTGTTCCGACGCGATCTGCCTCATCTCGTCGGCCCGTGCGTACACGGGGAGCCGGCGACCTTGCCGGGTGTAGGTGCGAAGCACCGCATCCATGATCACGGCCTGATTGAGGGGCAGGTCGTAGTAGACGCTGGAACCCCGCAGGGTGTACTCGCCGTCGGTGGCTCTCACTCCGCCTTCGAGATAGATGCCCTCGATCGATTCGGCGGGGACGGTTGCGGCTCCCTCGCGAAGATCGCGGATCGTGCCCGGGGTCAGGAAGACCACGCCGCGCTCCGCGACGAGGGACAGACGTCGCAGATCGTCCGCGCTGTTGCTCCCGTCGTAGTCGATGACCACCGAACCGACGACGGCGATCGCGTCCCGGTCCTCCTCCACGACGATCTCATCGGCGGAGAACGACACCAGTCCCTTCGGGTTGAAGATGTCGGGTTCGCTCTGATTCGCGTTGGGGAGAGTCACCGAATCCGGTCCGACGAGCGGCTCNACCACGGCTTTGCGGACGAGGGTGCCGCCGGGTTCGAGGACCGGCTCGGGCGGCAGGTCCGGGACGAGGATGTCGGGGCGTCGATTCAGGCTCGGTGCGGGGGTGGCCAGGGTGCGTCTCAGGTAGCGGGCCAGACGCTTCTCACCTTCGGCGACCTCCCGGGACCGGATCGGTCCGGGCTCGAGGATGACCGTGGAGAGCTTCACTTCCCCGTCGAGACAGGAGGTGATCAGAACGTCTCGACCACTGGCCCCCAGGCCGGCCCGGCGGGTCGGCTCGGAGACCGACGGGAACCATGCGGCGAACTGGGTGACCAGACCGTCGGCGGTCGGAAGTCGGTTGATCCACACCACCGCGCTGGAGGATCGGAAATCGTAGGAGCCGATCTCGATCGTCACGTCGCCGCTCAGAAGAAGCCGTTTCGTGTCGTCGACGGTCCACTCGACGGTCCTCTGGGCGGAGATCCTGAGATCGTGGGGGATCGGAAGCACCGGAAGCACGAAACCGCCGAGGCTGCGACCGTCGATGCGAACCTCTCTCGTGCTCGAGGCGGGGGGGTCCGGATCGGTCTGATCCGTCGTGTGCCCGGACAGGGCGGCTGCCGATGAGCCACCGAGCAGCGCGGCGGCGAGCAGGGCATGGAGGATCGAGGATCGATGGGTGCTCGACACGCCGAGATCCTACTCGACGGGGGGCTGCTCCATCGCTCAGGATCGGTATCCCAGCAGGCCCGGATCGTCCACCGAGACCTCCCGAAGAAGGGTCATGAGCACGAGGCCCACGGCCGCCAGCACGCCCATGGCGAGCGCCTCCTTCCAGCGTCCGAGCCCGGCGAACCACGCGGCCGCATAGACCGCGTGCCACGCCGCGCCGTAGCGTCGGACCTTCTCCGCCCCGATGACTCCGGAGTTCCTGGAGAGTTTCCGCCAGATGACCGCGAGGAAGGCCAGTCCGGCCATCGCCGGCCAGATGGTCGTGTCGAGACCGAACTCGCTTGGTTGAAATCCGGCTTCCGGGCCCCGCGCGATGCCCAGACCGAGGATCAGCGTAGAACACCCGAGCCAGCCGAGGATCGTCCAGATCACGGTCCATCGCTGGAATCTCGGTCGTTTTCCTTCCACGAGGTGGACCATGATCGCGATGGCGGTGACATGGGTGAACACGAGCCACACCGGTGGGGTGAAGGCGAGGTCGTAGTTCGGGATCATCATGTGGGCCACGTACACCAGCCCGGCCAGCAGGACGCCCATCGCCGGAATGTGCTTCCCGACCGCGTCGTAGAACAGGATTCCCGTCGCGGCGAGGATCGCGAAGACCAGCGCCAGGGTCCCGAAGGGAATGGCCGCGGCAAGAGCGGACAGAAGGGCCCCGATCGCGATGATCACGGCCTGCCCGGCCCGGATCCGGCCCGATGGGATGGGGCGGTCGGGACTGAAGGTCGTGTCGTGGCGCAGATCCAGCAGGTCGTTCAGGGTCGCTGCGAAGGCGAAGAGGCCGAAGGTGAGCACGATCGCGACGATCAGGCTGATCGGGAGCGGCATCTGGTAGGCGGGAACGTGGTTGTACCGGGCGTCCCCCCGGGTGAAGAGGATCACGAACCACGCGTCGGCCATGGCGCCGAGGACCAGTGACAGGCGGGTCAGCTGGAACGTGGGCAGGAATCTGGGCGGGCTCGGCAGCATCACCCCGATGGTATCGCCCCCCGTGATCGCAGCTGGAGGACGGGTGACGTAGGATGCCGAATCGGCTCCGACGGGAGCCCTTCGTTCCACGTCGGTTGGGCCCACATGAGCGTTTCCAGCACGATCTCCGGTGATGCACGCGATCTTTCGATCGCGATCCTGGTCAGCCGTTACCACGAGGAGATCACCTCGGCTCTGGAGCAGGGTGCGAAGAACGCCTTCGCCGCCCACGGGGGTGATCCCGCGAAGCTGGAGATCCACGACTGCCCCGGAGCCTTCGAACTGGCCGGACTGGCCGGCGTCGCGGTCTCGACCGGACGATTCGATGCGGTGGTGTGTCTGGGATGCGTGGTGAGGGGTGAGACCTCCCACGACGCCTGGATCAACGGCGCGGTGGCGAACGAACTGGCGTCGCTTTCCGTCCGACATGGCATTCCGGTCGCATTCGGCCTGCTCACGGTGAACGATCTCGAGCAGGCGAGGGCTCGTTCCGGCGGGGCCCGCGGCAACAAGGGCGAGGAATCCATGAACGCGGCGATCGCCGCCGCCGGGGTGGCTTCGCGTCTGAGGACGGGAGGCGATTCGTGAAGATCGACCGGGCAGCCCGACGGTGTGCGCTTCAGGCGATGTACCAGTTCGATGCCGATGAGGAGGCCGACCACTCCATCGTCGAGGGGACGCTCGAGGGATCGGGCGCCGAACACTCGGCCCGGTCGGCGGGTTTCGCCCTCGCCACGAAGGTGTGGGACGCACATGAACGAATCGATCTCGACATCAACGAGGTCTCCTCGGACTGGCCGATCAGGCGGCAGCCGATGGTCGACCGCAACCTCATCCGGCTCGCGGTCTACGAGATCCGGGAGGGGGTGACCCCGCTGAAGGTGGCGATCAACGAGGCGGTCGAGCTGGCGAAGGAGTTCGGNGGGGANAAGTCCCCCGGATTCGTGAACGCGGTCCTCGACGAGCTCGTGAAGCGGCCCGGNGACGACGCGGAAGCCCCGCCGGAGAGTGGAAGTTGAGACTGTTCAAGCGGACCATCGAAGCGGTGAGACAGGGTCTCGCCCGGACCGCGGGCGCCTTCGGCGTGGGGATTCGTTCCCTGCTCGTCGGTCGTCGTCTCGATGACGAGGTCGTCGATGAGATCGAGGCGAGGCTTATCTCGGCCGACGTCGGGGTCCGAGCGGCGACCGAGATCGTGGGCGAGCTTCGAGACTCGGTGAAGAAGGGCGAGCTCGAGAAGGGCGAGGATGCCATCGACTTCCTCAAGTCGCGTCTGAAGTCGCGATGGGACGACGACATCCCCGAGATCGCGACCGCTTCGGCGCCCCCCACGGTGGTGCTCGTCGTCGGTGTCAACGGGGTCGGCAAGACCACGAGCGTGGCCAAGATCGCTCACACCCTTCGCAGCGAGGGCCGTTCAGTGGTCCTGGCCGCCGCGGACACCTTCCGGGCCGGTGCAGTCGAGCAGCTCTCCATCTGGGCCGACCGGCTCGGCGTGGATCTGGTCCGCGGCGTCGAAGGCGCGGATCCGGCCGCGGTGGTGTTCGACGCGGTCGATGCGGCGATCGCCCGCAAGGCGGACGTGCTTCTCGTCGACACCGCGGGTCGACTTCACGTCGATGCAGGACTGATGCGACAGCTCGTGAAGGTCAGGGAGGTCATCCAGAGGAAGATTCCCGATGCCCCGCACGAGGTCCTTCTGGTGCTCGACGCCACGAGCGGGCAGAACGCCCTCGAGCAGGCCCGGGTCTTCGGCGAGGCGGTCGGAGTGACCGGGCTCTTTCTCGCCAAGCTCGACGGGACGGCCAGAGGAGGCATCGCGGTCGCGATCCGCGATGCTCTCGACGTCCCGGTGAAGCTGGTCGGCGTGGGGGAGCGGGTCGAGGACGTCCAGCCCTTCGATCCGGACACCTTCATCGAGGCGATGTTCGAATCGGGTGCCTGACCAGGGCCGGAAACGCCCCGGTAACGGGGTTCCTGGCCCGAATCGGGGCGGTGGGAGCGATGGACGAGGGGTGATCCCTTACCATGGTGTCGGGATCCTCGAATCCGAGGCGAAGATTTCTCGAATCCGCCGGCAGGCTGTTCCTGTCAGATCTCGAGGATGCAGATGCCGATGCCGATGCTGACCAAAAACCCCATTCGCGAATCAGGAATGCGGATCAGGCCGGGCTTCACCATCGTGGAGCTGATGGCGGTGATCGGGATCATCGTCGTCCTGATGGGGATCGCGGTCCCCACGCTGAAGGTCGTCCGGGAGGAGGCTCGATCCACCGCCTGCAGGACCTCGATGAGGGAGATCGGACTGGGCATCTCCGCCTATCGAACCAACATGGGCGACCGGATCCCCTCCTGCGAGCCGCTGCCGGCGCTGGTGTCCGACGACATGACCATGGGAGGACTCCCGGGGGTCCTCGACGGCTACATCGACCCCGACTGCACCTGCTGGTTCTGCAAGGCCGACTCCGATCCCGAGAGTCTCTCCACCGGAACCAGCTACATCTATGTCCCGGGTCTTCTCCGGTACGCCCCTCAGATCCAGATCAGCGTCGGGCAGGCCCTGATCCCGCTCATCCAGAGCGGGGAGTTCTCCGCACAGCGCATCGAACAGTTTCGACGCAACTTCGAGGCCAACGAACTCACCGCGATCTTCGACCACGAGCGAGGCCGCAGTCTTCCGATCCTGACCGACAGCCAGGACCGTCACCCCAACAATCCGTCGGTGGCCAGAAACGGCCTCTTCATGGACGGCAGCGTGGCGGCTCTCGATCAGGAGCTCGGTGACATCGACGGACTTCCGGAGGGCATCGTCGACGGCGGGAACGAAGGACCGGAAGGAACTCCGGAAGGGGATCGAAGCCGATGAACGGACTTGGTGATCGAATCGACGATCTGCGGCACTCGCTGGACGGGCGTGAGAAGGAGGTCCTCATCGGTGCTGCGAGCACCGTGGTCCTCGTCGCGGTCGTCTGGCTCGGCTGGATCTGGATGGCGAGCCGCTGGACCCCGCCGCCGAGCATCTTCGATTCACCGGTCGACGACGTCCTCGGCTATCTGACCCTCGACGACTTCAACGAGCTGAGCGTCGAGGAGCGCCTGACCTATCTCGGCCGTTTCGCCTCGAGGTTCCGCGGGCTCCAGCAGGAGGAATCCGCCTCGATGGCGGCGTTCCTGGCGGGGGTCACCGGACCCACCCGCGAACAGATGCGACAGAACGCCAGGACCCTCGCCAAGGACGTGCTGCTCGAGGGAGCCGAGGGCTACTTCGCGACTCCGGAGGACGAGCGCGGGCTGTACATCGACGACTGGCTCGCCGGATGGCAGCGTCGGGCCGAGGAGCTGGTCATGGGCGAGCCTCGAGCCATCGACGACCGGACCCGGGCCGAAGGGATCAGAGAGGACGCCCGCAAAGACGCGATGCGCGATCGGGATCGTCTGCCCACCCTCGACAATCGGATGACCTCACGGTTCCTCGGCTTCTGGCGGAGCGACATCGAGGCCGCCAGCACGCCCCGCGAGCAGGGGCAGATCATCCGATTCATGGAGGACATCCGGGTCCATCTCGTCCTCTCCGAGTGATGAACCCCGTTCCCCGATCCGATCGAGACCTGCCCGTCCTCGAGCTCGTGCCGAGTCTCGTCGAATCGCTTTCTCGTGGCCGCTCCGCCATCGTCACCGCCCCGCCCGGCACCGGAAAGAGCACCGGTCTTCCACTCGCTCTTCTCGATGACCGCCCCGGTCGGGTGATCGTGACCCAGCCGCGGCGACTCGCCGCCCGCATGCTTGCCGACCATGTGGCCCGTCTTCACGGAGACGGTTCATCGGATGCGGTGGGATTCGCGGTTCGCGGTGAGCGGCGGGAGTCCGATGCCACGAGGCTGCTCTACGTGACCGAGGGACTCCTCCTTCGTCGAATGCTCGTCGATCCGGAGAAGGCGGTTCGCGAAGGGGACGTCGTGATCCTCGATGAATTCCACGAGCGTTCGATCGACGCGGATCTCGTGCTCGGCATCCTTCGTGAGCGTGGGATCCTTCACGTCCTGGCGAGTGCGACCATCGATGCCGACTCCCTGGGTGGAAGGCTCGGGTGCGACGCGTTCGATGTCCGGGCCCGTCTCCACCCCATCGACATCACCCATCGACGGGCCCCGTCCGCGGATCCCTGCTGGGATCTCGCCGCGGAGGCGGTTCGCGAGGTTCTCGAAGACGCCGGGGATGATGGCGACATCCTCGTCTTCATGCCCGGGCGACGGGAGATCGAACGCACCATCGAGGCCTGCCGGCGTTTCGCTCGCGACATCGATCTGGTCCCGCTCCACGGAGGGCTTCCCGGATCGGCTCAGGATCGAGCGGTGGCCCCGCAAGGACCACGACGGATCGTGGTGGCCACGAACATCGCCGAGACCTCGATCACCATCCCCCGGGTGACCACCGTCATCGATGCGGGACTCGCGCGGATCGATCGATTCGATCCGGAAGGGGAGATCGGTCGACTGGTGACCGAGCCGATCGATCGTGCGGGTGCCGTGCAGCGAGCGGGGCGTGCCGGCCGCGTCCGTCCCGGAAGGTGCATCCGGCTCTAC
Source organism: Phycisphaerae bacterium (assembly GCA_002709295.1). Taxonomy (GTDB): domain Bacteria; phylum Planctomycetota; class Phycisphaerae; order Phycisphaerales; family SM1A02. The sequence continues at coordinate 22,184 of PAQL01000005.1, read as the reverse complement.
ACCGAAAGCGAGTTCCTCCGAAGGCCGGAGGATCGGACTCCGGCCACGGAGCGGTCCGATCTTGCGGATGCCTTCCTGCGTCTTCATGCGGCGGGCATCGATCCCGGGTCGTTCGACTGGGTCGACCCGCCTCCGGCCGCGGCGACGGAGCACGCGCGACGGACGCTTCGGAGGATCGATGCCGTCTCGGAGACCGACCTCACCGCGATCGGACGCCGCCTGGCCCTTCTGCCGCTTCCGCCCCGGATCGGGCGCTTCCTCGTGGATGCGATCGATGCGGGAGGGGGGGCGTTCGCCGCCGCGATCGCGGCGGTCCTCTCCGAAAGGGAGCTTGCCCGAGGCATCAGCTCAGGAGACCGCGATGCCCTGCCATGCGAGGGGGATCCCGAAGGCGACCTCTCATGGCGGGCGCGTCTGGTGATGGGTCCGGGACGGGATCCGCGGGGTGTCGACACCGGAGCTCTCGTGGATGCGCGACGGACGTTCAGGGATCTGATGCGGCTCTGCCGGATCCGGGATGACGGTGATGCGTCCGCGATCGTTCCGGCGCTTCTTCAGGCGTTTCCGGATCGAGTCGCGTTCCGTCGAGACGATGATCATCGATCGTGTGCGATGTCGGGACGCAGGCATGCCGTGCTCGATCGGGACTCCGTCGTCCGTGCCTCCGGTTTCATGGTCGCCGGCGCGATCAGAGGTCTCGAGAACCGTGGCGAGGGGATGACCGTGCTCTCCATGGTGACGGTGATTCCCGAGGAGATCGCGGTGGATCGTCTCGCGGATCGGATCGAGGAGGGACGTCGATACGAGTTCGATCGAGAGCGAGGGCTCATGGTCGAGATCGAACACCGGAATCTGGACGGGATCGAGTTCCAGTCGGACCGCCGTTCGGTGGGTCCCGGATCGCGCGGAGCGGCTGCCGCCGAACTTCTGCGGCTCATCGAAATCGGGGAGGTGCGGATTCCGGGTTGGGACGAGAAGGTCGATGCCTTCATCGAGCGGACCAGGCGGACCGCGAGCTGGTTTCCCGAGCGGGGGCTCACGACCTTCGACGAGGAGGATCTCGGCGTGATGCGGGCGGAGATCGTCGGGGATCGGACACGCCTCTCCGACCTGCCCGGATCGGAGGGGATCCTTGAGATCCTCAGATCCGCCCTGGACTGGAACGACGCGAGATTCGTCGATCAGATGGCGCCGACCCGGCTTGCTCTTCCGGGTGGACGCAGCATGCGGTTGACCTGGCGGTCGGGAGAACCCCCTCGGGGAAGTGCGCGGATCGGGGATCTGATCGGATTGGACCGGACACCGAAGGTGGGTGGAGGGAGGGTTCCGGTGGTGCTCGAGATCCTCGCCCCCAACCGACGTCCGGTGCAGGTGACCGATGATCTCGAGGGCTTCTGGGAACGGACGTATCCCGCTCTGAAGAAGGAGCTCAAACGTCGTTATCCCCGCCATCCATGGCCGTGATCGGACCATCCCGGGCTGAGCCGGGCTGCGCCGCTACACTGGCCCGCCTCAGTGGGAGTGCCAGATGCTGCGTTTCTTCAAGCGAGGTTCGGGATCTGAAGGTGCGGACGGGCCGAGAGCGTCCGGTTTCATCCAGGGTGTGGCCGGCGGTGTCGTCGTGGTCAATCTCGATCGCTTCTGGTGGGCCGTCGACAAGGGAATGGATGCCGGGCACTTCTCCATCCGGAACGCCGGCGGTCATGAGACCCACGGGCTCGAGGATCACGAGGAGGCCCTGCGTGGTGGCTTTCTGCGGATGGGCAAGGAGAGTCCCGAGAATCGACTTCTCCAGACATCGCTCGACCGGAAGACTCCGGTGCTCATCCTCTATCCCGGTCTGGCCCGGGCCCGCAACATGGCAAGCGAACTCTTCGAGGAGTTCATCTCCAGAAGATTCAAGGCAGACAGTCGCGACTTCGACTCCCTGAAGCTCTACGTCGCGCCGGTCAGGGCCGGCAAGGCCCGGGTCGTTCGCAAGTTTCGCGGGATCAGCGACCAGGTCATCTTCAATCTCTCCGGTGAGGGACTCAACTACTTCCATCTGAACACCACCGATCGAGACGTCACGATCGATGCGATCATCGACGACTGGCCGGTCGGATCGGATGCGGAGCCGGAGGCGCTGACGAAGTCGATCGAAGGCGCCATTCGGAGGATCGATCGCGAGTACTTCGATCGTCTGCGCGGCGGCATCGAACAAGGCACGCTCTTCCTGCTCCTTCCCGAGCGGGCCGACCAACGGAACGCCGTGCTGGGGGCCGCGGGAAGACTGCTGGAGCGGGCTCCCGGAGGGGCGATCGACCTGCTGGATCAGCGGGTGGTCAGGCTCCATCGGACGAATCGAAGCGCTGAAGCCACCTTCTGACGGAAGTCCATTCCCAGAAACGACTTGCATTCAATCATTTGAATGCGAAGGGCCGTCTCGCTATAGTTGGGGGATGTCAGACAACAGCTCTCGTCGACGTGGCGGCGACTCCTCCAAGCGGTCCAAGGGCCGTTCCACGACCGCCGAGGGGACCTCGGCGGCACCCGGGGCCAGGAAGGCCGGCACCTCCTCCAGCAAGAAGACCGCGAGCAAGACCAGCAGCATCAGCGAGAGCAAGAAGCAGACGACCACCGCCAGGGCCACCGGATCCGGGAAGACTTCCAAGGCGACCTCGAAGGCCGGGACGACTCGTCGGAAGACGACCAGGGCCGCATCATCCGCTGAATCCAAGTCCGACGGTGTCTCCGCGAAGTCCGTGCAGCGCATCAACGGCTATCCAGCGGCGGTCCGCTGGCTCTTCGAGTTGAACGACGTCGAGAGACAGCGAGTCGTTCGATACGACGAGAACGGTGATTTCAAGCTCGATCGGATGCGGAAGCTGCTTGCCGCCCTCGGGGATCCCCAGCAGCAGTTCCGGTCGGTGCACATCGCGGGCACCAACGGCAAGGGCTCGACGGTCGCGATGATGTCGGCGATGCTTCGGCGGTGCGGTTACGCCGTGGGTTCGTTCACGAGCCCCCATCTCACCGATGTCCGTGAGAGGGTCTCGATCAACGGTCAGATGATCGCTCGACCGGAGTTCGCCGAGTTGATGAGGAAGGTCGCCGAGGCCGCGGTCCAGACCGGCGAGGCTCCGACGTTCTTCGAGGCGATGACCGCCATCGGCTTCCTGCATTTCGCCGAGCAGGCCGTGGATGTGGCTCTCGTCGAGGTCGGCCTCGGTGGGCGTCTCGATTCCACCAACGTCATCGTTCCGGTCCTCGCTCTGATCACCGAGATCCAGCTCGATCACACCCGGATCCTCGGCACGGACCTGGCTTCGATCGCCCGCGAGAAGGCCGGGATCATGAAGCCCGGGGTGCCGGTGATCACCCGTGAACAGGACGAGAGCGTCGAGCCCGTGCTGCTCGAGACCGCCGAGAAGGTCGGCACGACCATTCGCTTCGTCAATCGCGAGATCGAGTTCAGCAACCGCTTCTGCTCCACGGCCGAGCTCGGACCGCACAACCGCGTCTGTCTCTACACCGACACCAGTCGGCTCGAGCATCTTCCGGTCCCGCTTCCGGGCGAGCATCAGGCGTTCAACTGCGGGCTCGCGCTCGCCGCGGTCGATCATCTCAAGTCGATCGGATTCGACTGTCCCGAACCCACGGTCACCGCGGGTCTCGATGACACCGTGATTCCCGGTCGCATGGAGCTCGTCTGGGAACGACCGAGGATCCTCGTCGACGGAGCCCACAATCCCGATTCACTCGGGGCCCTGATGCGGTGCGTCGGTGCCCACGTGCCCTACGACTCCATGGTCTGCGTCTTCGGCTGCGGCCAGGACAAGGACGTCGAGGCCCTGCTCGATCGGGTGAGCCTCGGAGCCGACAAGGTGATCTTCACTCGCGCGACGACCAACCCCCGTGCGTGCGATCCCGAGGATCTCCGCCGTCGATTCATGGAACGGAGCGGCAAGATGTGCCAGACCGCCCCGAACGTGGGAGAGGCCCTCGAGCTCGCGGCTCGGGCCGTCAGTCGTGACGACCTGATCTGCGTCACCGGCAGCTTCTATCTCGTCGGTGAGTCCATGAAGCACCTCGAATCCCTCAGAAAGTCCCGGGAGGAGGCCGTCGCGACCTGAGTCGCGGTGCCGGCACGCCACTCCCGAAGCCCGCCCGCCCCGACCATCCGGTCCGGTTCGGGCGGGCGATCGTAAGATCACCACATCGCCCGACGGACACCTCGCATCGCGGACTGGACCTTCATGACGACCCCCGCAGATTCCACCACCGAAACCTCCTCCGGCCATCGCTACGATGCCGCGCTCGCGAATCGGATCGAGTGCCACTGGCAGTCGGCATGGGAGCGAGACGAAGTGGATCGCACGCTCGGTCCGGGGGATCCCGGATTCGATCACACCCGCCCGAAGTTCTACTGCCTCGACATGTTCCCCTATCCGTCGGGGGCGGGTCTGCACGTCGGTCACCCCGAGGGCTACACCGCCACCGACATCATCTCGCGGCACCGAAGGATGAGCGGTTACAACGTCCTCCATCCGATGGGGTTCGATGCCTTCGGACTTCCCGCCGAGCAGTACGCGGTTCAGACCGGCGTGCATCCGAGGGAGACGACGGTCTCCGCGATCGACAACTTCCGTCGCCAGCTCAAGCGTTTCGGTTTCAGCTACGACTGGTCGCGGGAATTCGCCACGATCGATCCCGACTACTACCGGTGGACGCAGTGGATCTGGCTGAAGGCGTACGACTCGTGGTTCGATTCCGGGCTTCAGAAGGCCCGTCCGATCGCCGAGCTCGTCGAGGGGCTCGATTCGGGTTCGATCGACATCGAGGACGAGGACGGCGATCGCATCGACTGGTCATCCCTCGACGCCGCCGGAAGGCGACGTGAGATCGACGGACGACGGCTTGCCTACCTTGGTGAGCAGACCGTGAACTGGTGTCCGCGACTCGGCACGGTGCTCGCCAACGAGGAGGTGATCGACGGTCGAAGCGAACGTGGTGGACATCCCGTGGTGAGGAAGCCGCTTCGTCAGTGGATGTTCCGCATCACGGACTACGCCCAGAGACTCCTCGACGATCTTCAACTCATCGACTGGCCGGAATCGACCCGCACCCAGCAGCGGGAGTGGATCGGTCGCAGTGAAGGAGCCTCCATCCGCTTCCCGATCGTGGATTCGGATGAATCGCTCGAGGTGTTCACGACCCGTCCCGACACGATCTTCGGTGCGACCTACATGGTGGTCGCACCGGAGCATCCGCTGGTGGATGCGGTCGTCGCGGGCGGTGGTGATCCAGCCCTTGCAACCTATGTCGCCGAGGCCCGGAATCGTGCGGATGTCGATCGCATGGCGGATTCAAGGGAGAAGACCGGGGTTCCGACCGGACGCTTCGCCATCAACCCGGCGACCGGTGAGCGAATTCCGATCTGGACCGCCGACTACGTGCTCGCGGGATACGGAACCGGCGCGATCATGGCGGTTCCCGCTCACGACCAGCGAGACTTCGAATTCGCCCGTCGCTTCGATCTCCCCGTGCGCCAGGTGGTGGTGGAGACCAGGCACGAAGCCGGCACGCCGGTCGCGGACTGGACTGAAGCCGTGGTGGGATCCGGTTTCGCGATCGACAGTGCGAACGAGGGTGTGTCGCTCGACGGCCTGTCGACCGAAGAGGCGAAGACGACGATCGTCGCGTGGCTCGAATCCTCGAGGATCGGTCGCGGGAAGGTGAACTTCAAGCTCCGCGACTGGCTGTTCAGCCGGCAGCGCTACTGGGGGGAGCCGTTCCCGATCGTCTTCGACGAGGAGGGGAACCATCACCCGGTCTCCGAGAAGGCGCTGCCCGTGGTGCTGCCCGATCTCGAGGACTACGAGCCGGTGGAGAGCGAGGAGCCGACCCCGCCGCTCGGGAAGGCCGTCGAATGGGTGTTCACCACGGCGGGGGAGGCGGGGGTCGATCCGGAGGTCCTGCCTGCGGACACCCCGGTCAGGCGGGAGATCAACACCATGCCAGGTTGGGCGGGATCCTGCTGGTACCACCTCCGCTACATCGATCCCACGAACGAAGAGCGTCTGGTCTCCCGCGAGGCGGAGCGTTACTGGATGCTCTCGGATCGGAAGTCCGCGAAGAGCGATGGTCCACCGACTCCGGGCGAGGAGGGTTTCGATCCGGAACGCCATCACGTCGGGGGGGTCGATCTCTACGTCGGCGGTTCCGAACATGCGGTGCTCCACCTCCTCTATGCGAGGTTCTGGCACAAGATCCTCTTCGATCGAGGAGAGGTCTCGACCCCCGAGCCCGTCGGCAAGCTCTTCCACCAGGGCATGATCACGAGCTTCGCCTACCGACGCGGAGACGGTTCGCTGGTCCCCATCGACGAGGTGGAGACCGTCACCGACGAATCGGGTGATGAACGCAACGTCGAGATCGCCACCGGAGAGACGGTGGAACGGATCGTGGCGAAGATGTCGAAGTCGCTGCGCAACGTCATCAACCCCGATGACGTCATCGCGGACTACGGAGCCGACACGTTCCGACTCTACGAGATGGCGATGGGCCCCCTCGAGGCCTCCAAGCCGTGGAACACTCGGGACATCGTCGGGGTGCATCGATTCCTGCAGCGGTACTGGCGCATCGCGATCGACGAGGAGGACGGAAGCCTCTCCCTTCGCGAGGAGCCCGACGAGGCGGTCGAGCGGGAACTGCATCGCGCGGTCGCGAAGGTCGGTGACGACATCGATCGCCTCGCATTCAACACCGCGATCGCGGCGATGATCGAATTCGTCAACGCCGCCACCGGAGTCGGAGTCACCGCGGATCAGCTGGACCGCTTCAATCGAATCCTGGCCCCGTTCGCGCCGCATGTCGCGGAGGAGATCCATCATCGTCTGGGGTGTCCGGGGGGCGTGCCCTACGTGACGCTGGCTGCATGGCCGTCCCACGATCCGGCGATGCTCGAGGACGACACGATCGAGGTTCCGGTCCAGGTCCTCGGCAAGGTGCGGAGCAGGATCACGGTCCCCGCCGGTTCCGACAATTCGACTCTTGAAGCGGCGGCCCTCGAGGATCCGAGGATCATCGAGGTGGTGGGGGACCGCACGGTTCGCAAGGTGATCGTGGTTCCGGGCAAGCTCGTCAATCTCGTGGTGGGATGAACATGCAGCAGGAAGGCATCCATCCGGCATGGCGTCTCGAGGAGCCGTGGCCCGCGACCCTGGTGGCTCCGTTGGAGGGCTCGGAATCACCCGAGGCCGACGCGGTGCTGGCGGAGGCCGCGAACCGAATCGGCGGCACGATCGATGTGCTGGAGATCCAGAGCACTCCGGATGACAAGCATCCATGGTCGCTCGCGGTCCGGATACCGGGACATCCCTGCCCGGTGCTGGTGGCCTGCGAGAAGACGAAGCGGATGGACGAGGTTCCGGAGTCCCTGCGTCCTGCGATCGCCGCCTCCCGATGGTCGCTGGTGATGGAATCGCTGATCGAGGGCGAAGACGCCCGTGGCGGTTGGTCCCGGCTCGCGAGGATTCCGGGAGCGCGAAAGGACGTCATCGCGATCATCGATGCGACGACGGGACGGTGGTTCGATCGCAGGGAGATCGAGGATTCCCTGCTGGACGAGGAGCTTGGTGCACCGGAGGACGTCCTCTGGAGGGTGCAGGCGGTCTCCAGCGACGAGGATCTCGATTCCGGATCCGTCTGGCTCTTCACTCGTGGCCTGCTTCGCTGCGGTCTTCCGGAACTGGAGATTCTCGAACTGCCGGGTCGCCATGCCGCCGAGGGCGCCCGGCTTCTGGATGCCATCGCCGGTCTGCTGATCGAGGACGGGGCGCCGCCGCCGGAAGTTCCGTATCCGGTCGGTCCCGATCTCTCGGTGGCCTTCCTGCCCTGGTCCGACGTGGCATCGACCCTCGATTCCGAGAGCCTCGGTTCCGAGGCGGACCGGATCGCCCTGTCCCAGGAGACGCCGAATCCCCTCCGGTCCAGGAGAGCGGTGATCTGCGGCATCGAACCCCGGGGCTCCTTCCGCAGGATCTGGACCTGGCCGGAGGACGCGATTCGCGCGATCGCCGCTCCGGACGTGAGGATCTTCAGGAGTGATCAGTCCACACATCGGGACACGATGCTTGCCCGCCGCAGCTGGGGGGATGCCGTCGCCGCATTCGAGGCGTCTCGAACGCAGGACTCGGATCAGTCGGTGGTCCTTCTGGTGGGGATTCCTCTCGATGAGGATTCGGAAGGCCGGGTCGAGCACGGCTGGTTGCAGGCCGTCGAGGTCGATTCGAACGGCGGAAGGGGTCGGCTGCTTCGAGCGACGATCGACGGCCGCTCGGCGGGAACCGAGATGGAGTTCGCCTCGGATCAGATCGATGGATGGCGTCTGGTCGAGGGCACTCCGGGCGCGGGGCCGGATGATGCGGGCGGGCCCGGATCGGTGCAGGACGGAGTGAAGGCATGACTTCGGCTCCGGAAGATCACGACGCCTGGTCCGAGGACCGGGAGGAATCGCTTGCTCGTCCTCCTCATGTGGTCCGACGCTTCTCGAATCGAGGAGCCGCAGAGATGATGCGGCACGTCCTCGCCGAGGAGGACGTGCCTGCGGTGGTCGAACGTGATCATCGAAGCGGGGGATGGACGGTGCTGGTGGCAGAGGCCGCCGTGGAGGATGCCGAGCGGGCTCTCGAGAATCGGGCCGCCATGGCGACGAACATCGACTGGGACAGCTTCGACCCCGGCGAGCTCTCGCCCCGGGACGCCCGTCTTCTGGCGTCCGCCCCGGCACGCCGTCGGGTGACCAGGGCCCTGCTCGCCTTCGGAACTGTGCTGTTGCTCGGAATGGTGCTGATCGGATTCCTGACGATGCTGCTCGAACTGCTACCGTTCAGCGAGGATCCCGCGGGAAACGACGAAGGGCGACAGGTGAATCCAGCAACGGAGGCCTCCAGTGAATCCTGACTGCTTCAAATCGACCTCACCCTCCGGCTCGAGGATCCTGGTGATCCTGCTGGCGACCTGCATGGCACTGGGGGGGTGCGGAAGCTACGTCCTCACCGGCCGGGCGGTGACCGCCGACTACAGCTCGGCCGACCTCGTCGATCCCGATGATCCGAGACTGAACGGCACCGGTCTTCCGGGGGTGAGCCTGGAGCTCGTCCGGGATCCCGACTCGCTGGGGCGGAAGGTGGTCGCAAGGACCAGCAGCAAGGCCGGAGGAGCGATCACGTTCGCGATCGACGACTTCGGCGCGGGCTTCCTCGACGAGGAATGGGACATCAGGGTGATGCGCAACGGATCCGAGTTCGCGGTCGCACGTGTCCGGCTTCCGTTCGATGCCTCGTCGAAGGAGCTTCTGGTGACGATCCGGGCCGGCGACGGTCGAGAACGGAATTCCCTCGGCACCGAGGCGGAGCGCCTGCTTCAGCAGGAGGATCGAAAGATCCCCCGGGATTCGGCGATCTTCCGGTGATGCCATCGGTCCCGGGTGGAAGCGAGGTGGCATGAGGTATCGCTACCAGGTGAATCTCGCCGGGGTCCTGTACCTCGTCATCACTCTGCTGGTCGGACTGGCCGCGACGATCCGTCCCAACAACATCCTGGTCTGGGTCTTCGGTCTGCTGCTCGCCCTGATCGCGATCAGCGGATACGTCAGTGGTGCGGCCCTGTTCCGCATGTCCGCCCGAAGGGTCGATCCCGGACATGGCCGAGTCGGTCGGCCTCTGACCGTCCGCTACGCGGTGCGCAGCGGTTCGCGCAGGGTTCCGCTCTTCGATCTTTCGGTCTCGGAGATCGAAGGAGGCTCTTCATCCGACTGGAGTCGGTTCTCTCGTCCGGATCCGGCATGGGTGATGCACGTCGGTCCCAACGAAGTGACTCATGCGGAATCGGTGCTGGTTCCGAATCGTCGGGGACGAATGAGGATGGATCGATTCGCGGCCTCGACCAGCTTTCCGTTCGGTCTGCTCGGCAAGCGGGTCATCGTCAGTCAGCCGCTCGAGACCCTGGTGCACCCCCGCACGATCCCGCTCTCGACCGAAGCGATCGACCGACTGTTCACGGGTGGGGGTGACGGTGATCGATCGGGACGAAGCGCCGGGTCGGTGGGGGAGTACGCGGGACTTCGTGAGTATCGGTCCGGTGACAGCATCCGTTCGATCGCATGGAAGCGGTCCCATTCCGCGACGGTCCCCATCGTGATACAGCGAGCGACGCCGTCGCCGCGACGCATGCAGATCATGCTCGATCTTCGAAGGGCCACGGGCGAGCTGCGGCTGCCCGAAGGTATCGACGGTCGGGCCCGCGAGGAGGATGCGATCACCCTGGCGGCTTCCATCGCGGAGACCGTGATCCTCGCGGGTGGAGAAGTGGGACTCCAGGTCGCCGGATCGGACATTCCGGATGTGCGAGCCCAGTCGGGTCGTCGTCATCTCGACCGTCTTCTGACCACGCTCGCGGGAATCGAACTCGACGCACCCCGCTCCTCCGATCAAGTCTCGATCCCCGCTCTTCGGTCGGGTGTCCTCGTCGTGGTGCACGTCGACCGGGTCGATCCGAGCTTGGGTCACGATTCCGCGGTGCATCTGATGCCTGCGAGCATCGAGACGCTCAGGATGGATCGGGATGATCGGCGTGGAGAGACGGCGCCCGCCATCGATGAGACGTTGGACACCACCGGAGCGGTGGCTTGAATCCGCTGGCCCGCTATCCACGGCAGCTCCGGGTGGAGGTCTGTCTCGCGCTGGCCGCCTATTCGGTCGCACTGCAGACCTTCGAGCTCGGTTTCATCCTGGCGGTGGCGGCGATCGCCAGTGGTTACATGTCCGAGGGGCCCCGGGGCCGCACGCTTCCCCGTTGGGCGGCGACGGTCGTCGCACTGGGGATCGCGGGCTGGACGCTCGTGATCTTTCTGAACAATCCACTTCCCGAGGAGACGATGGCGCTGATCGGCCGACTGGCCTGCCTGCTCGCAACGCTTCGTCTCTTCGAGCGCAGAACCGCGAAGGACGACCGGCAGGTCGTGATGCTCTGCGTGGTCGCGGTGGTGGCGGCAGCGCTCTACTCGTTCCAGCTGCTCTTCGGAGTGCTGGTGATCGCCTTCGCCGCACAGACGATCCGCATGATCATGCTGAACCGACTGCGAACCGGTTTCGATGCGGCTCGGAATCATCGACAGAAGATCGTCGCGTCGAGTCCGGTGCCGCCTCTGGAGGTGCCCACCGGTCGGGCGCCGGTGATGCAGTTCCGGGTGCTGGCGGTGATCTGCACGCTGGCGGCCTTTCTCGCCGCATCCGTGGTCTTCGTCATCTTCCCGAGGACGACCGGCGCTCGAGGCCGCACACTCGGGATGCGCACCGGATTTGCACCTCGAGTGGAGTTGGGGCGAGCCGATCAGATCGAGCAGAGCAATCGTGAGGTCTTCACCGTGCGGTGGAGTGATCCCCGAGGCGAGCCGATCAAGTGGCCCCAGCCCCTGCTGCTCCGAGGTGCGGTGCTCGACCAATGGGATCCCGTTGATCGCGAATGGGTCGCCGACCAGAGTCGAAGAGGGCGGCGTCGATCGATCCGAACGGTCGAGACCGACGGGTCGATCGAGGACTTCACCCGGTTGGGATCTCTGAGCCCGCCCCTGACCGCATACACCCAGACGGTCACGATGCGGTCGCTCGCCACCGAGCGGGTCTTCGCACGCTGGGCTCCCGTCTCGATCGCCTGCGACGAGTCCCGGACCTTCATCTTCAATCCCTCCAGTTTCGAGATCACGGATTCCGCGACGGGTCGACTGGGTCGTTTCTCGACCTATCGATTGAAGGTTCTCCCCAGCCCGAATCAGCAGGAACTCCTCGACATCGCCGGTGGTTCCCTGCCACCGAATCGTCCACGAACCCGGGGATTCCCCGTTCCCGGGGTTCGGGAGGAGGCGGAGCGGATCCTCCTGGAGCGGGCGCCGGAGCTTCTCGAGCCCGCCGATCCGGACGATCCCGAGACCGTGTGGCAGAGGTCCCGTCGGATCGCGGACGTGTTCACCGAGTATCTGAGGGGCCCGGATTTCAGCTACACCCTCGATCTGAGAAGAGTGACCATCCGACAGGATCAGGATCCGATCCTCTCCTTCCTTCTGGACCAGCGACTCGGCCATTGTCAGTACTTCGCTTCCGCCCTCTGCGCGCTCTGCCAGTCGATGTCCGTGGATGCCCGGGTGGTGACCGGGTTCGTGGCCGTCGAGTACGACGACACGCTTGACCACTACGTGGTTCGCGAGTCGAACGCCCACGCATGGGTGGAGGTCCGGACCGGGCGAATCAGCTGGAGGGAGTTCGACCCGACCAGCTCCGACGTGCTCGAGGAGTTGCAGGCGGGCCGTCGTTCATGGGCCGACGAGTTTCGATGGATCTACGATCGGTTCGACTTCCTGTGGAACAGTCGGATCGTCGCTTTCGACGGCGACGTCCAGGCCACTCTCGCCGAGGAGGCCTCCTCGGTCGCCCAGACCCGGGCCGAGAAGCTGTTCGACTGGGTCAGGATGACGGCGAACCGGGTTAACCGATACTTCATGCTCGGTCCGGCCGGATACATCTGGCTCGGCGTGGTATTCGTGGTGATCGTGGTCGCGGTGATCACGGTTTTCACCGTGGTGCGCCGACGACGCATGATCCGGACCGTCATCGGGAGAGCGCCCAACCGGGTCCTTCGGGAGGCTGGGTTCTACCTGGATCTTCTCGACGCCTTCTCTCGTGCCGGTTTCCCCAAGCCCTCCCATCGCAGTCCCATGGCGCATGTCGAGATTCTTCGTGAACGACGACCCGATCTGGCCGAAGCGGCGGCGCCTCTGGTCGATCTGTTCTACGAGATACGATTCGGAGGCAGACGACTGGAGTCCGAATCGCGTCGACGCGCGGAATCCGATGCAAGGAATCTCCTGCTGATCGCATCCCGCAGGGAGGCAGAGGTTCCATGACCGAACACGAGGCCCATGACCACCTTCCCTACGACCCGCAGGAGACCGCCTGCCAGGTCGATGGCATCCTCGAGCTTCTTCCCGAGCATCCATGCCGGGTGCTGGACCTCGGATGCGGCGAAGGCCGGATCGCCGGCCCGTTGCTGGAATCGGTGGAGGAGGGGGGGATCCACCTCGTCGGTGTGGACTGCGATCCCGGAGTCGAGGACCGCTTTCGGTCGGCGACCGGAGGAAAGGCGGATTTCGGGGTCGGGGATCTTCTGGATGAATCATCGCTTCCGTCCGGTCCCTTCGACCTGGTGCTGGTACTCGGCAATCTCCTGATGACGATTCGTGAGCCGGCGCTCCTTCGGGCCTCCTTCGCCGGCATTCTGGCGCGTCTGTCCCCGGGTGGCAGCCTGGTGATCGACGACTTCACGGAGGGGGGATGGGCGGAACTTGCGGCCGGACGCTGGGCGGACGGCATGGACGAGTCCGGCACCGTGCAGATGATCTGGATTCCCGGCGATCCGGAGTTCGTGGTCCGGATGGGGCCGGAGGTCGATCCCGGATCCGACGCTCCGAAACCGGGCGAGCGGGTGCTGAGGCTCTGGTCCAGACGGGAGCTCGATGATGCCGCAGGCCTTGTGGGACTGTCACCGGGCAGTCACCGACCCCAGCATCTGTTGAGCGTCCACCATCATCCCGGCCGCTGAAACCCGGAATCCTCCCCGACCTTCGACGGCTTCACATCGGCGGATCCGGGTTTTCGAGCGGTTCCCGGGCGGTCGGGGGATGGGGTTCATCCCTGATACTCTTCCAATCTCGTCGACTTCGAGGCAGATCGAGCCGAGTTCTCGATTGAGTCGATCGGCTCGAGGAGAATGTGCGTACAACCAGGTGGATGTTCCCGGAATCAGGGAGCCCTTCCCGTACGCCCATGACAGTCACGAAAGGGAGTCGTTCGCGTGCCGGCATCAAGAAGCAGAACTCATGAATGGAAGCGCCTCCTTCAGCAGATCGCTGAACGGGGAGGCGCGATCGAGATCGCCGTGGCTCATCCCGACCATGAGGCCGACGAGCCCGACGCCCATGCGGCGGGCCCGGATCTCGTCTGGCGGGTCAAGATCCTCGACCTCGGTGAGGACGAGATCGTGGTCGAGAGCCCGATGGCCCTCGGTCGGGACATCCACATCGAGGCGGGCACCGAGCTCGCGGCCGCGATCACCGTGGGCCAGAATCGATGGACCTTCCGAACGGTGAATCTCGGAGACAAGTCCGGGATGAAGAGCCACGGCCACCCCGGCCTTCGATTGCGAATGCCGGTCGGCGTGGCTCGCTCACAGCGTCGCCGTCTTCGTGTGGACACTCAGGCCCTGAAGCTTCCGCGGGTGGAACTCTGGCCGCTGCTCGATCCGAAGTCGGTGCTTCCGGCCGAGCGGGCCACCGAACTCGCCTACGAGTCATGGGTCTCCGGAGAGCAGATCGATCGTGATGGTCTGCTCGCGGAGGCCATGCTTCCGACCGTGGGTCCGAAGTTCACCGCCGAACTCGCCAATCTCGGCGGGGGTGGCGTCGGTCTGATCGTGGGTCCCGAGGATTCCGGCATCCTCGGACGTCACCGGGTTCTATGGCTTCGACTGGCTCTGGAACCGGAGATGCCCGTGCCCATGAATGCGACGGGCAAGGTCGTCCACACGCACATCGATTCCACGCAGAAGACCTATGTCGGAATCGCCTTCGATTTCAGCTTCAATCCCGGTCATCAGAAGCTGGTCGGCGATCAGATCCAGCACTACATCGAGCAGAAGCAGGATCTTCAGCGTCAGGCTCGCGAACATCGTGAGAACGCCGACTCGGAGGGTTGATCGACATCAGCCTCTGAGCTGATCGACCGTGCGTCTGAAGACCTCGGTCTTGTCGAGGCTCTCGAGATACTCGGCCTCGGGATCCGAATCGGCGACGATGCCGCAGCCCGCGAGATAGTCGAGACGCCCATCGAGTTCATCCCGGCATGCCAGCGGAGTTCCGGTGCAGGCGATGGTTCGAATCGCGACATTCAGCGTCGACCAGCCTTCGTCGTCGATCCAGCCGATGGCGCCGCAGTACGGACCCCGTCGGACCGGCTCCAGCTCGTCGATGACCTGCATGGCCCTGACCTTCGGGGCACCGGTGATCGAACCCGGAGGCAGGCTCGCCTCGAGAAGATCCACCAGATCGAGATCGGGTCGAAGGATCCCCGATATCTCGGCGACTCCGTGATGCACGGTCTCATGGGTCTCGAGTCTTCGACCCTCCACCACCCGGACGGAACCGATCCGACAGACCCTGCCGAGATCGTTGCGCATCAGATCGACGATCATCGCGAGCTCGGCGGCGTCCTTCTCGCTCTTCAGCAGCACCTCGGGATCGATGCTCGAGGGCCTCGTTCCCTTGATGGGGCGGGTCCGGACCAGGGTGCCATCCTCGGTCAGGCTCGTCTCGAGGAAGAGCTCCGGACTCATCGACACCAGGGCGCGACCGGGACCGCACTCCAACACGGCTCCATGACGAGGTCGTGCCTGGGCGAGGGCCGCGGCCCCGACGCTGCGGACACTGCCTCGGAATCGGGCGCCGAACCGCTGCGCCAGGTTGACCTGGAAGCATTCCCCCTCACGGATCCTCTCCACCACGTCGGCGACCGCCTCGCGGTAGACATCCCCGCCCCGATCCGCGGCGATGGGGCCGACCCTGGGACGCGGAAGCTGTCTCGGCTTCAATTCAGGAACCACCTTGGGATCGCCTCGGATCACCACCGCATCCCGATCGATGAACATCCCGCCTTCGCAGCGAAGAAGGATCGCATCGGGCCAGCCACGATCATCGGTGGCACCTCGTGGGCAGATCGATGACGGTTCGAGGTGGCGGAACAGGTCGTAGGACAGCATCACCACGAAACCGCGACCGCCTGGTCCGTGTTCCGGGGTCCCGGTGCGGGCCGTGGTGCTTGCATCCCGGTGGGTCTGGAGGATCGATTTCAGCTCCCGCAGGCTTCCGGGACCCTTGAGCTCCCGGTTCCAGACCGGAGTGGCCGCGAAGGTTCGGGTCTGCGAGTCCCGATGGGCGGGGTGCCAGGCCAGCATGGCCAGGGGCAGGTGAGCCGGCCAGGAGGCGAGCAGATTTCCGGCATTCAGGGCATCGGGGCCGGTCGGGGCGACAGGGGGGAGAACAGACATCCTGATTCGAAGGCTATCGCGAGCGGTCCCGGGCCGTAGTCTGCCGAATCTCGGCCGGGGAGGCCGATACACTCCCTGCCCTCAGATTTTCCAGTTTGCTCTTCGAGAGCGTCACAACGCGGCCTCCAAGGCCCGAGGAAGGACCCCCCCGATCATGGCCACCACCAGGAAGTCCCCGAGTCGTCGAGCCACGACGTCCCGCAGGAAGCCCACTCGTCGCAAGGGCGGCAAGATGGTGTATTTCTTCGGTACGACCGGGACGGAGGGCAAGGCCGACCAGCGGCTTCTGCTCGGGGGCAAGGGCGCCAACCTTGCCGACATGACCTCGATCGGTCTGCCTGTCCCCGCGGGCTTCACGATCACCACCGACACCTGCGCGGCCTACTACGTCGAGGGCGGCCGGTTTCCCACCGGCCTGACCGATCAGATCCGGGCGAATGTCCGCAAGCTGGAGAAGGAGACCGGGAAGAAGTTCGGTTCCGACAAGGATCCGCTCCTGGTCTCGGTCCGATCGGGTGCCGCGGTCTCCATGCCCGGCATGATGGACACCGTCCTCAACCTCGGCCTGAACGACGTCTCCGTCGAGGCCATGGCGAGTTCGGCTGGAGAGCGGTTCGCATTCGATGCGTACCGACGTCTGATCAACATGTTCGGTGACGTCGTCATGGACGTCGATCACCACAAGTTCGAGGCCGCCTTCGAGAAGCTCAAGAAGAAGCTCGGCGTGGTCGAGGACACCGATGTCGATGCCGCGGGGCTTCGCGAGCTCTGCCGCCTCTACAAGGAGGTCTATCGGAAGCACGTCGGCAAGCCGTTCCCCCAGGATCCGGTCAAGCAGCTTGAAGCCTCGATCGAAGCCGTCTTCAAGAGCTGGATGGGCGACAAGGCCGTCAGCTACCGACGGATCGAGGGCATCGTCGGACTCAACGGCACGGCGGTGAACGTGCAGGCGATGGTCTTCGGGAACACCGGTGAGGATTCAGGCACCGGCGTCGCCTTCACCCGTGATCCCTCGACCGGAAAGAACGAGTTCTACGGTGAGTTCCTGGTGAACGCCCAGGGCGAGGATGTGGTGGCGGGCATCCGGACGCCGGAGCCGGTCGCGCGGATGGCCCGTTGGAACAACAAGGCCTACAAGGAACTGCTGAAGGTCAGGACCAAGCTGGAGAAGCACTACCGGGACGTTCAGGACATCGAATTCACGATCGAACGCGGGAAGCTCTACATGCTCCAGACCCGCAACGGCAAGCGGACCGGCGCCGCGGCCGTGAAGTTCGCGGTCGACATGGTCCGGGAGAGGCTGATCTCGAAGAAGGAGGCGGTGATGCGGGTGAGCCCCGATCACGTCACCCAGCTTCTTCTTCCCTCCTTCCCGCCCTCCTCGAAGAAGGGTGCGACCGCGATCGCGAAGGGGCTTCCCGCCTCACCCGGCGCCTCCGTCGGATCGCCGGCGTTCACCGCCGACGAGGCGGTCCAGCGGGCGAAGGCTGGCGAGAGGGTCGTGCTGGTCCGAAAGGAGACCAGTCCCGAGGATGTCGACGGCATGCACATGGCCACGGGCATTCTCACTTCGACCGGTGGCATGACCAGCCACGCGGCGGTGGTGGCTCGTGGGTGGGGCAAGTGCTGCGTGGCCGGAGCAGGAAGCGTCCAGATCGACGCCGCCAAGCGGCGGTTCACGATCGATGGCAGGACCTTCGGTCCGAAGGACGTCATCTCCATCGACGGCAACACCGGCGAGGTCTTCGGCGTGGCCTTGAAGCCCGAGGAGCCGAAGGGCATCACCGGCGACTTCAAGAAGCTGTTGTCCTGGGCCGACGAATATCGTCGTCTCGGGGTCCGAACCAACGCGGACACCCCGGCCGATGCGAAGAGAGCCCGTGACTTCGGTGCCGAGGGCATCGGCCTCACTCGCACCGAGCACATGTTCTTCGAGGGCGACCGCATCATGTCGATGCGGAAGATGATCCTCGCCGAGAACGAGAAGGATCGCCGCAAGGCGCTGAAATCCCTCCTGCCGCACCAGCGCAAGGACTTCACAGGCATCTTCACGGCCATGAAGGGGCTTCCGGTGACGGTTCGGCTTCTCGATCCGCCGCTTCATGAGTTCCTCCCACATGATCCCAAGGCCGCGGCCAAGGTCGCACGGGAGATGAAGATCTCACCGGCGAAGCTCAAGGCACGGATCGATTCCCTGCACGAGATGAACCCGATGCTCGGCCATCGCGGCTGCCGACTCTCGATCACCTATCCCGAGATCCTCGAGATGCAGGTCCAGGCGATCGTGGAGGCGGCCATCGCCTGTGCCAGGAAGAAGGTGAAGGCTCGTCCCGAGATCATGATTCCTCTGGTCGGTACCAGGCAGGAACTCGAGATGCTCAGAGCCCGGGTGGAACAGGTCATCGCGGACACCCGCAAGGCGAAGAAGTTCAGCGGAAAGCTCGACATCCTCATCGGAACCATGATCGAGATCCCGCGTGCCGCTCTCACCGCGGACGAGGTCGCCGAGTATGCCGACTTCTTCTCCTTCGGCACCAACGATCTGACTCAGATGGCCTTCGGTTACAGCCGGGACGACATCGGCGGATTCCTCCCGGACTACCTCGATCAGGGCGTGCTGCCGGTCGATCCGTTCGCATCCCTGGATGCCACGGGGGTCGGGCAGCTGGTCGAAATGGCCTGCCTCAAGGGTCGTTCGACCCGGAAGGATCTGAAGCTCGGCATCTGTGGAGAGCATGGCGGCGATCCTTCCTCCATCAGCTTCTGCGAGAAGGTCGGTCTGGACTACGTGAGCTGTTCGCCGTTCCGGGTTCCGGTCGCCAGACTGGCCGCCGCCCAGTCCGTGCTCGCGGGTTGATCATCTGAGAACGATCTCCCCACAAGCAGACGACGGAAACAGCATGCCCCCGGCCGCACGGCCGGGGGCATGTTCCGCTTGCTCGACGGGATGTCACGCATGGACAAGGCTCATCGACGCCGCGGGGCGCTCACCAGTCCAGCGAGGGCGAGGAGTGCGACGGCACCCGGTGCGGGAATCACCGAGAACTGGTCCTGGATGCCGGGGGTTCCGAGACCCTGGTTCCAGGTGGCTTCGAGGCTGGTGCCCACGAAGTTCTCGATACCGAGGGCCTGGGTGCTGGAGAATCGTCCGATGAACACTCCGAGGCCCAGCTTCGTCTCGCCGACCTGACCGATCAGAGAGGGCGGATTCGAATTGAACCAGCCTCCCAGTTCATTGGGAAAATCCGCATTGGACCCACCAAAGCTCGGGTCAAGCGCCGTGCCGGCACCGGCACCGGCGGACTGCTCGGGAACATCGAAGTCGACCCCGCCGATCGAGACGAAGGAATCCGCCACTCGAGTCGCCTCGGTGTCGAAGGGACCTCCGAGATTGTTCGGGGCCCATCCGGCTCCGGTGATGCTCTGATAGAAGGTGAGCTGGGCGGAGCCGGGAAGAACCAGGTTGTAGATGTTCAGCAGGACGTCTGCGTTGTCGTCGGACAACATGTACATGTCGACGACATTCACGGTGATCGCGGCGCCATCGAAGTCCGATGCCGTGATCGAGTAGGAATCCAGACCGATCTGGGTCATGTCGGCCGCTGCGCCGGAACCGAGCGCGCAGGCGGCCACGCTGATGGTGGTCAGCTTTCGCATTGTGGGAACCCCCGAGTGGAAAGGGAACTTGAGATTGGTCGCGGAACCCCGGGTGGCAACGAGCCCCAGGAAAGTCGGGGTCAGAACCAATGTCCATCTCGATCGTCTCCAGAGCGTGCGTCTGATACAAGCGCAAAATGAAATCTTCCTGCGGGGATCTTCCGCGCACTTCAGGCGGCTTGATCCGCAGGCCTCGTGATTTCAGGGACGATCCTGACGCGCTGAAGCCGGATGTCATGAGGCCGGATGTGATGAGAAAGGAACAACCCCCCGGCCGAGGGCCGGGGGGTTGCGATGATCTTGCGATCATTCGTGGTCGAAGCTGAAGAATCAGCCGCGACGACGACGTCCGGCGATGCCAGCGAGGCCGAGAAGGGCCAGAGCGCCGGGGGCGGGGACGATGGTGAAGCCGGCCTGCTGACCAGGAGTACCGAGACCCTGGTTCCAGGTGACTTCGAGGGTGCCGCCGGTGAGGTCGGAGTCGCCGACAGTGGCGAATCGACCGATGAGGACACCGAGGTCCGAACCTTCGACGGCACCGACCTGGCCATTGAGGCTCGGCGGGGAACCGTTGTACCAACCGGCGAGGGCGCCGGGGGCGGCGGCACTGTTGCCACCGAAGTTCGGGTCGAGGCCGGTGCCGGCACCGGCACCGGGAGCCTGCTCAGGAGCGGCCACGCCCTGATCGAAGCCACCGATGGTGACGAACGAGTCGGCCTGTCGGAGCGCCGCGGTATCGAAGGGCCCGCCCAGGTTGGTGGGCTGCCAGCCGGTGCCGGTGAAGCTCTGGAAGTAGCTGCTGGCAGCGTCGCCGCCAGCGGTGTAGTTGAAGACGTTGAGGGCGACGTCGGAGGCGTCGTTGGAGCTCAGGTAGAGGTCCTGAACGTTGACGGTGACGTCGGAGCCGTCGAAGTCGGCCGCAGTGACCGAGTAGCTGACGACGTAGGCCCCAGTGATCTCCGCCGTAGCTGCGCCGGCAACGAGCGTTGCAAGGCCAGCGCCGAGAAGGGTGCTGATACGCATGTCTCTAAATCTCCTAGGAGTGGGAGAAGGGAATCAAAACTGCCACGGAACAAACCAAGTCGGGGGGCCGTGGCCGCTCCCCCTGGCCAGAGGGTTCGGGTCGTCGATCGCTTCGACTCGCCGAGGGGGTGCCCCGGGAAGGGGCGGGGTTGTCTCCGTGTCACGGGAGACGGGTTGGGAATCACGGATGGGGTGAACCTTCCGGCGATGAGATTCCCGATTCGCGATGATGGGTGTTCCCCGCCTGGGTGCGAGTGTCTCGGCCCATCGCGAAAGGCTTGGACATCCTCAGTCTCCCGCCACTGATAGGCGGATTCAAGAACCGAGTTCGAAGATCAGGGGATTTCTGAGAAACGGGTGGGGGAACGTCTGATCATCTCAATCGTCCTATAAGCGGCCAGCCATGGGGGTCTGCCCGAAAACAGCCATTCCAGGTCTGAAAACGAGGTTTCGGGGGCGATCTCAGGTGAAGGGGTGTCCTACTTCGCTCAGTCGCTTGCGAGTGTGCCGCTGGGCCGAGAAAGACCGGATCTCCCCAGGCCGGGAGCCCGGAATCGGCCTGGCCGGGCATGATGAAACGAGCCGCTCCGAGGATGAGGTCCTCGGGGCGGCTCGTTGTCTCAGACCTTTTCTCATCTCCCCAGGGTCGGACAAGGCGCCGGGCGGCCATGGGCTTCCTCCGCCCGACGCCGATGTTCATCCGCATGAAGTCATGCGGTGCTCCTGTGGATCAGCCACGTCGGCGACGGTTCGCCAGACCGGCGAGACCGAGCAGAGCGACGGCACCCGGAGCGGGGGTGACGGTGAAGGAGGCCTGCTGGCCGGGGGAGCCGAGGCCCTGGTTCCAGGTGACCTCGAGGGTGGAGTTCACGAGGTCGTACTGGGCCACGGTCGCGAAACGACCGACGATGACACCGAGGGACGAACCTTCGACGGCACCGACCTGGCCGTTGAGGCTCGGCGGGGAGCCGTTGTACCAACCGGCGTCAAGACCCGGAGCAGCGGCGTTGTTGCCACCGAAGTTGGGGTCGAGACCGGTTCCGGCACCGGTACCCGGAGCCTGCTCGGGAGCGCTGCCGTCCTGGGCGAAGCCACCGATGGTGACGAACGAGTCGGCCTGTCGGAGCGCCGCGGTATCGAAGGGGCCGCCCAGGTTGCCGGGCTGCCAGCCGGTGCCGGTGAAGCTCTGGAAATAGCTGGTCGCGGCGTTGTTGGCAGTGGTGGTGTTGAAGTTGTAGACGTTGAGCGCGGTGTCGGCGGCGTCGTTGGAGCTCAGGTAGAGGTCCTGGACGAAGACGGTGACGTCGGAGCCGTCGAAGTCCGTCGCGGTCACCGAGTAGTTGACGACGTAGGCGCCGGTGATGTCG
>PAQL01000004.1 GCA_002709295.1 Phycisphaerae bacterium | reverse complement strand
GAGGACATGGGAGATCGCCCAGCGGAACGAGGCGTTCGAGAAGCTGGACGCCAACACCGTGGAATGGCGGCTGAAGATCGCCCCGGAGGGCACCGGCAGAATCCGCTACGAGGTCGTCTACACCTGGTGATTAACCGACATCACACTTCGTTGAATGAGGCTCACGGCACACGACAGATGCCGATCGCCGGTAACGACCTCATTTCCACATCACATCGAGGAGTCGCTGGGCTTCCTTGACGCGGTCCCCTTGTGTCGTACTGGCAAGGCGTCCCAGCACCAGGGCCGCCATCAGCTGGCGGAGTGGCTGCTGGGCATCGTCATTGGCATCGGGTTCGGACCTTCGTAACTTGCCATGGATCTCTTCAATCGCCTGATTCGCTTTGGCCGGATCCACACCGACCTTCTCGCCCCATTTCTGAAATTCGTCAGGGCGAACCAGGTTGTGGGGAACGAGTTCCAGGGGGACCAGATGATGAAACAAATCATCCAAGGATCGCGCATCGGGTTCTTCTGAAATGAAGATGGCCTTTGCGAGCGCCTCGAGCAATTTCTCCAGACCGATGGCCTGAATCAACTCCTCGTCTGCAACGCCACGGGAAGCAAGGCTTCCCAATCGCAGTTCCCTGCTCAATATGGGCCTGAACTCGATTGGACGCTTGTCATCCGGGAGGTTCGTGAACAACCTCCCCTCGCCCTCGAGAGGGAAGCAAAACGAAGCGGGACGTCGGATGCTGCCTGTCAGATCTCCTGTCACCACTGCCCGCAACAGTGCCGCCGTAGCCAGCCAGACCTCGTCGGTCCCGGGGATTTCCGATGATGCTCGGGAAGTGAACAGCAGCGAACTGGCAAGCCAGCTCGATGCCCTCAGGAGGACGAGTTCCGAAGGAATGCCGGAGATGGGCATTGAATCGTCGAGTTTGATACTGAAAAAGTCGCTTGGTTTGCTTTCGCCATCATTGATCGCATCTCGGAATCTCGACAATTCATGCACGATATTCCGGATCAAGACATTGCTTTTCGTCTTGAAGTCTTCCGTTTCGATCTTGCAGCACAACCAAAGCGGAACACTGCGACGCGCGCTGTATTTTGGCTGACAGCACAGGACGATGTAGAGCCCACCGGGTCTCAGCTGCACATGAATGACGCCCATGCTGTTCAGCCTGGCTCTCCCTGCACTGGCGGTAGAGGCATCAGGATTCATCAATGGAAAGAATTGATCCAGGCGATTCCTGCCCTGAAGCATGGCGACCAGGGATGGCTCACTGCCATCAAACCACCTCTGGCCACCATCGCTTCCATCGAAGCGGGCGTGTCCATCAGCAGTCATCGGAACACCAAAGATCGCGAGGTTCATGGTTTCATGTTTCGCATGCAGGACACTTTCAATCCTCAGTAAGAGCTTCCGAGATCGTGGATCTCTGCAGTCTTCGGGCGAGGGACTTCACAGGGAACAACTCACCGCGGATCGATGGCCGGATCAGTATCTGATAGCTGGAAACAGGATATGAAAGCAACAGTTCGAGTTCTGATTCACAGAGGAACATGAATCGTTCCGAAACCTGCGGAGGTTGGCCGAATCTTCCCTGGAGGATGAAGTCTGCATCATCTCTCGATCGCCAGTGATCTCCTGCCTGTGTCACGACTTGGAAGTCAATCTCGACGGGATACTCGGAAAGACTGGCCTTGGTCCTCCTGGGCTCCGAAACCGCACGGCGGATGTCCTCCGGAACCGCCGTCCTCGGCGAGGGAGGAACGCGGACGTCGACGGTCGCAAGCATGAGCTCGCCATCCTCCCCGTCCAGCCAGGTTTTCTTGGAATACACCGAAACGTCTTGCTCATAAGCATCCACTTCGATCTTCCAATCCCAACGAATGCAACCGGACTGCAACTTCGTCGCGGCCCTGTTGCCATCGTCATAGGACAGCCGGATACGTGGAACAGGAGTAACGTCCCGGTCTCCACCCAGATACTCCCAGTCGACGTCTCCTGCCACAGGTCCGGATTCACACCCATGACCGACGAGCGCGGAAATCAGGACGACAACGACCATCAAGCAGTGTTTCATTCAGATCCTCCCAGCGCCTTGATGACTTGGTCCCGCTTGACATTGCCCACCCATCTGTTCAATTCACGTGCTCCCGATGAGTCGTCGAGCATCTCAGCGGATTCATACCCAACCAACCGGCACTTGAAGAGGACCTGGTACGTATCGACCGGATACTGCAGCATCAGTTCCATCACATCAGCAGCGAGCACGATCGGGATCTCGGTGAAGTTCTCCCGATAAAAGCCTTCCGGGTCACCCGTCAGCCGTGATGCACGCACGGTGGTGTATGGATTCGGCGTGGTCCATATCAGCCGTTCCCCGCGTGTAGGGTCGTCTGGGTCACTCCATGCCCGATCATTCCCGGCCAGAACCTGGACACTCACATCGATTTTGGTGCCCCAGGGATGAGCTTGCTTGGAACTACGCACCTGACTGGCGATCTTGCCGTATCCCAACGCATCGATTTCGTATCGTTCCGCGATGCGTTGGAGGTCGGGATCCGACAGGACCGTGTACCGACCATCGATCGGACCCTTGACACTCGATCCCCGAGTATCCAGTCTGAGAACAAGGGACGGCACATCCCGGACTTCCGGCTTTTCCGGATTCTGCTTCTCCACGCGGAATCGAAATGACTCTTCCGGCACATCCTCGGGCAGTGCATCAGAGCCCGCAGGAATCAGGAACCGTCCCCTGCAGTTCAACACCAGATTTTCCTGAATCGGTACAGCCTTCACCGCAACAGTCCACTCGATGCCTGACTTGGTGATTTCGTACCCGAGTCGATGTCCGGGAAATCCCACCGCTTCCAAGGCGAGCGGGGTCCTCGTATCCGATACCCAATCGGCACTTTCAATGATCAGAATCAAGCCCGGCTTGTCGTCAGGCACGGAAATGCCCGTACCGCTCGATGCACAAGCGCTCAACAAGGCGGGCGACATGGCCAATGCAAGGCATGAGACAACTCGAAGAAAACACATGTTCATGGTCGGCATCCACCAAAGAAGTCGAGTGCGGGCCTGATGCCCACGTCTCGCCACAGTTTTCTGTTCTTGTTGAGCGCGGTCGAGGACAAGCTGCTGTTGCCGACGGGTTCATCCAGGTCAATGACCCACTCGCGAACTCCATAGGCAAGTCCAACGACGCCATCACTGGAAACATCCCCAGCGCGTCTGAGTTGTTCCGCGGTGGTGACGTCAAACGACAAGTCGCCAATCGACCCGGAGTCCACTGAATCAAATGCGCTCCGCCACTCGGATTCAGTGGGGAGACGCAATCCCATGGAATCAACCAGTGCCGCTGCGTCTTCGGACTTGAGGATCCCGAGAAAACTCAGGGAAGGAGTACCTGGGCCAAGCGGCCCGGCATACATCCCATCGTCTCGATAAAGCCCGGGATTGTCACCCATGGCGAGAAATTCTCTCACGAATGGCAATGCCACCCAGGCATCCCGGTCCTTCTCGGAGATGGACAGGAGATCCGGCCGGACCATTTCCCTCTCGGCGATCCAGAATGGCTCACCCGTCCCGCCCAGCACCGGACGGAGATTCCATTCATCCTGCAATCGCATCTCCTCGTCGAGCTTCTCGGAAAGTTCGGCAAGACCAGGATAGAAAGGTGCATCGCGACCGCTATCGCGATCGACAAGAGCCATCCTGATGGATGCGGCATTTGAGTCCGCGACCACTTCGGCAAGGCTTGAGCCGTCACCGAGCCCTGAAATCCAGTCTTCCCGTTCCTGAGCGAGAAGCATGCCGAGGAAATCCAGATCACTACCAACGTCGACATCACTCATCTTGATGGCCTGGGCGATCTCATCGATGAAGTCGGCCCTGGCCTCAATCGATTCCCCGGACTGGCCAATGGCATTTCGAACGGCATCCTCAAGAACCAGCGTGGCATAGCCTGAAACCGGCTTGCCCCACCGGTCTCCCGCCCTGAGGAAGCGGGCCAATGCCTCCGGCCCGCCATTCTTGTGGAGATCGGGATCGATGTCCCTGACTCGGTCCCAGATCTTCCCGCCAAGCTGTTCATGATCGTCTGGAACGGCCCTCGTGTAGATGGCGAACAGATCCTTGTAATCACGGCCACCAGTGATCGCCCCGAGTATGACCTGATTGACCTGTTCCCCGTCACTTTCAGATCTCTCCGCGAATTCCAGAAGATCGAGAAGCGCACTCTTCACCAGTGCTTCATTGAGAGGACGGACGAGAACGACTTCCTGGAATGCCGCCAAAGCGGCGTCAATCCCTCCGGCAATGCGTGCTTCAAAGGTCTCGTCGAGAACCGTCTCGATCTCCTTCAACCATTCGAGCCCACTGGTTCCAAGGCCCGGAGACCTGATGATGCCTGCGTAGATCATGTTCAGGCGTTCCCCAACCAGTCGCTTCTGGGCCTTGCCGAGCTCACGCAAGGCCAGATCCGTGATCACAGGCTGGAAACCCAGTCGCATTTCATCGATGGCCCGCTGGCTCACGGTCCTCATGATGGAGTCGACGTCGACAGGTTCCTCGAGTCTTTCCGGCAGGACTGAAACCACTCTCTGACGGTCGATGATGCTGTCGAGATCGGCAGCGTATCGCTGGAACTCTTCGGGGGAAGACGGCGTCAAAAGGCCGTAGTCCGTGAGCTCATCCCGGATTCGCCTGCACTTGATGATCGATGCAGGTATTCCGCTTCCAGCAAGGGTCTCCGTGTCCATCGCGGGGAGATCCGAGACTGCTGCCCATCGCGACTCGCTCCACCAATCATCGAACTTCTCCTCGATCATTGCCACGCGCGAGGGCTGTAGATGAGGCTGGCCTCGGTCGTCGGCGATCTTTCGGAATCCCGGGCGGCCCATTGCAGCAATGCTGGACGCGATGTCGCCATCTATCCCCGACTTCATTTCCGCGAATGCCTTTTCATCGAGATTCCTCACCAACTGCAGTCGACCGGCTTGAAGGCCGGAATCGATCGTGGCCATCGATCCCATGGCCATCGTCTCGGAATGCATGCGCGACAGGCCACGGTTCAACAAGCGCGGGGTCTCGACGTCGAGGACTCTTGAACCACCGGAACCCCCAAGCATCGCCTGAATGTCCTCCACACGCTGGCGAACATCGGCAACATCGGACCGATCGACGGTATCTGCCCGCCATCGTGATGCAGCATCAGTCAGCCTGACCACGTCCTGAAGGTTCATTCCAAGATCCCGATCCGGAAGATCCTCTCTCGAGAGGATCAGATAGCTCCAGATCATGTCGTGATCACGAGGAGAGGTGCAGTCCTCGAGAGCGATCAACTCACCAGTGGGACCTGGGACGAGCGTTCGCGGGTCGACACCGTGCCGGATCGCCATGATCTCGGTTTCAGCAGCTTCCGCCTCCGTCAGTTCACGAACTCCTGACTGGTCGAGATTGGCGCCCTGAATTCTGAGGTCGACCCATCTGTAGCCTTGCTCGACGCTCTTCTGCTCCGACCAGGAACGCTCGATCCTCGCTCGGTAGTCACCTTCCATCTGCATGGCAAGGCGACGGGCTTCGTCATACCCGCTCTTGTCTTTCCTGACCACCGCGGCATCGAAGGCGGATTCGATCGAAGAAAGATGCCCGGGCCACATCCACCATGCCAACATGAGCAGTACCGATGCCACCAACGTCCTCCTCGTCCAGCGCGTGCGGAATTCGGAACGCCAACGCTCGTCCACCAGCTGCTCGAGCGGCTCGAACACCATGAGGGGACGTATCTGCTCGGCCGACGGCTTGATGAAGTTCCCGGATTCGTCCTGGAATGTGTCACCAAATGGACACGAGAGATAGCAGCGGACCCGTGCTCCGAGCATCTCCTTCAATTCAATGAGTTTTCTCGCTGCCCGCGGTGAATCGTGCCTCAGAAAATCCGCTGCAACCCTTTCCTGGGCCTCGAAGTCCGAACGCACCTCGGGCAGGGCCAATATCCGCGAAACACTGTATCTGGCCATGAGATCATCGCTTCCGGATCGCTGCAGCAGGGGCCGTGCCGATTCGAGACGACCGGATTCGATCATCCCTGCCACCGCGGACATCTCGCGCGGAATCTCGATGTTGTCACGTGCGGGATCGTTTCGTAGCAGATCGGCCTTGGTGAGCAGGATCGTCACCGGACGCTTGCGGTGAGCGTTTTTTCCGGATCCGCCGTGAGAACTCACGATCCTCTTCATCATGTTCAAGGGTCCGGTGATTCCGTCCCTCGAGTCGATCCCTATGAAACCGAGCAGCATGTCGGACTTGTCGATGAACTCCTCGTAGGCATCGAGAGCGTGCCTGGCATCGCCGACGATCTCGCCGTTCTCGTTGATGCCACCGAGCGCACTTCCACGAACCGTTTCACCCCCAACCTCAGGTATGCGGATCCAGCGGCGTGAGCCGGGATCCACGATTCGGGTTCCTGGAATCAAGGCCTTTTCCATCTGACAGAAACGACTTTCCTTGAACTTTTCCGCCGCGGTGGCCTGGGCCTTGTGGTTGTAGAACGGATCGTCGATCAGGGCAACGAACTCGGGTGGAACGGCACCGATCTGCCAGCCAAGGCGAGCTCGGGCATCATCCTTGGCCCCCAGAAGCAGGGAATAAAGCCAGCTTGTCTTGCCGCTGTTGGGAAAACCGATGATGCCGAGGAGCCATTCTCGCCCACGACTTCCACCCTTCACCTTGTACCGAACAGGCCGTTTGCCCTTCTTCGGCCGGGGGGCATCTCCGCTTGCTCGCTCACCGTCGTACCCGGGTGATGGGGATTCAAAGTCTTCGAAGTCGTCTTTCATCGTTGTACTCCTGAGCCATGCCGGATTTCATCATTCGATCAACAGCGTGAGCCGTTCAAGGACGCATCCTTGTCGAATGGAGTCCACCAGCTTTGCCATCCTTCACTTCCGACCATCGGGATTCGATCCGCGATTCCATGCCCTGATCCCCGGAACCACCCACGGCTGATGAGTCCGCTTTCCTATCGAAGAGGACGTCCTGGGCAAGCTTCATCAAACCTTTCAGATCGGCCGTGTTCTCGAATTCTCGTTTCGCGACATCCACGAGTTTCGTCTTCACTTCACCGATTTCCGGATCGCCATCATCGTTCCCAATGCCACGATCCATGCGCGATCTGAGAGCCTGGCGGGCATCACGAGCGGCCTTGCTCCGATGCGTCTCCATCGTCGCAATGACCTCAGGGACGCAATCACGTCCAATGACCGAACGGAGAGCTCCCGCCGTGGACCGCGAATCCTCGCCGGACAGCCAATGGATGAAGGCGTCGAAACGCACCTCTCTTGCACCAGGGTCGTTCGCGTGGTCGCAAGCCCAGAGCAAACGGGCCGTTCGTTCCAATTCAGGGTCTGTCGCCATCAGCTCCACCCGGGACAAGGATCAGCGCCACCGGCTGTTCGGTCATCGAACCAGCCATGTTTCTTTCGGACCAGAAGGAGATATCGGAGGACAACCCGGATCTCGACTTGATCTCCTCGGCTTCTTCCCTGGTGGGAAACCGGATGGTCACATCGTCCCAGTCGACGATCGACGCACCATTCACGATCCCAAAGGGGGAAATGCTCCTGAGATGTGAATCCACACGGCGCAGGGCCTCGTTTGCCAGCTCGATTCTGACTGCATTGGAAGGGGATGAAGCACCAGAGGTGACCAACCCGTCACCGAAGTATTCATCGAAGTCCCGGTCCTCCATGACCTTGTACCAGTTGTCACCAGCTCTTCGCCATCCATACTGATCGATGGAAAGCGCGGATTCGGTCCTCAACTCACGTTGTTCAACGAGATCCGCCAGCGGCCTTGGTTCGATGCCGCCGCCCAGATAGCGCGTCGCGATGATGACCACCATCAGAACGGCCGCGATCGCGAAACCGATGAGCCAGGGACTGTAAAGCTTCGCCTGACTTCCCTGGATCGGTATGACGGCGTCATCCTCCTCCAGTTCCGCCGCAAACCCATCAGGGTCGATTCGAAGAAAGGCGTCGACCAGGGTGTTGGGCGGGGATCCATTGCCCTCCAGGAGGTAGGCCAGGCAACTCTGAAGAGCTGATTCCATGCGTCCCTTGTCAATGGAGACACTGGAGGAAGCAATGTCTCTGGCGGCATCGAACATCTCCGCCTTGACTTCATCAGCGGTGAAGGCACCGATCGACACTCCTGCGACTCGGAGCCTGAATCGCGCAGTCTTGTCGATCTCAACATCCCACCACCGAGGCTGACCGTCCGTCCTCGCATCGATGGCCCTGTAGAGCGCGTCCCTGTCCGCCGAGCGGGTGATTGCATAGAACCGTGAATGCTGTCCGATCCTGTCGCCGTCGCGGGAAGCAACCTCGACCAGGCGATGCATCCATCCAAGGCCTTCTCTTTCCGAATCCCGGAGATCGAGTCTGTCCCTGTGCTCCCGAACGACATTCTGAAGAATGTCGCGGAAGTCATCGAAGATCGGGGCGCTGAAGTTCGTTGAGGCGCTTTCGCCCACCATTCTCATCGCACCGGGCTCTGCCTTTGCCAGTGCATCAATGGATCGGGAATACGAAGTCCGAAGACTCTCGTACCACCCGGCGATGCCGGATTGCCCCGCCATGGCCACGATGACACCCGTTCCATCCTGGAACTCCCGACCAAGGAGCTTCCGAAACAATCCTCGCAATGTCCCGTCACAAGCACCGTCACCGAGCTCCGCCGTCAGGACATCCTGCATGCCCGCCAGATCCAATGCTGGACGGTTCGCACGGCACCATTCGAAGCACGCATGTCTTCGGTTTTCGGGATCGTCATCAAGACCTGCGATGCAAGCGGCTGCCGATGGCATTCCACCACTCGAGGATTCGAGCACAAGACGGACCCAGGGATCCGTCTCACCATCGAGCTTTGCCGCGTGCAACTGCTCGTTTCGTCTGCTCTCAGAATCAAGCGAAACCGCGAACAAGTCGAGCGCCACAGCGACTTCAGGACATTCCCTTGCCAGACTCTCATCGGTTGAATCACCGATTTCTATGGTATCGACTTCGGAAAAACGGCCACCGCGAATGGAATCCACCACCTCTGGTATGCGAGAGGGATCCACTCCCACATGGGCGTAGACATCATCGATGTCCAGGTCGATACGGTCTCCACCATCGGTCAGGATCCAAATCGCCACTGACGCCAGCCTGGTCTTCAACGCAATGCTTCGTGGCGAATGGCCCAGTCCCTTCGCAAATGCCGAGACGATCAATCGACCGATGTTCTGATCACCCGACGTGAGGCTCGGGGCGTTCAACACCAGCCTGATGATGGCCTCGGGCGAGATGTCCTTGACCCAGGAGAGGTCCGGAGAAGCCTCACCGGAGACATCCCCCTCGGGGTTGGGACACAAACGGGGAACCAATCGACGGGCTTCCTTTTCGGGCATGACCGGGAAGGCGGCCCTGACCCTGGGATCCAGCAGCGAATTCACCATCAGTATGGCGATCTCAAGCTCATGGGAGTCGTACCGGCCCGAAGATCTCAAGTCGCCCATGTAGGACTGGATCGATGGAGCGATGGCCGACCGGATCTCCTTCGGCGACAACCCCCAACCCTGCTTGACCTTGGTGCGGCAGTCCGCATCGGTCAGAACCATGAAGGCCATCCAGGGCTCCGACATCGCGTGGATGATGTCGGATTCCGGTGGCATGGGGACCGGCATGACTCCCGTCCGAAAGAACTCCTCGATGCTGCTCACGTGGAAGACCCTCCATCATCGGCAGACTGCACCAGCCCAAGTCGCATGGCCTCGAAAGACTCATGGATCTTCTCCCAGTCAGGGTCCATGCTGTCCTTGACTCCAAACAGATGCTCACAGAACTTGCCCAACGCCGGGGAAAGATTGTTCCTGATCCGGCGAAGCTCGAGGTTGCAGGGCTCGCTGCTGCGGTCCTGGCCTTCGATGGCCTTGTAAATGGATGGCAGTTCCCGCTCCCAGTGTTCGATGATCGACAAGGTGGCTCGTGCTGGGAACTGAAGATCTATCTTCAGAGGCGCTTTCAGGTCGGATCCGTCGCGACGGGGTTCGGGATCCCTGCCAAGCCAGCATGTCATGCGTGACCACGCCACGGATGTGATCGACGCCAGGGCGCTCTTGTTCAATTGCTGGAGGTTGACCTTCAGTTTCGAATCCACGCTCTTCTTGATGGCCTCCCTGAAGACAGGCCACTCCGGAAGTCTTCTCATCTTCGCTTCGAAACGCGTCCCATCCTCACCGCTGAAATCATCGAGCCATTTCGGCTTCCGAGCAACCTCACGATCGATCTGACGGCGATACCTGTCCATCAGACGGCGATAGTAGTTGTCGAATTCGATGATCCCCGTCGAATCCGCAGAGGCTTCATCGATCACGTCACGTATGACTTTCTCGACGGCGCCCTGGGAAAGGCTGATCATCTGCAGGACATTGGCCAGAGCGTGATGGCGCTGACCACTGGTCTTGAGGATGTGGACATGGTGCCTCGCCATTCTGGCGGCATCTTCCGCCTGCTTTGCATCACCCCCGGGGGAATAGATCTCCGCGACCTTCGAAAACGACTCCACCAGCCGTTCGGCCAGGATCGATGACAGGGCAAGATCCCTGTCCACCCGTGAGGCTCGTTCCTTGACCGAGGCCAAGAGGTCGCCGATGTCCTCGCCGGGTTCACTGGGATCGAGAATGGCCGTGATGTTCTTGACCGGATCATGCGTGTGCGCTGTGAAGAGCTTTCCGGGCCTGAAGTCCTTGACGCCGTGTTCACCTGGAAAGCCCGGAGCATGTGCTGGATTGTGGACCCAGTACACACGATTGAACTCACGCCCGTCACGACCGCCATGCATCATCCAGTTGCTGGCTCCAGCGGAAGAGTAGTCGTTGCGGATGCCGGCAAGACGATTTTCGGCGCGCGTGCCGGGATCGCCTGTCTTCCAGATCTCGTCGGCCTTCGAAATGGCCACGACCATCGGTGGGTCGCTGGAATCTCCATGCACCTCGGACCTTCGCCACTCCTCGATGGATGGGCCCACGGTCTTCCCTGCCTCCTGGTTTCCATTGGCGGCAACCACGAGGCACAGCACGTTGAGGTCATGGGATCGCGTCGAGCCACCAAAGAGCCTGTTGAGCTTTCCACGAAGGAACGCATTGACGGTGTCGCCCGATTCCTCTTCCGACCTCGCGCCCGGATAGTCGATGACATCGATGTCACGTCTTTCCTGGGATTTGGGAATGGTCGGCAGCACCAGCGAGCTGGCGATGGAAACCAGCTTGGGCATGTCGATCTTGCGTGGATGACCCTTTTCCCCTGATTCCGCAAGAGGATGAACGACTATGGCATGATTTCGAAACGCCTCGCTCGGCCCCCCGGACCCACCCTGCAGCAGAAGCTTCATCCAGTCGACGGCGACCACCGGCGGGCGAGTGCTCCCCGACGGGTCTGTCAGCTTGCAGGCATCATCGATCGAGATCGTGACGCCCCAGGAATCACGAAGCTCCCACCTCTGATTTCGAAGCACGGACCAGATCTCGGCCAGACCTCCATGGTCGTTCCACAGCAGATTCGCCAGAACGTCAAGAGGCGCAACTCCATTTCCAAATCCATCCACAGGTTCGATTCTCGGGCGGGTACCCCTCTTTATGCAGCCCACCACGAATTCATCCCAGCCGTCGGTGTCGTTGTCCAAAGCCTGGTAGAGAGATTGGTTTCCCAATTCACTCCCGGATCGAAGATAGTTCCATGCCTCGAGGAATTCGGACATCAGGTGCTCGGGGTCCGGCTCCTGAAGCTCTGCGGAACCGAGATCCTTGAGAAGATCGGTCATCCGACCGACAAAATCATCCCGATCGAACTCCTCGGATTCCCGTCCGATGGAAAGTCGGCCCAGGGCCACCGATGACAGGATCTCGGCAACCGACATGAGTTCGAGAAGGAAGCGACCAGGCTCGAGGCCCTTGACTTCGCGGGTGGTGAATCGACAAGCCAGGCCGGTCGACTCCATGCCGTTTTCCGGGTCCAACCATTTCGTGAACTCGATGCCTTCGTGATCCCCATCTGCGTAGATCCTCTCCGAACGCAGATCCGGCGGCGAGGTGTCTTTGATCAGCAGATTGCCTTCATCATCCACAGCCAGGCCGAGTTCACTACCGAATCGACTGACCAGCATGCTCTTTCCGCACTGGCTCTCCCCGTACAAGCCGACAGACGTCCCCCAGCGCAGTGCCCGCCCGAGACGCTGGAACTCGTTCCTGCTTCGGAGCGCGTGCTCCTTGGACAAGACGTTGAAGGCGTCTGCCTGGTCAGGATAGTCACCCAGCCATTTCACCAGATCATTTGAGAAATCGATCGCGGCCTGTGAAAGGCCCGACAGTATGTCCCGATCAATCGCGGTCATGGTTGGTCTCCGTCCATTTCATCCACACTAGATTTCCCTGGGTCCGTGGCCGTCGAAGTCGAATCCGGATCCACGGAGATCCCCGCATCGGGGTCGTCTCGACCGAGAAAAGCGACATGCAGAACCACGAAGGTCCCGAAGCCGACCATGAGACCGAGCAAGACGGCGATCGCGATCTGCCACCAGGCCGGCCTGGAAGACCTGGACCGTGATCCATGCTCGCCTGTCGGACTGGCATGGGGCATGATTGAGGGCCGACCGACCGCCCCAGACTGCATTGAAGACACGGATTTTCCTGACGAATCCCTCGAAGGATCTCTGGGGCCGGACTGCGAATTCAGGGATGACACTCGTTGGAGGGCTTCTCTCATGGGTCTGCCCGAGGAGCGTCGCTCCTCGGAACGAACGGCTGGCTTTCCTTTACCGCCTTTCTTGGCTCTCTCTCGGTAACTATCAAATTGATCCTTGATCCTCTCTCGCACGCGGGCCAGGCGATGAGCCGTCCGTTCTCCGGCATTCGGACTTGACATCGGAAACAAAGGGACGCCTTCCTCGGTGCCCCAATCCGATATCACAAGGCCTTCATCCGTCAGGTGGTAGGACTGCTCCTGATCGGGGAGGTCCAGCTGAAACAGAAGACCCATGACCGCGAGGAGGTTCGTCGGGGCATCGCCGGTGCTTGAGATTTGAAGGGATTCCTTGAGGACTTCCGTCAGGAGTTTCAACTGATCATCGACACGCTTTTCAAGGCTGTCGAGGTCCTTGGGCGTCCAATCCTCAGGCCGTATGTCACCACCGGGAACAAGGTATTCCCATTTCTCCGAATCGCTCTTTTGCGCCAACGAGATCATGGTCCCAAGAACAGTCCGGATCGTTTCGCACTCCGACAGGACGTCACGTTTCTTACCCGCAATCTTGCGGGGACGACCGGTGCACTCCACGACTCTCCAGATCCGTTCATGTCTCACTGGCCATCTCCCTGGCTTCCCGGGCTCGCGGAATCCTCGGTGCCATCCGGTCGAAGTCGAACAATGGGTATGTCGCCTTCAAAGCCCGAAGGCTCGATCTCTCCGCCACTTTCCTTCCCGTCATCGGTTGCGCTCGTGGTGGAATCCGAAGATGGATCCGATTCGGAAGAATCCGTGGACGCATCCGATTCAGATTCAGCATCAGGCGATTCCACCGAAGCATCTCGGTCCCCCGAGGGGTCTGCAGAGTCCACGCCCGGACTCGGCGAACCAGTCGTCACAACGGACCCCATGCAACCGGTGCAGGAACGAAGCAAACCGAGCAGGACCAGGGCAAGGGCCAGCAGCAGGAGCATGACGAGCAACCACCGTAAGACCCGTAGCAACCATGACCAGTCTCTCCTGGCAGGATCCTCTTCGGGAGGGTTCGATTCCTCCGCCTGCACCGGGTTCCTGATGGGACCGGGATCGCCCGGCAAAACCTCCTCGGAGAGGGGTGGCTCAGATGGCGCGATTGCGATTGACTCATCCTCAGGCGCATCGAATCGAATCACCTCGGATTCGTATGACTCACCATTGATCCAAGCGGAGGCTCGTACCTCTCTTCCAGCAAGCATCGACAGCGGCAGCAACCAGATATCGTTGCTCTGGTAGCCGTACAGTCGTTTCTTCGTTCCATCGACTTCCTCGAAGGAACCATCCCGGGACGACTGGAGAACGATCGAGTCCCCACTCCCCGAAACGTTCCAGACCAATCGGACGTGATCTTCGCCTTCGTGCGACTCGATCCCCTCGTTCGTGATCTCCACGCCCGGAATTTCCGCACCTTCAAGTCCCACGGACTCGGCGGACAGGAAGCACCATCCGAACAGCATCCCTCGACCACCAAGTTCGCCGACGAGCCCGTCGGCGAGCGCCTTCTGGACTCCTTCGCAGGCACGCTGCAAGGTGTCTCGTTGCAACCGGATCTCGGACGCCCTCATCCGCGGGACCTGTTGAGAATCAGGTGAGCCGCCGAGCAACTCGACCAGCTCCCTGTCGACCGAGATCATCACGTCCGGATTCGAGACACGCCCAAGAGCACCCGACAAGCGATTCACAAGGTCCCGGGATCGCTGGAGTCCGTCTTCAAGATCATCGATCGCAGCCCGGACTTCATCCTCGTTGATGGACGAGTGATCAAGCTCCCACTCCACCTCCACACCGGCCGGACTCCTGTTCGCCCTGCCAAGAGCCAGTCGAGCTCCGAAATGACGCTGCAGACCCGGCCCGAGATCGAGGAGCAGCCCTCTGCCAGGCAGGTCGGCAAGCACCTCGCCCTCTTTCGACATCTGCCTGATCAAGGCCTGATCCCCGACGGCGACTTGATCGTCCGCGGCTCGGGGTCGATTTCCCAGGCGACTTTGGGGTCGATCCTGTCCCCCGACTTGATCCCGAAGGCGACCGGGCGATAGATCTCCCCGGTCTTGAAGTCACCTCCACCGACCAGGTAGTTCTCGCCGTCCTTGAGCCCGGTGTCCCTTGCGGACAACTCCCGAGGAGCCTCCACGCTCTGCGTCGCCCCATCGTCGGCAGCAGCCAAAATGGAATTCAGCCTGACTGCGAAATTTGGAGTCATGCGTCGGAAGTTCCCGTCGCGTTTCATCGCATCCTTCATCTCGCTGAAAATTCTGATGTAACAGGACGAATGGAGAATCACGATGTCCCTTGCCAGCTTTGCCTTGTCTGGGAACCCGACACATCTCTGCACGCCCGCATCCGCTTTCAGATGGAGCACCGCAAGTCTGAGCGAATTCTCCAGATCGGCAAGTCTCCTGGAAACGTCTTCCTCCACGCCAACGACCTGCCACCAGCCACCACCGACATTCGATTTCTCTTGTCGACCCTCCAGCGCAGCAATCACCGAATCGAACTGATCCTTGTGATCGTCTAGGAAGCGTCTCCAGTTTTTCTTGGCTTGATGCACGACCGCTACTCCCCTACCGGAATGACGCCACTGTCGATCCAGTAGTGATCCGTATCCAAAAGCGTTCGCAGAACGAGCCGGACCCCCTTTGAGGCAGGCACCGTGCGTCCCTGCCCGAGATCCAGCACGCCTTCGATCTGGTCGACCCTCACCACGTCGTCCTGGATCGCCCCCGGCTCGACCCCGGGAATCTCCATTCCAAGACCTTCGAGCCTCAGGGTCACTTCACAGGGATCCTGTCTCCGGGCATGCTTTCGGAGGTCGGATCGGAGGCGCGGAAGCACTTCCAGTCGATAGAGGGGCTTGGCCTCGGCCTCTGGATCGGAGAAGCGACGAGAGGCGATGATCGAATCCGCCTGTTCGCCGATCTTCGGCTGGTACGTGATCGTCTGCCCGTCACCAAGATCGGGATAGGTGTTCTTGTCGTCGATCGCAAAGCGATAGCGAGACACCCTGAATGCCCGACCGAACTCAGGCGCCGGCTCGCATGGCTCGATCGACCGAAGCAGGAAGTCCTCGTATCCACGACGAGCTCGGAAGGTGATTCCACCCCCCACGACGCCACACGTCTTCGCATCGAGGATCTGCCGACCATCACCGAGGGGGTACCAACTTTCCCGTCCCATGTCGGCCAGAAAGATGAGCTGTCCCGGGGGTACCGGCATGGAATCCCGGATGTATTCGCGGATCGCCGGATTCGAAGATGGACGCCCACCCACCACCAGGAGATCACAGTCATACTCGTGGATCACAAGCGAGCACTGGGTCAAGGTCCTCCCCACCGACTGCCTGACGACCTGCCGGAGGTCGTCCGCCTTGACGGAGAAGCTGGCGCCGGCCAGCATGTTGTCGTGATTCGCCCTGCCGACGATCCTTGCCTCGAGCTCCGCGAGCTGGGTGAGATCGAGCCCGGGAACATCATCCAAACGACAGGTGATGGTTGAATTGAAATCGGCATCGTCCTCGAAGGCACCGATGCATGCGTGGGCAATGGGCTGCCACACCGAACGGACGAGCTTCGATCTCAGGGACGCATCGTGTTCACCGACATCCGTCGTGGCCAGGAAATCAGACCAGACCTTGTCCCCAAGGCCAAGACATTCCACCATCGCAGGCACGGTGATCGCCCGGGTGAATCCGAGGATGATGTCATCCCCGGCACAACTCATCCCATCATGAAACAGTCGCTGCGAGACGATTGATGTTTCGGTTGGTTGATCCGTGTCCTGCTGGTAATCGGCGATGGAGAGATCGATGGTGCCACCCCCGATGTCGAGGGATGCCACCCGAAGAACCGGTGACGAGGTCACGTCTTCGCCATCGTCTGATCGACTGTCCAGATCCACTCGCTCCCTGCCCATGCCACTGAAGAACTCCGAGAGGTTCCTGCCATGGCGATGGAGAAGCTCGCCATAGAGCCAGCACATCTGGATCGCTGTTCCTTCATCGGCTGCGATCTGAATCTTGGGTGGCCGCAGGCCCTGGGTGCCTTCCTCGTCGCTCGCGGACTCTCCGGATGCAAAGCCGACCGGGTCACTCCTGAAGGCGACCCAGAGTTCACAGGCGCGTTGACAGGCCTTCTGATACGCCAGTATCTCCTGGGAGTGCATGCCCGCCGGATGCATGATGACCAGGTTGGATATCTCCCGGCGCCTGTCCCATCCAGCCTTGCCCTGATCGGCCTGTCGCCACTTGGTGGAATTGATCTGACGAAAGGCCTGCTCAAGGATCTCCACGAGGGTCCAGATGGCGGCCGCGAGCCGAGGATGTCGGCATTCGGCCGGCAGTTCGGGAATCAACGGCTTTTTAAGGGGTCGGTTCGGATCGATGTGCTTCAAGATCGGAGCGGACAGATCCCTGGGTTGGCCATCCGTACCCACGACGTCCGCACGGCACCACCGCCAGGGCACCGGATCGAGGGCGTCCCAGAGGTATCGCTTCGGACTGCTCAGTCCGACGGACCTTGCATCCACCGGGGTTCGCCTGAGCAGGACGGCAGCGGCAGGCCCCAGCTTGCATGGCGACAGGAATCGAAACGATGCATCCTCTTCGATCCCTTCAGGAACCACCTGCTGATCGGCAAAGGCAAACTGGGTCTCGAAGGGACATTCGATCGGATTTCCAGGATCGTCCGGATAGACGAGTTCGAGCCCTCCCTCCCGACGACCCTCGAAGTGCTCCATCAGGAGGGCGCAGGTCCTGCTGTTCCCCAGATCGAGAACCAGGTCCACATCAACGCCACTGCCCGGCTGGGGCTTCGCCGCGAAGTCGAGGATCAACCGAGACCTTCGATTGGACAGGTGATCCGCCAATGCGGCAATGGCCAACTGCAGGCGGGTTCGATCCACGCCGCGATCCCCACGCACGTCCTGAATCTCGCTGACGAGGGCATCGATCCAGTCCGCCACCATCTGCTGCCGCCAGAATCTCCTGGAGGTGGCCAGGGGCTCCCTCGCTCCCAGCTCCTCCTCTGAAAGCCCGTGTTCGGGATTGCCGGCATCATCCAGAGTGGTGTCCACCGCAGCCCAGATATCGATGCGGCCGGCCTCTTCACCCCGCCGCAGCTGGATCGCCACCCATGCCCCGCCCACGTCCATGGGAAAGGGAAGCCACACCCTCTCCAGTGCGTCCACGATCTCCCAGAGGACATCGGCCTTCGCGACCACCTCCACCTCATCGGCCAAGGCGTCGTCAGGGTCGGGATCCCAATACTCGTCCCCCCTCGACCCATTCGACTCGCTGGCCGGCAGGGCCGGAATCCTGAGCCTCCCCGTTTCCGATGCCGGACCATGAAGGACCAGCTTCAGAGTGGGGACCTGAGTCGTTTCGAGGGGTTCAAGGGCGACGTATTGAATGCCCGAGTTGGGGATCAACCTCTTTTGCACTCGTGACTCCTTCCGTCGCCCAGCTCATTCCACCACTGCATCAGCAGATGGGATGTTCAATTTACCACGGAAAGCCCGAGGTCTCCACAGGTGAATCCCACTCGAATCCGCCTGATTCCGCCTCGAACTCGATGAGAGACAGCTTTCTGGATGCACGCCGGTCGCGATATGATTCGCAAGGAATCACCCCCCCGCGCCACAGAGAAATCCCATGCCGAAGTTCCTGAATCCGACCATTCTCTGGTGTTTCGCCCTCAGCCTCTTCGCCGGCCTGTCTGGAACATCCCTGGTATTCGCCTTTTCGAAAGTACCGCGGTTGAACTCCGAGATCGAGGATCTCCGAGCAATGAGCGACCAGGTCACACCGCTCGAGGAGGAGAAGAACGAACTCGAGGAGAAGAACGAAGAATTGAATGATGAGTTGAACCGCAAAAGGGACGAACTCGAAAAAGAGGAATCAAAATCCCTCCGGCTCGAAAAGGAGTCTCAAAGAACAAGGGAACAACTCGAAAACAAAGAGGGCGTGATCACCAAGCTTCAGAAAGAACAAGCGGATTCAACAGCGAAGTTGAAAAAGCGACTGAACGATCTGGAGGAAGCATTAAATGAGGCGAAGAGGGCTCTCGAGGATGCACGCAAGAAAGTGGACAAGGAAAAGCTCATCAGAGAAGAGGTGCTCAATGGTGACATTGCAGATCTCCTGTTGCATAAGCGCAAACTAGAGGAACGACGAGAAAAAGCGGTGGAGAACCGTCGTGGCACGATTGAGATGAACGAGATCGAATCCGATCTTGCGGATTGCGAAATGCATCTCGATTCCAAGAGGAAGAAGCTCGAATCCCTGAAAAGTCCACCGACGACGCAGAAGAGCACCGACATCCCCAAGAGTGCGAAGCCGAAGACCGAGAAGGCGGACGAGGAAGAGAAGACCGTGACGCCGGGTGCCCCATCCGCACCTGAGGGTCCGTGATGGAGCACCCCCGAATGGAGGGGATTCACCATGGGATTCCCGTCCCGAAACAGCGCTGAAGAGCACACCCCCAGAGGTGACACACGCCGATGATGCCATCCCCAAGAACCCTCCGATCGCTGTTTCGAATCGGCGCAGTGGTCTCCACCTGCTGTCTTGCCCAGCCCCACGGAATGCATGCCTGTGGAGCGAGCCCGGACCCCCCCGGATTCGCTCCCGGAAAACCGGAACGCACGCCGAAGTCTCCCGCTCCATCGAAAGACCCCGATTCACCCAGTGGCACAGGCCCCTCCAACGATGCTCCCCAGCCGGGGAATCGACCTGAAGACGGCTCCGGTGGTGATCGGCCGGGAGATACGGATCCTGCGGTTCCCAGGAAGGAAAACCCGGCCGGATCACCTTCAAAGTCGGATCCGGCGCCCCCGGGAAATCCTGATGGAATGACACCCACGAGCGATCCCGGGAGAATTGCTCCGGGCATCGCCCCCGGCATTGCCCCGGGGGGGGACCTCAGACCGGGTTCCACCACTGACGGCCATCGCTTCGAGACGCAGCTGCACCAGCTCCGCGATGATTGCCTATCCCTGTCCGACGAGCCTGTTTCCAGACGCTGGCCAAATGTCGCCGCACTGCAGAAACTCGATCAACGTCTCGATCAGCACGGATATCGCCGGGTCATCGGAGTCGCTGAAGTCCTCACGTTCGACGGAGACGTGATGGATCTCACCCTGTGCGGTCCGCACCCGGGACAAGGCGATCGCTCGGTGATATGCGTCCTCACCGATGAACCGAATGATGACGTCGACCTCGAGCTGAGAAGCGAATCGATCGGAGAACTCGGGGATTACCACGCCATAGACGAATCCACGCATCCGGCCGGAGCCGCCATCGTGCCCGCGGAATCGGATCGGCAACTGCTTCGACTCAGGTCCTGGACGAAGGATGGACACCGGACCCGGCGGTGGCTCGTTCTCGAGGTCGCCATGGCGGATGATCGAGACTGGTCAATGCTGGAACCGGTGATTGAGAAAATCCCCGCCTCGACCGCCGTGCCGCAGCTGGCAGACGGTGACGGAAACATCGCCTACATCCCCATGAAAGGCGACGTGGGCCTGATGCCGGACAGCACGGATGGTTTCTTCTCCGCCGACGATTTCAACCGAGCCATCAAGTCCGGGATCGATGCGGGAGTGGACACGTTCATTCTTGGAATCGACACCGATGGCGGCCGGCTCGATACGGCCATTCGTTGCCAGGAGATCATCCTCAGGCAGATCCACCGAGACTGCCGGTTCTTTGCCCTGGTGGAACAACGTGCGATCAGTGCAGGTGCCCTCATCGCCCTGGGTTGCGAACACTGGTTCGTCACCCCGGAAGCAAGGGTGGGCGCCTCGGTGACCTGGGCCGAAGTCGAGGGAGTCCCCACCAGCCTTCAAAAGCAGTACCTGGATGACCCGGACCTTCTTGCGAAGAGAATGGCCTACCTGATGGCGCTGACCAATGAATGCTGCCTGATTCATGGCCGAGATCCGAGTCTCGGCCAGGCGATGACCTCCATGGAACCCGAACTCTGGTGGGCGCCCGGCCATGGATTCAGCGAGGAGCGACATGCTGCCGCAGCAGAGAAGCTCGACAACGACAGGACCGTGCTCGCCATCACCGCATCCCGGATAGCCCGCACCAGACTCGGCAGCACGATCGACGACGCTTCGGAGGCATTCTCGCTGCTCGCGGGAACGGATCCTGAGATTCTCGACCTGTCTTCCGAGATGGATCGAACCTGGCAAGTGGCCGAAAGTCTTCGTTCCAAGCTCCAGGCAGGAGAGGAATTGACCCCCGAAGAGAACACGCTCTGGCTTCAGCTGCTCAACACGCCCTGACAACAGCATACGGATCGAGGTTGTCGATCAACAGATCCTCAATCGGCATCCACCCGGCCGAGCACCTGCCGAAAAAGGACCAGCAATTCCTCCGGCGACATGGATTCCGGTCGCCGTGCCGCGTCGAGACCGACCGGCACGGCGATCTTCATGCGATTGAGCGTGGCGCCGATCTGCTTCCGTCGCGTGCGAAAGAGCTCGCCGACGAAGTCGGCGAAGCGTTCGGGGTGCTCGACGCCGTGGTCGGGACGAGGGGTGATCGAGACCACCGCACTCACCACCTTCGGAGCCGGCCAGAAGCACCCCGGAGGAACCGTCCCCACCCGTTCGATGTCACCGAGAGTCGCGGTCAGGATCGAGATCGGCCCGTACTCCCGTCCCCCGGGCGAAGCCGCCAGACGATCCGCGACCTCCTTCTGGATGAGAGCGACCTGTCCCCGACAGGTCGGGCGACGAAGCAGCAGATCCATCATGAGGGGCGTGGCGGCCCGGTAGGGCAGATTCGCGACCANTCGGAACGGTCGGCCCCCCAGCACGTCCAGAAGCTCTGGAGCGAGGTGACGACGACGGTCGAGGCAGTCGCCGCGTACGAGCGTGATCCGGTCCCCGAGTCGGGATTCGACGATGGCGGCCATGTCCTCGTCGAGCTCGGCGCAGATCACCCGGCAACCCGCGTCCACCAGGGTCTCGGTCAGGGTGCCGGTCCCCGG
Source organism: Phycisphaerae bacterium (assembly GCA_002709295.1). GTDB lineage: Bacteria > Planctomycetota > Phycisphaerae > Phycisphaerales > SM1A02. Next base: position 143,608 of record PAQL01000004.1, on the reverse strand, counting down.
ACCGACCTCCAGCACCAGATCCCCTTCCTCGACACCGGCTGCGGCAACGATCCGCCGCAACTGGTTGTGATCATGGAGAAAGTTCTGCCCGAGTCGATGCTTCGGACGCACGCCGCGGGCATCAAGGAGTTGCCGGATCTCGGTGAGGGTCTGCACGAACACGGCTCCCGCTCGCAGGCGAACGCGATCAGTCGCGGGTGAAGATCATCTCGATCCGATTGCCGGGAGACTTGATCTCGACGTGGGTCATGTAGGCCCGCATGAGCATGATGCCACGCCCGGATGGAATCTCGAGGTTCTCATCATCCGTGGGATCGGGCACGGCACCGGGATCGAACCCGCTGCCCTCGTCCTCCACCGCGATCCAGATTCGATGGGGATCGACCTCGTACTCCACGAGAACCGTCTTGCTCGGATCCTCGGCGTTGCCATGCCGAAAGGCGTTGGCCACCGCCTCCTCGAGTGCCAGCCTGACCGCGAAGTTCGATGCCTCGTCGAAGCCGCTCTGAGACACCGCCGCGAGCACGGATTCGTGAAGCGATTCCAGTTCTTCCCGGACATCGTGCAGCACGAGCTTCCCGGACAGCACGGGCGACCCTTCCTCGCTTCCAGATCGGTTTTCGGAATCGGACATTGAGTGTTCCGAAACAGTGTCGCGGCCCGTTCGGGGTTGAAACGCTTCGAATCAGCCGAAGGAGCCAATCGCATCGCCGGCATGATCGTGGATGTTGAACATCTGATCGAGTCTCGTGATCTTGAAGACCTCGAGCAGCTGGGGACGGATGTCGGAGAGACGGAGCTGGCCGTCACGGGCCTTCACACCGTTGCTGACCGTGATCAGGGTTCCAAGGGCGGCCGACGAGAGATGCTCGACCTTCTCGAAACAGATGAGGATCCGAGGCCTGGCCTGCGATTCGACCAGCTTGATGAGCTCTTCTCCGATCTGATGGATGTTGGCTTCATCGATGATGTTGTGATCGACGAAATCGACGCGGCTGATGCCGTCGTGATCCGTGATCTGGAGACCGGCTGCTGTGGGGTTCATCCTGGGCTGCTCCGACTTGGCGTTGAGGGCAAGGTATGCCGCTGGAACCCCGGTTTCAACCCGGCCTTCGTGGACCGTGCGGACTCGGACCGGAAGAAGACCGCCGCGACGCTGATGCGTCGCGGCGGTTCATGATGCCTTGAATCGGGGGGGTTCCCGAAGATCAGTATCCGAGGTAGGAGCCCGAGCCGATCTGATCCTTCAGACCGGGGAAGAGGACTTCCTCGTTCTCCTGCTGGATGATGATCTCCGGACGGACGAGCAGGATGGTGGTCAGTTCCACCTTCTCGCTCGCACGGTTGGTGAAGAGGCGGTTGAGCCACGGCACCTTGGAGAGGACCGGGACGCCGACCTCGATCTCGAACTCGTTCACCTTTCGCTGACCACCGAGCAGGGCCGTGCCCTTGTCGGGGACGCTGACCGTGGTCGCGATCTGGGTGCCTTCCAGCTGGGGCAGCTGGATGGTGCCGGCGAACTGGGAGCTNCGTCCACCGAAGTCCCCACCGCCACCCGCCGCACCAGAGACCGGGATGTCGTCGAACTTCACGTTCTCGTTCAACGCGAACTGGATGGTCATGGTCACGTATCGGCGGTCGGCGGAGATGACGCCTTCGACGTCGAGCACGAAGCCCTGGTACACGACCTGGGGGATCGGCTGGAACGCACCCGAGTTGTCACCCGTGACCGGAACCAGGTTGCCGATGTAGGTGGTCGCGGTGGCGACCGCGATCCAGGCCCGCTGGCCGTTGAAGAGGGTGAGCCGAGGTGCGGTGAGAACCACGTTCCTGGAGTCGGCCTGCGTGGCCTTGACGAGGAGGTCCACCTGGACGTCGTCGAGGAAGCTGAGTCCCACGGTCATGGCCGGGTTGGCCAGAGCGGTGGCACCGATCGTTCCCTTGAGAGCCGTGTTCGCCAGGTCGTTGAGCAGGCCCTCGGAGTTGTTGTCGAGGCCGATCATGTCCCAACCGCTGGAGCCGTTCACGCCCCGCTGCTCGCGGATGACCGGGATGTAGGGCCCGCCGGCCTGGACGTAGTCGATGCCGCCAGCATCGTTCGGCGTGCCGATCGCATTGAAGGAGGTGACGTTCCCGACGACGCCTTCGGGGTTCAGAACCCCGTCGATGCCGTTGAAGACCACCGGGTTCAACGCCTGGCCGTTGCTGAAGAAGTCCGACAGCTGCATGCCCGCGTTCTGGGCCCGCGCCGANTTCCACATGGCGTTGTTGGTGTTGAAGTAGACGTCGAAGTCGACGCCGATCGATTCGAACCATTCGAGGTCGACGTTGATCAGTCGGGCCTCGATGTTGATCTGAAGGGCGCGGATGGTCCGGAGCTGGCTCAGAAGACCCTCGATCTCACGATGGTTCTTCGGAGTGTTGGTGATGATCAGGTTGCCGTTGAACTCCTCCATGCGGCCGGTGTCGCCGCCGAGATCACGCCAGCCGTCGGGGTCGACCTGCTCCTGAATGATGGTGGTGATCTGCTCGATGAGCTCCTCGCGGGACTTGCGCTCGGGTTCATCACCCGGCTCGCCGAAGGGAGCACCGCCGCCACCGCCGCCACCGCCGCCACCGCCGCCGAAGCCGCCGCCGCCGCCGCCGCCACCACCGAAGCCACCACCACCGCCGCCGCCGCCGAAGCCGCCGCCGCCGCCACCGCCGAAGCCACCACCGCCGCCGCCCTGGGACAGGGAGGAACTGAGGTCGAATTCGGGGGCGTTGTCGAAGTAGGGGACCTCGAAGAGAAGGTCACGGATGTCGTAGACGATCGTGACGGTCTTCTTGCGAAGAGCCTCGTCGCTGGAGATCACCACGACACCGTCCTCGACCGCGAACTCGGGTCGATCGAGATCGTCGCCGACCTGCTCGAGAACCCGCTGCAGGGCTGCCGCCCCCTCGATGTCCTTGAGTTCGAGGTTGACCTCGGTGTCGGGCTGGATGTTGATGAGTTCGAGGGCCTTCCAGTCCGGGTAGATCTCCACACCGGTGACCGACTCCATGTACTGGATGACCGAGTCGAGCTGGGTGTTGCGGAAGTTGATCTGGATCGACTTGTCGAGCTGGGCCATCGCCCGACGGTTCTCCTCGGTCTCGCGGAAGCCGGCAGCCGCATCACGTCGGATGGAGAGCTGCGGCCAGTCCTCGGGATAGGACATCAGGGCGTTGGTCGAACGGGGGCCGGGGCCGCTGATGTTCACTGCGGGAGGGATCGTCGCCTCGAGGTTCTCCTGGGAGAAGTGGCTGAAGGCGTAGTCCCGCCGCCGGAGGGTCTGCGAGTACTCGCGGTAGATCTTGCTGGTCGCGATCACGTCGCGAAGCGCGAGGGCCGCGGGATTGTTGGGATCGATGAAGAGCACGGTCTCGAGGACCTGGAGCGCCTCCTCGTACTTGAGCTCGAGCTGAAGCTGACGCACTCGCTGGAGGCTCTCGTTGATGGTCCGAGCACGCTCGGCCCGCTCCTTGCGACGCTCGGCTTCGGCCGCCGAACGAGCCTCTTCACGGCTGGCTTCCTGCTTGGCGAGCTCTTCGAGCTGCTCCGCTTCCGCGATCCGATCGAGAAGCGTGTCGATCCGGCCCATCATCTGGGTGTAGCGGTCGCTGGGGAGAACGCCACGGTCGCGGTCGATTCGGATGCGAGCGGTGACCGCCGCCTCACGAGCCTTGCGGTACGCGCCTTCGTCGTACGCGGCGTTCGCTCGCGCGAGGTCGTCGTTGTACTGGACGACGAGTCGTTCCCGACGAAGGGTGAAGTCCTCCTGGACGTTGTCGATGGTCGAAGCCTGGTCGAGCATCGCCTGGGCCTGCTTCAAGCCGGCCTTGGCCTCGGCGTCCTCGGGATCGAGAGCGAGGACCGAGGTCCAGGCATCGATGGCCTGTCGCCAGTCGCTCGAAGCCATGGCTGCACGCGCGGAGGCGCGGGCATCCTCGAGCTGCTGGGCGCCAGCAGTCGCGACACCATCGAACACACCCGTGACCGGGGCACCGAGAACGGTGACCGCCATCACGACTGCGACGAGTGCGGACCGGCAGTTCCGGGCTGCGTTGCTCATCGAGTTGCAGGTGCGGCGAAGGCGTCCGCAAGACCTCTGGAAGGAATCCATGTCGTGTCACACTCCTCTGGAAGGAAGCCCGTCTTCGACGAACTCCTTGGACTAGCTCTCTGTCACGCCTCGAGGGCGCTTCCCGTTCTCCAGGTGCGGGGCCGTCCCTGACGGCGATCCGCAGACGACCGGAGTCGTCGACTGGGGGTTTCGACTGCCGCTGGTGAGCTGCTCTCCAGCCGACGGGCGATCGCGAAGGATACGGGCGGCCTGCGGCAGCCGCAACCTAACGCCAACGCATGCACACCCCCGGAGAAGACCTCTGGTGTGACCCTTACACGGTCCGGCAGGGACGGATCCGACGATCATCCACGGTCAGGAGGATCCGGCCTCGACCGCCGAAGCCTCGGCGGGGAGGAAGTCCTCGGCGGCCACGGGGCGTCGATGCCCCATCATTCTGATGAAGGCATCGAACAGATAGCTGGAATCATGGGGCCCCGGACTGGCCTCAGGATGGAATTGAACGCTGAATATCGGTCTCTCGGCGTGCCGGAAACCCGCCACGGTGCCGTCATTCAGGTGTCGGTGGGTCACCTCGCCCCCCACCGCGGCCAGCGAATCCTCATCCACGCAGAACCCATGATTCTGGCTGGTGATCTCGACCCGACCGGTCATTTCATTGCGAACGGGCTGATTGGCCCCGCGATGGCCGAACTTGAGCTTCCAGGTCGAGGCCCCGAGGGAAAGGGCGAGCAGCTGATGGCCGAGGCAGATGCCGAAGGTCGGAATCTCTCCCGCCACTTCCCGGAGGGTCTGGATCGTCGATTCGACTGCCGCCGGATCACCCGGACCATTCGAGATGAAGAGGCCATGGACCTCTCCCTTCTCGTACTGCGATCGCAGGTCCTCGGCGGAGATGTCGTGAGGAACGAACCTCACCCGGCATCCTCGTTCGGCCAGATGTCGGTAGATGTTGCGCTTCGCGCCGCAATCGATCGCGACCACGACCATCGGACTCTCGGCACGCATGCCGACGTCGCCGGCCCATTCGCCCAGATCCTCATCGAAGGTGCCGGGAGCCTCCGCACCGACCTCCGCCGCGAGATTGCAGCCGCTCATCGACTGCAGTCCGCGAGCTCGTGCGACCAGGTCCTCATCGGACACCGAGGGATCGGGCTCGATCACCCCGCGCATCGCGCCCTCGGATCGGAGCATGCGGACGATCGCCCTCGTGTCGAGGTCCTCCAGGGCTGGAATTCCAGCCTTCTGAAGCCATCGATGCAGATGATCATCCGCGCGGTGGTTGGAACGGATCCTTGATTGGTTGCGGACGATGAAGCCCGCCACCGCGACCTCGTCGCTCTCCACGTCGGCCGGAGCCACGCCGTAGTTGCCCATCTCGGTCGCGGTCATGACCAGGATCTGACCGGTGTACGAGGGGTCGGTCAGCGCCTCCTGATACCCGCACATCGCGGTGTTGAAGACGACCTCCCCCCCCGCCGAGGTGGAGGCACCGAAGCCTCTTCCGGTGAACACGGCGCCATTCTCGAGCGCGAGACGAACCCCGCCGGGGCGGTCCTCGCCCTCTCGAAGAATCTCGTATCGAACGTCATCGATCATGGTCACGAAGGATACCCCCGCGGATCCCCTCACTGCTGGGATGGCGGGCGAGGTGTGGACACCATGACGTTCGGTGGCAGCCACGGAGACGATCGAGCGCGACTCGTACACTCGATGCATGGACGGTCTCTTCGGACCTCAGGACACGCCCGAGAACGCGGCCGACGAACCAGGGCTTCATGCCCTCGTCGCGGTGGAGCGATCGGTGGATCGATACCCCGCCGGGCTCCTGTACCGGGCACCGGACGCCCTCGGGATCAAGGCCGGGCATCGGGTCCAGGTGCCGCTTGGCCGTGGCAACACACCGGTCACCGGCACGGTGGTCGAGGTTCTGGAGCCCGGCGAGACGACGAGGGACGGGGTGGATCCGGCCCGGATCAAGACGGTGCTGGGGCGGGCCGATGACGTCCCCGCCCTTCCCGGGGAGCTCATCGAACTCGCCAGGTGGATTTCCGCCTACTACGCCTGCCCGATCGGGATGACCCTTTCCAGCCTGATACCCGCCGCGGTCCGCAAGGGCATCGGGAACACCACCAGACATCTCGTTCGACCCACCCCTCCCCCTGAAGACGCCAAAATACGGCTTGGCGCCCGTCAGAAGGCCGTTCTCGAGGCTTTGAGGGCGATTCCGGAGTCGGATCTCCCGATTTCCTCCACGGACCTCGCCGAACGAACCGGGGTCTCCGGCCAGGCGGTCCTGCGTCGACTGGAGACCCTGGGCCTGATCGAGATGCGATCGGTTTCGACCATCGAGGCCCGGGCACGGTCGCGATCAGGGCTCGAAGACCGCACCGTGACCCTCAACGAGGATCAGGCCGCCGCGGTCTCCTCGATCGGCGGGCTCATGGACCAGGGCTTCTCGAGCCATCTGCTCTTCGGCGTGACCGGCAGTGGCAAGACCGAGGTCTATCTCAGACTGGTCGAGCAGGTGCTCGAGGCCGACAAGACCGCCCTGGTCCTCGTGCCCGAAATCGCACTCACCCCCCAGACGACGGCCAGATTCCTCGCTCGATTCGAACGGGTGCCGGCCGCCGTGCTGCACTCGGGCCTGACCGCGGCCCAGCGTCACCAGGAATGGCGCAAGGCTGCCGATGGCACGGCCCGGATCGTCCTTGGAGCGAGATCGGCCCTCTTCGCCCCGGTTCCAGACGGCCGGCTGGGCCTGATCGTCGTCGATGAGGAGCACGATCCCTCCTACAAGCAGGATCAGGCTCCCCGCTACCACGGGCGGGATGCCGCCCTTCGCCGGGGTCAGCTGGCCGACTGCCCGGTGATCCTGGGGTCGGCGACTCCCTCCCTGGAGAGTTGGCGGAACGCCAGAGCCGGAGGACGACATCAGCTCCATCGCCTGCCCCGGCGAGCCCCCGGACTCCGCCTGCCGACCGTGGAAATCGTCGATTTCGCCGAAGAACGGCGGCAGGCTCTGGACAACGGGATCCGGCTCATCGGCCCTCGGCTCGGGCACGCCATCGCCGACACCCTCGAGAAGGACGGGCAGGTGCTGCTCCTTCTGAATCGACGGGGCTACGCCAACTACATCGCCTGCCCCGACCAGAGGTGCGGCTGGATCATGACCTGCGAGCACTGCGACGCCGGCATGGTCTGTCACCAGGCTGATGGCGAGGTCCGGGAGCGGTGGGTCCGATGCCACCACTGTGATGCCCAGCTCCGCCTGCCTCGCCAATGCCCGCTCTGCAGCAAGAGAACCGTGGTCTTCGGCCTCGGCACGCAGCGAGTGGAGGAGGAGCTGGCGAGGCTTCATCCGCGAATCGCGGCCGAAGGGGCGATGGCCAGGGTCGATTCGGATGCTCTGCACACCTCCGAGGAGTTTCATGACCTTCTCGAACGCTTCCGCCTCGGACGAATCAGGCTGCTCGCCGGCACCCAGATGATCGCGAAGGGCCTGGACTTCCCCGGGGTTCGACTGGTCGGCGTGGTCAACGGAGACACCTCGATCAACCTCCCCGACTTCCGAGCCGGAGAGCGGACCTTCCAGCTGGTCTCCCAGGTGGTGGGACGATGCGGCAGGGGCGAGACCGCGGGACGGGCGATCGTCCAGACGCTGCAGCCCGATGCCCCGGCGATCCGGCGGGCGGCGGAGCACGATTACGAGGCCTTCGCGGACCGGGAACTGGCGGATCGGGAGCGATTCGGGCTCCCCCCCCTCCGCCGGATGACTCGAATCCTCATCCGCGACCCCGGAGAGGTCGAGGCCGTCCGACTGGGAGAGACCCTGATGACCCGCCTTCGTTCGATCGAGACTCCGGGCATCGAACTCCGAGGACCGGTGCCCTGTGCGATCGCGAGAATCGCGGGCCGGTATCGGGTCCAGATCGAGATCCTCGCCGACGGCCCCGGGGCCTCGACCCGGTTCATCGCCGCGGCACGGGACGGCGGAGTGTTCTCAGGTCCTCTCTCACTCGGTGAAGGGGTCGCGATCGACGTCGATCCGACCTCCCTCATGTGACCGCCGAGGCGATCCCGGGCTTCGGGGGATGACCGCCGAAAATACGCCTCCGCTTCTGCGGTTTCATGCACCTACGGGGGACGTTTCAAGCACGCTGCGCGATACACTTCACGGAATGGAAAAAGAGGGTTCATCGCGACCCTCAAGCCCTCCGTCTCCTCCCGCCGGATCGCCGGCCCAAGGACAGTCTGCATGTCGCTCAACGGCTGGAATGCCGAGTTCGTGGACGAGCTGTACCACCGCTGGAAGACGGACCCCGAATCGGTCGAAACCGACTGGCAGAGGTTCTTCGAAGGCTTCGAACTTGGAAACGCTCGCCCCGCTCCGACGACCGTCGACGTCGCCCATTCCCTCCAGGGCAAGGTCGACTCCCTGATCTACCACTACCGGGACATCGGACACTTCGCCGCGTCGCTGGACCCGCTCGGCACCACCCGTCCGTTCCCCGAGCATCTGACCCTCGAGAGCTTCGGACTCTCCGACGATCATCTCGACGAGACCTTCGATCCGGGCGTGCTTCCGCTCGAGAACCCCGCCCCCCTCCGATCGATCCTCGAGCTGCTCGAAGCGACCTACTGCCGGCACATCGGCGCCGAGTACATGCACATCCAGGATCGCGAGAAGCGGCGCTGGCTTCAGAAGCGGATGGAGGGGGTGAAGAACCGCCCGAGCTTCCCCGACGAGGACCGAGTGCAGCTGCTCGAGACGCTCGCCACCGCGGATGCGTTCGAGAACTTCCTCCAGACCCGCTACATCGGCAAGAAGCGATTCGGCCTCGAGGGCGGCGAGTCGCTGATGCCGCTGCTCGACACGATCATGGAGCTCGCCCCCGCGAACGGGGTCGAGGAGTTCGTCCTCGGCATGTCCCATCGCGGACGACTCAACGTCCTCTGCAACATCCTCGGCAAGACCTACGGCCAGGTGTTCACCGAGTTCGAGGAGAGCTGGGAGGAGGACTTCATCGGAGGCACGGGCGACGTGAAGTATCACGGGGCCTACTCCGGCTGGAAGACCACCCGGGGCGGGCAGAAGATCCGCGTGGCCCTCGCCGCCAACCCCTCGCACCTCGAGTTCGTCGATGCGATCGTCCTCGGCCGCACCCGCGCCAAGCAGCGCATCCGCGAGGACGAGCAGCGGGAGAAGGTGGTCCCGATCATCATGCACGGGGACGCCGCCTTCGCCGGCCAGGGCATCGTGGCCGAGTGCTTCAACATGATGAACCTCGAGGGTTGGACGGTCGGCGGCACCATCCATGTCGTGGTCAACAACCAGCTCGGCTTCACCACCAACCAGAAGGACTCCTTCAGCGGCCACTACGGCACCGACATCGCCAAGATGGTCGACGCCCCGATCTTCCACGTGAACGGCGACGATCCGGAAGCCGTCTCCTGGGTCGCCAGGCTCGCGCTGGAATACCGGCAGACGTTCCACAACGACGTGGTCATAGACATGTGGTGCTACCGGCGCAACGGCCATAACGAGGCGGATGAACCCCGGTTCACCCAGCCGCTCATGTACGAGCGCATCAAGGCCCAGACCCCGGTCGCCCGGCTCTACCGGGATCGACTCGTGGCCGACGGACTGGTCGAGTCCGAACGCTTCGAGGAGATGCAGAAGAACCGGCTGGCCCAGATGGACGAGGCCCAGCAGCGCATCGCCGAGTCGCCGGAGGATCCCAAGGTCACCCCCCTCGGTTCGCTGTGGGAGGGCATCACCTTCGACTACGACATCCGGTCGATCGACACCGGCATCGATCGCAAGGTGCTGGACCAGGTCTTCGAGGGACTCGAGCGGACGCCCGAGGACTTCCATCTCCACAAGACCCTTCAGCGGGGGTACCGCAACCGACGCAAGCTCTGGGATTCGGGCGAGGTCGAGTGGGCCACCGGCGAACTGCTCGCCTACGGCAGTCTCCTGCTCGAGGGCCATCCGATCCGCATCACCGGACAGGACGTGGAGCGTGGCACCTTCAGCCATCGCCACGCCGTGGTCACCGATCAGAAGAACGCCGTCCCCTACACCGCGCTGAACCATCTCGACGAGGAGCAGGCGCAGTTCTGCATCCACAACAGTCCGCTCACCGAGCAGGCGATCGTGGGATTCGAGTACGGGTACTCCCTGGCCGATCCCCGGATGCTCATCATCTGGGAGGCGCAGTTCGGCGACTTCGTCAACGGAGCGCAGGTCATCATCGACCAGTTCATCGCCAGCGCCGAGAAGAAGTGGGAACGCTCCTCCGGCCTTGCGATGTTCCTCCCCCACGGTGCGGAGGGCATGGGCCCCGAGCACTCCTCGGCCCGGCTCGAGCGGTTCCTGCAGCTCTGCGCCGACGACAACATGGTGGTCTGCTCCCCGACCCGGGCGTCGCAGATCTTCCATCTCATCCGCCGTCAGATGAACCAGCCGTTCCGCAAGCCGCTCATCATGATGTCTCCGAAGAGCATGCTGCGACTGCCGGCCGCGAGGAGTCCGATCGAACGGTTCCTCACCGGCGGATTCCTCAACACGATCGACGACACCCGCTTCGAGGAGCGGGACGCGGATCGCTCCGAAGTCCGCCGCGTCCTCTTCTGCACCGGCAAGGTCTACTACGACCTCGCGGCACGAAGGGACGAGAAGGAGCGCGACGACCTCGCGATCGTCAGGATCGAACAGCTCTATCCGTTCCCCGCCGACGAGATCGCCCGGATCCTCGAGTCCTATCCCAACCGCGAACAGGTGACCTGGGTCCAGGAGGAGCCTCGCAACCACGGCGCCTTCTTCCATGTCCAGCGGATGATGAGAGAGCACCTCGAGGAGGAGATCGACGACATCTCCAGAGTCTCCAGCCCGAGCCCGTCCGGCGGATCCGCCGCGATGCACGAGCAGGAACAGCAGGAGATCGTCCTTGCAGCGATCGAAGGCGGGGGCCGACCCGCCCGTGAGAAAGGTTCCAGCGTCAAGAACGATTCCAAGGCGTCCAAGAGCGGAAGCAAGCGACGCAGGACCTCCGCGAAGTCCTGAGTGATCGACCCCGGTTCGAATCCGAACTCCATCACCACGCCCGGATACTCCCACCCATGAGCGTCGACATCACCATTCCGAGTCCCGGCGAGTCGATCGCCGAAGTCACCGTCGGCAGCTGGATGAAGCAGTCCGGGGACTGGGTCGAGAAGGACGAGATCATTCTCGAGATCGAGTCCGACAAGGCGACCCTCGAGATCGTCAGTCCCGCATCCGGAGTCCTCAATGCGACCGGCGAGACCGGGGCCGAACTCGAGGTCGGCGCCAGCGTCGGCAGCATCGACACCGACGCCGAGAAGCCCGCCGCCGACGACGCCCCGGCGGACGCCCCGGCGGACTCCCCTGCCTCGGCACCCTCGACCCCGAGCGATGCCGGAGGCGACAACGACGTGAAGGCGACCCCGGTCGCCCGGAAACTCGCCGCCGACAGCGGCATCGATCTCTCCAAGGTCGACGGCACCGGCCCCGCCGGTCGGGTGACCAAGGCCGATGTGATGGCCGCCAGGTCCACCCCTGCGGCGAAGGCCCCGCCCGCCCCCGCAGCCGCCCCCGCAGTCGCGCCTGCGGCGGAACCGACTCCCGAACCCGCCCCCGTCGTGATCCCCGAATCCGGATCCGCCGGCGGCACCCGGGACGTGCGACGCGTCCGGATGACCAAGCTTCGACAGCGGATCGCCGAGCGACTGGTCGAAAGCCAGCGAACCGCGGCCACCCTGACGACCTTCAACGAAGTCGACATGACGCGCTGCATGGAGCTTCGGAAGCAGTACAAGGAGGCGTTCGCCGAGAAGTACGGCGTCGGTCTCGGATTCATGAGCTTCTTCGTGAAGGCGACGATCCACGCCCTTCAGGCGCAGCCGATCGTCAACGCCTGGATCGATGGCGACGAGATCGAGTATCACGACTACATGGACGTCGGCGTCGCGGTCGGCACCGACAAGGGCCTCGTGGTTCCGGTGCTTCGAAACGCGGAGCTCATGTCGTTCGCGGAGATCGAGGCGAGGATCAAGGACTTCGCCGTCCGGGCCCGGGCCGGCAAGCTCGGCATCGACGAGATGACCGGCGGCACCTTCACCGTCTCCAACGGCGGCGTCTACGGATCGATGATGTCCACACCGATCCTGAATCCGCCCCAGAGCGGCATCCTCGGCATGCACGGGATCAAGAAGCGTGCGGTCGAGGATCCGGACAACCCCGGCACCATCGCCCTCAGACCCATGATGTACATCGCGATGAGCTACGACCATCGCATCATCGACGGGACCGAGGCCGTGACCTTCCTCAAGACCATCAAGGAAGCCGTGGAATCCCCGGAACGCATCCTGCTGGATCTCTGACCGGGCCGGACACCGGGAGGAACCCTTCCCCGCCCCGACCCGGCGACGGCCATCCGGTCCGCGGGGGATCGTCCCGCTCGATACCCCGGCGGGCCGCGTCGAACCGACCCTCTGGACACACGGAACGCCGACCTGCGACACTTCCGGGGTGAGCACCCCCACCCCAGAACCCGGCCATGCCCCCGTGATGCTCGAGCCGGTGCTCGAGACCATGGCCCTCGAGGCCGGTCGGACCGCCATGGACTGCACCGCGGGTCGAGGCGGCCATGCCGAGGCGATGGCTCGCCGGGTCGGAGCGTCGGGGCGTCTGATCCTCTGTGATCTGGATCCTGAGAACCTCGATTTTGCCGCCCAGAGGGCCCGAAAAGCGGCTTCCTGCGACCTTCGAACGCTGTCCGGCTCGTTCGCTCGAGTCCCTCGAGACCTCCTCCAGGAGGGCCTGGGGGTGGATGCCATGCTCGCGGATCTCGGGGTGGCGAGCACCCAGATCGACGCCCCGGAACGAGGCTTCTCCTTCCTCGCGGACGGCCCTCTCGACATGCGGATGGACCCCACGGCCCCGATCTCCGCCGCGGACCTCGTCGCCACCTCTTCAGAGTCTGAACTGACCCGGATCATCGCCGACTTCGGAGAGGAGCCGCTCGCCCGAAGGATCGCCCGAAATATTGTCCGGTTCCGCGACAATTCCCCGATACAGACGACGGCGGAGCTCTCCGGACTCGTTCGCGAGGCATATGGACCCAGAGCTGCGTCGAGTCGGAATCACCCGGCGACACGGACCTTCCAGGCGCTTCGGATCGCGGTCAACGACGAACTGGGCGCCCTCGACGGCCTGCTGCGGCAGGTGGAAGAGGCAGCGAAGGCGATCGCCGAGAACCGCTCGACCTGGCTCGCACCCGGTGCGAGGGTGGTTTTCCTCACCTTCCACAGCCTCGAGGATCGCATGGTCAAGAAGACCTTCGCCGCCCTGGCCAGGCATGGTCTCGGCACGGTCCCGGCACGGACGCCGGTGGCCCCCACCGAGACCGAGATCGCGACCAACCCCAGGTCCCGATCGGCCAAGCTCCGGGTCGCCATGGTCGGCGACCCATCCTGAGCAGCCCCGCGGCTGCTCGAAACGAAGAGGGGGCGATGCCCCCCGGCAGCAAGGATGCTGACGCTCCATGACGCGCGAACACAAGCTGGCACTCGTGGTGGGATTCGGACTCGTCCTCTTCGTGGGGATCCTGATCGCGGATCACGTCGCGGCCGAGCGCCGCGTGCTCGACCAGGTCGCCGCGGTGACCCGGATTCCGATGCCCGAAGGGATCTTCCAGGGGAGTTCCAGACTGGCCGAGCTGCCGCAGGAACGCTCCACGGCCTCGGCCCGGGAGACTGGAAGGAACACCAGCCCCGTCGATGAGGGGCCGGTGATCGAACACGCACCACGCCAGCAGCGTTCCCATCTGGGCCGCCATGCCGCACCTGCCCCAACCCCGGCCGGAGCGGACGCCACCCCCGCCCTCGAGACCTACATCGTTCGCAAGGGCGATTCGCTCTCCCGCATAGCCAAGCGGGAACTTGGTGATCAGAACCGCTGGCGCGACATCCAGACCCTGAACGGGATCAAGGGCTCGAACATCGTCGAGGGCCAGAAGCTTCGAATCCCCTCCACGACCTCGAACGATCGTGCCGCGGCTTCGAGACTACGCGAGGTCGAGACCAGGTCCAGGGAGTACTCCGTGCGACCGGGAGACAGCCTCGGTCTCATCGCCCAGAGGGAACTCGGATCCGAGTCGCGATGGCAGGAGATCCAGTCACTGAACCGGATCGGTGGCACGACCATCCGCCCCGGCCAGACCCTCCTGCTGCCCAGTCGCTGAACCACACCGCCGACCGAGGATCGCCCATGTTCTGGAAGCTCGTCGTGCTGGTGTTGACGATCGGCGGAACCTGCTGCGGTCTGCTGGTGCTTCGCCAGCAGGAGATCGATCTCCTCGCATCCGAGACCGACCTGCTCCGCGAAGCCAAGAAGATCGAGCAGTCCCTCCAGATGAACAGATGGGAGCTCGAGCAGCTGACCCAGGATGCCCGCTTCGAACGCTGGTTCAGGAAGCAGGAGATTCAACTCGAACCCGTCGATCAGGTGCGGCCACATGAGGAGACCCATGCCTCCGCACCGGATCCTCTCGACGATCCATCGTCGGATGCCATCGCGTTCGGACGCGAGGATGATCGGAGAATCGGATGGTGAGGAACCCGTTCCCGAGCGAGCGCGTGGCTCGATACACGCTTCTGGGAATCATGGGACTTCTCGGCATCGGACTCGGTCGGGTCGCCCAGCTCGAACTCTCACCCGCGTCCGAACTGGTCGATCACCTCGGCCGAAGAACCCGGATAGACAAGCGTCTTCACTGGCGAGGCGACATCGTCGACCGCCGTAATCGCTGTCTCGCGATGTCCGAACTCGGATACGCGATCGCCATCGACCTCAAGGTGCTCGGGGATCGGATGGAGTCCGCGGGGCTGCTCCCCCGCCCCACCGCCGACTCCCGGGACATCCGCACCACACAGGCCTACGAACAGGCATGGAACGCCCGTCTCGCACAGGTCGCCGCGGCGCTCGCCGATGAGCTCGATCTGGAACCGGAGATCATCCGGGAGAAGATGGTGTCGGCGGGTCGGAATCGTCGGTACTGCGTCCTCGCCACGGAGATCGACGCCGACGACCACGATTTCCCGCAGAGGATCCGGCGACTGAGACTCGAGGTCGACGAGCTCGACACGCCCTGGCGGATCCAGGGGCTGGTGCTGGATGAACGGCCGATCCGGAAGGTCATCAACGACTCGAGCATGGAATGGCTCATCGGCTCGGTCGGAGCCGTCAACTGGTACCCGCCTCCCGAGGAATACGACCGGATCCAGAGCAGCCTCCGGGTCGATGTCCCCCGATTCCTGGAATGGGCCGAGGACCGGCATCCCGAGATCGCGGATCCCCTGGACCGGCTCGCGAAAGGCATCGCGGCGGTGCTCGAGGAGTTCTTCAAGAACGATCCGGAGATGATCGCTCCGCGGATCGCCATGGCTCTCGAAGAATCCCGGGCCGGCGAACCCTGGAGTCCGAACCTTCCGTCCGAGCTGCTGCAGACCCGCCACCGGCGGATGCTGCGACAGATCTCCATCGGAGATTCGACGGTCGGTCCGGAGGGAGAGGAGATCCGACCCGATCCCGTTCCTCGTGAACTGGTCATGGAGTTCGACGATCTCGAGGGGCTGAAGGTCCTTCGCAGCCGCTACCCCGATCAGGTCGGAAACAGCGGGATCGAATGGGAGAGGAACGAGACGCTCCGCCAGCGACATGGTTCGCTCGAGCGGACGGTCGCCGCCGGCGGCGACACCCTCTTCCTCCAGTCCTTCGAACGCGGCCGCGACGGCGAGTCGATCCAGCTGACCATCGACGTCAACATCCAGAATCAGGTCCGGGACCGGCTGCAGAAGGCGATTGACGATCATCTCGCGGTCGGCGGCTGGGCGATCGTCGCGGATCCCCTCACCGGAGAGATCCTCGCCGCGGTCGACATCTTCGACAACGAGGAGGCGCGTCGACGCGGTGGCTGGGTCGACGGAATGCTCGATCCGCGACGCGAGGAGATCGGACCCAGTCACGGCCGCAGCCGGATCTGGACCGACACCTATGAACCCGGCTCGACCTTCAAGACCCTCTTCTGGGCATGGTCGAGGCATCTCGACCGGGTGGGTCCGGATGAGAAGGTGGACATCGGTTCGAACAACGTGAAGTACTTCGGCAAGAGGAAGATCGAATACATCGGCAGGGACAGCGGCCCCACCGACTGGAGCACCTGCCTCCTCAAGAGCATCAACACCGGCTTCGCCACCATCGCCCAGCGGGTCAGCAACGAGGAGCTCATCGAGATGTGCGAGCGCTTCGGAATCGGCGCACCCACCGGCATCAACATGGGCGTGGATCGGAACGACATCGATCGAAGGCTCGGTTCCTCACCGGGTCTGGATCTCCTCGAGGCCTCCTCCACCGGCGAACGACTGTCGATGAGCTTCGGCTACTCGGTCTCCCTGACGCCGCTGCAGCTGGTCAGGGCCTACTGCGCCATCGCCCGCAACGACGGTCGACTGCCGCTCATGAGCGTCATCAGTCCGGACATCAGGTCCTACGAGACACCGGCCTTCGACACCGTTCGTCCCGAGATCGCCCTCGAGACCCGCGCCGTACTCAAGAAGCAGTTCGACAAGGTCAGGGACCGCGTCGAACAGAACGGTCGGGAGCCGATCCCCTACACCGCCTTCGGCAAGTCCGGCAGTGCCTATCTGCCACGACGTGGCGAGGACGGAAGACATGCCGGGTACCACAAGGACCCCCTGCCGCCCCGCTATCTCTCGAGCTACGTCGCGGGTGCCCCCTTCGACGATCCGAGGATCGTGGTCGCGGTCGGCATCCAGGATCCACTCGCCGGGCAGGGTGCTAATGCCGACATCGAGTATCCGGTGGGGAATCCGATCGGGCATCTCGGTTCGTATTCCGCGGGCCGACCGGTCCACGACATCATCGGCACCGTTCTCGACATGCTCGGAGTGCCGCCCGATCGGGCCGCGGTCGTGGCTCAGTCCTCGGACTGAGATGATTCACTCGCCTGGTTGGCCCATCGCTGTCGGAGCCCGATCTTGAGCGCGACCGCTCCCACGAATCCGAAGATCAGGATCGCGGTTCCGTAGGCCAGCAGGTATCTCGCACCACCGAGTGCCACCGTCGCCGCGAGACTCACGCCCACGAAGACGAAGACCGCGTTGAGGCCGTAGAGGGCGACGACCGCCTTCTTCACGTTCCCTCCGAAACCACGAAGGAACATGTGGTGGATGTGGTTCTTGTCGGGCTCGGACATCGGAAGTCCGGCCAGCTTGCGTCGGAGGATCGCCAGAAGCGTGTCCATGATCGGCAGGGAGAAGACGATAAGGCCCGCGATCACGTAATGGGTCTGCCCCTCGCTTCCCAGGGAGAGGATCATCACTCCGCACAGGAAGCCCATCAGCAGGCTTCCTGCGTCACCGAGGAAGATCACCGCCGGGTTGAAGTTGTACGGCAGGAAGCCGAGACAGGCGCCCAGAAGGGCAAGCGCGATCACGATGCGCGACCCGGCGAAGGGATCGTAGCTGCGGCTCGCAGGGGTCTGGTTCGCGATGTCCTGCGGATCGAGGATCCCGTTCGCATCCTGGATCGCGAGAATGATCGCGATGATCAGGAAGCCGATCGACATGGTCCCGACGGTGCCGGTGAGCAGGCCGTCGAGTCCGTCGATCAGATTGGCCGCGTTGCAGGCGCCGAGGATCACGATGCCGATCAGGCAGACCCCGCTCCAGTAGTAGACCCCGTCCAGGGTTCGAAGGGGATTGCGCGACCACGCCCATTGATTTGCGTCCGCAGGCATGCGGGCATCCGCGCCCCAGAGTGTCAGATACTCGCCCACCCCACCGATCACGGAGGGAACCTCGATGGTGTACGCGTCGATCCATCCGGAGAAGAACGGGCTCATCAGTCCCGTGGCCGCCCCCGTGCCGAAGTCGCTCAGCGCGAGGGCTGAGGCCGCGACGAGCTGGCCGGCGAGCTTCAGTCTCGGATCCCAGTGGAAGATGTCGTCGAGGAAACCGGTGATGAAGATCGCGAAGATCCCGAACACCACCGCGAACTGGACGGGTGAATAGTCCGCGATCGTGAAACCGTCGATGCCGCTGGAGAGCGTGATGAGAGGATCGAAGGCCACGATCCCCGCGACCACGCCTGCGAAGACGCCCGCACCTCCCAGATACGCGATGGGATACTTGTGCACCTTCCGGATGCCGTCGGGATCGTCGACGATCCCATACTGGACCGCTACCCACCTGGCGATCGGAACGACGATCAGGGTCACCACGAAGGAGACGAGCAGGATCGGAAGGAAACCGTTGAGAAGACCCGTCGCCGTGGGGACCGCGACCGGCCCCTGTTCGTACGAGAGACCGAAGAGCCCGTCCCATGCCGACAGCAGGTCATTGGTGATCTCCTCGAGGAATCCGTCGCTCTGACCACCGATGTCGGGAAAGTCGACGACCGTCATGAAACGAACTCCCGGTTGAGATCATCGATGGTCTTCTGAAGCGGAATGCGGGGATGGAAATCGATCGCCGCGCGGATTCTCGAGAGGTCCGGCACCCGGACCTTGAGATCCTCGAAGTCGGCGTCGAAGGCCTCCTCGTAGTCGACGAAGCGGATGGTGCTGCTGCTGCCGGTTCGACTGCGCACCATCTCCGCCAGATCACGGATGGTGATCGACTCGTCGTTCCCGAGGTTGAAGACCCTCCCCCGGTGTCCGGCGTCCTCGAGCAGCCTGGGAAGCGCCCGGACCACGTCACGAACGTCGCAGAAGCAGCGGGACTGCATGCCGTCTCCATGAACCTCGATCGGTCGCCCCTCGACACAGGCTTCCACGAATCTGGGAAGCACCATTCCATAGTCACCGCATTGACGCGGGCCCACCGTGTTGAAGAACCGGACCACCACGGTCGGAACGAGGTCCTCGCGATCATGTGCGAGTGCAAGGTATTCGTCGATGGCCTTGGAACAGGCGTACGACCACCTGGGCACCACGCTGGGGCCGTAGATCACGTCGTCATCCTCGGCCATCGGTCCGCCGGAACCCTTTCCGTAGACCTCGCTGGTGGATGCGACCAGGGTGGGGACGTGATTCTCACTCGCGAAGTTCAGAACCGCACTCGTCTCATGGACGTTGGTCTCGATGGTTCGGATCGGCTGCTCGACCACCAGCCTCACGCCAACCGCCGCGGCAAGGTGATGGATCGATTCGAAGGAACCCGGGTCCAGGGTGGGAAGGACCTCGCCGACCGTGCCCTCGATGAACTCGAGGCGGTCGCCCGCGGCGGCGAACGCCGGATCGAGATTCGAACGACGGCCCGTGGAGAGATCGTCGATCACGACGACCCGGTCACCGCGTTCGATCAGATGATCGACGAGGTGGGAGCCGATGAAGCCGGCGCCACCGGTCACGAGGATGGAGGTTCCTTTCACCACGAGTGGATTCCGTCGCGTCCTGCAATCGAAGGCGAACCCTCTTCAGGGGTTCAGTCCTCGGTTCTTTCCCTGGAGTATTCGGCGATCGCCTCGTAGTTGCGCTTGAAGTAGCCACCCGCCGTGTTGCGGGGACGGTTGAGCACGATGCCCAGGAAGCTGCTCGGCTGTTCACGGAGCTGACGCATCAGTCTCGCCACCAGGCCTCGCTGCTCGGAGTACGCACGGATGACCAGTACGGTCGCGTCGACCTGATCCGCCATGCCCATCGCCTCACTGGCGACCACGACGGGAGGGCCGTCCACGAATATCACGTCCACGGAATCGCCCAGATCGCGAATCACCTTGCGAAGGTTCTCGGAGTCGAGGCGTTCGAAGTGCCGGTTCTTCTGAGTGCCGGCGGTGAGAACCTTGATCCCCTCCGGCGTGGTGTTCACCACGTCGGCGACCCGGGCCTCGCCCATGATGACGTCACCGAGACCAGCCTCGGAAGGATCGAGTCCGAAGACCTCGGCGACCCGGGGACGACGGAGGTTTCCGTCGATCAGAGCCACGCGTCGTCCGGCCGCCGCGGCGATCGCGGCGAGGTTGGCGACCACTGAAGTGGTGCCTGCTCCCGGCATTCCACCCACGAAGAGGACGGTCGAGGCCTCGGAGTCCTCACGCACGCGCCGGAAGGCGGCTGCGAACTGCCGATGGCTTTCCGCAAGCACCGATGCCGGAAAGTCACGTATGACCGATTCCGGACGACTCGCATCCGTGGGATCATCCTTGATGTCCGGAATGACACCGAGCAACCTGGCTCCGGGCATGCTGCTCAGATCGGCGGTGGTGCGGACCCGCTTGTCGAGGATCTCCTTGAGGAAGACCCCGGCGGTGACCAGCCCCAGCAGAAGCACCGCAGTGCCGGGAATGACGACGAACCACTTGGGCGAAGAGGGTTCCCGGGGAGTCAGCACCGCACCGGTCAGCTGGACCTCGACGGCATCCTTGCGGCTGAACATCGCCTCGATCTCATCCATGTTGTTGAGAATCGTGGTCCGCCGTTCCTCGAGCCGTTGCAGTTCGGCTTCCATCTTTTCGAGCCTTGCCTGGGCTGCGACGAAGTCGTTCATCTCCTCGGACTTCTTCGTGATCTCCTCATCCAGCGTCTTCTCGACCGCCTGGAGTCTTTCAAGGGAGTCGAAGGCCTGCTTCCGCTGAGCCTGGAGGTTTCTGAGAATGACCTCCTCGACCTTTCGGTCGCGCTCGCGGATGCGGGCGTCGAGTGCCCGCTCGCTCTGTCGGTACTGGGTGTGATCCTGTCCGAACTTCTGCTTGTGCTCGCTGAGCTGGCCGCGAAGCACCTGGATCTCGCTGAGGGCCCGGACGACCACCTGGTCGTTCTCGGCCTCGCGGACGTCGTCCTGGGTCCATTCGATGGTACCGGCCAGTTTCGCGTCGATCTGTCCAAGGAGACCCTGGGTCTGCTGGATGTTCGTGATGACCTCGTTCTTCTCGATCTCACGATCCTCGAGGTCCTTCTGGACCGCCGTGGTGTTCAGGGTCAGCGACAACATCCCCTTGGTGTTGATGAAGTCGTCGATCGCGTTCTCGAGTGTCTTGATCTCCTGATCGATGATGTCGAGATTCTCCTGGAACGGCTGCTTGGCGTACAGCTTCTTGTTCCGGGCGGCCTTCTCCTCGAGCTTGATGTAGTGGTCCGCGACCGCATTGAGTAGGACCGGGACGTCGGTCTTCACGTAGGTGGACCAGCGGACGTCGAAATACTGGGTTCGACGGCGATACCCGGCGGTGATCTCCTCCATGAGCTCGATGAGGGCATCCTCGAGATTCGGCTTCCCGCTCTCATCCTTGAACTGTTCCATCCAGGAGATGCGCTGGACATCGGGCTCCTTGAGAACCACCTCGAGCGCACGCTCCGAGATCACCTTCGCCGCCTCGGTCCCGGCGATTCGCTGAACGGTCTCCTCGTTTCGCTCCTCCGAGGCCTTGGCATCGGCCGCGTCGTCGAGGGTTCCGATCAATTCGAAGGTCGCCACACCTGAATACGAGGGGAAGTATCGCAGCCAGACGAAGAAGACTCCGGTTCCGACCACGAGTCCGACGACACCGGTGACGATGAGAAGCACGAGGTGCTGGCGAACGATGCGGATGGGATCGATGGTGACCCCGCCTCCGGTCGCTGGCACCGCTCGTGAAGCGGGTCTGGCCGGTCGTGGTTTTGTGGTAGTCGGGGAACTCATGATGTGTGAATCCAGAAAGTCGGGAGATGTCCCGTGATCGTCTTGACCTGCACGCCCTTGGGCTCACCGGAGCCGCTTCGTTCCATCGTCATCGGCCCTTCAGCTCTTCCAGGATTGCGTCGATCTCACCCTGGATGGTCGCGTTTGGATTGAGATCCCCCGCCTGACGGACATGCTCCCGGGCCTCATCGTAGTTGCCGAGCTCGATTTCAAGCTTCGCGAGCTGGATGTGCGGACTGGGGGTCGTCCCGAATCGAGTTGCGAGCGTGAGCTCCTGGCGAGCCCGGTCGTATTCAAGCTGACGCTGCTCCGGATCGGTCTCCGCACGTGCACGCGCAAGGCGGACCGCGCCAAGGGTGTCTCGGAACTCCGATCGATAGGGTCTGGCCTTGACCGCCTGCTCGGCCTTCTCCAACGCCATGTCGAGGTCACCATCGCACTTGGCGGTGAGGTAGGCGATGTTGTTGAAAAGCTGGGAATCCTCCCGCCTCAACGCGAGAGCTCGTTCGAATGCGTCTAGTGCGCCTGCGCAATCCTCGTTCTTGGTGAGGAGGATTCCAAGCAGTCCGAGTGCGCTGGCGGTCTCCATCTCGTCGGCATCGACCGCGACCGCTTGTCGTGCGGTGCTGATGGCGGCCTCCAGACCGTCCTGACCGATCGAATCCCACGCTCGAGCGACCGCGATCAGATCGATCACCGAGGGCTGCTCGTCCGAGATGCGACGGAGGAAGGCGGAGAGTTCGGCCGCTCCATCAGTCGTGTTCGGATAGAGATCCGTGAGCCACCGGGTGAGTTCCAGCCGTTCCTGGGTCGGACGGCCTCTCAGCTTCCGGTAGGACGTCTCGTAGTTCCGAAGACCCTCGTTGACCCGACCCACGTCGATGAGGGCGGCGCAATACGCGCCGATCAGGGTCTGATCACGACTGAAATCCCGCTGGTTGGACCTGACGAGATCGACGACCATCGCCGCTCCGGGCTTGCGACCATCGCTTTCGGTCCATGCCATGAGGCTCATCACCTGGCTTCTCAGGTAGGCGATGTCGCCCGTCTGGGCGTACAGGGCTCCGAAGAGCTGAGCCGCCTCGGAGTACTCCTTGTTGATGCCCCGAAGACGTCCCAGAGCCCTCGCCCATTCGATGTTGGTCGAATCACGCTCGAGCGAGGCCTGGGCAAGATCGATGGCTTCCGCCATGCGTCCGTCCTGTTCGAGCATCTGAATCAGATAGCTTCGGGCCTGGTTCGTGTCCGGCATCAGCTCCAGATGATCCCGAAGCTCGGTGATGGCCTCCTTGATCTCGTCCTCACGAGCGAGCAGTGTGACGAGACGCAGTCTGGCGGGCCAGTAGGAACGGTTGTTTTCCACCGCCCGCCTGGCCGCCTTGACGGCATTGTCGAATGCGGCCTCTCGTTCATCCTTGCTCGAATACAGCCATCGATATTCCGCGATCGCCGCGAGTTGCAGGAGCGTCTCGGTGTTCCTTGCATTGACCGCAAGCGCTCTCTCGTAGATCTCCTCGGCGACATCCAGTTCCGCAAGAACCTCATCGGGCAGGCCCCCTTCGACCGCCGCCCCCTTGTCCCTGCGAAGTCGGTCGGCCTTGCCGAAGCTGATGGTTCCGAGGACCGTGAGCTCGCCACTGTCATTGGAATCGAGGTCGAGATACATGTCCGCGACTTCCGAGGCACTGTCCAGATCACCACTGCCGACATGCATCGTCGCGAGACGGGATGCGACCCTGCGACGAAGATCGAAGTTCGTGTTGGAATCCTCCATGCGCTGGAGCAGGACCGCCTGATACTTCGCAGCACGCTTCAGATCGTTGGCCCCGTAGAGGGACGACACGATCGCGGTGACCGCCTCGTCGACGGTCCTCGATTCCTGCTGAATCGCCTCTTCGAAGCAGGCGTCGGCGAGTTCGTAATCCGCGGCCTCGTACGCCAATCGACCCTTCTCGGCGAGGATCCGGCTCAGGCGCCCGCTCGCGGCGAGACGTTCCATCCCCGTCCTTGATACCAGGGCCTGACGCAGAGCGGTCTCGGCCTGTTCGATCAGGTCGCCCTCGAGAGCCAGTTCGGGGTGATTCGTCCCGAATCTGACCGCTCCGACCACGACATCGGGTGAAGTGGGATCGTTCTTGCGCAACTGCGTGAAGATGCCCCTAGCCTCGAGAAGCCTGGCCTCCCTGGCCTCGATCTGGAAGGTTCTTCGATCTTCGCGACTGAGTCGTCCCCATGCCACCGGGGTGAAACGGATCTCCCCGGCCACGGCACCGGTCCTCGGATTCGTCTCGGTGTGAAGGATCGCCTGACGTCCGATCGGACTTTCGGCAAGAAGCCTTGCGAGCTCGATGGCGTTCTTCAGATCGAACTGGTCGAGCCGGTACAGACGACGACGCTCCTCGATCGCGTTCTCGAAGTTTCCGGTCTGGATCTCGACGTACAGCCAGGTGTCCCGGTAGCTGGGATTGGCCCGGCCGCTGGACCGACCTGCCCGAAGAACCTGAAGCGCATCAGGGATCATGCCTTCGGTGATGAGCGCCTGCCCGTATCGCAGGGCGTTCTTCCAACGATTGGGTGCCTGCTTGAAGGCCTCGTGGAACTGTGCCCGGGCATCCTCGCGGTCCCCACGCATCGCGTAAGCCTCACCAAGGAGGAGACGCATCGTGTCGCTGCCGAAGCCCTTCGTGTCGATCGCGTCCTCGTAGATCCGCACCGCTCCATCGAGGTCTCCCTGGGCCTGGGCCAGGGAAGCCGCCATCGCGATGGTCCTGGGGGTGTCTCCCCCCTCCGCGAGGGTCAGTTGGTCGAGATATCCGCCGGCCTCCGCGAAGTCCCCGGCCATCACACTCCGCTCGAAGAGATAGGACAGGGCCATCGGCCGCAGCGTCTCCTCGTTCTCGATCCGCTCCTGGAGTTCCGTGAGCGCCACCCGCATCTCATCCAGCTGTTCCTCGGGGATCGAACCGGGCTGGCCGAGGATGTTGGAGATGTTTCTGGCCTGCTGGACGTCGATGTCCTGAGGATCATCGAACTGGGTCTCGGACATCGTCCGCGTGCGGTCGAGGGTCGTGGTCTTCGAATCCGTCTTCATGAAGATCTTCGCACGGATCGATCTCGGGTCGATCTCGAGAGCCCGGGTGGCGAACATCCTCATCTCGTCGTAGTTGCCTTCGGCCTCCTCGAGTCCAGCACGATCGAGAAGTGCCAGCAGGCGGACCTGCCGGTCGATGTTCCTGCCTTCGATGATCTCGTCCTGAAGCCGACGGACTTCATCGATGTCACCGGCGATACGGGCCGCCACGACCTCGTTCAGGAGATCGAGTCCCGGAAGATCCTCGAGGTTCTGACCGGACTCGCTCTGCCGGATGACGTCCTCGACCCTCACTATCCGCTCCAGCGTGTCCTGATCGGATTCGCTCACCATGTCGCGGATTCTGTCGAGGATCTCATTCGCACCATCGAGGTCGCCGCTCTGGGCGAGCATCTCGGCAAGTCTCACCTGCAGGGGCAGGTCGTCCTGCGTGTTGGTGGAGTTCCGTTCGAGCGCCATCTTGTAGAGCCTGGTGGCGGTGCCGACCTCGCCGGTTCTTCTGGAGACCAGGATCGCCGCCTCGAGAGCGAGACCGTCGATCAGGCTTCCCTCCCGCTCGCAGGCACGGGCGGCCTTGGTCGCCTCCTTGGAGTAGTCCAACGAATCCTGCTTGAGAGCCCGTTCCAGATCGGGATCTTCGGCCAGTGCGGCTCTCTGTTCCGAATCCATCGCGAGTCTGGTGTTGTACAGAAGCTCGACGCGGGCCCACCTCGGATCCTGATCACGGACCGTCTGATCGGGGTAGAGGTCGCGGAATTCAGTGTAGAAACGGTCCAGCCGGTTCCTCGCCTCCTCGCTCAGCACCTCGTTCATCGGCGACTCCCGGATGCCGAGATCGAACCGCTTCTGCAGACAGAGATTGAGAGCCTGCTCCTTGGCGTAGAGGTCGGGGCCCAGCCGGTTCTCCGCTTCGGCCTTCTCGATGACGTCGTTGATGAGTTCGATCGCCTTGGTGACCTCCGCCTGGTCGCCGGGGGGATTGAGGAACATCAGGGTGAGGTAGTCGCTCCGCAGGTCGGTGACGTCCTCGGGTTGCACCTCGGCGATGATCTCCGAGGCGGCCTCGAATCCCTCGGTCAGAAGTGCGAGGACCTTCTCTGCCTCCACCTTGTCGAGTTCCACCACCGGAATGCGTGAGATCGCCCGGTAGAAGGACCACCACAGTTCGACGATCCGGGCCCGGATCTCGTACTCCGCGAGGCCGGTATCACCGAGGGCACGCATCTCCCGGATGAGCCGGGCCATGGTCTCGGCGTCGGGGGCGGAGCCGAGATCATCCTCGTCGTCGCCGGTCTTTCCTCCGAGGAACAGGATCTGGTCGCGTTCGAACTCGATCATGTCGAGCTCCGGTGCCGGACCCGAGACCGCCGCCCTGGCGGTCCGGATGCGCTCGTTGAGTCCGTTCTCGCCGTCGAGCTCCCGCCGAAGGGTGGCTTCCGGTGCGGTCTTCATGTCGGATTCGAATCGCTCCAACATTCCACGAAGCAGTCCGTACTGGTTGGGGACGTAGCCGGGATCCAGTTCGATGGCCTCCCGGATCTCCTCGACCCCGTCCTCCCAGTCACCTTCGTCGAGGTTGTAGGCACCTCTCCAGTAGGGGGCGACGACCAGTCCTCGAACCGCGGATCGGATCCGGGGATCGACCTGGTCCTCTCCGAGTCCGTAGAAGCTCGCGTCGATGTCGCGAACCCTGGTGGCGATCATGTCGTGCGTGGTGACCACCCGGTTGTCCCGAATGCGGGGCAGCGCGTAGGTGTAGACATCGAGATTGTTCAGCAGCCGTGAGGCGGCCCGATCACGAACGTCCTTCGCGCTCAGATCCCCGTCCGCCGTCGCGTTCTCGACCTGCTTGGCCATCACACTGTTCATCAGCTGATAGAGCTCGCGGGTACGGTCACGCGACTTCGGATCGATCTGTTCCGCCGCATCGATGGCGAGGTCGTAGTACGCCATCTCACCCGGATCCTTCCCGATCGCCCGGATGTACTGCTGCATCGCGTTCTCGTATTCGCCCTGCTGCATCAACGTGTCGCCCCGCTTCACGTGCCGGACCGGATCGTTGCGGAACTGCATCAGGACGATCAGACCGAGGACCGCCACACCCAGGCCCAGCGAGCCTATGACGAGGGCGAGGAACTTGACGTTGAGCTTCTTCTTGGCCATCTGAGGTTGATCCTTGCGAATGCAGGGCTCTGGGAATCGAAACGCGGACTCGGAAGACAGTTACCGTCGCACGACCGGTCGGGTTCGGACCTTGAGGATGCCTGTGACGCAGGAACATGCCATCGCAGGATGGGACGCCTCGGGGAATCGCGAATGCGATCCGCTCACGAGACGGTCGGAATCAATGAAGGGGCGGAGATCGATTGTCATGCCTCGATCTCCTCGCCAGCTCCCGCCCGAGCGGCATCGGTCTCGATCGAGGGCCAGTCAGGCAGGCAGTTCATGACCTCGGGAAGCAGCCGGGGGATGAGGTCCTCGGCGATATCGATGAACTCGTCGACCACCGCATCGTCGGGCTCCCCGCTCTGGATCGAGCCCACGTAGGTGAGCTGGATCTTGCAGTAGTACGCGTACTTCTCGCTGGGGTCGAACGCCATCATCCGGACGTCACCCGCACTGGGCGCCATGCGGCCGTTGGCGATGAAGAAGTAGCCTCCGACCTGCTTCCTTCTGGGGTTCTTGTCGTCGATGTCGAACTGCGTGACGGTCATCTGCGCATCCCCGACCGGAAGGTGCACCGGGACCGGGCGACCGAGATTCAGGACGTCGACCCGGGGATAGGGTTCTCCGGTCGCACGGTTCACGGGAGAACCATCCAACGTCGCACCCTCGACCTCGATATCCAGATCGACGATCCGGGGGGAGATCGACTGGGTCAGTCCATTGGCGTCCCAGCATCGCTCGGGCACGTGCGGAACGTCATCGATCATGCCGGTGTAGTAGGCGACGTGGACGTTGATCCGTCGATCGCCGTCCGCGAGATACCGGTCGAGATACAGATCGGTTCCGAGGCCCTCGATCATCTCCATCCCGAAGATGGTGTCCTGCCTGGGCTTGCCGTCCTCGCCGATCGCTCGATCCCACGGACCGAGATCGTCGTCGATCGTGTTCAGAGTCCGTCGGAGCGGCACCGACTCCTTGCGCAGGTAGATCTCGAGCTGTGCAATGGCGATGGGGATCGTCACCGCACCGATCACGAGTATCGAGATCAGCGCCATGTAGGCGGTCCGGACGTTCGATCGGAATCTCAGATCACTCACGCCACGGCCTTTCCATCGTCATCGACCTCCACGACCAGGCGCTGCACGATCGCCATGAGTCCGAGGAAGACCAGGAAGGCCGGGACCAGCCAGACGAAGCCGACGAAGGCATGGAACTGCCCGCCGGCGAAACCGGTGTCCCAGAGGCTGAGGACGCCGAGTGTCGCGACCCTGAGCATGTTCACGAAGACCGCGACCGGGATTCCCAGCAGGATGAGCGTGATCCGCTGCCACCATGCCTTGAGTCCGATGTAGGCCATCAGAGTCCCGAGCGCCATGAAGGCCACGAGCATCCGCATCCCCGAACATGCTTCCGCGATGTTGAGGGCGTTCTCGCCGATGAAGATCGTGTTCCCCTGGATCTCGACATCCATGCCCAGCACCACCAGCATCACGTAACCGCCGTAGGCGCTGATGTCCTGCAACTGCTGCGTGAAGTACCCGATGATCCGATCGGTGTAGGTGAAACCGAAGACCGCCAGGTAGGCGAGCGGGAAGAAGAGGATCCGCATCGGCCGCCAGCCGAAGAGCAGCAGAGCGGTCCCGAAGATGTAGGTGGCGAATCCGAGCTGTCGGGCGTTGTGATGGACCGTGAACCAGCTCGGGCCCACGAGGGAGATCAGATAGAAGGAGAGACCGAGAACCGAGATGCCCAACCCGACCCAGCTGGGGGTGAAGGGCTGTATCGCCTCGAGCTTCTCGCGATCCCTCCAGATCAGCCAGCCGACGATGAAGGGCACGAGAAGCGTGTGTCCCCAGTCGGAGGGATATGTGATGGCGAACTCGAACTGGGCCCTCAGAAGCCCCCAGAAGACCACCACGGACACCAGGAGCAGCAGGCCGCCCCAGATCAGGCTGGATCGGGGCTGAAGTGACAGCTCACCCGCCGAAGCGGGGGAAGGGGCCGTACCGGTCTGTGAGGCCGGATCAGTCACGTTCATCTCCATCGGTCATCGGATCCGACCGATCCAGCCCGGCTCGCCCTAACAGGCAGGTCGGGTCAACTCCTCGCATGAAGGCCCTACGTGCATGCGGTCGGGTCGAGTTCGGTTTTCTTGCTGACTTTCCCACGCAAATCGCTCCCCGGCGGGTGACCGGAGGACGCCGTGAGCCTGCTGAATGGCGAAAAGGCCGTCACGGGGTCCCCTGAGAGGGCTCCCGCGGCTCCGCCGCGGCAGTTTGGTCGATGGAGGCCCGCCCTCCCTCGACCCGGAATGACTAGAAGCCTCTGCCGATGTTCGTCGGAGGTGGCCCGAACACGTCGTTACCGAAGTTCCTGTCGAGCAGGAACCCAAATCCATAGCTGGCCCGGAACCCGTTGCGAATGACCGCAAGGGGTGCCGCCCAGAAATTCGTTCCGATGTGGATGTGATCATCCTGGCGAATGTAGATGTCCGGCTCGGCGCGATTGCGGATCGCCGCGAGGTTGATCCGGATGGTCGCCTCACGATCCTGATCGAGCTTTCGCGTGAAATCGACGCGCTCGGGGATGGCGAGGGGGTTGAGTCCGCCGGCCGCCGCCACCAGACGACTGAGAGTCAGTCGGCCGGCCACGGGAAGCTGGTAGACGCCCGGACGGGAGATCTCGCCGTCGATGTAGACGACGCCGACATCCGGAGTGTCGACGAAGACCCGATCGCTGGGCCTGATCACGATGTTCTGGTTGCTGTCGCCTCGAGCCAGAGCCTGGTAGTCGACCTCGATGACCCGGGTCGCATACGGACTGATCCGCTCGACGGGCTCGGGAGCCACAGACTTCCGGCTGGTGTCGGGTCGGAGGCCTCGGGCCATCGCCTCTTCGGGACGCAGACGGATCCACTCCTGACGATCCTCGTCGAAGACGAAGGTGTCTCCGGAGGGAGCCCGGCTCGGCTGTTCATCGGTCGAGCCCCGGTCCATGGAGGGATCGTCACCGAGGTCGTCGATGTCGATCGGGGGCTCGTCCTGCAGCCAGTCCATGGCCGCTGGACTGGCGCCGGCACCATCGAGGGCCTCGATCAGGGCGTCGATGTCACGGACATCCGCGGGATTGTTCTGATCCCCGCCGGGACGGACCGGATCCCGTTCGTACCCGGGCTTTACGTTCTCGTCGATGGCGACTTCGCGGATCACGAGGATCCTCTTCGTGGTCGTCGCGGTGCCTCCCGCGAGCGACAGGGCGTCCATGATGCGGAAGTCGGGTCGGTTGAGGGCATAGATGCCGGTCCCCGCCACTGCACCGTAGATCGTGAACTGGAAGCTTCTGCCGTCCTCGAGAACCACGGTCACCAGAGGATCCGAGATGAGATCGAGTCCGCCCGGCCCGAGGGCCGTGATGATCTCCTCCTGAAGCTGCTGGATGGTCCGACCAGCGGCCTGGACGTCTCCGATGGTGGGAAGTCGGATCATGCCCGACTGGTCGATCACCCGCACGGAGACGTCGGTCTGCCGTTCGGCGACGAGTTCGTAGATCTCGACCCGCACCACATCGCCAGGGGCGAGGCGGTACTGAAGTTCGTTGGGAACGAGATCCTCGGCGGTGGGCTTCGTGATCTCGGGCTGGAAGCCGATCTCGCGTTCGATGATGTCGATCCGGTCGAGGATCGGCATCGAGGTCGGGGTGCGCTCGTAGTACCCCGTCACGCTCGGGTTGAAGAAGGAGTCGACCTCGCACCCGCCGATCATGACGACGGAGATGAGCGACAGGAACAGCGTGGTGATCGTTCGCATGGCCGAACCCGAACTCCGGTTCTGGTGAGATGTGGTCTTGATCTGCGGACGCACGCCGGTCTCCGGGCCTTCCCCACCGAGGGGGCTGAACCACAGGACTCGCACCGGACGAGTCCTGGAGCGTCGGATTCATCGGTCCCTGAGATGGACGCCGTTGAGGAAACCGCCCGGATTCTCGGCCCTCAGTCCCTGCTGCCGGGCCTCATCAGGGCCCGTTCGAGGATCGCCATCCGAACGGCCACCCCTCGTCGAACCTGATCAAGCACTTTGCTCCGGGACTTGTCTTCCAGAACCCCGTCGTCGAGCTCCACGCCGCGATTCACAGGCCCCGGGTGCAGGATGGGCACTCCGGCGGCCAGCCGCGAGGCCCGATCCTCGGTCATCCCAAAGGCATTCCGATAATCAGAAGCCACAGAGCCTCCAGCGTCCCTCTCCCGCTGGATTCGGAGCATCATCACGGCATCCACGGCTTCCAGAACCGCATCGAGATCATGGGAGACCTCGATTCTCGCACCCGGCACCACATCCACGAGCCGCCACGGCACGAGCGATGGCGGCCCGACCAGCACAATCTGCGCTCCAAGGGTGGCCAGCACATGGATCCCGCTTCTGGCCACCCGGCTGTTGAGAATGTCCCCCACGATCGCCACCCGGCGACCCTGCAGATCGCCCAGGGAGGCCCGGAGCGTCGAGGCGTCCAGAAGGCCCTGGGTGGGATGCTCGTGTCGTCCGTCACCGGCATTGAGGACCGGGAGCGGAAGGGCTTCCGCAAGGCACGCCACCCCACCGGACAACCCCGTCCTCACCACGAGGGCATCGATGCCCATCGCGGCCAGATTCGCCGCGGTGTCCAGCAGCGATTCGCCCTTGCTGGCACTGGATCCCCTCCCGACGAGAGTCACGGGACGATGGCCCAGACGGTGCACGGCGA
Organism: Phycisphaerae bacterium; assembly: GCA_002709295.1. Lineage (GTDB taxonomy): Bacteria > Planctomycetota > Phycisphaerae > Phycisphaerales > SM1A02. The sequence goes on along the minus strand of PAQL01000004.1, from coordinate 111,784 downwards.
CTTCGAAACTTCCACGGGTGCGGGTCGAGTCCTCCATGAAGAGCAGGCCGACCACGGCAGGGTCGACCCTCTCCGTGGCCACCTCCTCCATGGATCGATCCCCGTCGACCACGGACAGAAGCACTTCGGCCCGGTCGAGGATCGACTCGACCGATGCTCGATCAAGACCACGCAGGCCGGGCAGCGAATTCGGGTGACTCATCGCGGGACATCCTAGCGGGCCCGGCTCCACCGCTGAACCCCGCAGGCTCAGAGCCCTCAGGACCCCCCCACGGAGACGGTCCGACCCAGCAATCGTTCGGGGAGGAGGTCGATCTCGATCGACCGTTCGTCCTCGCGATTGGTGGAGGGCTCCCGCACCCGGAGCTTGAGAACGTACCGGCCGGCATTGAGATCTCCTGCGGGCAGGCGATATCTGATCCAGAGGTAGTTGTCGCCCACCGGTGCGACCAGAGTGTCGGAAACACTGCTTTCAACCCCGGGATCGATCACCATGCCATCGGACATCTGATGAAGCTCGAGGCGATAGCGGAGCTCCCACCCCACCTCTCCGCCGGGCTTGTCGGTCCAGTTCAGGCCATCCAGCTCGGCATAGACCAGGATCTCCTGATCGCGGCCTGCAGGCATCCTGCGGGAGGCGACTTCGAGATCGCCGTAACCGGCGATCGAGGTGCAGAGCTCGACCCGTCCCATCTTCAGGCCGGATTCGTTGCGAAGCCGTTCCAGAAGCTCGGAGACACGCTCGGTGAGAAACGGTCGGTGAGGGACCCCCGAATCCAATCCGGCTCGCAGGCCGGTCGCGAACTCGGACACCGCCTCCAGCATCTCGACTTCCTCGGGAAGGAGATCCCGCACGCTCGGCTCGAATCCCGGGGCGTCGGCACCCACGCCATCGATCGCGAGCATCGGCAGCAACGACCGGACGAACTCGTAGGTGACAGGATCATCAGCCTCCTCGGCCAGGGCCGCCAGCGCAAGGTCGATCCTCGACAGAGGGAGCGGAAGCACCGTCCGGGTCCGGTCCTCGGGCGCGAGCACGAGGTCGATGGAGTCCTTCTCAACGCTCGAAGGCTCGGGTGAGGAGGGCTGAGGATCCGCCTCCGCGACCGTGACGACTCCGGCCTCGGATTCCGCACTCGATGCCGCAAGGCCATCGCTGTAGGACTGACCGGGACTCCAGTCGTCGTCGGACATCACGGAACCGGCATCCAGGCGACCTGCCAGCGATCCGCCCCCGCCGGACTCCCGCGAAACGGTGTCCCGGGCGACGGGATCTCCGGCGACTGATCCGGATCCTGTGGGCCCGGGGGCACACGCCGTGGGAAGCACCATCAGGGTGACAGCCAGCGAGCACAGGGAGGCTCTGAACGAGGCTGAGGCGACATGTCGGTTTCGGATCACGATCGGCCTCCTGCCGACTCGAGCATGCCGGGCTGGAACGGACCCGGGCCTCCATGCCCGTGAACCACCGTCCAGCCGACTCAAGCACAAGTCCGGACCAGGGCCGTTCTTTCGATCCCCCGGAGGGGTTCGATCACATCCGGCGACCCGAAGCCTGCGCTCCGCAAGTATCGGCCAGAACCACCGCCAGGCCTTCAAGAGTCCGGGTGGCATTCCCCGATCGGCCGCTCTTGAGCGCCAGATCGGTCTCGAGGGCCGTCTCGAACAGCTTCGCAGCTCGGACGCCTCCGAGCCGTCGGGCGGTCTCCAGAACGGGCCTGGTGTCCGGTCCCCAGAGCCTCAGGGCCTTGCCGACCGCCGCCTCCCCGACTCCGGCCTCGAGTTGGCGAGCCGCTTCATGCAGCTTCCGGCCGAGGTCGATCATGGCCCAGGACAGGACCTGATCCGGAACTCTCGAGACGTCCTTGAGCTCACGAAGGGTCCGAACCGCCCGACCGGGATCCCCGGCCAGCACCACGGACTGGATGATCCATCCCTGTTCCTCGCGACTGGGAGGAACCATCTGGTCGACCAGCTCGGCGGTGATCCGAGGCGGCTCGCCTTCGGCGGCCACCGCGAGCTTGGCCAGCTCCCCGTCCAATCGGGCCAGGCTCGTCCCCACGCGTTCGACCAGTCGGGTCGTGGCCGATCGATCGATGGTGGCATCGTGGGCCTTCTCCGTCCGGCTCAGGCACCAGCTGGCGGCGGTGGCCGCATTCGGAGGATCACACGAGACCACGGCTCCGGTGGCTGCGACCGCCTTTTCGAGCTTCGGAGCACGCCAGTCACCCGTGCTCCGAAGGACCAACGTCGCCTCCTCCATCGGTTCGGCCGCATAGGCCTCCAGGGCTCGACGATTCGCCTCCTTCTTCACGAACTGCTCTGCGGCATCGAGCACGACGATCTTGTGCGACTGCATCAGCCCGTAGCTTCGAAGCTCGTCGAGGACCGCCGCCAGGCTCGCCTGCGGCCCGTCGAAGTCGAAGCGACTCGGGGGTTCCCCGATCGTCGCCTCGATGCCCTCCGCGATCAGACGCAGGTACTGCGCCTGGAGGTAGGGCTCGGGCCCCTTGAGAAGGATCACCCGCATCGAGGGATCGAACTGGAACGGCTTGGAACGGGACTTGGCCACGACATCATCCTAATCGCCGGAAGCCCCACCCTCCGCAGGAGCCCTCCGGATACGTAGACTCGGGACGTGTACGCCCTGGTCGTCGTCGAAGGACCGGATGCCGGTACCCGGCATCCGCTGCCGGATCGAGAGCCGCAGCTGATCGGCCGCTCGACCGAGGCGATCCCACTGCGCGACGACTCGGTCAGCCGCCGGCATGCCGAACTGACCCCGGATGACGGCCGATGGTGGCTTCGGGATCTCGACAGCACCAACGGCACCCTGCTGAATGGAGATCCGGTGCTGGATCGGGTGGCGTTGTCCGCAGGCGACCGGATCCAGTGCGGGGACACCGTGCTGCTGATGTCCCACATCGACGAATCGGAGCTTCACGGAAGGGTCCGCTCTCCCGACCCGGACCGACACGTCGTTCGGCTGCTGGATCCCCCACGGAATCCCCCGAGCGATCGCTGGCGGAGGCTGCTGGATCCCAGTCTTGAGGGGCCCGCCGCCCTGACCGGGATCCTGGCCGAGCTGCTGGAGGCGGAGCACGTCGCGATCGTGCCCATCAACGACCTCGGGGTCCTGAGTGGGCTCCCCGAGGTCAGGGATCGAAACGGAGAAGCCGCCCGAAGCGGGTTCGACCTGCCCCGCGACCTGGTGTCGGCGATCACCGAACCGGATTCGATCGGGCGGGCGAGGGTCGCGGTGATCGACGAGACCACCGCGGTGGCGGCGATCGTCATCGGGGAGGACCGAAACCGTCACATCGTGGCCGCCTCGCGCCCCGCGGTTCCGGGCTGGGACGACGAGTCCCTCTCGATGCTGCGGGATGCCGCGGGGGTGGTCGATCTCAGGCTTCATGTCGGAGACGGCCTCATGACCGCGGCTCGACTCGAGCGACTCGCCGCCATGGGCGAATCCACGGCAGCGCTCAGTCATTCCATCAAGAACATCCTTCAGGGAATGCGCGGCGGGGCCGACGCCATCGAACTCGCCCTCGATCGGGAGCGGATCGACCTCGCCCAGCGGGGGTGGGCGATCCTCGCCCGGAATCTCGACCGTATCCTCGCCCTCTCCCTGAACATGCTGGCCTACGCCAAGGACCGCGGACTCGACCGGACCCCCACCATCGTCGGCCGACTCGCCGGAGAGGCGGTGGATTCCCTCAAGACGGCGATCTCGAGACGCCACATCTCGCTGGAGCACCTCGAGGATCCCTGCGAGCCCCCCATCCCGATCGATCCCGATGCCATCCACCAGGTGATCCTGAACCTCCTGGGCAACGCCATCGATGCAGTCGCCGACCGCGGTCGGATCCGGATCGGAACCCGATATCTGGACCAGGAAGGGCTGGTGGAGGTCGTCGTGGAGGATGACGGGCCGGGCATCCCGATCGATCGGCGGTCGAGGATCTTCGAGCCCTTCTATTCCACGAAGGGCCAGCGAGGGACCGGACTGGGCCTCGCGGTGGCCCGAAAACTGGCCGAGCGTCATGGCGGAGGCCTCACCGCCGGCTCCTCGGACCTTCTGGGAGGGGCCAGCCTGCGAATGACCCTTCCCGCCTCATCGGAGGGGGAATTGGATGCATCTGACACCAGAGGACCAAACCCGATTCAAGGTGGGGACCTGGGTGTCCGATTCGACCGATGAAGGATCCATCACCCGGCGGATGCGAGAGGGTCGTATGATCCTCGCCCCGGAATCGGACATCCCCCACAGGCGACGCACGGACCCCCCATGCACGAACAGCCGACAGATCATCTCCCCGCCCTCGACCTCGTTCGAGCCGCGGCCGTCAACCAAGCCGGAATCGAACCCCGGGCCGCGGTCAACTACCAGCGGACCCGGGAGATGACGATCGACGAGCTTCTGCTCGAGAATCGCGTCGTGTTCCTGATCGGCGAGATCAACCACGCCTCCGCGGCGCGAGTGATGATGCAGATGCTCTACCTCGAGAATCAGAAGCGAGGCCAGGACATCCAGCTCTACATCAACAGCCCCGGCGGTGCGGTCGACGACACCCTCGCGATCTACGACACCATGCAGTTCATCTCCAGCGAGGTGGCCACCTTCTGCATCGGACGCGCGTACTCCGGTGGTTCGGTGCTCCTCTGTGCCGGCCAGAAGGGCAAGCGACACATTCTTCCGCATGCCAAGGTCATGATCCACCAGCCGTACGGCGGGGTGACCGGGCAGACCTCGGACATCCAGATCCAGGCCGAGGAGATCATCAAGGCCAAGCGGACCTTGAACGAAATCATCGCCCGACACACGGGCCAGGACGTCGAGCGGGTCGCCGCCGACGGCGAACGTGATCGGTTCTTCAGTGCTCAGGAGGCACTGGAGTACGGCCTCGTCGACGAGGTCGCCGAGTTCCCTGCCGCCAAGACCGGCGGTTCCAATGACAAGTCCGACAGCTGAGCCAAGGCAGGAGCCGACCGACATGACCCTCGTTCCGATCGTCATCGAAAAGACCGGCCGCGGCGAGCGCGCCTACGACATCTACTCGCGGCTGCTCAACGACCGCATCATCTTCTGCGGCGGACCCGTGGCCGATGCGATGGCGAATCTCGTCGTCGCACAGCTGCTCTTCCTCGCCAACGAGGATCCCGAGGCCGACATCTCCCTCTACGTCAACAGTCCGGGTGGCAGCGTCACCAGCGGACTCGCGATCGTGGACACGATGCGGTTCATCCCCAACGACGTCTCCACCTATGTCATCGGACAGGCGGCGTCGATGGGTTCCGTCATCGCGTGTTCGGGCGCCAAGGGCAAGCGTTACTGCCTGCCCAACAGCGAGAACCTCATGCACCAGCCGCTGCTCAGCGGCGTGCTGGAGGGACAGGCGACCGATCTCGAGATCGAGGCCCGACACATCCTCCGGATGCGGGACCAGATCTACCGCATCTACCACGAGCAGACCGGTGCCTCGGAGGAGAAGATCGCCGCCGACTGCGAGCGGAACCTCTGGCTCACCGCGGATCAGATGGTCGAATACGGCCTGTGCGACCAGATCCTCGAGCGGCTTCCCTCCGGCGGACCGAAGAAGAGCGACTGAGCCCCTCTCTTCACATTCGAATCATCCACACCGCCGCCGGTCCCTCCTGGGGGGCCGGCGGCGTCTTCAGACGCTCCCGGAACCGCCCTGCGGGAACCTCACCTCGAAGTCACGCACCGGCGACCCGGATCCCGACGACGAAACACGCTCGAACCACCCGAAGCCCCTATCCTCTCCGGTGCCGGGGCTCGACCGAGTCCCCCGTCATCCACCCACATCCGGGAACGATCCAAGATGCCAGACGAGTCCACCGACCCTTCAGCCCTCGTCGCGAGGTTCGCCGAGGACTACCGCCGTGTGAAGGATGAGATCGCCAAGGCCGTGGTGGGTCACGACGAGATCGTCGACGGTGTGCTGACCTGCCTCTTCGCAGGCGGTCATGCCCTGCTGGAAGGCGTGCCCGGACTCGGAAAGACGCTGCTCATCCGATCGCTCAGCGAGGCGCTGCATCTCCAGTTCAGTCGGATCCAGTTCACCCCCGACCTCATGCCCGCCGACGTGACCGGGACCACCATCGTGGTGGAGGGTGATGGAGGCCGCGACTTCGCGTTCCGCAAGGGACCGATCTTCGCCCAGATCGTCCTCGCCGACGAGATCAACCGAGCCACTCCGAAGACCCAGTCGTCCCTGCTCGAGGCGATGCAGGAGAAGTCGGTCACCGTCGGCGGCGAGACCCACATCCTCGACAAGCCCTTCTTCGTCATGGCGACCCAGAACCCGGTGGAGCAGGAAGGCACCTATCCACTGCCCGAAGCCCAGCTCGACCGGTTCTTCTTCAAGCTGGTGGTTGGTTACTCCAGTCGCGAGGAACTTTCCGAGATCCTCGACCGGACGACCACCGGACACGAGGCGGTGATCGAACGGGTGCTCGACGCTCCGGCGATCATCGAGCATCAGAAGCTGGTGCGACGGGTCGGCGTGACTCCGCAGGTCCAGGACTACGCGGTCCGAATGGTGCTCTCTACCCATCCCGAAGGCCAGTTCGCCACCCCCGAGGTCAACCGTTACTTCCGGTTCGGAGCCAGCCCGCGTGCGGCCCAGACGATCGTCCTCGCCGGAAAGGTGAGAGCCCTCCTCGACGGTCGCACGAGTGTCGCCGTCCGGGACATCAGGGAGATCGCACTTCCCGCCCTTCGTCACCGCTGCCTGCTCAACTTCGAGGCCGAGGCCGAAGGGATCACCACCGACGAGATCATCGGAAAGATCATGGACACCCTCCCCACCGAGGTCGAACTGGCGGCGAACTCATGATCGAACACCTCCACCTCGACCGGACCTGTCTCGGACTGATCGTCGCGACCTCGCTGACCGGCGCCGCATCCGCGGATGCGCTCGCCCTGCTTCTGGAACGGGGTTCTCCCTCCGGTTCCGAGGCGATGATCGACCAGGACCCCCCTTCGGATGGCGAGGCCTCCGGCACCCCGGTGGACGCCGAGACGGACTCGGACTCCGGGTCTCCGCTCGGCTGGAACATCATGTTCGAACGGATCGAGCGCGGCACCCATGCAAGCCTCGGCTACCTGCACGAGTTCGGAACGGACTTCGGCGACGGGGGCTCGGTCTCCGTCGACCGGGCCTTCGGTTCGATCGGCACCGAGTTGCGTTTCCACCCCGAGGTCACCGGATCGGTCGCCCTCGCATGGGGCGGCGACTGGTACCGGTTCAAGGGTGATTCGGAACTGTCGCCGGCACCGGGAGTGACGCCATGGAACAGCGTCCAGGCGGTCACCGCGATCGGCCTCTCGAACTGGCAGCTCGACCAGAGGTGGTCGATGAACCTCGGACTTCGAATCGGATTCGCCGGCGAGACCCAGGCCCGCTTCTCCGACAGCCTCACCTTCGGCGGCAACGCCGCCCTGAGCTACGCCTTCAGCGAGAAGCTCAGCATCGGTGGCGGCGTGCTTCTCTCCAGTCAGATCGAGGATTCGATCCTCGCCATCCCGGTCGTGATCGTCTACTGGCAGGTGACCGACACCGTGGTGGTCTCCAACGTCCTCGGACCCGAGGCCTATCCCACCGGTGCCGGCCTCGAGATCGCATGGCGTCCGGATCGGATCTCCGAGGTGTCGATCGGCTCCCGCTACGAGGTCCGTCGATTCCGACTCGACGACACCGGGCCTGCGAATCGCAGCGAGGGCGTGGGCGAGGACAGCGGCCTTCCCATCTGGCTTCGAAGCACCTGGAGATTCTCGAACGGGATCCGGATGGACATCGTCGGCGGCGTGTCGCTCTTCAACGAATACCGACTCGACGACCGCAACGGCAACCGCATCAGCAACGCGGATCTCGATCCGGCGGCGTTCATCGCCGGATTCGTCAGCTGGCGGTTCTGAAACCCGGGAGCCCTTCAGTCGACGCCGTCGACGTCGAGATCGATCTCGGGATCCCACTCCAGCCAGCCCGGATCCGCTCGATCCTGGAGCGGGTATCGAGCCCCCGGCTCGGCGGGATCACCGAGGCGATTCGGCGTGGCGACGCCGACTCCTCCCGCCACCATCGACTCGAGTGACTCGACATCGGCACGAAGTCCGTCGAAGCCGAGTTCGAATCCGATGCCGCTGGTCGAGAAGAATCGCGAGTTGGTTCTCACGATCGGCGCGTATCTCCCGTCGATCAGCACCGTGGCCTCGACTCGCGAGGCCCGGGGAGCGAGACCGACGTCGAGAATCCGACCGATCTGCACGCCGCGGTAGGTCACCGCTCCGCCCTCGCGCATCCCTGCGCGATCGGAGGCGTGAAGGACGACCTGCAATCCATCCGCATGCGATGCCGCGACCGGAGGCCTTGCCAGCCCGATGAACGGTCCGCGATCCCGGTCCCCGCTGCCGGGCGACATGCCCACGTAGCGCGGACCGGTGATCGTGTCGAGACCTCCGACCCCGCCGAAGTCGACTCGAGGGTGCTCGATCCAGAAGACGGTGTCGGTCCGAAGCAGATCACGATCCTCGGGATCGATGGCGAGCGTCGCTCGAACGATCGGACGATCGGGTCGGGAGGGGTCGTGGACGAGTTCGAGGGAGCTCACGCTGCCGACCTCGATCCCGAAGGACCGGACCGGGTCACCACCGGCAAGGCCGTGGGCGGTCTCGAAGTCGACGACCACCTCGAAGGCGCGATCGCTCCATGCCCGCCACGCGATCACGGCCACCACCAGGGCCACGATCAGGGGGATCCCCCAGATCAGACCGCCTCCCCCGAACGCCCCTTCACGAGGCTCGATGATCGCGGATGGCGGTCGATCGATCGTTGCTTCCGCTCGGTCACCCTGTTCTTCGGTCATGACGTCTCCTCCTGTCGGACCGCACGCGGATCGAAGCAGGCCGAGGCCAGCAGGGAGAAGGCGACCATGATCGCGAAGATCGCGGCGCCGGGTCCCGGTTCGATGCGGACGAGATCCCCCAGCTTCACCAGCGCAACCAGGGCCGCGACCAGCAGCACGTCCAGCATCCCCCATCGGCCGAGTGCCTCGATCACGCCCCACACTCGTCTGCGAGTCGCCGTGCCCACCCGGATGCGGGCCGTGCAGAGCACGAGGAGGCCCAGAAGCTTGGAGAGCGGAATGATCACCGAGCAGACCAGGACGATCGCCGCCAGCCATCCGTGACCATCCCTGAAGAGCGTGGCGACGCCGTCGATGATCCCCGTCTCATGGGCATGCCCGAGTCGATCGATCCGGAGCACCGGCATCAGCACCGCGGGCGGGTAGAGCAGCAGGGCCGAGGTCGCGAATGCCGCGGTCCTCGACCTCGAGATGCGAAGGCTTCCGACGTCTGGAAGCGGGTGACCGCAATGCGGACAGCGAAGCCGGACCCTGCCTTCGATCCCGGAGGCATCGATCGTGCAGACGCCCCCGCACGCCGTGCAGCCGGCGATGGTCCCCGCGGCGACGCCGGTCACCCGTCGGTGGTCCCGGCGGGTTTCGTCTCCGCCTTCCTTGCAGGCTTCAGCGGTCCGGTGAATCGCCAGATCGCGCCGTGCCCGGGGTACTCGTCGCCCTCGAAGGTGCAGATCCAGATCTCGCCGTCGGCATCCTTCCCGAAGCTCGAGATCAGCGAGTTCCGGAGACGGGCGACCTGGACCGGTCCCTTGGAGAGGCTGCCGTCGTTCTCACGAATCCCCCAGATGCGGCCGGACCGGTAGTCCCCGTAGAGATAGGTTCCGACCGCGGCGGGCCTCGCCGTCCCCCGATAGACGTGGCCGCCGGTGATGCTGATCCCGTCCCCGCGGGGATATTCGACGATCGGATCGATCAGCTCCACACCCTCCGGCGCGGATTCGTCTGCCCGGAAGGGATGCTTGCCCTCGCGGATCCTCCAGCCGTAGTTGCCGCCGGACTCGATCACATCGACCTCTTCGTACTTGTTCTGTCCGACATCTCCACCCCAGAGCCTTCCCGTCTCCTCGTCGAAGGACATCCTCCAGATGTTCCGAAGACCGTAGGCCCAGATCTCCGGACGGGCGTCCTCACGACCCACGAAGGGGTTGTCCTCCGGAATCCCGTACGGCCGGTCACCCTCGGAACGGGACGGATCGATGCGGATGACGGTCCCCAGAAGCGTCTCCAGATTCTGGGCGTGGTTCATCGGGTCGTTGGCGGCACCCCCGTCGCCGATGGAGAGGTAGAGCATTCCATCCGGACCGAACGCGACATCACCACCATTGTGATTGCCCCACGGCTGCTTGATCTCGAGGAGCACCTTCTCGGATCCGGGATCCGCCTCACCGTCATCACCGACGGTGAATCGGGACAGCACCGATCGTCGTGGCGAACTCGCCGAGTAGTACAGGTAGAAGTGACCGTCCTCCTCGACCTCGGGGGAGAACGTCATCGCCAGAAGGCCCTCCTCGTTGTTCTTCATCCTCACGCCGGGACGGATGTCGAGAAAGACCTCGGGATCCGTCATGTCGGGACGAGTTCGATCGAGGACGAGGATCCGGCCCGGCTGCTCAAGGACGTAGAGGTTCTCCGGCTGGTCGGGCCGGGACAGGATCTGGACCGGGCGCTTCAGCTTCACGTCCTCGAAGACCCGGATCGGGCGCATCCGCGGGATCTCGTTGTTCCCACCGATGACGGCTCCTGCCGTGGACGGGTCACTGGAGGTCTCCCCTCCGCTCAGGATGGAGAGGCTGATGGTGAGAATCGAGAGGAATGGCATGAGGGTGGTTCCGACTGCTTGAGTCTTGCTTCTGAAATCAGGCGTGCCGTTCAAGGCGCCGTCGCCGGAACGGATCGCCATGCCGCATGGCGATCCGTTCCGACCGACAACCAGCATAGGCACCGGAGGGACTTCAGGCCCGAAGAGCCGGAGGGGACCTCGCCGGATCGATCCCCGCCGCCGGTACACTCCCCGGCATGGCGGATTCGATCCCCAGCAGAAGAGGTGCAGGAGGCCAGACCATGATGGTCCTGGCGGCCTTCGTGATCGTCGTGGCCGGCATGAAGGCCGCCTCCTCGATCGTGGTGCCGATCCTCGCCGCCATCTTCGTCGCGGTGATCAGCCTTCCGCCCACCGCGATGCTGGTGAGGATGGGGCTCCGACGCTGGCTGGCGACCCTCACGGTCTTCTTCGTCGTGATGCTCTTCGGACTTGCCGCCGCCGCGATCTTCACCACCACCGCGACCGCCCTTGCCGCGGAGATCCCGCAGTACCAGGAACTTCTCCAGCTCAAGATCGATTCCGCGGTGGAGTGGCTCGAGGCTCGCGGCCTCAAGCTGGGTGGCGACCCCGAGCCCGCGGCATCGACTGCGGAGGCGGCCACGGAGACATCCAGCGAGGGCGGGGTCGACATCGGTGGATCGACGGCGATGGGTGTCGCCCAGATCAGCCAGCTCACCGACCTCGATGTCCTCTTTCCCTACATCCAGCGCACCCTCAACACCCTCGTCGGTCTCCTTCAGGACACGGTGTTCGTGCTTCTGACCGTGGTCTTCATCCTGATGGAGGCCACGGCGATTCCCACCAAGGTCCGGATGATCGCCAGCCGGAGCGCCGGCGAGGACACGCTGGAACGCTGGCGGCACGTCCTGAGCGACCTCCAGGGCTACCTCGTGGTGAAGACCTTCACCAGCGCCGCGACCGGCCTGATCGCCGGCGTCGGTTGCTGGATGCTGGGCCTTCCCTACGCGGTGGTCTTCGGTCTCATCGCCTTCGTCCTCAACTACGTTCCATCGCTGGGTTCGATCATCGCGGCGATTCCGCCCATCCTGGTCGCGCTGGTGGTCGAGGGAGCGGGAACCGCGGCCGGGGTCAGCATCCTCTACCTCGCGATCAACATCGGCATCGGCAGTCTGACCGAACCCCGGATCATGGGTCGGCGGATGGGCCTCTCTCCTCTGGTGGTGTTCCTCTCCCTCGTGTTCTGGGGCTTCATCCTCGGCCCCGTGGGGATGTTCCTCTCGGTGCCTTTGACGATGATCGTCAAGATCCTGCTCGAGGGAACGGAGGATCTGAGCTGGATCGCGGTGGTCCTCGGACCCGGTGATCCGAAGGACACCCGCAGACGAGATCGACCCGTGACGCGACCCGCAGCAGAAGTCTGAACCGGTCCATGGATGACCGATCGGATCTTGTGGGATACCCTCCGGTCCCTCTCTCCCATGAACCGGAGCCTCGGATCCGTGAAGCCCAGCACCCTTGATTCAGTCGTTCACGCCTTTGCCGCCGCCAGCGGCGTCGCCCGCCGTGCCGCCGCGGAACGCGCCGATCTCGTCGACCTGCTCAAGGACGATCGCAGTCCCGTGACCGTCGCCGACCTTGCGGTGCAGGTCGCGATCACCGCCGCCCTGCAGGCCGCGGAGGTGGAGCATGCCGACCGGATCGTCGGGGAGGAGGGCATCGATTCGCTGGACGAGGGCGGCCCGAGGATGGTGGAGCAGCTGCTGCGACTCTCCGGCGAGGCGCTTGAATCCGCCGGCCTCGCCTCCGCCGCGCCCACCACCGAGGCCGAACTGCGGGAGCTTCTGGATGCGGGCGGACTCGATCCGGCCAGCGAGGGCCGGGACGTCTTCTGGTCGCTCGACCCCATCGACGGCACCAAGGGCTTCCTGCGCGGCCAGCAGTTCGCGATCGCGCTCGGCCTCGTCGAACATGGCGACCCCGTGGTGGGGCTGCTCGGCTGTCCTCACCTCGCCGGGGGGGTCTCGGACGACTACGGGGCCGCCGATCCGACCGGAAGCATCTACCTCGGGGTGGTCGGCGAGGGCGCCTTCGCCGGCCCCGCCACCGCCGCATCCGTCGCGGACCTCTCGCCGATCTCGGTCTCCGCATCCCCACCCGACGGCCAGGTCCGGGTCTGCCTCTCCTACGAGAAGGCGCACGGTGACCAGGATCGCACCAGCGCGGCGCTCGAAGCCACCGGTGTGTCGACCACGCCGATCCGCATCGACAGTCAGTGCAAGTATGCGATGGTCGCCAGCGGTCGGGCCGATCTCTACCTGCGGCTCGCCCGCGAGGGCTACCGGGAGAAGAGCTGGGATCATGCCGGCGGATGCGCAGTGGTCCGAGCCGCCGGCGGCATCGTCGAGAGCATCACCGGAGAACCCCTTCGCATCGACGGTCGGTGGGTCGACGCCCCCGGAGGCATCGTGGTGCGGACGCCGGCGGTCGCCGTGCCGCGGATCTGATCGGTTCGGGCTGGGAGAACGGTGGAGCGATGATCCGAAGGACGAACGCCCTCGTGAGGCGGTCGTCGCCGATCGGAATGCTCAGGCCATGATCTCGGTGACCACGCGCCCCTCGACGTCGGTCAGCCTGAAGTCACGTCCCGCATCTCGATAGGTAAGACGCTCGTGATCGATCCCGAGCAGGGCCAGCATGGTGGCGTGGAGATCGTGGACGTGAACCTTGTCCTCCACCGCGTAGAACCCGTACTCGTCGGTGGCGCCGTGGGAGAAGCCCGGCTTCACCCCCCCGCCCGCCATCCACATGGTGAATCCGTGCGGGTTGTGATCGCGTCCGTTGCCGTCCTGGGCCACCGGCGTGCGCCCGAACTCACCACCCCAGAGCACCAGGGTCTCATCGAGCATGCCCCGGCTCTTGAGGTCCTTGATCAGACCGGCGATCCCGGTGTCGACCTCGCGGGCGTTGTTCCGATGGGCAGCCTCGAGGTTTCCATGCTGATCCCACTTGTAGGAATGGGTGCACTGGACGAAGCGGACTCCTCGCTCGCTGAAACGACGGGCGAGCAGGCACTGGCGGCCGAAATTCTCGGTGACCGGATCCTCGAGGCCGTAGAGCTTCCTGGTGGCCGGTGACTCGTTGGCGAGATCCATGACCTCGGGCGCGATCCCCTGCATCCGGAAGGCGAGTTCGAAGGTCTCGATCCGACCTTCAAGCGCCGCGTTGCGACCGTGCTCGTCGAGGTCGATCCGGTTGATCTGCTTGAGCAGGTCGAGCTCCGCACGCTGGATGCCCGCGTCGCCCATCGCCGTCATGTGCTCGAAGCGGGCCTGCGAGGCCTTCACGCCCGCATGACCGATCGAGGTGCCGTGATACGCGGCGGGCAGGAATGCGGAGGAGTAGTTGTTGACCCCGCCGTGCCCGAGGGTCGGGCAGATCGTGACGAAACCGGGCAGGTTCTGGTTCTCCGAACCGAGTCCGTAGGTGACCCACGAACCCATCGAAGGCCGGACGAAGTTCTCGCTTCCGGTGTGGATCTTCAGGAGAGCGGCACCATGGGCCGGATTCGATCCGTGAAGACTCTTGATGAAACAGAGGTCGTCCACCACGCTGGCGGTCTCGGGAAAGATCTCGCTGACCCACTGCCCGCACTCGCCGTGCTGCTTCCACTTGTAGGGGCTCGCCATGAGGTTTCCCGTCTTGGCGAACTGCACCCTCGGCTTGTCGAACGGAAGCGGGTTCCCGGTCTCCTTCTGAAGCCGGGGCTTGTAGTCGAAGGTGTCGACCTGCGACGGACCACCGTGCATGAACAGGAAGATCACCCGCTTGGCCTTCGGAGCGAAGTGCGGCTTTCGAACCGCGAGCGGACCGCGCTGCATCGGGTCGATTCGACCCGGTCGCCGCATGACCTCCTGGGCGAGGGACTCGTCGGCAAGCAGCCCGGCGAGCGCGACCGCACCGAAACCGGAGCAACACTGCTTGAGCATGTCGCGTCTGGATCTGTTTCTTCGGATGCCGCAGAATCCCGAGTCCATGCCCCTACGATAGCGGCATCTCCGGACATTCCGGCCGGGGATCATCCGATTCACTCCCCGGGCTCGTGCCGGCCGATCCCGGTCGGGGTTCGATGCCGTCCCGGCACGCCCGGGAACCGGCCCGGCGGGCGACTATCCGGGATGAGACGGGGATCCGGTGATCTCCGCGGTTCAGCGGATGTAGATGAACTCGTTGGAGGCGATCAGAACCTTGCAGAGACTTCTCCACCCGTGAGCGCGGGGGCTTATCTGCACGGGTTCCTCGCCTCCCATGCCCCGGGGAGACGGCCACGGGATGCTGATTCCGGGCCCCGCCTCCTCGCTCACGCGGTCCACGAACGAAAGGGCTCTTCGAATCTCGTCGGAACCGGCGGGGCGCGCGAAGCAGATCTCGTAGGCCGCGGAGACCCGACCCGCGTCATCCAGCGATTCGTCCTCCAGAAGCCGGATCGCCAGCGACTCCGCCTGGGAGGCCACCATCGGACTGTTCATCATGAAAAGGGACTGCTGGGCGACCACGGTCGCGGGCCTCGACTCGAGGGAGATGCTCGGATCCGTGTAGTCGAAGGTCGAGAACAGCGAATACATGTCGTTCCGGATCACCGGCATGTAGATCGCCCTGCGGACGTCGTCGTAGCGCTCGTTGCTGTTGGACTGGTCGTTGGTGACGTATCCGAAGTTCGACGAACGGAGCAGACTGCCACCCAGATCGAGATCGAGACTCCCTCCCACCGCGAAGATCGAATCGCGGATCGGCTCGGCCTCCAGTCGACGCGGTTCCCGTCGCCACCAGAGCTCGTTGGACGGATCCTTCTCCATCGCCGACGAATCGACCTCGCCCGAGAGGCGGTAGACCGAGGAGTTCATGATGAGACGGTGCATGTTCTTGATGGACCATCCGTCCGAGACCAGTCGGCGGGCCATCCAGTCCAGCAGCTCCGGATGGGAGGGGCGATCACCGCGGAGACCGAAGTTGCTCGGAGTCTTCACGATGCCGCGGCCGAAATGCCAGGCCCAGAGCCGGTTGACCATGGTGCGTGCGGTGAGCGGATGCTCCGGATCCGTGATCCACGAGGACAGTTCGAGACGGCCGCTCCCGTCCTGCGGGATGGTCGGCTCCTCCACGGTGCCCGAAAGCACGGACAGGAAGCCGCGCGGCACCGATTCCTCGCGCTTGTTCGTGTGATCTCCACGAATGAAGACGGGAAGATCCCGGGGCTCTCCCTCCTCGACCACGATCCCCTTGACGATGGAGGGCGGCTTCGTCGAGGCGAGCTCCCGCTTCTCCGTCTCGAGGGACGCCAGACGCTCCCGGACCTCTTCGGGGTAGTACGGAACCACCTCCGGTCCGACGCGAAGCACGCCGCGATCTCCGATCAATGCGCTTCGATAGATCTCCTGGGCGGGATCGGGGAGCAGCTTCCTCGCCTCGTCGTCGTCCGCGTTCGCCAGATGTCGATCCCATGAATCGAGCACGAGGCTGGTCGTGGTCTGCCAGCGATCCGCGACCGATGCCAGACTGCGCGGGGACGGTCCCGCGACCATCGATCGAACGAACGGAACCTCCCGAGGCGTGGCGCCGCTTCGCCCGTCCTCGTCATCCGCCTCCTTCGAGTCCGCGGCGAATCGCTCCTGGAGATCACTGGTGATCCGGGGGGCCTCCTCGTCCCAGCGATCCGGATCGATCGCCGCGTATTCACGCCACGCGACGAAGATCGAATCCCCCGACAACGCCTCGGACCAGCGAGCGAGCAGCGGCGGATCGATCCCCTCCTCGGCGGCGACCCGATCGATCTCCGAACGATGCTCCTCCATCGCCTTCCCGCTCGTGAAGGAGACCTTGTCGAAGTGCGGGAAGGAACCGTTCCGCTCGAAGCGGATCCGGGTCGTGCCCTCCGGAAGCTCCACCTCGTGGGTCTTCCAGCGGAGGTTCTCCACGCTGAAGCCTCCGGTGCTTTCGGCACAGACCTCCTTCACGACCTCGGTGTCGCCGGCGAGCAGACGGACCGGACGGGGTTCCTGCGACGCGTATCGGATCCGGAGGATCCACTCCCCCCCGTCGACTGCATCGATGTCGTATTCGACGAACTGCGGCTGCTGCTGTCGGACGCTGTGAATCACGCCGACACCGTCACCCCACCGGTCGAAGTTGGTTCCGAGGTTGGTGGCCGCATTGTCCTCGGCCTCCTGCACCTTCGGGGTGGTCTCGAGACCCGCCGCGGCGAGAAGGACGTCGGACGTCCGTCCCGACCAGGTCGTTCCGAGAGCGGATGCCCCCTCGGTGTTGGCCGTGGCGAGCGCCTCGCCGTTCCGCCTCGTCGCCTCCGCATGTCGACGTGCGGTCTCGATCTCCGCCGTGGTGGCGAGATCCCGCTCGAGGACCCTGGCCACGGTGTTCAGACTGGCCATCGTCCGGGTGGAGATCAGGATGCCCGCCATCGCGTAGTAGTCGTCGTGCGGGACCGGATCGAACTTGTGGTCATGGCACCGGGCGCAGCCGATGGTCTGGGCGAGAAAGGTCTTCCCGAGGACGTCCAGCTGTTCGTCGACGAGATCGACGAGCATCTTCTCCTTGTCGGGCTCGGCGAGGACCTTGGGCCCCAGAGAGAGGAAACCGGTGGCGACAAGGTTGTCCACCGCCTCGTCCCGATCCTCGGGCTCGGGCAGGAGATCCCCCGCGATCTGCATGGTCACGAATTCGTCGTAGGGCAGGTCCTGGTTGAAGGCGCGAATCACCCAGTCGCGATACCGCCAGGCGTTCCCGAACGCCGTGTTCTCGTCGAGACCGTTGGAATCCGCGTATCGGGCGACGTCCAGCCAGTGCCGAGCCCAGCGTTCGCCGTAGTGCGGCGATGCGAGCAGACGCTCGATGAGTGCGGACCAGGCGTCATCGGGATCGGCCGCGTGCTCGGCGAGAAAGACCGCCATCTGCTCCGGCGTCGGAGGAAGGCCGATGAGATCGAAGAACGCCCGACGGGCCAGGGTGCGGGGATCGGCCTCCGGGCCCGGAGTGATGCCCGCCTCCCGGAGTCGGCTCAGGATGAATCGGTCCAGGTCGTTCCGTGACCAGTCGTCTCCGGGAACGACCGGGGGAGACGCCTCCGCCATCGGAACATACGCCCAGTGCGTCCGACCCAGACCATCCGGGTCGAGCCAGGAGTCCCTCGCCGCCTCATCCGCAGGGCCCTTCCCCTCGACCTCGATCCGCGGGTCGGGCGCGCCCATCTCGATCCATTGCCGGATCGACATGATCTCGGCCCGCGACAGCCTGCCTCGAGGCGGCATCGCGAACTCCTTGTCCGCGTAGGTCACGGCCCGGTACAGGGGGCTCGCCTCGGGGTCTCCCGGTATCACCACCTTCCCCGACTCACCGCCTCGGCGCAACGCCGACGCGGAGGAGAGATTCAACCCTCCCTTGAGCTCGTCGGGATCCGTGCCGTGGCACTCGAGACAGTTCTCGACGAGGATCGGTCGGATCCGGGACTCGAAGAACTCGACCCCCCGGGCATCGAGGGAATCGAGCACCGCGGGGTCGTCATCGACCTCTCCGGCGACGACGACCCCCCCCACGATGCACGTGGCGATCGGCATCCAGAGGATCTGACCGACGAATCTTCTCATGGGACTCCCGAGCGACGCGTGTCGACCTCCAATATAAGGGACACTGTCCCTCCGGCCTCCGGTTTCTCCCCGCTCGAATCCCCGTACCACCCTCCGAGCCCCATGCCGCCTCGTCCAGACACCCTTCCAGTACGTGATGCCGACATGGGGGCGATCGATCCCGGCGGCGGTCTCGATCTGATCGGGGACATTCATGGGCATGCCGCCGCGCTGGATCGCCTTCTCGAATCCCTCGGCTACGAGCTGGTCGACGGCGTTCCGAGACACCGGGAACGGACTGCGGTCTTTCTCGGCGACTACATCGATCGGGGACCCGAGATCCGCCGAAGCCTGGAGATCGTGAAGGCGATGGTCGATCGTGGCGACGCGATCGCCCTCATGGGCAACCATGAATACAACGCGATCGCCTGGTTCACTCCCCGACCGGATCGACCCGGGGTCCCGTGCCGACGCCACACCCCGGTCCGAAAGGCACTCATCGAACCCACTCTGGAATCCCTCGGCGACCAGACCTCTCGATGGATCGACTGGATGCGGGATCTCCCGATGTGGCTGGAGAGCGATCGACTTCGAGCCGTGCATGCCGGATGGAATCGGAACGCGATCGAACTGATCCGCGATCTCGTCGCTCCCACCGGCGGCGTGCTCGTCGAAGCCTCGATGCAGGCGACCTGTGAACCGGGGACTCCCCCGTTCCGAGCCATCGAACAGCTTCTCAAGGGCGAGGAGATCAGACTTCCGGATGACCTCGTCATGACCGACCCCGAGGGAGCGCCCCGACGGCACATCCGGGCAAGGTGGTTCGAATCACCTCACGGCAGGACCTACCGGGAGTACGCCATGACCCGGGACGACCGGTTCCCGGAGACCCCCATCCCCGCCGAGGCGATCCGGGAGGACTTCGTCCCCTACGGACCGCAGGAGCGTCCGATCTTCGTGGGGCACTACTGGATGAAGGGGGACCGACCCCGCAGGCTCGCCGCCAACGTGGCCTGCCTGGACTGGTCGGTGGCCAGAGGGGGCCCGCTGGTGGCCTATCGCTTCGATGGCGAGGACGAGATCGACGAGGAACGCTTCCACGCGGTCCGTTGAGCCGCGGAACGGAGCCCGGGGATTTTCCGCCTCATTTTCGGACGTGTCGATTCAGATGCGCCTCCGAAGGGTCGATGCCACGTCTGGAGACCCCCTCCGGGGCCCTCCACCGCCGATTCACCGGAAGACGTGATCCCATGACCACCTTCATCCAGATTCTCACTGCGTTCGGCGCCCTCGGCGGCTGCCTCGTGGCCGCCATCAGGCTCCACCGCCACTGTTCGAGCCGGTCGAGGACGATCGATGCACTGAAGGCCCGGCTGGATCGCCGCGAGCAGGCCATCCACACCCTCCTCGGTCGCTACCAGGAGACGCATCGGCGGCTGATCCAGCAGCTCGAACAGGCCGAGATCTACTTCGAGATCGAACAGGAGCTCGCCACCAGACTCGCCGAGTCGGAGGGCGGCAAGCCCGTGACCAAGAAGTCTCATGCGAGATCCGCGGTGATGAACCGTCGCAAGGGCGATGTCGAACTGATCACCAGGGTCACCACCCCTTCCGGGATCCGTGACCTCAAGCACCGGACCATCGAAGCGATGGTCGAGACGATGAACGTCGATCTACGACGCATCTGCGACTTCGCCGACCACGACCATTCCCGCACCGCCGCCTGAGTTCCCGAAACCGAGGAGCCCGTCCATGACTGCCGACATTCAGATCGCATTCCTCATCGCCACGGTCGTGGCGGGCTTCAGCGGATGGGCGGCGATCGCCGCCTGGTGGCTTCGTGAACGCTCGAAGACCGTCAAGGGCATCAAGCGACTGCGGAGGACCAACGACCGACTGCAGAAGACGGTGGTGTTCACCCTCGACAAGTGGCGTGACCAGGTGGAACGCCATCAGCTCTTTCTCGCGATCGAACAGGAGTACGCCGACCGCCTGGCCCAGCAGGCGGGCGTCTCCGCCGGCCATGTGAAGACCTCGGTTCGCGCCGCGGTGGAGCAGGCGTGGAAGAGCGACGGCCCCATCCGGACCGATCTCAATGCAGCCTCCGAATATCGCCACAAGGTGGCGGCGATCGAGGAGGTGGAGCGATACGTGGAGACCGGCGAGGGCTCGGTCGCGGAGATCGAGATCGAGGACGAGATCCGACGGGCGGCCTGAAAGGCCGCCGAGCGGAACCATGAACATGCGAAACGACGCCCCGCACGAATGCGTGCGGGGCGTCGTTTCATCCTCGACCTGTCGATTGACGGAGCGTCGGCTAAAGGGTCCGGGGATCTCCTCCCGCCTCGACCGAGGCGATCTCGGCCTCGAGCACCCTTGCGGTCTCCGCGGCGTCCTCCAACGTCACGGGAGGCGTGTCGCTCCCGGAGGAGATCGCGTCGAGCAATGCACCGATCTGGCCGTCGTACCCCGTCCCTCCGTCGCTGGCTTCCGGATGCGGTTCGAGCTCGCCGCCGGGGAGCTCGACGATGACCTCGGGATCGCGACCGATGTCGAAGGTCATCGTTCCCTGCTCGCATTCGATCCTCGCCTGCATCCTGAAATCGGCATCGGGATCCTCGAGCCAGCCACCTTCGGCCACGACCTCGGGACCGTCGGGATATTCGTATCGAGTGGTCACGTACCGTCGTGAACCCGTCGAGGTTACGGAGGACGGAGTTCCGAAGCAGTGGATGATGTAGTCGGTGTCGTGGATGTGGAAGTCCACGATCGCCCCCCCGCTCTGGGACTCGTCGACATAGAAGCTCCGGTTCCAGTCCGGGATCGGACCCCGACGCAGAAAGCTCGCCCGGAGGCATCGACCGTACCTGCCCTCGTCGATCCCGGCCTTCATCCAGACCCACGCGGGCCAGAACCGCATGCAGTGAGCGGGCATGGCGAGGACTCCGGCCTCCCGCGCCTCGCAACCCAGTTCGAGGATCCTCGCCGGGTCGAGATCGACCGGCTTTTCGAGCAGCAGATGACGCCCCGATGCGATCACCGCCCTTGCCAGCCCGTAGTGGGTGGGCGTCGGCGTGGTGATGCTGACCAGGTCGACATCCGGATGATCGATGAGCTCGAGTGCCTCCTCCGAGGTCGACACGAACTCGGGATCGAAGAGCGGCTCATCCGATGCCTCCCCGAGATTGCCTCCCCGGGACGCTCCCCCCAGCAGACGCGCGGGATCCCGGTCGGCGACCGCCACCAGTTCGCACCCCGGATGCCTGGAGAACGCCTGCACATGGGTCCGGCCCATGAAACCCAGACCGACGATCCCGACGCAT
Organism: Phycisphaerae bacterium; assembly: GCA_002709295.1. GTDB lineage: Bacteria > Planctomycetota > Phycisphaerae > Phycisphaerales > SM1A02. The sequence goes on along the minus strand of PAQL01000004.1, from coordinate 90,095 downwards.
GTCTTCGGCTTCGAATCACTCAAGAGCAGCTCCCTCGTCTGATATCATCGGCACCTCCGGCCGGTTTCCAACATGCCTCTCTTCACCAAAGACTCACGAAGCATCGTCTTCGTCCACATCCCCAAGACCGCGGGCACCAGTGTCGAGTCCCACTTCAGGGCGAATGGCTGGACCATGAGCTTCTGGTCGTACGCAAGGGACGAGGGCAGGGTCGCAAGCGACCAGCATCTCCTCTACTCGGAGCTCGCGGCCAGGATCCCGGGCATGGACGAGATGTACTCCTTCGCCATCGTGCGGCATCCCATCAAGAGGCTCATCTCCGAATGGAGATGGCAGAGATGGCATCAAAAGCGCTTCAAGGACACGCTTTCGGAGTTCGTGCGAAGAGTGGCCGATTCACTGGCGACCGACAAGGTCTACTGGGACAACCACTGGAGGCCCCAGAGCGACTTCCTCGCCCCCGGCCTGGACCGGATCTGCAAGCTGGAGGATCTCGAACGGGACTATCCGGTGGTGATCGCCGAATCCGGCGCCGGATTCGATCCTCTACTGCCGCACGAGAACAGATCCAAGACGCTCTTCCAGAAATACCTGCACTGGCGTTTCAAGAACGACCTGACGGACGAGGATCTGAAAATCGTCAGTGAGGTGTACGCCGAGGACTTCGAAAGCCTCGGATACACCTGTGAATAGTCGGGCATCGAACATCATGTGATCTTCGAAACGATCGCATGGGCTCTTTCTATCAGGTCCGCACCAAGAACCGACATGTCCTCATCAAGGTGGCGATTCCTCGAGGGATTTTCCCTGATGTGCTCGCGAATGGCGGCGGCGATCGAGTCCTCGTCGTCCGTCTCGAGAAAACGCCCGAGAGGCTCGATCAGCTCGTCGGGGGGGTCGCAGGCCCTCTCCAACTGGATGAAGATCAGACGATCCGGATAGGCATCCCTGACCTCCAGCAACCGCTCATGCGACAGGCACCAGTGACGGAGCATGTCCGATGGCCGGACATCCCCATCGATCTCCCCCCAGGTGGCCGCCTGTTGACGGTTCCTGCTGAATGCCATGTCGAGACCGTTGCGCATCACGATCGCCATGCGCACATCTGGATCGCCGGCAAGGATCGACTCCGCGAAGATCTGCAGGTTGGGCTCCTTGACCAGCCACCGGCTGTCCGCGGAGGCGGGACTGGATTCATGAAAGCAGAATCGAGCGGCCCGCATGAGCATCCACCTTCTCGAGTGATGGAGCCGCTTCTCGGTGGCGAGCGACAGGATCTTCACCAGATCGCTTCGCCGCAGGTGAAGGGTGCCTTCCATTCTTCCGCGGAGCATGGACCAGCACTCGTCGAAGCCCATGTCGGTGTGCGGATCCAGGATCGACGGGCGCTTGAAGAGAAGCGTGGCTCCGAGAGTGTCGTTCGCCTTGTTTCGGTCTCGAAGCTGGTGGAACGGCGAGATGGAATGCAACAAGGCGCAGACTGCCCTGGTACCGCTTCCCCCGACACCACCGATGACGAAACCCCTTGTCATTCATCCACGCCCCTGATAGTTCGTGTCGATCCAGTCCCGGTAGGACCCGTCCATCACCGATCTCCACCAGGCCTCCTCGGCGAGATACCAGTCGATGGTCCGTTCAAACCCGGTCGAGAAGGTGTGTTCCGGAACGTATCCGAGTTCGGCTTCGGCCTTGGAATAGTCGATCGCGTACCTGCGGTCATGACCGGGACGATCCGTGACGTGGGAGATGAGATCCCGATTGGAATCCCCCCGACTCGCGGGACAGTCGGGAAATCTCTCGGCGAGGGCCTCGGAGCCGAGAATGCGGGACTCCATCATGTCGCACAGGGAATGCACGATCTCGATGTTGGGCCTCTCGTTGTCGCCGCCGATGTTGTAGACCTCCCCGGCCACACCCTTCTCGAGGCAGAGCTCGATCGCCCGACAGTGGTCCTCCACGTACAACCAGTCGCGTATCTGCATCCCGTCGCCGTACACCGGAAGCGCCTCCCCATGAAGGATCTTGACGATCATGAGGGGGATCAGCTTCTCCGGGAACTGGTATGGCCCGTAGTTGTTGGAGCAGTTCGTGGTCGTCACATCCAGCCCGAACGTGTGGTGATACGCCCGGACCAGGTGATCGCTTGCCGCCTTGCTGGCCGAATAGGGCGAATTCGGCTGATACTGATTCTCCTCGGAGAATGGCGGATCGGATGCCGTGAGACTGCCATACACCTCGTCGGTCGAGACGTGGTGGAATCGGTGCGGCATGGCATCGCCGCTCAACCAGCAGTTTCGAGCCGCCTTCAGGAGCGAGTGGGTGCCGTCGACGTTCGTGGATATGAAGGCGTCGGGCCCCGAGATCGAACGGTCCACATGACTCTCTGCCGCGAAGTGCACGATCGTTCCACAGTCGTGCTGACGAATGAGCTTCTCGACCAGTTCGGTGTCCCTGATGTCGCCGTTTACGAAATCGAGGCGATCCCCCACCAGCGGCTCCAGACTGCGTCCGTTTCCTGCATAGGTGAGCGAATCAAGCGCGACCATTCGCTCATCCCCCACCTCGAGACGCCGCCTGACGTAGTTGACACCGATGAATCCTGCTGCGCCGGTCACCAGAACTGACTTCATTCTTGGACTCTCCGCTTCTTGGTGCTCATGGGTTCTCGTTCGCCTGCCACTCGTTCAGACAGCGAGCCAGACTGGTGCGCCAGTGTGGCGTGGACATTCCCAGCTTCTCGGTGGTCTTCGACTTGTCGAGCACCGAATATGAAGGCCTCGTGGCCGGGGTCGGATAATCGGCGGTCGGGATCGGATTCACCCGGCAGGGCTTCTCGAGGATCCCCGCATCCCGGCCCATCTCCTCGATGGCCAGTGCGAATTCATACCAGCTGGCCTCTCCCGAATCCGTGAGGTGGTAGATCCCTCCGGCACCACCCTGCACGAGATCGAGCAGACCTCCCGACAGCGTCTCGATCCAGGTCGGCGAGCCGGTCTGATCGCACACCACGGATATCTCGTCTCGTTCGCTCATCAGACGAATCATCGTGGCGACGAAGTTCGCATGCCCCGCCGCGTACAGCCATGCGGTCCGAACGACCAGGGCACGGTCACCGAGGATGTCGATCGAGATCTCCTCCCCGGAGAGCTTGGTCCGCCCGTACACCGATGCGGGCCCGGTGGGATCCTCCGGACGCCGGGGCGTGGTCTCATCGCCGGAGAAGACGAAGTCGGTCGAGATCTGGACGAATCTGGCGCCGACCTCCCTGCACGCGGTCGCCAGATGTTCCACACCTGTCACATTCACCGCGTGGGCCAGTACGGGCTCGCTTTCCGCACGGTCGACCTGGGTGTACGCGGCGGCGTTGACGACCACTTCCGGACGGTGTTCCCTGATGGCTCGAAAGACGGCGTCCCGATCCGTGATGTCCAGCCGGGAGGCAGGCAGCACCACTCCGTTCTCGATGCGTTGATCGAGGGAGGTGGCCAACTGACCTCCTCCCCCGGTCACCAGGAATTTCGGTTCGGAATCAGACATCGAGGTGCCGATCTCCACGACTCGACGAGATCACTCGCCACGGTCCGCCCTGCATGCGGCATTCGATCCTTCCGACCTCCGGAGTCATGCCTGCCGGACCTCGGGATTCGGTCCAGCATCGACGCTGGAATCCGAAAACCAGATCTCCTGCATCGACTTCCGAGTCCGCAGCAGGATGGCGACGACGAGCACGACCACGCCGGATCCGACGATGATGGGCATGATCAATCCGCCAAGAAGGGTGAACTGCCAACCGATCATGGTTGCCACACTCACGGCGAGCACCGTCTGCAAGAAGCACTGCTTCCCCTTGAAGTCGATTTCGGAGATCCTCGCCACCTGGTGGAGGAAGATCATGGATTTGACGATCAGGACGATCGCGAACATGACGAGGTACGGGACGAGTCCCCAGACGAAGGCGACGGGTATCACGAGGACCTGACCGATGAATCCCAGCATGTTGTTCCTGCGGATCACATTCGATGATCCATGCGCGAGTATCACCGACCGACCGACCATCTCCGGCAGCCAGAGCACGAGGGAGAGACCCATGGCAAGCAGCATCGGGGCCAGGTCGGTCCAGGTCGGACCAAGTGCGATCGGAATGATGGCGGCAAGGGAGGCGGATCCGACCGCGAGTGGCCAGATCCAGATCCTGACCGAGAATGCGAGTGCCCATTCCGACTTGATCGCGTAGACGTCGCCCGTCAGATGGCGGGCTCGAGCAAGAGTCGAGAACGTGAGCCGCTTGACGAGGGGGGCGAACCTTTCCGCGACGGTCCGGGTCAGACTCGTCGCCCGCTCCAGATAGCCGAGCATCTCCGGGGGGAAGTGTCGTCCGAGGACGAAGGCGGCGATGGCCGCACCACCGAATCTGAAGACTCCGGCCAGGGCGAGATTGCCGCCGAACTGCAGCACATGGAGATTCCTGCGCCAGGACTCCATGCGGCCGGGCAACCACCTCGTCGCATACAGGACGAGGCAGAGTTCGAGGATCAGTGCGGCGATCCTTCCCAGTGGTATGGCGAGGGCTCCCCAGCCCTGAAAGGCCAGGATGATCATCGACCCGTTCCCGACGTAGGCCGCAGCCACCTCGAATCCGCTGATCTGGTCCAGTCTCATCTGTCTGCGAAGCATCCCCCGGTACTGCATCACCATTGCTTGCATGACAAGCATGCCTGCGAACGCCCACGCGAGATCATCGAGCCTGGCACCGTTGTTCCACCATTCGAAGAACGGGATGGTGGCTATGAGGATGACACCGCCCAGAACGGCGCAACCGAGATTTATGAAGAAGAAGAGCGAGATCGTGCCACGTCTGATCTCCTTGAGACGGACCAGGCCGTCGGAAAGGCCGAAATCACCGAACAGGTTGACCAGAGCGACCGGGACTCCGATCAGCAGCAGTCGGCCGAATTCCTCGGGAGCCAGAAGAAGCGTCGTGACATAGGTCGCGATCAGATAACCGATCATCCTCGCGAACGTGCAGGCAAGTATGAAGGGCCCCTGTTCGTAAGACCGTCGTCCGTCCGTGTCCGGCGCACCGATCTCATAGGGATTCCGGGACTCGAAACATCTCGAGAAGGAAGCGCGGATGCCGGACCAGAAGTTCATCGAACTCCCCGTGGCGATTGGATTGTGAATCTTCCGGTCAAGAAGAACTTGTGCGGCGCTCGGCCGCGTGCCTCACGGTTCGGTTCATGAGCAGAGGTGGTCCGGAGCCGGTCCCATCGGAGATGGACGGCCCCCGGTCCAGTGTCCGGGGACTTCAGAGCCCCGGTTCGGAGAGGGTTTCGATCCGATCGGTCATGGCCCTGAACGCCGAAGACGTGATCGAACGAACGGATTCGATCTCCCTGTCGTTCAGATCGTCGCTGTAGCAACCGAAGTCGCTCGACCCCATGCGATTCAGATCGGTCGGTCGCCTGATGGATCCCAGGGCGCTCGTGGATGTCCCCCGACAATGCCGGTCGAGAAACCTCTTTCTCGCTCGATGACCCTCATCCAACGCCAGCCAGTCCACGACCTTCTCAATGACATGATCCGGATCACGGATCAGGTCCGCGTGACGAATGTAGATGACGTCATTTCCCGGAGAGAGCCTGTTCTCCAGAAGCTTGCTGGAGATGAGCCACGTCTGGGCGATGAGTTCGGCCTCTCTGGTCTCGGAGTCGCCGGCGGCGATCGCTTCCATGGTGTCCACCATGTCCTCACCGACTTCACGACGCAGCTGCGGCTGATGCGTGATGTGGTCCGGATTGATCCTCCATCCGTAGCGACGAATGCTGGCCACGACGCCCAGAGGGTCGCGGAACATCACGATCGTCCTCATCCGATACCGCTTCGCGAGGATGTCGGCCGCACAGATGGCGAGGGGATCCTTGAAGACGAGATGCTTCTTGTAGAGGGGGCCGAGAGGGGGGACCATGGATCTCACGGCCCGTTTCAGGGCGAATCTGGGCCTCGACCAGTCGCCCCTCGAGAAGGTCGGAACCGATGGACGGAACCCGAAGACCGAGTCAAGCCGGTCAAGATGGCCCATGTCCTTCTCGCAATCCTCGTCGGGTCGCCAGAAGGGATGGACGCGAAAGCTGGTGCCGACCGCGGGCCATTCCTCATTGAAGGGCTCGTGGACGTAGTGGACCCCCGGGGTGGATGCGATGGCCCGCCCCACGAACGTGGTTCCAGAACGCGGGAAACCCGTGACGAGGATCCTCATTCGAAGACATCCGCCTCGTTCAGAGGCAGCGCTCCCAACGTGTCCTTGTCGCTGAGGATGGGTCCTTCGGCACCTTCGATCGGCCACTCGACCCCGACCGTCGGGTCGTCCCATGCGAGGGTCCGCTCCGCCTCCGGGAAGTAGATGTCCGAACACTTGTATTGAAAGTCCGCGGTGTCCGACAACGTGAGGAATCCGTGCGCAAAGCCCGGCGGGACCCACAGGGCACGCTTGTTCTCCTCACTGAGCACCTCCCCCACCCAACGACCGAAATGGGGACTCGATCGTCGCAGGTCGACCGCGACATCGAAAACCGCACCGGAGACGCACCGCACCAGCTTGCCCTGAGGATGACGAAGCTGGTAGTGAAGACCCCGGAGGACCCCGCGAGTCGACCTGCTCCAGTTGTCCTGGACGAAGTCGATGTCCATGCCCTGCTCGAGGAAGTCCCGCCTCGACCACGTCTCGAGAAAGAAGCCGCGTTCATCACCGAAGACCTTCGGCTCGATCAACTTGACGTCAGGTATGTCGAGGTCGAGGATCTTCATCGAGGTCTCGCGTTCGGTGGAAATCCGGCATCGGGTGGCCCGGCTTCGGTCAGTCTCTGACGAGGAGGTTCTTCAGGTACCGGCCGTACTGGTTCTTCGCCATGCCTTCGGCCAGACGATCCAGTTCCTCGTCGCTGATCCATCCGTTGGACCAGGCGATCTCCTCCGGACATGCGATCTTGAGACCCTGGCGGTTCTCGATCGTCTGCACGAACTGGCTCGCCTGCAGCAGGCTCTCGAACGTGCCGGTGTCGAGCCATGCGGAACCGCGCCCGAGTCTTTCCACGTCGAGACTTCCCTGCTCCAGATAGGCCTGATTCACCGACGTGATCTCAAGCTCTCCTCGATCCGAGGGTTTCACCGCCCTCGCGATGTCGACCACCTGCTCGTCGTAGAAGTAGAGACCCGTGACCGCGTAGTTGGACTTCGGAGACGACGGCTTCTCCTCGATGCTGAGAGCCTTCATCTCGTCGTCGAATTCGACCACCCCGTAGCGCTCCGGATCGTGCACTCGATATGCGAACACCGTGGAACCGGACTCCCGGGCGCCGATCTGGGCGAGCCGGCTTCTGAGATCCGCGCCGTAGAAGATGTTGTCACCGAGGATGAGGGTGCTGGGACGGTCACGAACGAAGTCCTCCCCGATGATGAAGGCCTGGGCCAGCCCGTCCGGAGATGGCTGGACCGCCCATTCGATCCGGATCCCCCACTGGCCTCCATCCCCGAGCAGGGACTGGAACATCGCCTGTTCATGGGGAGTGGTGATGACCATGATCTCCCGGATGCCCGCGAGCATCAGAACCGAAAGCGGGTGATAGATCATCGGCTTGTCGTAGATCGGGAGCAGCTGTTTGCTCACGCCACGAGTGATGGGGTACAGGCGAGTGCCTGAACCCCCGGCAAGAATGATTCCTCTTCGGTCCATCATGTGCTCTCTTCGAATTCCTTCGTGCATCCGACGGATGCCGTGATTCGTGTGATCGACTCGGGATCTCCAGGGTCAGGCCGCGTTCCTGGTCTCCGCCAGAAACGCCTGCATGTCGGCCATCTCCCCGGATTCGGACCCGCCTTCCCGCCGCAGGAGCCGCATCGCCTGCATGACCTCCGACCGGGCCTCGGCCGCCCGCCCCTCGAGCAGGAGGGCTCTGGCCATCGTGAATCGGAAACTCGAACGCAGGGGCTGCTCTCTGACCGCGCCCTCGGCGAGAGCGAGGGCCTTCGGACCGTCTCCGGACGCGATCGCGACCATGGCCCGGGTGTCCAGAATCTCGGGAAGCCCGGGTTGCAGCTGACCGAGATCGTCCGCGATTCGATTCAGCCGGTCGATCAGATCGCCGGACCGGACCGGAGCGACCTGACCATTCTCGAACGCCTTCGCCCCCATGGCGGCCGCGTTGTTCATGGTCATGACGATGGCGTTGTAGATCGCATCGATCGATCTCCGTCGATCGCCTTCCAGATCGAGTCGCCGCTTCGCATCGCGGATGGTGCCCGGAGGCAGACCGTCGAGAATCGCGAGGAATCCGTCGGCGGCTCCGATGCTGTCGTTCGTGTCCTCGAGACCGACGCGAAGCAGTTCCGCCTGCATCGATGCCGCGGGTCCCGGAGTGGCTTCGACCAGAAGATCGATCTCCTCCTCGATGAGGGCCCTGAGTGATCGAGTCGGGGATTCGCGATGAGCGGCAAGCAGGGCCCCGATCAATCGCAGCCTCGGCGGTCCGGGCGGTATGACCTCCCGCATCCTCAATCCCGCCTGAACCGCGGCTTCAGGGGGGGCCGTCTCGATCCCCGAGAGAAACGCGCGGCTGGCTCCCGGATCCATGGACGGTCGGCCACTGAAGACGTTCCAGGCCTCGTCGACCTCTCCGTTGCCGAGCAGGCAGTTGATCAGAAGAGACCATCGCTGCAGCTTCGTCCTGCGATCCGACACCATCCGCCTCATCTCGGGGGACATCTGTTCGAGCGGAGGCAGGTTCCCGGGAGGCGGGCCGAGATTTCGGACCGCGGTCTCGATCTCCTCTCGATACGGAGTGATGTTCCGGACCGCATCCCCGTAGCGACCCATGCGGGCCTCGATCATGATCACCGGAAGGACGTTCTCGAACTTCTCCCCCCTCCCGGCTCGTCGCCGCCCCTCCCGGGCGGCTTCAAGTGCCCGTTCAAACTCGCCGCCACCCATGTAGACGTTGCTGAGCAGCACCGGAATCTCCTGATCACCGGGGAACTGCTCGACGGTTGCGATGGTGAAATCGACGAGATTCTCGTAGCTTCGCGTGATCCTCGGGAAGTCGTTGCCCTCCATCGATTCCGCGTAGTCGGCGTTGAGGATCTCGAGAGCGAGAGTGTGTGCGGGGCGGCTCCGCGGGTACATGGACACGAGCTCCCTGGCCTTCGCGACCAGTTCCGGCGAACCCGAGAAGCTCTTCCCGTCGGGCGATGCCTCGAGAGCCAGCTCCATGACCCTCGCTCGACCCGGAGCAACGGGCTTGAGCAGCTCGATCGCCTCTCGAACCGTGGGCCTCAGGACGTTGTTCTCCAGACGGATGGTCGCGTTGCGGACGAGGATCGCTTCTCGTTCCGGAGCGAGGGACACCGCCGTTTCGAGTGCCATGCCCGCCGACGAGGGATCCTTCGCAGGCCCTCGGATCAGGTACATCGCGCGGAGGATCTCCATGTCGGACAGCCGGTTCGAATCCACTTCCCCATCGGCATCGCCCCAGCGATCAAGGAGGGCCTTCAATTCATCCCATCTGCCGAGCTGAAGAAGCATCCCTCCCACGGCGAGATCCCGGGAGATCTCGTTCATGAACCGGTCGGAGCCGAGGAGCACCGCGAGCGCACCCTCCTGATCACCTCCTGCCGCCATTCGAGCGGCCACCTCGAGATCCACCGCCGCCGGACGATCCGGATCGGCCCGCAGCTGCTCGAGATACTCGTCCGCGGTCTCCCCGTCGCCTGCGGCATAGAGGGCTCGAACGCATTCAAGCCGGTCGAGGGGACGCCCCGTCCTGTCGGCATGTTCGCAGAGGGAGGAGGCGACGAGATCGACGTCGCCCTGTCCGACGATGAGACTCGGAATCAATGCCTGCAACTCCGGTGGAGCGGCATCCCGCCTTCTGGAGAGTCTCTGGATCTGCTCGCCGGCCTCCTCGTATCGGCCGTCCTTCTGGAGGAGATCGACGAGACGGACCGACACGTCGAAACGTCCCGGACGCTCCGTCATCACGTCTCGAAGGACCTCGATGGCACGACCCGTCTGAGGAGGCGATGCGGCTTCGAGAAGACTCACCAGCGAGAGCTGGAGACCGATGCTCGCCTTCCTCGACGAGACGTGAGGATCGGCGACCAGAATCGCATCGAGGACCGATTCCGGATCTTCTCGCTCGAATCGAAGCACGTGCTGCGAGACCGCCTGTGCGAACGGATACGAATCCCGCCCGAACAACTCGACGGAGCGATCGACATAGCGCTGGGAGATCATCCTTGCGATCCCCTCTTCGTCGTCATCCAGCCTGAGGATGATTCCATGCAGTCGTTCGAGCTGCTGGTTGGAGAGCGGAAGTTCCAGAAGCGACTCGAGGACGACGATCAGCTCCTCGACCCCGACCCCCATCGCCCTCAGATTCTCCAGACGCTCGAGACCGAGCAGTTCGCCGGGAGTGCTCTCCTGCCTCGCCGCGATCACGGCATCGATCAGAGCCAGCGCCTCCTCGGGACGACCGTCGGCGCGAAGCATCGTCGATTCGATGACTGCCATGCGCTCGGAGCTCACATCGAGATCCGCCAGGGATCGAGTCCGCTCCAGAAGCCTCCACCCGTAGTCGAGATCGTCGTTCGAATTGCTGATGCCGAGGAGCTGCAGCAGCATCGAGGCGGAGTCCCCGTTCTCGCATGCCGACTCCATGAGCTCCGACACGAGATCGAGACGCTCCTCACGCAATGCCGCCTGCGCGAGAATCGGAATGATGATGGCATCATCCCCGCCGGCATTCAATAGGACCCTTCGGACCCCCTCGAGCATCGCAAGCGGCGTTTCCCGTGCATCGAACTGCGGCACCACGTCCTTGGGATCGATGCCGACCGATTCAAGTGCCAGCCATGTCTCGCACAGCAGCATGACCGACACGACGTTCGGCGACGCGGAGGCCAGATTGGCGGCCTCCTCGAACGCCTTGTCCACGGCCTGTGCGTCGAGATGACCGCGGACGAGACGCTGGCCGACCGGCATCGAGCGATACCCCGAAAGCTGGCAGGCCCTCTTCCATGCCTCGTTGGAGAGGACCTGCAAGCCCGCGTTGGCGAGGATGTCTCCGAAGAGCACCTGCACGAAGACGTTCTTCGGGAAGCCCGCCGCGAGCGTGAAGGCCTCCACGACGTCGTTGGACTTCATGTTGTCCTTGTTCTTGATCATGGCCAGATCGATGAACCGTCGATGGCCGTCCCTCCTCTCGGGGGTCACATCACCTCGGTCGATGAAATCATTGGCCAGATCGATCCTCTCGACGAGATCCGGCGAATCGATCAGGGAGGCGAGGAGCACCCCCGTGATGTAGAGATCACTTCGTTCCTCGCCCTCGGCGGCCTCGACGGCGGCATCGATCATTCCGAGCGCTCTTCTCCCCTGGTTCGCATACCAGTACCTGGATGCGACCTGGATCGCGATCTCGGGAGTCTCCATCGCGGCCTTCTGGACCCGCGCCAGCAGTTCGTTGGACAGCTCCTTGTCCTCGCCACTGCCGGTCGCCTCCAGAACGTTGATGGCGCGGAGAATCAGTTCCGGCCTTTCGAGCCCTCTCTCATCGGCTTCCGCGACCGCCTCGCGTGCGGCCTCGATGTTCCGGTCCCGCATCGCCTCCGTGGCGACCAGAATGCTGGCGAGGTTCGGACTGATGGTGCCGTCGTTCGACCACTGCTCGACAAGGTCCTCGGTCGACTCGATGACCTGCGCCCTTCGAAGTCTCTGGATGTCGGTGGTTCCACCCTCGCGAAGGATCACGAGCACCTGATCCCGGTACGTCAGATCATCGGGATCGGACGCCACCATCTCGAGCGACCATCGCAACGCGGAATCATCGCCCACCCGCCTCATCTCATCGAGCCATGACTCGTCCGAACGATCCCCACGCACGATCAGGTCGACCTCGTCGATGCCGTCCACGCCGCTCGGCAGGATCTTCCCCTCCAGCTTGCTGATCTCATAGAGATAGCCGATGGCATCGATGTCGTCCGGATCGATCTCCAGGATCTCGATCGCGGTGTCGCGAAGGTTGGCGATCGCACCACTCGCGAGCTCCATGCGACCCCGACCCGACAGGGCCCTCATCCGGGTCTCCATCGGAGCATCGGTCGCCCTGGCGATGTCACTCGCCCGGGAATACAGCGACATCGCGGTGACGAAGTGCCGGTTGTTCACCTCGGGCACCCTGCTTCGAGCATCCGCGAGGACGATCAGGGCTTCGAGGTCCTCCTTGTCGTACGCGACCGCCTTGCTCAGTTTCCTCAGCGCGGACGACCAGTTTCCGGCCTCGGCATCCTCCATGCCCGAGACTCTCATCAACCTGGCCTCCGAGACCTTCTGGGAACTGCGCAGGAACCACGCCGCCGTCACGAGTCCTGAAAGACCCACGAGGAAGACGAGCAGAAGCAGTATTCGACGACGAGCGCGACGTGTCATAGCCATGAAAGAGACCTGTCCTGAATGCCGTACCGAAGGTTCATGCGTGCCTGATCAGCGCTTCACGATGTTCCACGCCGTCTTCAGGATGATCAGGAGATCCTGCGAGAAGGAAGCCGTGCGAACATACTCGATGTCGTACTTGATCCACTCCTGAAAATCCTCTCCAGGGGCCCGGGTCCGCTCCACCTGCCAGAGTCCGGTGATGCCCGGCCGCACCGAGAGACGCATCTCCCTCCATGCGGGGCAGAACTGGTTCTCGCGATCGGGGCTGGGACGCGGTCCGACGATGCTCATGTCACCGCGAAGGACGTTCCAGAACTGGGGAAGTTCGTCGAGCTGGAACTTGCGAAGAACATTGCCCACCCGGGTGACCCGGGGATCGTTCTCGATCAGGACCTGGGGTCCGTCCGCCTTGTTCATCGCCTGGAGCTGAGCGACCATCGCCTCGGCGTTCCTTCGCATTGTTCTGAACTTCCAGCACTTGAACTCCTTCCCGTTCTTCTTCTGCCTCGTGTGACCGAAGAAGATGGGGAATCCGTCATCGACGACCACTGCGATCGCGACCAGGGCCATGATCGGGAAGAAGCACACCAGCACGGCGACCGACATGGCGATGTCGAACAGACGCTTGACCGTCTGATAGATGTTCTGGCGAGGAAGCAGCCTGCCCGCACGCCGGCCGCGGGGAGGATCGATCTCGTTGATGGGCCGCATCTTCACAGCCCCACCGACCTCCGATGACCGGGTGTCCTCGAGGAAGTCCGGACCCACGATCATGCGACCCTTGAGATCGTGGTTCCCCCCCCCGATCCAGGCGGGTTCGATGCAGATCAGATCCGGGTCGAGTTTCGTCCCGCAGGGGGCGAAGACCCCGGGACGCACCGCCTCGATGCCCTCGATGATCCGATCCGGATCGTTCCAGCTGGCGACCAGCCAGGAGATGAACCCCCTGCGATCCTCGGGGAGGCTGGAGTCGCGGCAATGGCCGTAGACCCGCTCGTGCACGACTCGGGCGCCACCATGACGGCGGACCGCGGCCCGGGTTCCACGCTTGTCGGCGGCCGCCGCCCAATCCACGGCCATCTCATGAATCCCGGTCAGCAGGCAGCGATGACCCAGTCGCTCATCGTGGGCGTAGGAGCGACGAACTCCCGTCACTTCGCCGTCGACATCGCGCACCAGCTCTTCCTTGTACGACTCCTCGCTTCGCTCGACGACGCTCACCCAGAAGGCCTTCGCGAAGCTCCAGACGATCAACTCCGTCATGTCGGAGAGGGCGAACGTGACGAGCTGATCCGGCTCCAGCAGCATGTAGAGCTCGACGCCGGGAACCCGGTCGAATTCCGTGTTCATGCGCACGCATTGAATGCCCCGTCCGCGCCACCATGCATCGTGGAGGGCGATCGAATCCATGCCCCAGACGAGGGGGCCGCGTGATTCGACGATCTCCGGACGATCTCCTTGGATGGGGGCTTCCATGGCGGTCCGAATCTCAGTCCTCGCTTCGATCAAGGCTGTCGAGCATCGGGTTCCTGGCGGCCGGCAGCGCTGCGCCTTCCCCGCCTTCAAGGGCCGCCCGGACCGAAACGCTCATTCGCGAGGTCGAGCCGTGCCGGATGCAGTCGCTCTTGTTGGCGTAGTTGAGAACCAGGCCGAGGTAGTCGGCTCCGACCGATCGAACATCCGAGATGCATTCGGAGAGCCGTCCTCTGGAGCGACCGCGACGAAGAGTGAGAACGACGCCGTCCGAAGCGGAGGCGACCGGTATCGCCTCGATGCTTGCGGTGATCGGACCGCTGTCGATGATCACGAGATCGTAGTCGTCACGGACGGCATCGAGAACCCGGCTCATGAGACGGGGGCTCAGATTCGCGGCGGAGATCCTCCGATCGAAACCGACGCTCAACAGGCTGAGATTCGGATGGCCGAGTTCGTGGATCTCGTCGCTCACTTCGCCGTTGCGGATGATCTCACGCAGTCCCGGATCCCGAAGATGACCGAACTGGTGCGACATGGCGCGGCCGATGAAGTCGGCGTCCAGAAGCAGGGTCTTGTATCCGCTCTCCGCATAGGACCAGCCCAGACTCACCGCCAGCGTGGTCTTTCCATCGCCCTGGAAGGGGCTGGAGACCATCATCGCGTAGCCCCGCTCCGGCGAACGCCGGGATTCGATCCTCGCTCGGATCCGATGCACGCAATCGGTGGCCAGCATCACCGAATCGCCGTCCTCCTCGACCTCGTCCATGTCCGGCATGACGCCCAGCACCCTCATGGTGTTGCGGGAATCCTCGAGCTGGCACACGCCGAAGGTCTTCTGATCGATGCTCCCGACAAGGAAGAAGATTCCGAAGGCGATTCCGAATCCGCCGAACAACCCTGCAACCGAAAGCGCGGCCCGACGGTCCTTGTCCGGAGTCATTGAAGGGACCGCGGGCTGCGTCTCATCCACCCGACCCTTTCGGATCGAGTCACGTTCGCGATCGAGCTCGAGGGATCTCGCCTTGAGGAGACGAAGCTCGGCGGTTTCCGAATTGATCTTCTCGTCAAGGTCCTCGGCGGCGAGGAGGTCGAGGCCAAGCTTGATGTTCTGCCTCCGCAGCTCCTCGAGTTCGGCGGAAAGCGTCTTCTGCCGCTCGCTCAGGGCTCCCCATGTGAACTGGCTGCCCGCTCCCGCCTTCCACGCATTCATGGCGGCGACCAGGCGTGCGTTGAAGCTGCTCCTCTTGGCCTCGAAGTTCGACTTCGCCCTTCGGTACGCCATGTGACCGGATCCGAACTGCTCCTTCACGACATCGAAGGCGATCTGCTGGCGGGCGAGGTCCTCTTCGATCCTGGGCAGATCCGGGTCGATCTCCGCGAGCTCCTCCACTCCCGGATCGACTCGATCCGCCAGCATGGGCTTCAATTCGTCTTCGGTCGGTTCAGTGGAGTTCGCCTCCGCCTTCTGACGCACCCGGAGAGCCACGAATTCACGAATCCGATCGAGCTGGTCCCCGATGTCGGCGATCTGCATCTCAAGCCGACGGATCTCCTCGACGTTGGAGGACATGATGGAGTCGACGTCCGTGATGGCGTATTGACTGTCTCTGAGGATCTCGATCTTCTGCCGCTTGTGGATGTCGATCCGGTCGCGCGTGTTGTTGATCCTGGTCTGGATCCGCGAGACCTTGCTCTGGAAGTCCTCGTCGCGATTCGGCTGGAAGGTGTCCTTGTAGGAAGTCACGATGGCGTTGACCGCCCGGGCGGCGAACACGGGATCCTTGTCGCTCATACTGACGAGGATGATCGCTCCGCCCCTCGGCACCTGCACATCCAGGTGGTCCGCGATGTGCTCTGCGATTCCTGACCGTCCCCCCGTCTGGTAGGCCAGGAGCTCGGGCGATCGGAGAGCCCTGCTGAGCACCTGCGAGGCCCGGAGAAGCTGGGCCTGCTCCTGGACCTCCTGATCCACGCGGATCTCGCGGGTCTCGGGAGTCTCCTCGACCAGGGTCTCCAGGCGGGACTCGACGGTGAGCACCGCGGTCGATTCGTAGGTCACGGGAGCGAGCTTGTATCCCAGGTAGGCGAAGACGGGTGCAAGCAGACAGCCCAGCGCGATCGCCCAGATCCAGCGGCCGTGCATCCGGTCCATGACCATCTTGACGGGATTGGCCCCGGGCTCCTCGATCATCGGAGTGGATCCCTCCTCTGTCACGAGCTCGATGTTCGAATCGCGAATGTCCTCACTCATGATCCGTCTCCGTCTTTGGGATCCGAGAATGAATGTTCATCCTGACCCGCGGCCAGAAGCAGCTCCAGAGGCAGGGAACCGATGATCTCACCGGCAAGCTCGACGATCTCCCCGCGAGATTGCCTGCCGTCCAGGACGATCTGATACTGAGTGAGACCCATCTTCGAGGTTTCCGCCCGGCTGGACTGCTTTCGTGTCTCTTCGAGAGTACCGACCGGTGCACTCCCCGGCACCAGGAATCCATTGACGACCCACACCCGTCGTCCGGTATCTGAACCCAGCTCGAAATGGTAGATCGAGGCGGGGAGCACCCTGCCATCGACTCCCCTGAAGTTATTGACCCCCGCAAGGGAACCGTTCATCCTCCAACCCGAGGCCGGATAGCAGTTGGGTGGATGGTGACCGGCCATCGAACGTGCATCGTTCGAGTTCGCGATGAAGACCGTCGCCTTGACCGGAGGATACGTTCCCAACCGCTGGTAGAGCCGGCTGGTGAAGGCGTTCAGGTCCAGCATGTCGGTCTGAGCGGTGGGGATCGGAACGTCCTCGACGAGTATCCACTGGTTCTCGCCGCCAAGCTGGATGGGAAATCCCTCCATGACGTCTCTGATCCGCTGATCGCGCCGGAGATTCGCGTCGGTGTCCTGATCCGAACCCATGAACAACAGCCCCAGAAGGAGCGTCAGCACGCACAGTGCGGGAGCGAAGACGTCGAGCATGTTTCCGATGTGCCTGGAATCGATCATCGATTCTTGTTCCGACGCATTGGTCTGTTCATCTCAGGCCGTCACCAGCCTGAACCGCGACACCGACAGATCCGCCCAGGCCATCAGGCGGAGGAGGCCCACCAGCATCCCGATCGCCAGAGGAATCATGATCCACCCTCCGATCTCGTGGACCGCGCTGGCGTGGTCCGGCATGTAACCGTACGCGAGGGCGGTGGGCACCAGCCGGATCACGTTGCAGGCCATCGCCACCGGGAGACACAGGGCGAGCAGGAGGGTCCTGGTACCGGCCCGCAGCGGAAGAGAGAAGACGAATGCATACATGACGATCGCAAGGGGAAGGATGAGTCTCATGCCGTTGCAGGCCTCGCCCACCGCCACCTGAACGCCGTTGATCTCGAGAAGATTGCCCACGCGCATCGCATCGACCCCCAGCAGGTTCAGCACCCACGAGGTCACTTCGGTGGCCATCGCCTGCAGCGGCTGGGCCAGCTTCTGACGAATCATCCCGGGCAGCGGAACGGTGAACGGAAGGATGACGAATCCCGGGGCGAGCACCAGGATCGACCGCACTCCCAGAGCCGCGATGAACACTCCCACGAAGGCGATGAATGGTGCCAGATGCCAGACGGCGAGAAGATCCCGATCGTGTCCGATCCATGCGAAGAGGAACGAACTGGCGACCAGGAGGAACCCCAGCCAACCTCCCTGGTTCGACTTGCGATTCCTGCGCATTCTCGACCAGCGGATCGCCATGAGGTAGGCGGCCACCGGTGGGACCAGGAGGACGTATCCGCGATCGATGCCTCCGATCGCGATCCCCAGGATGTCCAGGAACTGCTCCCGGTAGACGAGCGCGATCAGGAGGATGGAGAGGAGGACCAGGCTCCATTTGAATCTGCCGGTCTGATCCTGGAATCGGGACCAGGTGATGTTGTTCATCGCGACGTCCCTCGCTCGAGATCGTTCGCCTGACCTTCGGCCTCGGACGTGCCGGTCGCGACCCCGGTCCGGGATTCCTGCGTGAACACCGCGTCCACCAGGACCGCACCCGAGGGGACCTTCACTCCGGGCCCCACGATCGAACGGGCCACGGTGGCTCCGGGTTCGATCACCGCCTCGTCCATCACCACCGAGGAGATGATGACCGCACCGTCCACCACGCTGCCGGGGTGGACCACGCTCGATCCTTCGCGTCTCGACCACGCCCGAGCTCCGTCGGCCCGCGGGATCGGCTGGTGACGATTCAATCCCGCCCAGCGATCGACGTTTGTCAGCCATCCCTGGCGCGTGTCGAGTCTGATGGCCCTTTCGGCGACGACCACCGCCTCGATGCGAAGGCCCTCGGCGACCATCCTCGCGATCAGCTGCTCCTTGAAATCGAAGAAACCGGTTTCCGGCACCAGGTCGTAGATGTCCCGGCGCACCAGATACACGCCGCAGGGTCGATCGAGATGCGAGACCCCGAAGATCAGACAGACGTCCGCGGATCGTTCGGCGGCCTGGAAGAGTGCGGCGACGTCGATGCAGGGACTCGCCGAAGACTCGATCACGAGCAACCAGTCCCCGAGGTCGTCGGCCGGCTCCCAGCTCCTCATCACGTCGGAGATGACTCCCGCGACCCCCCGGGGACTTCTCGGCTCGACCACCTCGTTCCATGGAGAGGCGTCGGGGGATGCCGTCGCTCTGGGATCTCCAGCGGCAAGTATCCGCAGATGGTGGCGAGGGGCGGTTCCGATCCGATCGTTCGCCAGGTCTTCATCCAACACCCTGATCCAGGCTTCGGAGACCGTGCAATCATCGCACAGGGGAAGATCGTCCAGAGGTATTCCGAGCACGGCGCTCATGCCGTGATCGGCCGGACCGCCGGACAGGAGGATTGCTGACCATCGTGTCATTCGGGCAATCCGAGAATCGACCATGATGCGTCGGGAATTCGATGGAATCCCGGCCGTCTGGAATAAGAGGATCCGGTGATGTCGGGATCCGACACGCCGACCGATCCGTTTTCAGACCTCGATTCCATCACGTCCTGCCCATCTCCACACCACGGAGCGAATCCTCGACGGGGCGTCTCGGTCGCGTGACGATCGTTTCTTCGTTGGTGACCATCCGCCGCGATCTGGAGTCCAGCACCGACTGCAGGGCACCGAGATTGATCCAGAACAGGAACAGGATCTGGCCGAAGTACGAGACGGCGATGAAACAGACCATGTGCACGAAGACACCCAGAGCCAGTGCGTAGCTCGCGATGACCAGGGACTTCGGAGCCCTGCTCATGAGACTTCCGACCTTCCAGAACGACATCAGGAAGATCGCGGCCAGAGCCATGAACTGCAATATGCCACCCGCAAGACAGGCCCGCACGTACTCGCAGGTGACGTCGTCCAGACCCCAGCCCCAGTGATAGCTGGTGTCGGCACCGACCAGGAACCATTCGTTGACGCGGTTCATGCACGCGTCTATCAGTCGATACCGGTGGTAGCCGGTGGATCCCGTGATCCCGGGGAACTTCGCGAAGACCGCATGATGGACACCGAGGTCGTGGACCATGTGGATGGCGAATGCGCAGAGCACGGCGGCGATCCACGCCGGGCGCAGATATCTCCGATACGGGAACACCAGTGCGCCCATGAGGGCGACCCCCAGTCCGACCAGAGGCGTGCTGGAGGCGGACATGATCACGAGCAGGATGCAGGACACCACGCCGAACCATCCAAGCATCCGATCATTGGTCTTCCGGGGATCCCAGATGAGGACCAGGATCAGCGGAAGCACGGCCGACCACCAGACACCGGCGAGGATCGGGTGTGAAAAGGCACCCTGCACCCGCACCTTTCCTTCACGGACGGCGGTGATCGACGAGACGCCGCCGAAGATGGAGAAGAAGTTGCGACCCGTCACCTTCTCGATGGTGAAGGCGAAGAGGACCGGTATCGATATGAAGACGAGACCCCGCGCGAGATGCCTCACATCGTCGGCGTTGCGTATCAGCGCACGGCCCGCTAGGTAGATGAGCAGAAGATCCGCTCCGTATCCCAGAAGGCGGACCAACGGGATGTCCGTGCCCCTCGAGATTCCCGCCATCAGCGGCCAGAGCGCGAACAGCAGCACCACGAAATCCATGGGAAGGATCCTCAGTGGCGAGATCTCCTTCCTCATGAAGACCCGGATGCCGAGCCCGAGGGCGAGGATCCTTAGAAACGCGAAATCGATCCCCATGATCACGATTCGCTGGCCGTCCGGCACGAAGCAGAGGAGCGCCGTCGCCCACAGCACCGCGGAACGCCGCTTGCCGAACAGCACGAACCAGAGCACCACGACCAGACCCATCACGGCGAGCGGATGGATCGTGGTGGTGTCCACCGTGCTGAACTCGGTGAACCGGGTCGGGTCTCTGTACTGGTGGTTCTGCATTGGACTGGACGGGGAAGGGACGGTTCGTCGGAGTCGATCCCCGAGGGCCGGTCAGTTGTTCGCCTGGAGGCCACCCAGGGTCGTAGGAATCGATCTGGGGAGGCTGGTGGCATCGATGAGGATGTCGCCGCCGATCACGCGGTCGTCGACCACGCTGCCGCGCAGAGGCCGATACCGATCAAAGTCGTCGTTCGGCCACATGGTGGGACCGTTCACTGGCAGGACCCCGCCCTCCATGGGCACGGGTCCCGAAGTCCAGTTCGTGCCCGGAGTGATGGTTCCCCAGGAGAAGACGTCCACGAAATGATTGTTGCTGGCCTCGATCATCTCCACCGGGGTGGACTCGGTCGCCCGCATGTTGAAGAAGATGCTTGAACGGATCACGAAGTTCTCGATGTCGGAACAGTCGATGTGGAATCGCTGGTTGGGGATCGTGACGTTCTCGATGATGATGTTCGAGAGCCGGCCCGGCTTCAGCTGGGACCAGTAGGGCTCGAGCGGCATCAGCTCGCCCCGGGTCACGAGCACCATGTTGACCATGGCCAGATTCGAGATCCGTTCGCAATCGTTGAGGAAGACCAGCTGGGCATCGACATCGATCGCCCTCAGACCGTAGATGATCTTCGGGACATCCCCGTCGTGTTCATCGTCGCAGAAGATCTGATAGATGTCGGGATGCGCCAGCGGCTTGGGATCAAGCCCCCTGATCTCGCAGTCGACGATCGTCAGGCATCGGGTGTAGGCGTCCTCGCTGACGTACTCCACGAGGCACCCCCTGACCAGGTCGCAGTGCTTGGGACCGTTGGCCAGTTCACGGAATCGACTGTCGGTGACGTACGCCGTTTCGAAGGCCGTCCCGATCAGCGGCTCCTGGTCTCCCATCTGACCATCTCCGATGCTGACGATCTCGTCCAGCCAGAGATTCTGCTTCTCGAGAGTCCCCGGCAGGACGCGGGAGGGAACCTGCGTCTCGAAGAAGGTCAGGTTGGCGAATCGAACGTAGCGGGTCCGCACTCCGCCGCCGCTCGTGAACCTGACGGCCGAGGATTCCAGGTCCGGATCGCCCTGGATCGTCAACCATGTGTGTTCGGTGGAGGCGAAGGGAGAGAGTCCGGCCGTCGCATCGTAGTCCCCGGGCATCAGGTTGATCGTGAGACCATCACAGGCGCCGACGGCGTCGACACCACCCGCCTCGACCTGGAATTGTCGAATCGCCTCCCCAGGTTGTCGGAAGGGGTTCTCCCTCGTTCCGGTGCCGTTGACGTCCGATCCCCACTCCGCGCACCACAGGACCTGTGAATCGTGATTCATCAACATGTTCAGGGAGTCGAGTTCGATCGCCTGTCCCGCCAGAAGGGGATATGCGGTGGCCCTGATCTCGGCCGGATGACTCGGGATGCCGAACTCCGCCGGATCGAGACGTGCCACGAACTCGTCCACTCCGGTCCTCGCATTGAACGCTCGGTCTTCGATGACCACCGGTGCCCCTCCGTCGACCGAGATCTCCACGCGATCGATGCCGTTCACGTGGAAGGCGAGGATGCCGATGTCAATGGTCTCGTTGACGATCTGATGGGGAACCACGTTCCACCGTGCGATGACGGAGGCGTCGAATCCCGGCATTCCTCCGTTGCCGACCGAGCCGGGATCCGAAGGCGGACCATTCCAGCCCGATCCCGGGATCAGAACCTCGGGCTCGTCGACTTCGATCGGATCGTCGCTCGAGGAGTCGCCTGAATCGTCGACCCCGTCGTCCGAACGGTCATCCTCGACTCCGCCGTCGTCGGTGGAATCCTCGTCCTGACCGGAATCGTCGCCTCCGACGGGATCGTCGTTCCCATCGTCGTCGACCGGGTCGTCACCGATCTCGTCGACCGGATTCCAATCGTCGGCATCATCCGCGGACGGATCGTCGCCACGCTCCCCGAGCGGGTCTTCGGCAGTGCCGGAATCCCGTGAGTCGACGGGATCCACCGGTGCGGATGACGGGGAATCCCGGTCTTCGGCTGCTGCCGGATCGTCGTTCAACACCTCTGCGGTGGAACCGAATCCCGAACCGGGGATCGCTCGACCTCCGCCACCTCGGCGGCCGCCGACCGGCGACTCCCCAGCCGTTCCGGAGGTGGGGACCGGGACACCTTCGGCTTCTCCGGGTCCGGTGCCGGCCAGGTCCCCGGCCACCACATCGACGTCGAACCGGTCATCCGTGGCGACGAGAGCCCCGACCACCAGCGGATCGTCTTCGGACAGGTCGAATGGAATCACATCCCGGTCGTCCGATCCGGCGGAGGCGAGCACCCGTCTCGCATCTTCACCGGCGAGGATGATCCGCCAACCACCCCGGCCCGGATAGAGGATCGCACGTTCCCCGGCCAGTTCAAGGGACTCGGGGAAGGTCGATTTCGCGAGCGCGAGCTCGTCGCCCCGGGAGGAGGCCATCAGGACGCGATCCGCGACGAAGGCGTCGAGGTCGTCGAGGACCGCGGCGAAACGGGCATTCGACTCCGAAGCGCTCGGGGAACCACCCTCGAAGGGAAGACCCTTGATCGCCAGGGAGGCGCGAGGCTCCTTCGCCCTGATCTCATCAAGCAGGTCCATGACCTGTTCGGCCACGTACTCCTCGAACTTCCGAATCACCTCGGTTCCACCTCGCTCCAGCAGGAGTTCCTGCGTGGACGGGGGGAGATCGCTGAACCTCATGGGCGTGCCGGAGAACACCAGGGTCACCAGCCGCCTTGGATTGGCTTCCACCGATCGAAGAACCTTCTCTGCCGCATCCGCGTCGATCTTCGGCGCACCTTCACCGAGTCCGAAGGGAACGTCGACCTTCACCAGCTGCCTGGCCCGACGGACGATGCGTCCGTCCTCGGCAGCGGCCCGTGCGGTTTCGGATTCGACCCGTTGAGGGCGCAGTTCGTCCTGTCCACTCCACCCGTGCGATCGAGAGACGAACGACCCGATGACCAGGAGCACCAGGACGCAGAACCATCCTCCCCACCCGCATCCGATGGTGGGACGCGGAGATCGAGTGGTTCTCGATGAATCCATGTTGTGCTCGGCAATTGTCACGTCACGGCTCCCGAAACCGGTTCCTCGATGCGACCGTCCGGACCCGGCGTGAATGCTGACAGGACCATGAGGATCGACATCGAAACCATCCACCGAGGAAGTCCCATTCCATCAGGATCGAATTCGGATGCACCCGGTCAATTGCAAGTGCCGGCCGAATCCCGGCACGAGGCCCGGGAAGGCGAACACTTCCTCCAGCCCGTTCCTCCCTGCAGAGGCGGATCCGGGTGCCGGGATCGCCACTGGGGGGAGCCTCTTCTGAAGGGACTCGTTCACGGCTGGGCTTCGCCCCTGTCAACCGACATCAAGGATGGCGGGACTCACCGAAAAACGGGCTTCTAAACCGCCCATGGGCGGCTGGAAAGCCCCTTCTGGGGGGTCAGAGAACAGATTTCTCCAAGTCTCATCATCGGCTCGAAAGGAGCGTGTTTCACGCCAAAAACGTCAATAAATGGCCAACACCCGGGGTCGTCGCGAAAAGACGATCGCGTCGAATTCACAGGGCCTCTTTCGGTGCCTCGGAGGTTCGATAACCAGGTGCCGAAGTCGGTCGGTCGCACTTCGAGCGCAGAGTCCGAACAAGCGGTGACGTCTCGAGGTCCACCGGCCATGAAGGTCGACCGGGAAAGCCTCGAGATCGCCCCGTCAGTGGGTTCATCGCCAGCGCTTGACCGTGCGTCTCAAGGAGTCGATGAACGGGATCCGCGGCCGCTCGAGCAGTTCCTCGATGACGGACGACGACGTGCTTGTGCCCACCGAGTTCCTCGGTATGGGCATCGCCCCCGACCGGAACCAGCCGCGGTCGCTGGTGAAGATCCTCGAAATGCCCGCCCTGCGAAGACCTCCGATCGTGCCTCGGTCGTAGCGTCCGAACGGACAGGCCGCATCCTCGATGGACTGGCCGGAGACCGCGGCCAGACGTTCGCGGGCTTCGAACCACTCGATCCGCGCGGCGTCGACGTCGAGTCCCCTCCATGAGACGTGTGCATGACCGTGCAGGCCGATGCGCATGCCGCTTTCGACCAGAACCCCGATCCCCTGCTCGTCCAGGAATCCCGGTTTGCCGATCCGCCCGGTCAGGACGAAGAAGGTCGCGGTGAGACGTCTCTTCAACAGGGCCGGGAGCAGGATCTCGAGATCCGAGACGTTTCCGTCGTCGGAGGTGATGGCGACTTCAGGGCGTCCCTCCGCGAGGTCGAGAATGCGATTCATCTCCTCCACGGACGTCCACACCTCGGCCTCACCCTCCTCGATCCCGGGGGGAGGATCCCCGATCCCGTGGAAATTGATGACGAGGTTCATCATCGAGACGATGCCTTCGGCTCGGATCCGCCTCGAATGCTTCTTCTCCAGGTGGCGCGTTCGCTCCAGATCACCGACCACACCCGATCCGCGGTCGGGCGGCGACGAAGAGACTCGCTCAGCGCCCGGATCAGGATGCTGATGTCGATGAGAACCAGTCCGATGTGATAGGCGGGGCGGCTCCAGTGCCTCCGGAAGTACCTGATGTTCCCGTCGAGAAGCTTGATCTGCTTGCCCGCCCGGGTCTTCTCGCTCGCACCACCGTGGTGGATGATGGTCGGCTCTCCGGAGATGATCGGCTGCCTTCCCGCATCGATCGCCCTCGCACACAGGTCCGCCTCCTCCGCGTACATGAAGAACTCGGGATCGAAGCCCTGCAGCTCCTTCCAAAGGGAGTTCTCCATGAGCAGGAGGCAGCCGGTGACCATGCCGACCTCGCGTATCCCGGTGCGATCCCATCCCGGATAGGCCCGAGGATTGAACAAAGGCGACCCGGGGAAGAGCCAGGTGAGCCCGATCGAGGCGCAGAAGAGGGCCCAGAGGGTGTACGGCCCGAAGCAGTTGGTGGGGTTGAGGCTCCCGTCCTCGAACAGGGTGCGTCCCCCCCAGATGCCGTTGCGAGGGTGCGACTCCGCGAACGCGACGATCCTGTCGATGGCATGATCGAGGACCACCGTGTCGGGATTGAGCAGGAGCAGGTACCGCCCCGAAGCCTGTTCCGCCAGATGATTGTTCGCCACCGCGAAACCGAGGTTCGAGTCGTTGTCCTTGATGAGATACCGGGGGTCGTCGCCGAAACGCTCCCTCACCGCATCCAGACTTCCGTCGCTGGATTGATTGTCCACGAAGAGAACCTCGAAGGACACGGTCGTGGTCTCGGCCCTGATCGATTCGAGGCACTCCAGCGTCATCTCCCTGGTGTTGTAGGAGACCACGATGATCGAGACGACCGGATCCATCGAAGTTGTGGTGCTGGCGTTCATGTCCTGGGTGAACCTGCGACCGTCTGACTCTCATGCGGACGGATCGTCGAGGTTCCTTGGGTCCTCGGTGCGCAGTGGCGCTTCATGACCACATCGGCGACCCGACCCTTCACGGATGATTCTCGAGGCGTGTGGACTGTCGGGGAGATGGCCGAACGGGTCGTCGCCCCGGGGCCCGCGGCGGACTTCACCCGCCGTTGAACCGACGCTTCAGCATGTAGGCGCCCAACAGACCGAGTCCCGCCGCCACCAGAGGGGCGGGAAGCGGCAGCAGCACCGGATCGGCGCTTTCCGCCATCGCATCGTTTCGGCTGGCCTCGGCGTAGGTCTCGCTGGTTCCGGGCACCTCGCGATCCCAGATGGAGGGGGGCGTCGCCTGGTCTCCCAGGACGACGGAATGGTTCGCCATGATGCATGACATCATCACGAGGCAACCCAGTACCCGGAAGCCGGGCGCGCGTCGGATTGAAAAGCCTCTTCTCGACACCCTGTCCTCTCCTCTTCCGGCCGACTCGGGTCGGCAGGTCCCGTTTCGAGAGTACTCGACAGGAGCCGTGATTCATCACTTCAGATTCACGGTTTGAGTCCGAGGCTCGAATCTCCCACTGAAGGCCTTGAACTCCGGGTTTTATAGGGTCCTTGCGGCCTCCCCCATCACCGGATCGCCGGGCTCGAATGCCTGCGGAGCCGCGAATCAGGGGACCGGGCGGTGACGTGCCGCAGGTGCCTCTCATCTCTCACGGTGCGTTACCGGAGGTCCCTCCGGCGAGATCCGGTCCGTGAGGCGCCGGTGGTTCCGAAGCGATCTCGAAGACCGTCTCCTCGAGGCCGAAGAGGCTTGCGATGATGTCGTGATTGAGGGGGATGAGCGACTGACCCTCGTGCATGAGGGGATTCGTCATGCTCATCACCGAACCGAGAGGGTCGTCCAGCCCCGCCGCCATCGCGGCTGCCGCCGTCAGGGCACCACCCAGTGCGACCACCGCGACGAGTCCGGTGTGTGTCACGGTCTGCATCTGCATCGAAAACCCTCTCCTCTCCGGATCGGAAACCGATCCTCGCTGGAGGAGACTGTCACCATGTCACCGGATCGCCAGAAGCGTTCGACGGGCGACGGCCTTGAACGGAGCATCGAATTCGGTCTGGAGGACCTGGTGGATATCCGGAGCCATCCGGTCCGGATCAGGTCCGTGTCCCCAGCCAGTCGAGGAGACGGACGAGCCGTTCCCCCAGCGAGGCGCTGACCCGCTCGAGATTGCGGAGAAACGCCTCCTGCTCGGGCTCGGGATGATCCACGAGGTCGGTCACCGCCTTCACGGCGAGGAACGGAAGGCCGTGATCACGAGCCAGTCGGGCGATGGCCGCAGCCTCCATCTCCTTCGCATGAACCCCTTCGCGTTCGAAGAACTCGAGCTCCTCGGCACACGGGGTGAAGGAATCACCGGTCGAGATCACGCCGGGCTCCGCATCCATCACCTCCAGAAGCTCCTCCGGATGATCCGCCTCGATCCGACCGACCCCGAAGGCGTCGAAACCGGGAAGGGGAACTCGATGATCATGAAAGAGGAAGGCCTTCGATCCCAGGTAGATGGATCCGACCCGGGCTCCTCTGACCTTGAAACCCCCGCACGTCCCCGCGTTGACCAGCAGGTCCGGTTCGAACCGGCGGATGAGCAGATGGGCGGCAAGGGCCGCGGGGACCGTCCCGATCCGATCGACGCCGTGATCGGGGTCGGTGCCCGCGAATCCCACCGCGACCTCGAGGGACCCTCCATCGGAGCCGGCGAGGCGTCCCTTCAGCCAGTGGGCGGGGAGGGAGGAATCGAGGCTCCCCTGATCCTCCAGCCCCAGCCGACGGGCGAAACCGGTTCCCTCGGCGGACATCGCGAAGAGAAAGGCCACCCTGTGGACGGGACGGGGCCAGCCATCGGAGGTGATCTCGGTCATGAAGGGGGACGGTACCGGCCCTTCCCCCCACCGTCAGGCCGCTTACGATCACTGTGTCGAGTCTGGAACTCGATTCCCGACGAACCGGTCCTCCGAAGGACCGGTGCACGCAACAACCTCCCTTCCCGGATCGTTTCAGGGAAGGGGGAGAGGGCGTGCGAAGACGCGATTCCATTCCCCGGAGGTCCGATGACAGGAAATCCGATGACAGGAGATCTGATGAGTGGATTCAGGACCCGGACCGGGTCGGGCAGGCACCCGCGCATCCCCTCCCGCGTCATGGCGACCCGACTTTCGATCCTGATCTCACTGATCGTGGCCTGCGGTGTGAATGCAGGCGTTCTCCGCTCGGAGGATGACCTCCGGCAGCTGGAGGACCGATTCATCGAAGTGGTCGAGAAGGCGAACCCCGCGGTGGTCCGGATCACCACCGGAGGGCGTTCGAGCAGCATGGCGACCGGAGTCATCTTCGACTCGGCCGGCCTGGTGCTCACCGCCGGGCACGTGGTCCGGGGAAATCCCCGGCGATTGATGATCGTGCTTCCCGACGGCGAGCGTCACCGGGGACGGGTGGTCTCCTCCGTCTTCGAGGATGACGTCGATCTCGCGGTGATCGAGATGCTTCGAGAGGACGATGAGGAACCCACGCCCTTCGCCTTCTCGCCGCTGGCCCCCGCCGGATCGCTGCAGATGGGCGAGTGGATCGTCACCCTCGGTCATGCCGCCGCGATCAGCAGCAACGGAAGCCGGGAGCCCGCCACCCGGATCGGCCGCATCATCGACCTCGAGGGTGCCGAACTGGCCATGGACAGTCCGATCGATGCCGGCGACTCGGGAGGGCCCATCCTCGATCTCGAAGGTCGGATCGTGGGCATCGCGAGCCGATGCGGCCACCAGCCGTGGCAGAACCTCGCGACCTCGGTCGATGCGATCCACGCCTGGATGCCTCATCTGATGGATCCCGAGGTGGAGCCGCCCTCGTCCGAGGAATGGGAAGGCCGGACCAGACGGAAGTCATCCACGGGCACCAGACGGGATCCCGAGTTCCTCGCGAAGCTGGATTCGATCGCCGACCCCGCCTCCAGCATGCTCGTGGAGATCCGCGACGATGATCGACTCGTCTCCCTCGGAACCATCGTCGACCGCGACCTGGTGATCACCAAGGCCTCTCAGTTCGCCCGTCACATTCGAACCCCGAGGGTGATCCGACCCGCCACCGATGAATCCCCGCGGCTCGAACTGCAGGCCCGACCCATCGGCCTGGACAGCACGATCGATCTGGTGCTCCTCGAGGTCCCCGGCCTCTCGGACCGCCTCGAGGTCGAGACCATCGAGCCTCGAACCGATCCTCTTCGTTCGGGGTCCCTGCTGGTGATCCCGAAGATCGATGGAGGCTCATCGGGCATCGCGGCCGTGGCCCGTGATCAGGATGAACTCTCCAGTCGGGACGCCTCGGACGACCGCCCCTTTCTCGGCGTCGGCACCGAACCGTCCCGGAACGGGGGGCTTCGAGTGATCAGGATCGTCCCGAACACCGCCGCCGCCCGGGCGAATCTCGAGGTGGACGACATCATCGTGCGCGCGGACGGCCGGGACGTTCGCCGCACCGCCGACCTCGTCGAGGCCATCACCAACCTCGGGATCGGCGATGAACTGCGCATCGAGGTCCTGCGGGAGGACCGCTCCTTCAGCATCGGCATCGACCTCGGACTCCGACCGGACGCGAACCGCGCCGGGATCTCCAGCAACACCTCGATCGGCACCAGCCGACTCTCCAGCGGACTCGGCCCGATTCATCTGGTCGATGCCGACCGTCCCCTGGACGAGGTCGGCGGTGCCGTGATCGATGCCGAGGGCCGGCTTGCCGGCTGGCTGGCGGCCAGACGATCCCGCACCTCGATGGTGGTCGTCCCCTGGGATCTGGTCAGCGCATCGATCGCCGCCTTCGACGATCCGGAATCCCCGTCCCGGCGGGACGTGATCGAGCGACTCTGCAGCTACCGGATCGTCGGGACCGCGGACCTGCGAGGCATCATCCGCCTCGATGCCGAGGACGCCTTCCCGGATGGAGACGTGATCCGCCGGGAACGCATGGGCCCCGGGGGGCGAACGACCTGGGGATCCTGGAAGGATTCGGACGATGCCCTGGAGTGGGCGATCCGGGTCGACCAGCCTGGTCGATGGCACGTCAGGCTGACCACCGCCTGTCCGAAACGCCATGCCGGAACTCCCATCCGACTCAGCGTGGGCGAAGCGTTCATCGACGGCCGCATCGAGCGGACCGACAACTGGGACGACTTCCGCCAGTTCGATCTGGGTGTTCTCGACCTCGAGGACACCGGCGAGTTCACGCTCCGCCTCGAGCCGATGGCCGAACCGCGTCATGCCATCGGAAATCTCCTGGGCATCGAACTCCGTCGCCTCGCCGATGACGAGGAAGACGGCGGGGATGCCGAAGATCCGGTTGAATGACATCCATGGCCGATCACCCGCTTGAAACGCCGGGAAGAGTCTTCGTGACCGCCGACAATCATTTCGGCCAGGCGGACGCGATCGCCTCCTACGACCGCTCCTTCACCGATGCCGAGGCCATGGATTCGGCGTACATCGAAGGCATCAACGACCTGGTCGGTGCGGACGACCTGCTTCTGCATCTCGGTGACTTCGTGGGCGATCTCGATTCACGCAAGAGGAAGATCCGCGTCGCCAACGAGGTTCGTGAACGTCTCACCACCGAGCGACTGGTGCTGGTCAGAGGCAACCACGATCCGGACCACAAGGACTTCAACCGGCTCTTCAGCTCGGTCCACGATCTTCTCTCCTTCCGTCGTGCGGCCGACGGACCGCGGGTGATCTGCTGCCACTATCCACTGCGTGGATGGCGGGGGAACCGGAAGGGATCCGTCCATCTCCACGGGCACGCCCACGGTCGACTGGAGGAGATCGGCCGGTCCACGGACGTGGGAGTCGACTGCTGGAGAGGCAGACCGATCCCGCTCGACGACCTCGTCGCGAGCCTCTCCGGGCGGGAGATCGTCGCCTTCCCGATGCGTCGGATCCGACGCCAGCCGGATCGATCGAAACCCTGATCCGACGCCTTCCCCCCCGGAACGGCCCTCACCCCCCCATTCCGCTGGGAAATCGGCGTCCGGACCCTACAATGTGGGGGTTCGATCCACGGTATGGAAGATCCGATGCCCCGACCCCCTCGGCATGACATCCCCATGGGCTCCGCCCTGCTGGTGTCCGTCGCGTTCGCGACGACCGGAGTCTTCGGATCCATCCCCCAGGACGACCACGCACAGATCGTCCGGGCGTCCCGGTTCTTCGAATCACGAGCCTGGCCGATCATCGAACGGGAATGCCTGCGCTGCCATGGCGGCGAGGGCAGGATCCGGGGCGGATTCCGCATCGACGCCCGGAGCGGACTTCTGGTGGGTGGTGACCGTGGTCCCGCCTTCGACGAGAAGAACCCCGAGGACAGCCTGATCCTCAAGATGATCTCCTGGGATTCGGAGGAGCATCAGATGCCGCCGAAGGCCCGGCTCTCCGACGAGGAGATCTCCATCCTCACCGAGTGGGTGCTGGAAGGCGCGACATGGGCCGACGGAGTCGGCAACGACGTGCCCGCCGAGGCCTTCGAGGCACAGGTCATCCCCGACGGTGGCGACTGGTGGGCGTGGCAGCCCCTGACCGAACCCACGATCCCCGAAACCGGGAACCCGGACTGGGTTCGAAATCCCATCGACGCCTTCGTCCTCGCCCGCCTCGATGAGGCCGGGATCACGCCGGCTCCCGAGGCCGACCGCAGGACCCTGATCAAGCGGGTCGCCTACGACATCACGGGTCTCCCCCCGACCCCCGAGGAGGTCGAATCGTTCGTCACGGACCGGAACCCCGACGCCTACGAGCGCATGATCGACGGGTATCTCGATTCCCCTCAGCACGGCGTCAAATGGGCCCGCCACTGGCTGGACGCGGTCCGCTACGCCGACACCGACGGCTACGAACGCGACCGAACCAAGCCCGAGGCCTGGCGATACCGGGACTGGGTGGTCGAGGCGATCAACGAGGACAAGCCCTGGAACCGCTTCCTCGTCGAACAGATCGCGGGCGACGAACTTCCCGACCGAGACCTGCAGACCCTCACCGCCACGGGGTTCTATCGCCTCGGCATCTGGGACGACGAACCGACCGACGTGGAGCTCGCCAAGAACGACGACATGGATTCCATCATCGACGTGGTCAGCCGCGGCATGATGGGCATGTCGGTGGCGTGCGCCCGGTGCCATGAGCACAAGCGTGATCCCATCCTGCAGGGCGACTACTACCGGCTGGCCGCGATCTTCAGGGACCTCAAGCCCTACAAGGAGCGGATGGGCAACGCGATCAACGCGAACAACATCACCCGCCGGGTCCCGAACCACTTCGGTGCGGAGGGCGAGGCCACCTTCGAACGGGAGAAGCGTCGATACGACGAGGAGTTCGCCCGGGCGATGATCGAACTCCGCGACCGGAGCGGCTCGGTCTCCGAAGACCTCGTCTCCTCCTCCTCCGATGACGGGCTCGTCGCCCACTACCCACTCGACGACACGACGAAGGGCGTGCTTTCCGATGCCACGGGACGACACGACGGACGGCTCCTCGACGCCAGGTTCGGACGCGAGGGGCTCGACGGCGGCGCCCTCGGTTTCGACGGCGGCGACGATCGCGCGATGATCCCCAACGTCGCCCGGGACTCGTTCACCATCAGTCTCTGGATGCGGACCGAATCACAGTCCAACGGTCCCGACGAGGATCCCAGATGGTTCCGCGGTTCGGGTCTGGTCGATGGCGAGGTCTCCGGGATCGTGAACGACTACGGCCTCTCGATGATCGGATCGGGAATCGTCGCCGCCGGCGTCGGCAACCCCGAGACGTTCATCAACTCCCCGCCGGGATTCAACGACGGCGAGTGGCACCACATCGCCTTCACCCGTGATGCCTCCACCGGTCGGATCGCGCTCTTCGTCGACGGCCGCGAGGTCGATTCCGCGACGGGCGGAAAGCAGTCGCTCGATTCGATCAAGCAACTCTCGATCGGCCGGATGCTTCCGGGCGGCGGTGGTTTCAACGGCACCCTCGACGAGATCCGGATCCACGATCGTCCGCTCGGTTCCCGGGAGATCGCCGCGATGGCGTTCCGGACCCGTTTCGACGATGCGGTGGTCGAGGCGATCCGCGAGTCGGAGGGCGAAGAAGCGGCCGAGGAGTTCAATGCCCTGCGGGATCGCCTGCTGGCGATGGAACCGCCGTCCGCCGAGACCACGCTCGTGCTCTGCGCCCGAGGCCACGGCCCCGTCCCCCCGGGGACCAACATTCTGATCCGGGGCGATGCACACAGCCCGGGTCGGGCCGTCAAGCCCGGCGTGCCCGCGGTCCTCGGCGGTCTCGACTTCGCTCCGGATCCTCCGAAACACGGCGAATCGAGCGGCCTGCGTCTGGCCTTCGCCGACTGGCTGGTCGAGGATGACAATCGCGTGACCTGGCGGGTCGCCTCGAACCGGCTCTGGCAGCATCTCTTCGGAAGAGGGATCGTGCGTTCGAGCGACGACTTCGGTTCCCTCGGCTCCCGACCGACGCATCCGGAGCTGCTCGACTGGCTTGCCGGCGAGTTCGTGCGCCGGGCCGGTTCACGACGGGAGATGACGAGGCTGATCCTCGAATCCAGCACCTATCGAATGTCCAACCGGTTCGACGAGGGTTCCTACAACAAGGATCCGTTGAACGATCTGGCATGGCGAAGGGATCTCCGCCGACTCTCCGCCGAGGAACTTCGAGACTCGATCCTCGCGATGAGCGGCCAGCTCAATCTGGAACTCCGCGGTCCGGGCGTGTATCCCCCTCTTCCGCGGGCGGTCCTTGAGACCGCCTCCCGGCCCGACCAGGCCTGGGGACGCGCCAACGATGCCCAGGCCGGACGGCGAAGTCTCTACGTCTTCCTGAAGCGGTCGCTCAGACATCCCTTCCTCGAGGGATTCGACCAGCCCGACACCGATCGTCCCTGCTCGGTCCGGTTCACCACGACCGTTCCGACCCAGTCGCTGATGATGATGAATTCGGAGTTCATGGATCGTCAGGCGGCCAGATTCGCGAAGCGACTCCGGGCCGAGAGTCCGGGCGATCTTCGCGGTCAGATACGACGCGGACTGCAACTCACTCTCTGCCGACCTCCGTCCGATCAGGAGGTCGCCGAGATCATCAGGATGATCGACGAACTGCAGGCCGAGGACGGACTCGACCCGGCCGAGGCCCTCGAGGCATCCTGCGTGCTCATGCTGAACCTCAACGAATTCCTCCACGTCGGCTGAGCCGATCGGAGTCACGACCATGTCCGAACCACATCGACCAGGCACCTTCTGCGGACGAACCCGACGGGAATTCCTCTGGGAGACCGGGGGCGCGTTCACCGGAGTCGCACTCGCTGGTCTCCTCGCGAAGGACGGATTCCTGGACCGACAGGCGATGGCCGCGGATGGCGTGACCCCGTTCGACAATGATGCCAACCCCCTTGCTCCGAAGCAGCCCCCGCTGATTCCCAAGGCGAAGTCGGTCATCTTCCTGTTCATGTACGGCGGACCGAGCCAGGTCGACACCTTCGACTACAAGCCGAAGCTCTACGGCCTCGATGGCAAGACCATCGACGTCCACGTGAAGGGACGCGGCGGCACCCGGAACCAGGGTCGGGTCGTCGGACCTAAGTGGAACTTCAAGCAGCACGGGGAGAGCGGGGCCTGGGTGAGCGAGCTGTTCCCACACCTCTCGACCTGCGTGGACGACATCGCCTTCATCAAGAGCATGTACGCGGAGAGTCCTCTGCACGGGTCGGCGATGCTGATGATGAACTCCGGCCAGATCCTCTCCGGATCCCCCGCTCTCGGTTCGTGGGTGAACTACGGACTCGGCTCGGTGAACGAGAACCTTCCGGGCTTCGTGGTGATGCTCGATCACACCGGCGGTCCGATCTCGGGGGCGAAGAACTGGTCGAGCGGATACATGCCCGCCAGTCACGCCGGCACCGTCCTCCGCCCCAAGGGGGAACCGATCCTGGACCTCGAGCCCGACGCCGCCCGCCGCGGCTCGGTGCAGCGACGACTTCTCGATCGTCTCCGGGCGATGAATGACGCCCACGCCTCAAGAAACCCCGGAAATCCCGACCTCGAGAGCCGGATCGCCAGCTACGAACTCGCGTATCGCATGCAGTCGACCGCACCCGAGGCCGTCGATCTCTCCACCGAATCGAGTTCCATGAGGGATCTCTACGGCCTCGACGACGACCGGACCCGCGAGTTCGGTCGGAAGTGCCTGCTCGCCCGACGACTCGTCGAGCGGGGAGTGCGTTTCATCCAGGTGTATTCCGGAGGCAACCACAACGACGCCAACTGGGACGCCCACGGTGATCTGGTCTTCAACCACACCAAGCATGCCGGAGCCACCGACCAGCCCATCGCCGGTCTGCTCAAGGATCTCAAGCAGCGCGGCCTGCTCGACGAGACCCTCGTGGTCTGGGGCGGCGAGTTCGGCCGACAGCCGGTCGCCGAATACGCGGAAGGCACGGGACGCGACCACAACTCCGCCGGATTCACCATGTGGATGGCCGGAGGCGGCATCAAGGGGGGCGTCAGCGTCGGCGAGACCGACGAACTGGGTTCGGCGGCGGTCGACGACCGCTTCCATGTGAAGCACCTTCACGCCACCATCCTGAACCAGCTCGGATTCGATCCCAACGCCCTGACCTACTTCCACGCCGGCCTCGACAAGAAGCTCGTGGGGGTGGAGGGCGCCCAGCCGATCAGCCAGGTGATCGCCTGAGATCGAGGCTCACCCCTGCGACCGGACTGCCGGACGAATGCCGCGAGGGGGATCAGTGGTCTTCGGCGACGGCTTCGTTGGAACAGCGGTCGAATTCGGCACGCAGCTCGTCGTCGGTGACTTCCACACCGGCAGCCTCGAGATCGAGGCGGACCTTGGCGAGAACGTCCTCGTCACCGGGCTCCTGGAGATCCGCCTTCACCACGTCCTTCTCATAGGCGTCGACCGCATCGCCGTCCTTGCCCAGCTTTGCCGCGGCCCAGCGGGCGAAGAGCTTGTCACGACGCATCTCGAGACGGAACTTATGTTCGCCATCGGCCTTGAACTTGGCCTCGAAACCATCCTCACGCCGCTCGAATCCACTCTCGCTCATGACTGTCGCTCCAATGACGGGGACGAGGTTCCATTGATTCCTCGCATGCGGTCAGGATACTCCGCCGATGCTCTGTGAGCCTCCCGGTCCACCTTCGTGATTCCAGACCATGAAAGAGAAAGGCACCCCGCGAACGCGGGGTGCCAGGTGGAGCCGATCGGGATCGAACCGACGACCTCTTGCATGCCATGCAAGCGCTCTCCCAGCTGAGCTACGGCCCCATGGGTCTGGGTCGGATTGAGTCGCCTCGTTCAAGGCGGGTCGAGGAGGATACCCCCGCCTACGACCCTCGGCAAGGAATCTGGCGATTCCCCGGGGCCGATCGATCCGGCGGCTCCGATATCAGCCACTGGTACGGGCTTCCTCGGCCGGGGAGGAGGGTTTCGGACCACTGGGATCTTCGGGGGAGGCGAATCGCGAGAAGAACTCCAGGATCCTGCCGATCCGATCCATCCGATGAATCGGATCCCCGCTGCGGCTCAGATCGTGATCGGCCTTCGGATAGAGGACCAGCTCGACCGGACGCCCGTCGACCCGCAGGGCCCGATACAGCATCGAGGCCTGGCTGGTTCCCGTGCGAAGGTCCTGTTCGCCGTGCATGATCAGAAGAGGCGTCTCGATGCTCCCGGCGTGTCGGAAGGGGCTGGAGCGATCAAGCAGCGGCGTGAAACGCGGGTCGTGCGGATTTCCGCCGAACGCCCACTCCACGAGTCGATAGGCGTTCCCCTCTCCGAAGAAGGTCGCAAGGTCGTAGACCCCGCGCTGGGCGACCGCCGCCTTGAACCGATGATCATGGGCGATGATCCAGGAGGTCAGATAGCCGCCGTAGGAACCACCGGTGACCACGAGGCGGTCGGTGTCCACCCAGGGCTCTCGACAGGCCTCGTCGAGTGCCGCGAGACAGTCTCCGCCCGGACCCGGTCCCCAGTTCTGATGGTTACCACGCTGGAAGGCCTCGCCGTAGCCGCCCGAACCCCGGGGGTTGGCGTAGACCACGCCGTAGCCGCGTGCGGACGCAAGCTGCCATTCCAGCCACATCGTCGGCTCCGCCGGCCCCCACATGGCCATGGGACCGCCGTGAATGGCGAGCATCAGCGGGGCCTTTCCATCCGCTCCGACCTTGCTGGGAGGCAGCACCCAGTACTGGATGCTGGCCCCGTCCGGTCGTTTCACCCGGTCCTCGGTCGGTCGAGCGACGATCCGCTCCGCGATCCAGGGGTTGGGGTCGAGGAGGAGCCGCTCGACGCCATCCTGCTCGCACCACAGACGAGAAGGCGCGCCCGCCGAGGATTCGATCCAGACCAGCGCTTCCGAAGTGATGTCGAACGCATGAACCTGCGAGGGCAGTCCTTCCCGAACCCGATGCTCGCTGGTCGGTTCCAGCATCGAAGGACTCGCATTGAACAGCGGCACCGCTCCCTCGTGAGGGGCCGTGAAGGTCACGGTCGCGGCCCGTGGTCCCCAGCGGACCTCCTCCACGCTCAGGTGCACGCCGTCGGTCACCCAGATCGGATCGCCGCCCCCCACCGGAATCAGACCGATGCGGGTCCCCCGATA
This sequence comes from Phycisphaerae bacterium, assembly GCA_002709295.1. Lineage (GTDB taxonomy): Bacteria > Planctomycetota > Phycisphaerae > Phycisphaerales > SM1A02. The sequence goes on along the minus strand of PAQL01000004.1, from coordinate 52,660 downwards.
GCCGGGCTCGTCGGTCTGCCTGGCGAGAAAGGCGACAAGGCTTCCATCCTCACCGGGCACGGGCCCCGCGACCGACCAGCCGGTCTGATCGAAGAGCGATCGCGACGATCCGGGATTGCCGACCTCGATGATCTCGAGGCGTGAATCAAGGTTGTCTTCTGGATGACGCTCACCACCCGACGTCACCATGATCACCGACCGACCGTCGGTGGAGAAGATCGGCTGCGAGCGATCCACGATGCCTCGTCCGAGTCGGACCGGATCGTCCGAGCCGTCGACATCCACCAGCATCACCTGTCGGGGACGCCAGATCTCCTCGACCTCGCGCTCGCCGAGAAAGTCCAGCCGATCGATGACCCGTGGGGAGCTGTCGTCGGCATTCGCCTGAAGCCATGCGGCGATCTGTTCCGGAGTCCCACCGGGATCGGCCGGAGCACGCTCGGCGGCCGGGACCGGATGGGTATCGAGACCGGGTCTGTTCACCGGCCATGACGGCGGCCCGTCCTCGGTCACGAGATCATCGAGATCGAGACGGGTCTCCACGACCAGTCGGGAACCGTCGGGCGACCAGCGGGGCCCGGAGGCTCCGTGCTTGAACCCGGTGACCGGACTCGCCTCTCCTCCTCCCTCCAGCGGCATGGTCCAGACCTGTGAACGGCGAGACGGATCATCGCCCCCATCGTCGTCGCCGGCCTCGCCCTGCTCTCCGGAACGCACGAACGCAAGTGTCCGGCCATCGGGAGAGATCCGTGGCGAGCCGTCACGACGCTTGCCGAAGGTGAGTTGTCGGGTCGGGACCGCGGGATCCAGGAGATCGACTCGATGCAGGTGCCTTCGAATCGAACAGTCGCCGAAGGAGAGGGGGCCTTCGGCATCGGGATCACGATCGAAGGACTCGATCGTGATCACCGCGAACCGCCCCTCCGGATCGACGACGACCTCGCGAATCGTCCGGAGCTCCAGCAGATCCGTCAGTGACATCGCCGAAGGTCGACGATCGGTTTCTCCCACATCCTCCGTCATGTCTGATGCTCCGTCATTGACGAACCCGCCGATGGCGACCGCCATGACCGAGACCAGGATCCCGAGGATTCCCGATCTGCGGGCGACGGGCCCGGGGGCGCATGATGATGCGAACGAATGACGCATCCGTTCTCCAACCGATCGTTGAATGACTCATGACCGCACGGGACGACTGCCCGCACGGGCCGATCACATCGCCGCGTCGATGGCGGCGGCGATGTCGTCCTTGCTGGCGATGCCCACGAACTTCTTGGCGACCTCGCCGTTCTTGAGGATGATCACGGTCGGAATCGACATGATGCCGAACTGGGCGGCGACTTCCCGGTTCGAATCCACGTCGAGCTTGCCGATCCGGGCTCGTCCTTCGTACTGGCCGGCGAGCTCGTCGATGACCGGAGCAAGCATTCGGCAGGGACCACACCATTCCGCCCAGAAGTCGACCAGAACCGGCTGGTCGGACTGCATGGCGTCGGCGGCGAAGTTGGCATCGGTGAACTCGTGGACGGCGGTACTGGCCATGTTCGTGAGATTCCTTCGAGAAGGGCGTGGACTGGTGCGATCGCTCCGATCTGCGAGCGGAAATCCTAGCCTGCGAAGGGAGGTTCATGGCCCCATCCGGAAGAACTTGCGGCGAGTTCCTCCCGAACTCCATCCCCGGGACCGGGCGGACTCCCGGCACGGCCCCGGCCGTCACGATCCCCGTGCGTCAGGAGCCGGCCTCGAGACCGGAGATCGCCCGGACCACGGCAAGGGCTCTCCGGTGGTCGTCGACCCGGTGCACCCTCAGAATCCCGGCTCCCCGACGCCAGGCCTCGATGCCGGAGGCGACGGATTCCACCTCCCGCCCCCGGGGGTCGGTCTCCCCCGAGATCGCGCCGAGAAAGCTCTTCCGACTCGCCCCCACCAGCACCGGGCGACCATCGGCCACGATCCTCCGGAGACCGTGGATCAACTCGAGATTCTGGGGGACGGTCTTCCCGAATCCCAGACCGGGATCCACGGCGATGGCCTCGGGACGGACACCCGCCTGCTCCGCATGACGGACCCGGTCGTCAAGAAAGGACCGGACCTCCTCGACGACATCCTCGTACACCGGTGGGTCCTCGTATCGATCGCTGTATCGATCACGATCGGGGGGTCGGAGGCGATGCATGAGGATCAGCCCCGCGCCCCGGTCGGCAGCCAGTTCGATGATCCCGGGGTCCTCCAGACCGGCGGAGACGTCGTTGATCGCGTCCGCCCCGGCGTCCAGAGCGGCTTCCGCCACCGATGCCAGGGTGGTGTCGATGGTGATGACCGCCGAACCGGTCGATGGATGAGCCCGCAACGCCCGGATCACGGGGACCACCCGCTCGATCTGATCCCTCCCGGACACCCGCTCGGCACCCGGTCGGGTCGATTCCCCCCCGATGTCGAGGACGGCCGCACCGGCCTCCCCCATCGCCACCCCGGCCGCCGCGGCCATGGCGGGGTCGAGATGGTCACCTCCGTCGCTGAAGCTGTCGGGAGTCGTGTTCAGGATGCCCATCAGACACCAGGGGTCCAGATCGAGGCTTCGTTCCTTCGAAACCCGCCAGCTGCCTGCGGATGGCCGGCTCACCGGTCGCCGCCCCCCGGGAGATCGAGCATCCGGTCCATGCCGAGGCCGACCGCGGTCCCCACGACCTCGCTGGGCACCACGATCCCCCACTCCAGCAACGCGTGACCTCCATCGGAGCCTTCGAGCCCCAGGCCGAAGCCGATCGGAGGCATGGTGTCGTCGAGCTCCGGCACCATCCCCTCCGCTCCGGGGACCAGACCGGCGACCTGACGGGCCAGCCCGGCCAGCCGGCCGACGTCGATGAACGCCTGGACGGAGGGATTCGCCGGCATCCATGATTCCATGGCCGTGATGACCGGATCGTTCTGAAGACCCGCGGCATCCCGGTAGCTCCCGAAGACATCCGGACGTCGGCTGAAGGTGACCACGTACCCCGGTCCCGCCGCCCGTCCGAGCCCGAGCCATCCACGGGGACCGAAGGTCATCCGGGTGGCGGTCAGTTCGATCGAGGCGTCCCCGACTCTGGAACCCGCCTCCCGTCGCTCCTCGGGCGCGATCTCCGCCTTCACCGTGATCTGATCCGCGATCTCGCCGTTCCGCTGCTTCACGCCGCGTTCGAAGCTCGCCTCGCGTTCGATCGCACCATCGATGCCGTCGAGTGCCTGCACCGCCCGACCGACGGCCCCGGCGACTCGTTCAGGATCGTCGGTACGCACCACGACTCCGGCGTCGTTGAGAATGCCGCCCATCGCGATGCCGAGCTTGCTCGGCCGCATGCTGAAGGCGAAGCCGTCCACGACCTCGGACAGTTCGATGAACCCGGAGAGGTCTCCGAAATCGTCACCCGCTATCTGCCGGATGGTGCGAGCCGCCATCTCTCCTCCCAGTCCGGCGAAGTCGACACCCATCGCGAAGTAGTACGGACCGGTGGGGAGCAGGGCGAGCGGAGGCGAGCCGGGACCGGCCGTGGCCGCGGACTTCGCGGCAGGACTGTCCTCGGCGTATCGCGTCCAGCCGCGGAATCCGATGGCCAGCGCATCCGCATCCACGCCGACCACGATGTCCTCCGCTCCGTCGGCCACCTCGCCGAATCGATCGGCGAACATCGTGGGGTCGAACGGAATCGCGTCGGCGAACTCCGCCGGCACCTCTCCGGCCGCATCCCGGGAGTCGGCGAGACGTTCCATCTCGTCCATCGCGGATCCCGAGATCCTGAGAAGCGCATCGCTTCGTCTCATGTCCTGCAGGGCGGCGTCTCCGAACGGCGTCGTCAGACGGGAGACGCCGGCGGTTCCCGCCTTCCAGTCGTCGACGAGATCCCTTCGCGGAGCGAGCAGCACATGGTTCTCGACGACTCTCGCGAAGACCAGGGTGCCGTCGGATCGTCGGTAGGCGCCCTCGCCTCCCGAGGGTTCGGGATCGAAGTTGGCATCGAGGAACCGCTCGGCGCTCTCCACCGGCACCGCGACGGCACCGGCGCCGACCATGAGATCGTCGATCGAGGGCGACCAGATCGCCAGAGCGCCTCGCTCGTCGAAACCGGCCGCCATGCCGAACTGGGAGACCATCACGTCGACGGGGCGACCGGCGACCGCGAGCTCGGGCCGATTCGCGCGATCGATGAGGTCGGAGAGGTCGGCATTCAACTTCGAGAGACTGGGCACGACCGCCCACGCCACCGCTTCGTCGGGGACCAGCTCCAGCACGTCGCCGAGATCGTCGGCGGAGACGGCGGTCGCGGAGACGACCACCGAGAGGGCGAGGAAGGCGGCGGAGGGCCTGGCAGGACGACGAGGATGCATGATCGAGTCCTCTGGAACGGGGACGACGGAGGAACGCAGGCCGCAGGCGGCCTCGCACGAACCGCATACTCTACGCGGCGGCACCCATGATCTCGCTTCTCGCATTCCTGGCCCTCGTGATCGCGGCCGCTTCGGCCACCGCGTGGCTGTTCCGACGGGCCGGACTCGCCTCCGACGGGATCGTGGCGGGCCTGCTCGTGGGGGTGATGCTCGGGCCCACCGTGCTGGGTCGGCTCGCCCCGGCATGGTGGGAGAGCACCGTGATCGGTGCGACCGAGGCCCGATCCGCCCTCGACCACGCCCGGTCGGAGCGACAGGCGTACACCATGGCCTCCGAGGCGGCCGGGATCGCTCCGGAGGCCCGGGCCGAGGGTCTGGCCGGACGCGACGCGCACATCGAGGAGGCGATGATCCTCGTCGCCGAGAGGACCCTGGAGCACGCCCGGCCCTGGTCGATGCTCACGATGGTGCTCGCGGTGGCCGCTCTCTGGCTGGGTTGGAGCCGGGTGAGACCGATGCACTCCCGGAGTTCCATTCCCGCACCGGCGTCGACCACCTTCGCCCTCTCGTGCTGGGTCGTGCTTCTGCCCGGTTTCCTCACGGTCCTGCTGCTCAGAGTGCTCGGCTGGTCGCCACTGGATCCCACAACCCTGCTGATCGCGATCGCGGTCTCGGTCTCCGCCTGGCCTCCGGGTGGTCGTGACGCCCGCGAACTGCGTCGACTGGGTGTTCGGAAGCTCGCCGGGTCGACCGCCCTGATCGCCACCGTGCTGCTGATCGGACCCGCCCTCGCCGCCCGGGCGCTCGGGAGTCCCGCGTGGAGCGTGATCGCCCTTCCACTGCTGGTCTTCGGGGCCAGCAGCCTCTCCTCCCCCAGGTCGATCCTGGCACGGCGCCGGGCCGGATCGTTGCTGGTGGGAACGGTGCTTCCCGCCCTTGCGGCCCTCTGCGTGATTCGCAGCGAGGTCCTCGTCCAGACCCCCTGGATCGCGGCGATCGGTCTGATCCTGATCGCGGGCGACGGTCGGGCGATCGCGTGGATGATCGGTCTTCGGTTCAGCGGACTGCCGTCGATGCCCGGGTCGGAGAGCGACGAGGACCTCGGCGAGGATGATCGAACGCCCCGGACCGGTGTCGCCTGGAGAACCGCCCTGCTGACGACCGGAGCCGGCGGTTCCCAGCTCGCCTTCACCGCCGCCGCCACCGCCCTGGGCGGACTGGACCCGGGGATGACCTTCGCCCTGGCGCTGGGAGCCGCGGGCATCGATCTGTTCGGACCTTCGAGACGAAGGCTCGCTGCGCTCTGAATCAGCCCGAGGACTCTTCCTTCGCCGGCTTCGCGGCCTCGTCGGTCTTCACCTTCGAGACTGCATCCCTGACCTTCGCCTCGAGCGCCTTGCCGTCGGGTGCGGTGCGGCTGTCGTAGAACTCGACGGTGCGACCATCGGGGTGCACGAGGTACTTGCAGAAGTTCCAGCCGGGGAGCTTGCCGGTCCTCGTCCCGAGGTATTCGTAGATCGGGCTCTGGCCCCCGCCGGGCTTCGTGGACTGCTTGGCGAGCATCGGGAACTCGACCTGGTACCGGCTGGTGCAGAACTGTCGGATCGTCGAGGCGGAACCCGGCTCCTGGCCACCGAAGTCGTTGCAGGGCACGCCGACCACGACGAGCCCCTTGTCCTTCCACCGGTCGGAGAGCTTCTCGAGCCCCGCATACTGGCCGGTGAACCCGCACTTGCTCGCGACGTTGACCACGAGCACCGCCTTGCCTCTCCAATCGGACATCTTGAGCGGCTTCCCTTCGAGGGTCTCCGTCTCGATGTCGAAGAGGGTCTTGTCGCTCCACTTCTCCTTGAGCTCGTCGGTCACGGGCATCGACTGGGTGCAGGCAGTGCCGGTCATCGCGAGGGCGATGCCGGCCACGGCGGCGGTGATTCGGGCGGTCATGGGCATCTTGGGGTCTCCGGTTCGGCGCGTCGATCGAATCTCGACATGACTTCGTCACGACGATAACGCGGATTCCGGGGAGCCTCGATTGTCCACAGATCGTCNGGGAGGCGCGGGCCCGGTACCCCACGGCGCACCGCTACTCGACGGTCACGCTCTTGGCGAGGTTCCGAGGCTTGTCGACGTCCTTGCCTCGGAGGACCGCGGCGTGATACGCGAGAAGCTGCAGCGGAATGACCGTCACCAGAGGCTGGAGCGACTCCATGACGTCGGGAACGTAGAAGACCGCCTCACAGAGCCTGGAGATCTCGGTGTCGCCCTCGGTCGCCACCGCGATCACGTGGCCGCCACGGCTTCGGACCTCCTCGATGTTCGAGACGACCTTCTCGTACTGGCTGTTCCGCGTGGCGATGAACACCACCGGCATGCCCTCGTCGATCAGGGCGATCGGACCGTGCTTCATCTCCGCCGCGGGCATGCCCTCGGCGTGGATGTAGCTGATCTCCTTCAGCTTGAGTGCACCCTCCATGGCCACGGGATAGTTGACCCCTCGGCCGAGGAAGAGCCAGTTCTCGCGATCGATGAAACGCGCCGTCGCCTCGCGGATGTGATCACCGGCCTCGAGGACCTGCTCGATCTTCCCNGGAATCGCGTTCATCTCCCCGAGGATGGTGTCGAGGTGCTCCTGGGACAGGTACCGGCGACGACCGGCGAAGGTCGCCAGCATCGCGCTCACCATCACCTGGCCGACGAAGGCCTTGGTGCTGGCGACGCCGATCTCCGGTCCGACCCGGAGATAGACCCCGGCATCGGTCTCACGACTTATGCTCGATCCCACGACGTTGACCACGCCGATTCCCGTCGCACCCTTCCGCCGGGCCTCCTCGAGGGCGGCGAGCGTGTCCGCGGTCTCGCCGGACTGGCTGATCGCGATCACGACCGTGCCTTCCTCGACGATCGGATTGCGGTAACGAAACTCGCTGGCGAACTCGACCTCGGTCGGGATCTTCGCGAGATCCTCCATGAGATACTCGCCGATCATCGCCGCGTGCAGGGCCGTGCCCTGACCGACGAAGACCACCTTCTTGGCACGAGCCAGCTCCCGTCCGTGCTCCTGGACCCCACCCAGCTTGATCTGNCCGGCNCGCTCGTCGATCCGACCCTTGAGNCAGAGACGCAGGGCCCGCGGCTGCTCGTGGATCTCCTTGAGCATGTAGTGATCGAAGCCGCCCAGCTCTATCTGCTCTATCTCGACCTCGAGCTCGCGGATCTCCGGAGTGATCTCGACGTCGTCGATGGTCGATGTCCGGAAGGTGTCGGCCGTGAGCTTCGCGACGGTGTAGTCGTCGAGGGTGAACGCCTGGTTGGTGTGCGAGACGATGGCACTCTGATCGGAGGCGACGATGTACTCGTCCTTGCCCACGCCCACCATGAGAGGCGAACCCTTGCGGGCCACGACCATCACACCGGGCTCCTTCCTGCAGATGACCGCGATCGCGTAGGCGCCCTCGACCTCCTTGAGAGCCGCCTGCACCGCCTTCTCGAGATCACCGCGGTAGAGCTCGCCGATCAGATGGACGAGCACCTCGGTGTCCGTCTCGCTGTCGAATTCGTGGCCCTTCTCCATGAGCCAGGTCCGCAGCGACTGGTAGTTCTCGATGATGCCGTTGTGGATGATCGCGATGCCGTGACCGGACTTGACGTCGTCGGAGTGAGGGTGGGCGTTCTCCTGGGTCACGCCGCCGTGAGTCGCCCATCTGGTGTGGGCGATGCCGACCGGGCCGTGAATGTCGCCCTTCTCCTCGATCGCCTCCTCGAGAACCCTGACCCGCCCCACCGTCTTGACGATTCCGACATCGCCATCCGCTCCTGCGACGGCCACGCCGGCGGAGTCGTAGCCCCGGTACTCGAGCCGCTTGAGCCCCTCGATCAGGATCGGGGTGGCATCACGGTGGCCGATGTAAGCAACGATTCCACACATGGCGGGTTCCTTCCGGACCGTGAAAACGGTCCTGACGAGATCGGTGTCCCTGATTGCATCGACAGATGGCTCATGGGGTTGTAGCAACTTCCGCGGATGGAATCCACGTTTCACACCGACCGACCGCCCTCTCGCCACCTGAAGGGTCGGGCCCGTTATCGGCTCAGCCACCCATGGCCCTCCGGCCCCGGTTCGGAACGTCGGACCGAGGACTCGCCGCCAGAGCCGCCGAAGAGCGTCTGCAACTACCATCCAGCCGTGCATGACCTATGGGACGAAGGTCGGGATCGGAATCGTGCGACGGCTCGCCCGCTGGCGCATCGTCTGCGCCCCTCCTCCCTGGAGGAGGTCCTGGGACAGGATCATCTTCTTGGTGATGGAGCGATTCTTCGACGCATGGTCGATGCCGGCGTGGTCGGATCGCTGATCCTTCATGGTCCGCCGGGGACGGGAAAGACCACGCTGGCCGTGCTCGTCGCCGAGGCCCTCGACGCTCATCTGGAGCGGGAGAACGCGGCGGCGATCGGCGTGCCCCGGATCCGGGAGATCCTCGCCGCCGCCGATCGCAGGCTCGGAGACGACGGACGTCGGACGATCCTCTTCCTCGATGAGATCCATCGATTCAGTCGCAGCCAGCAGGATGTCCTTCTCGGAGACGTCGAGCGAGGCGGCATCGCCCTGATCGGTGCCACCACCGAGAATCCCTGGTACACGGTCAACTCCGCGCTGACCAGTCGCTCCACGGTGATCGAGGTCCGCTCGCTCGACGAGAACGTGATTCGCTCGCTGCTGCAACGGGCCCTGGAGGACGAGCGAGGCCTCGGCGGGCTCGCCGTGGTTCTCGAGCACGAGGCCGCCGACCATCTGGCCGCCCAGTGCGAGGGGGATGCGCGACGTGCGCTGACCGCGCTGGAGATCGCGGCGATGAGCCTTCGACCGGGAAGACGGTCCGATGGCGCCGAACCGGTCCGCATCGACATCGAGACGGCAAGGAGCTCGCTCGGCAGCCGCGCCGTGGTTCATGATCGGAGTGGAGACGGCCACTACGACACGATCAGTGCCTTCATCAAGTCGATGCGGGGCTCGGATCCGGATGCCGCCATCTACTGGCTCGCCAAGATGCTGCACGCCGGGGAGGATCCCCGCTTCATCGCACGGCGCATCGCGATCCTCGCCAGCGAGGACATCGGACAGGCCGATCCCGAGGCGATCCAGGTCGCCAACGCCGCATGGCAGCTGGTCGAGCGGATCGGAATGCCCGAGGCGCAGCTCACCCTCGCCCAGGCCGCGATCCACATGGCCATGGCTCCCAAGAGCAATGCGACGAGCTCCGCCATCTGGAACGCCATGGCGGACGTTCGTGAAGGGCGGACCCAGCCGGTCCCCCGGGAACTCATAAGCGGCATGAAGGCGGGACGCGCTCCCGACGCACCCGCCTATCGATCACCTCACTCCGCGGCCGATGGCGTCGGCACGACCGACTACCTCGGGGTCGAGAAGGCGTTCTACGAACCGACGGGCCGGGGCGACGAGGCGGACCACGCCGAACGTCTCGAGAAGTTGCGGACCAGACGACGAGAACGACGCGATGAATCCTGAATCCGGCCAAGGCGATTCCTTTCGTGGCGAGCTGCGACGTTCGATCCGCTCGGAGCTCCGCTCGATTCCGATCCATGAACGTCGACTCTCGCTCGAGGCCGTCGCGGACGGACTTCCCACGACGGACGGCCCCCTTCGGATCCTCTGCTATCTGGCGGACGGCATCGAAGTCGATGTCGATCCGGTGATCCACGAGCTTCTCGACCGGGGTGCGGAAGTCACCGTGCCCGCCGTCCTTCCCGAAGTCGGACGGATGCAGGCGGTCCGTATCCGGTCCCTCGACGACTCGGACCTCGAGACCGATCGCTACGGGATCCGCGTGCCGCGAGAACCGTGGTCGACGATCGATCCGGAGGAACTGGATGCCGTCCTGGTCCCCGGAGTCGCGTTCACCGTCGATGGGGACCGCCTCGGCCGGGGCGGCGGGTACTACGACCGTCTGCTGGCCGAAACCCCGGAACGAGTGCGACGCATCGGGATCTGCCATCGGGTGCAGATCGTGGAGAGTCTCCCGGTCCGACCACACGACGTCCGGATGCACGATCTCGTGATCATCGAGGAGGCATGAGGCACCGATTCGCGGCCTCGCCGTCATGCTCCCGGGAGGTCCGAACCGGGAAGCCGGAGCCCGCCTGAAAACCCGGTTCCCACGCAGGAATCGCCCCTCCTTTCTCGACTTCCGGACCCCGGATGGCCGATTCCCTCCCTACCCGGACCTTCCGCAAGCCCCGATCCCTCGACGGAGCACCGAACACCATGGCGCTGGCCAGCCAATCCTCTCGATCAGGCAGTCGCAGGGCATACATGACGAGTCGACGACGTCCCCGGCGCGGCCGTCGGCTGTTCGTGGTGATCCTGCTTCTGGCCCTCTGCGGTGGTGGTTGGTGGTGGCTCCGGAGCGACGATGACGGGGGCAGTGCCGAACCACCGGTGACCCGCGAACCCACCGTGCCTGCCGTGGTCGACATGACACCGGCGAAGACGCCCGCGAAGAAGTCGCTCGACCCGGTGACCGGAGATCGGGACGTCGCACTCGGCAGCCGTGGTTCGAACCGCATCGGCGAAACCAGCCCCTCGAACGCCGACGACCCGGCCGACTCCGACGATCCCGTCACTGCTTCGCTCCCCGCGCCCGAGAAGTCGGATCCGAAGCCGGAACCGGAGCCCGTCGCCGGCGGCGAGTCGACCGAACCCGCGCCGACCCCTGCGGAGACGGTCGATGAGACGACGACGGACTCGAAGACCGAAACCGGATCGAGACTGTCGAACGCGATGGCGGCCCGCAACATGGCGGTCGCCCAGCTCGCCGAAGCCGGCACTCTCGCGGACAGGGATCCGGTCGCGGCCCGCAAGGCGCTCGGCAAGGCGTGGAGTGGCGGCCTGTCCGAGGACGACCGCGCCCGGGCCGCCGCGCTGTCGAGAACCCTTGCCGACCGCACGATCTTCATGGGCCCGTCGGTCCCTGTCTCACCGTGGACCCGGACCTACACCATTCGTCCCAGCGACACCCTCGGTGGCATCATCTACGGGCAGAAGGTCGCGACCTCGCAGTCCTTCATCGCCCGCATCAACGGCCTCGACGATCCGAACGCGATCCGGGCCAACAGACCCCTGCTGCTTCCGAACGGCCGCTTCCATGCAGTGGTCGACCTGGACTCCCGCGACCTCGCCGTGTTCCAGGAGATCGATGACGGAAGCCGAGATCTTCTGATCGTGATGCCGATCGCGCTCGGACCGGACCTCGAGGCCGGAATCGATCCCGACCGGGACCGGGTCACCGGGGTGTACCGCGTCCGGCCGCAGGGCATGCGTCGCAATCCCTCCTGGAGGAATCCCGCCACCGGAAGGATGTGGAGCCGAGGCGACGTCGGCAACCCGGTCGGCGAACACTGGATCTCGCTGGAAGCCATCGACCAGATCGACGAGGCCGACGCGACCCGGCCCCCGGTGGTCCTTCACGGGACCACCGAGGACCATCCCATCGAGTCGGGACTGCACCCCGGCCTGATCGCCCTCGAACCCCGCGACATCGAGTGGCTGTACCTGATGCTGGACACCGGGGATTCGACGGTCGACGTCCGTCGCTGAGACCGGACCGGAAATCGGCTCGATCCGGGATCCGGTGCCCTAGAATCAAGGTCTGATGCAACCCTCCTCCGACATTCCCGTGGTTGGAATCAGCATGGGCGATCCTCTGGGGATCGGTCCGGAGGTCCTGGTGAAGGCCCTCGCCGACCCCGAGCTCCACCGTCAGGCGAGATTCATCGTCTACGGTCGGAACGAGATGCTCACCCTGGCCGCCGACCGGGCCGGCATCCGACCGTACTGGTACCGCGTGGCACAGGCGAGCGATCGAGCCCAGGGCCGCCTGCTTCCTCCGGTCACGGTGGTCGACTTCGACGACAAGGAATTCCACCCGCCCTGTGAAGCGCGACCCGATCTCACCGCCGGCCATCTCTCCAAGGCATTCGTCGAGGAGGCGATCACCGATGCCATGCGTTCACCCGACGACGATCGCCGCATCGATGCGATCGTGACCGCACCGATCTGCAAGGAATCGTGGTCGCTGGCGGGATTCCGCTGGCCCGGGCACACCGAACTCCTCGCACATCGCACCCGCGTGAAGCGACAGGCGATGGCCTTCGTGTCCCCCCGGCTCAAGGTGGTTCTGGCCACGGCGCACCTGCCGCTGATGGACGTGAAGAACGTGCTGACCATCGGCCGGGTCCACGAGTCGATCGAGTTCGGACACGAACTCTGCAGCAGCCTCGGCATCGAGAGACCCCGAATCGCGGTGTGCGGCCTGAATCCCCACGCCGGGGAGAACGGCCTGCTCGGCGACGAGGATCAGCGCATCATCGCTCCGGGCATCGACGTCGCGGTCCGACAGGGCATCCGAGCCACCGGGCCGCACCCCGCGGACACCATCTTCATCGGTGCCACCTCGGGTGAACACGATCTGGTCGTCGCCATGTACCACGACCAGGGCCTGATCCCGGTCAAGCTTCTGGGATGGGATGAAGCGGTCAACGTGACCCTGGGTCTGCCGATCGTCCGCACCAGTCCGGACCACGGAACCGCCTTCGACATCGCCGGACGAAACCTCGCCGATCCCGGTTCGATGCGCTCCGCGATCGACCTCGCACTCCGGATGGCCGCCAGCCGGAACACCTCGTCGAGCTCCACCGGACGCTGACCAGCCGGACCGTGATCATGAACCGCCGCTCATCCTTCGGAGAAGGAGCGGGGGCGACGAGCACGCACACCCGTCCCCCCCGCCATCAGGAGGAGGTTCACACGACCCGTTGCAGGGTCACCTTCGACGACGACCGGCGAATCCGCCGAGACCCCCCACGCCCAGCAGCGCGGCTCCCCCCGGCGACGGGACCGGAACCGTGTCGATCCGGAGGTTGTCGAACCGGATGGTCCCGAGGCCGGACTCCGAACCCTTCATCGTGAGCCGCAGAAGCAGCCCGCTGACGGGATCGATGGAGACGGGCGATCCCACGTGCAGACCCCATTCGGTGTCGATCGAGTGGACATCGATCATCGTCCAGGATCCCCCGGACCAGGACTCCACCATCACCTGATCGAATCCCGTCTCGCTTCGCCTTGCCGCGAAGGAGACAAGAACCGACTCATGCATGTCGAGACCACCGGGCCCGGACTCGATGCCGAGCAGCCAGGATCCCGATTCCACTCCGGGTCCCTGCAACCCCATGGCCTCACCCGCCCCCCATCCGAACGGGGCATTGAGTTCCGTTCCCGCATAAAGATGTGACGACGCATGCAGCGATCCGAGATCGATCCATCCTTCGCCATGGTCCGCAGGCATCCAGACCGGAGCCGAATCGAGATCGTTGAAGCCCCAGGCCGCGATCAGATCGGCCCGGCCCGTGCCGGTCAGGATCATCACCGGAATGGTCGCCATCATCGATGACATGACACGCCCCATCGGCGGCCGTCGTCGGATCGCGTCACCGACATCCTCGATCCCTTCACCCTCGATCTCCGCCCCCTCGCCTCTTCCCTCCGGACAATCACCACCCTTGCCGCCCGAACCTCCCTTTCTCGCCGGGCCTCCCGTCCTTGAAGGCTGATCCGATCGTCCCACGGTTCCTGTGCTTGCTGGCATCCACCGGCTCCGAAGCCCCCTTCGGTCCGTTCACACCACACCCTAGTGTGAAAAAACCCGACCTCCGCAGCACGTGCGGAAGGTCGGGTGATTTCTCGAATCGAATTCGGACCTCGGTCAGCCCGTGATCATGGAGATCACGGAGGCGACCTCGCGCTGCTTGTTCGGATCGATGATCCACAGCCAGTCGTCGAAGAGGAACTCGAAACGGGCCGCGAGCAGCGTGATGCGACCCATGACCGTCATGCCGAAGGCCGCACCGAAGGTGATCATGAGGAACCAGATGCCGACCCGGGCCACCTTGCCGACCGCGCCCTTGTGTTCCAGACTGAAGAAGAAGTACGTCAGGCACGACAGCACTCCGACCACCAGGATCAACTGCCTGATGCTCGCCCACAGGGTGGCATAGCCGTCGGTGGTTCCATCCGCGTTGCGAACCACCTGATAGAGAGGCTCGATGGTCGCGTTGATCTGGGTGATGAAGTCACCCTCGATGTAGGCAACCATGCGGAGGGCCGCGGTGGTGCCCACGATGAAGGCGAGGGTCCAGAGACTGAGCCACTGCCCCTTCGGAGCGAGTCGCATCAGCAGCAGCACGCCGAAGATCGCGGGTATGAGATATCGCCACTGCGGCTCGAGATCGGTCAGGCCGGGAGTGAAGTTCGCCTCCACGAAGGCCGGGGCCAGACGACCGATGAGATTCGGAATGATGATGTCCCAGAACCCGACCACCATCCAGTAGGCCGCGGACACCCCCACCACCAGCGACTCGGCGGTCTTGTAGATGGGGTTGTCCTTGTAGAGGAACGAGAAGATCGCCAGGGTCAGCAGCGCGGCCAGCCAGATCCCGAGCGTCTGGGACCAGCTGAAGCTGATGCCCTCGTCGTCGGGAGAGGCCCTGACCTGGGAGTAGGGCACGTTCTTCCGAGAGGTCCAGGAGATCGTCGCCGCCCCTTCGGAGGCATACTTCTTCGCCTCCTCCGAATCGACGGGGACCCAGGCCTCCTCGGTGACCACCTGGCCCTGACGAGCCTGCTCCTCATCGACGGCCGCGGGATCGGATGCCGGAAGCCGGACCTCGACCATCTCCGTGGTCACGGTCCTGGTGTAGACGCGACCCGATCCGTCCCCGATCAGCGACCGGGCGACGATCAGTGCCGCGAGGATGGACAGAACGACGGTGACTCCGATTGCCTGACGACTCATCGTCCACCTCCCCGTCTGCGAGTGACGAAGTACGTGAGGTTGCCCAGCACGATCAGAACCAGCATGAGGATGTGGGCGCTGAGCTGGGGACCCATCCGCTTCTGGGCCTCGAGGAAGAGACCCGGTTCGGGCGCATCCACCGGGGCGACGAGCTCCGCCTTCTTCTCGGAGGCGAATCCTCGGACCTCCGTGGCCTGGGCCTCGGTGAGTCCCTTTCCGACGTGGTCACCCGCCCAGGCATCGAGCTCCTCGGAGGTCGAGGGAAGATCACCCATCGAGTCCTCACCGGACACTTCGACACCCATGGCGAGCAGGGTGTTTCGGAACTGATCCCGCCTCACCCAGTCGTTCACCAGCAGCTCGTACTCCGCGGCACCCTTGATGGCCTGCAGAAGTCCCTGGATCTGCTGCGGGTAGTACGGGTACATCTGGGGAGCGATGACACCGGTGCAGCCCACGACCGTGGGGATCTTCAGGGGCGTGGAGGCGAAGAGCACCCACTCCTTGCAGCCGGGATATCCCGCGGTCACGCTGACGATCGCATCGAAGGCGGTGAGATCCTTGATCCCGCTCATCATGGGGATCGTGGACAGCGGCTCGCCACGGGCGTCGCTCGGGAACATCTGGTTGAAGTCGGTCACGAGCGTCTTGACGACCGCCTCGTTGCCCGCCTTGTACCCCAGGTCGACCCAGTCCTCCCCGTAGACCAGATCGGGGTAGTAGGTGCCGATGACGTCCGAGGTCGTCGAACGGATCATCTGGGCTCCCACCGGAACCAGGGCCATGAAGTACATCTTGTGCCCCTTCTGGGCACATTGACGGATGAACGTGTTGGCCATCGGCCCCAGCTCGCCCTCGGTCGCGGGATCGAAGTCCCACGAGAGAAGGACCTTCGATCCCGCGGGGAGATCGTCGAGGGTCTGGAACGTGGACTTGGCCTTCGGCATCGGAAGCTCGGGCGGAATGAAGCCCGTGACGTCGATGATGATGATCGGAATCGCCACCGCAAGTCCCATGAGCAGGAAGATCCAGCGACGATCAAGGTTCCCGATTCGTTCGAAGAATCCCATGGATCAGTTCCCTCCGCCGAGGTAGGAGCGGTCGAGACCCATCAGGATCTTCAGCGAGGTGCTGGCGATGCCGAGGGCGATGCCGATCACGATGGCTCGTGAGCCGGCGGTGTTGAAGACGTCCATCACGTAGGCGCTCAACTCCTCGAGTCGAAGACCCGCGAACGGTCCGTCGGGCGGGATCCAGTTGGTGAGCGCCGGTCCCGCCGCGGTCTGACCGAGCAGGATGATGAACGCGGTGCCCAGCAGAAGGATCGCCTCGAAGTTCTTCGCCCGGAACGCCCGGAACGCCGCGGAGGCGATGTAGAAGGCGAGCATCGCGAACATCGTGGCGGTGAGCGGGTAGAAGAGGTACTCGTAGATCCAGTTGAAGAACGTGCCCGGTTCGTTGTAGCCGCCGGCCCAGGGCTTGTCCGGGTAGGCGGGGTTCGGAGGGGCGCCGATCTTGAAGAGACCGACGACCAGGGTCACGAAGAAGGACCCCAGCACGATCAGAGAATAGGCCCATCCCCGATCCCGATCCGAAAGCTTCTTCAAGTGGACCTTGAGAAGGCTTCCGCCGCCGAGCACGAAGGCGATCGCCGCGATGATCGAGAAGAAGGTCGTTCCATCCTCGCTCAGTTCGGAGAGGGCGGGCACGAAGTTCGCGACGATCAGCAGCAGGCCGACCGTTGCAGTGATGATGAGTGGCACGGTTCGTTTCACGATTCGAAGCTCCTCAACCGGACAGGACCGTGGACTTGAACCAGGCGACCGCATCCATCAGCGATTCGCTCCCCGTGACGGCGCCGATCGTCGCCACCGTCACCGTCACCAGCAGCACGACGCCGACCAGGACCTTGCCCATGTCCTGTCCCTTCAGACTTCCGAGCTGCTCGGGCTGTCCGGACAGGTAGGCGCTCGCCGCGAAGAACTCCTCGCCGATCAGCGTGTAGTCGCAGGCCGCGACGAAGAACGGAAGCTGACTGGGGTTCGCGGTGCCGGCGATCTGGATGGCACCCACCGAGTTGCCCGTCTCCGCGAGGATCAGGCTCTCCGCGAAGAACGACCCCATGTAGAAGCAGGCCGCGGGACGATCCCGGACGATGAGTCCCGAGACGTAGGCGGTGAACCCGAACTGCTCGTCGGTGACGTAGTAGATGAGGTCGGGATTGAAGGCGTCGCTCCGGCCGGCCGTCAGGTACGAGGCCTCGACGGTCTCCCGGGCGGCGCTCATGACCAGCGAGCGGCTGGTCGGCACCTCGATGGGTGCGTCGTACTCCGCCGCGGTCTTGGCCACGCGACCGAGCACCGTGATGCCCGCGACGGTCTGGATCTCGTCCATGTCCTGGATGCCGTTGATGTAGAGCATCGGACGGCCCATCTCGGTGGCCCGGCCGACCGCCTCGTCGACGGCGGCGAGTCCGGCGATCGTCCGGATCTTGAGCGCCACGCCCCGGCGGGCCTTCAGGATGAAGTAGAGGACCGCACCGCACAGCATGAGGAGGATGATCAGAAGCGGGGCCCGGGTCAGGTTGAGGAACTGGGCCTTCGCCACCACGACCTCGCTCGGAGTCGAGTAGCCGCTGTATTCGATGTCTCCGCCGGCATCCTTGGCGATGGTGCGGACCACGAAGGCGTACTCCACCGGATTCCCGTCCTTGTCGGCGGAGAGCAGCTTGGGCACCATCTTCGAGGTCGTTTCGGGCCCGACGGTGTCGATCAGGATCAGCGAGGATCCGTCGTCGGTGGCGGTGGCCGGAGCTCCGAAGTCCTTCTGGAGGGATGCCTGGCCGAGGGCGAGGTTGGCGACCTTGTCCGCCGCCATCCGGGCATCCTCGGGTGCCACGCCCTCGACATCGACGAGGCGTCGATACTCGTTGTCGTAGGCGGTCTGCTTCAACTCGGCGAGGGCGTCGAGCCTGGCCTTGGATCGAGCGGCGAGAGTCTCTCCGGCGGTCATGGCCCGCCAGACCTGGAAACCCTCGAGGCCTTCGACGTCGGGCGCAGACCAGGTGACCTCGACCACGCCGCCTCCGTCCCATGGCCGGTCGGTGGCCTCGACATCGGTGGGCGGAGGCGGAGCGGCGACCGCCGCCATGCCCCCGACGAGAACCGCGAACGCGGCCAGAAGGCCGGGACGAAGTCTCGATCGAATCGGATCCTTGAAGTCTCTCGACATGCTCAGGCCTCGATCAATTCGACATTGGCTCGGGGTACGACCGCCGTACCACCATCCGGGAAGCGGACCTCGAGGACCCGGGCCTTCGAGCCCGAGCCGAGCACCGCCGGCTCCGCGGGCAGCGCGGACACCTCGCCCAGCAACCCGAAGTAGGGGTCGCGAATGACGCGAACCGTGGTTCCGATCTCCAGCACCCCGACCTCGTGGGCGAGCGAGGGATCGACCTCCTCCTCGTTCTCTCCCGCCTCGAGCGGGACGAGGATCTCAGGTCGCATGACGCCGGCGCGAATCTGGGTCGCTCCGTTCACGCTGGCCGGGCGGCCCGCCTTGTCGGCCAGAAGATGCCAGGTCCTGGCCGCCATCGCGATGTCCCCGAAGCCCTCGGTGACGATCACGGTGATGCCGATCTTCTCGCTGCCGGTGATCGCGACGCCGAGGTCGCGTCCGAGCAGGTCCTTCAGGTCCTGATCGTCGATCCCGCCGGAGACGACCGCGGCGGCCCCGACCTCGATCGCCTTGCGCAGGGCGTCGACGGTCATGCGAGCGCCGCCGAGGATCACCGCATCCTTCATGTCCGCGGTGACCAGGTCGGGGGTCAGAGTCTGCTCGTGATCCTTGCAGGCGACATGGATCGCGCCTTCGGTCTCACCGCCGATGCCGAAGATCCCCTGCACCATCAGAACGTCGTTCTCGATGATGCAGCCCTCGTTCGGAAGGACCTCCACGACCGTGCCGCTCAGATAGGCCTTCACCTGCACCGGGATCGCCGCACCCCTGATCATCAACTGACCGGTGGTGGAGGAGACCGACTCGATCGTGCCGTCCGCTTCCGCCGGAACTTCGGACTTGAACATCCCGAAGATCCCCTTCGACCGGGCGATCGGCTCGCCCTTCTTCACCTCGGATCCCTCGGGTCGGATCATGAGTTCCGGCACGTCGGCGGGTGAACAGCCCAGTCGATTCGCGATGTTCATCGGAGTGACGTCGCCCTCCATGAACGTCTCGGCGATCACGTCGGAGGCGGACACCCGGTCTCCCGAAGCGATCCTGACCTCTCCCGGAATGGGCAGAAGCCGACGAGAGCGATGCGTCGTCCGAGCGGAGACCTTGAGTCCTGGGGTGTAAGCCTTGGCCATCGGATCAGGCGCCCTGCGGCGCAGCCTCCTCTTCGGGGTAGAGCCGGATCGCGTCGATCGTGCGCCGGACCGCCTCGCGACGAGCCTCGTCCTCCTCCGGAAGCGTCAGCGGTCTTCCGCGAGCGTCGAGGATGATTCCCACGGTGCCGCCCTTGACGGTGCGGGTCACGCTCCTGCCCGGTCCAGCGCCCATATCGACGCCCCGGACCGGAACGACCTCGACCTCGGCGGTCTCGCCGATCCCGAGTTCGATCATGTCGACCTCGCCCCAGTTCATCTCTCCGGAGGCGGTGACGCCACCGGAGATCGTGTAGCGGAAGCTCGGCTTCCCGGGCCGGCCCTCGCCCTTGGCCGCGATGCAGGTGCCGAGAAGCACGAGGCAGTCGCGTTCGAAGACCTCCATCGCCGCCTTCTCGTGCACTGAACTGAGCACGCCGAGATGCGGCATCATGAAGATCGAGTCCTTCGCGAGGGTGGTGAAGCCCTCCGGTTCGAACGCATCGATCAGCATCATCGCCGTCTGATGCATGCGAGGAGCATGGCTGAGCACGCCGCCGGAGGCCACGAGAAGATCGAGCTTCATGCCGTCGACGATGCTGGCGCCGCCGACCTCCTGGCTGAAGACGTCGCCCACCGTCCGCTGCTGCTGGACACCCTTCAGGGTGGTCGCGAACTCCTTGTGCTGCTGGTACGCGAGCCGCAGCGCCTCACGGGCGACGGCCTGCTCGAACACCAGCGCCTCGGCGCTCTGGGGGATGGTGGTGGGTCGGATCATCTTGTTCTTGACCCGGTTGCGCAACGCCCGCTCGTCCATGTCCAGGTGCACCCATCGGAGCACCGAATCCATGCCGGCCTCGGCGCAGACGTTCGAGATGGAGTAGCTCATCCCGAGGTTCGCGCTGACCGTTCTGTTGAACGTTCCGTCGAACACGCTGAAGACGTCGGTGGTCGCCCCACCGATGTCGACGCCGACCGCGTTGATCCCCTGGGTCTTCGCGATCGTCTGCAGGATGTCCCCCACCGCGCCCGGGGTGGGCATGATGGGCGCATTCGTCCATTGAATCAGCTTGTCGTAGCCTGGAGCGTGGGCCATCACGTGCTCGAGGAACACGTCGTGGATCCGGTCCCGGGCCGGTCCGAGATTCTCCTTCTCGAGCATGGGCCGGAGATTCTCGACGACCGAGAGGTCGAAACCGCCGGTGTCGTCGCCCGAGGCGCCGAAGACCCGTTCGATCTCCTCTCGAGCGTCGGAGTTGCCCGCGAAGATGATCGGCAGCTGGTAGGCCGACCCGAACCGCGGTCGCGGCTTGGCTGGAGCGACCAGTTCGGCGAGCTGGACGACCTGGGTGGTGTTGCCCCCGTCGGTGCCGCCCGAGAGCAGGACCATGTCCGGACGCAGCTCCCGGATCCGCTGGATCTGCTCGTGGGGTCTTCGCCGGTCGTTGCTGGCGATCACGTCCATCACGATCGCACCCGCACCGAGAGCCGCACGCTTCGCACTCGCCGCGGTCATCTCGCGCACCACGCCCGCGACCATCATCTGCAGTCCGCCACCCGCGGAACTGGTCGAGATGTAGACGTCGCATCCCTCGGGATCGTCGGGCGAGGACCTTCTGATGATGGTCCCGTCGTCGGCGATCAACCGTCGTCCGGACAACTCCTGGAGTTCGGTCACGGAGTTGACCACACCGACCGTGACGTCGGCGAAGGGCTCCTCGACGGTGGTCGGGGCCTCGCCACGGAAGGTCTGACGGTAGACCCCGTCGACCTCCTCGATCATGATGGCCTTGGTCGTGGTGGAGCCGCAGTCGGTGGCGACGATCACCTTGATTCGGTCAGGATTGGGGGCCTGGGCGGACATGCGCGGTGGAGGCTCTGGGGTGAGGGTGTGTATTCACTTCCGGAAAGGGCCCTGAAGCTGGTCCGGGCCCCCCCGATTCGTCCTGAAGGGTATCGGATCCGGGGTCCGCGGTGCGTCCGGAGGCCGGATCAGACATCCGACCCCGAAGGATCATCCGACTCGTCCGAAGAGGCCCCGGAATCCGTCCCCGGTTCGGAGTCCCCTTCCCCGACCGCTTCCGCGGAACCCCCTTCATCGACCCCCGCGGCCTCGTCCTCCGCCGACCTCGCCTCCCGCTCGCAATCCTCGATCGTCCGGATCAGATACTCCACCGATCCACGACGCTCCACGAACGAGGCGAAGTCCTCCCATGATCGCCCATCCACGAGCACCGTCGCGAAGGGCGTGAAGAAGTGCATCGCCTGGGCACCGATGTAGTTCAAGGGCCGGGACATCTCCAGCAGCATCGATGCGGGAAGAGTCATCCCCCGCCGAACGATCTCCCGACAGATCTTCTCGACCGCGGCCTTCTGCTTCTCGGTCGGAGCGAAATCCTCGGGATCCTCCACGCCGAAGGCGTGCTTGATCCGGTCGACGAAACCGCGGTCGCTCATGCCGACTCCTCCGATCCGTCTTCGGTGCACGGCCGGTCGGGGGCGACGATCTCGATGTCCACGCCGCCGGAGACCGCATCCTCGGCATACCGGGCGACCAGGCTCCGGGATCTCTCGGGGTCCGGCCCCCAGTAGAGATCGATGCCGCGACGGCCCCGACGGCCGCTGCGGGCGTCGCTCAACCAGCCTCCCGCCACATCGAGGACCAGGCGACGGGCGTTCTCCCATCTGATCGACCGCTTGCGAAGCGGATACCCCGCCACGATTCGTTCATCGTCGATCTCGTAGGTGGTGGGCAGGAACCAGCGGTTCAGACCGATCGAAAGCAGCGCGGCCGCGGTGAGGCCCCAGAGGAGATCTCCCCCCAGCGTTCCGGAGAGCATGGCGAGAACGACGATCGCCAGCACCAGAACGGTCGTCCGACCCGGACTCTCGATCGCCGGCCAGGCGGTCCATCCCGTCCCGAGGTCGCTGGATTCAGGGATTTCACGGGACATCCCGCGACGTTATGCGATGTCGAAGAGGTCGTCGAGGGGCTGGACGACGTAGGCTGGAGGTGCGCCATGCCTGGCCCCGACCGGGGCGATCGGAGATCCGCCATGACCAAGTCCGCCAGCCCCCGCACCGTCACGAACCCGGACACCCCGAACGAGCCGGATGGTCTCGAGGCCGATGGCTCGGTGAGCTCCCCCCTCGATCTCCTCGCCTGGGCCGAGAAGCACAAGGACGAATTCCAGCCGCCGGTGGGGAACAAGTACCTGTACAGCGGACGGGACTTCTTCGCGATGGTGATCGGCGGACCGAACGCGAGAAACGACTTCCACAAGGTCGACAGCGAGGAGTTCTTCATCCAGCTGAAGGGCGACATCGTGGTCAAGACGTGGGAGGACGGCCGGATCATCGATCACTGCGTCCGGGAGGGCGAGACCTTCTTCATCCCCCCCAACGTCCCCCACGCCCCCTGCCGACCGGCGGACACCCTCGGCCTGGTCGTGGAAAGACGACGGCCCCCAGGGGAGATCGAACACCAGATCTTCTACTGCGAGGACTGCGGAAGCATGGTTCACGACGAGGCGTTCGACTGCAAGGACATCGTCGTCCACTTCCGTCAGGCCATGGAGGCCTTCTGGGCCGACGACTCCCGCAACCAGTGTCCGCAGTGCGGGACCCGGGTGCTGAAGCCCGGGCCCTACGAACTGCCTGAGAAGTTCCGACGCTGAGACCTCATCGCTCGTCTCGTCGTCGTTCGACGACGAAACGCACCGCTCTCGCAAGGTCCATCGAACCGCCTCGGAACACCTCGAGATGCGCGGTGGGAATCTCGATCACGTCCACCCGCCGGGCGATTTCCGACCAGCCGAGGTCGGGGATGTCCGCGACCGGACCGAAGTCGGTCTGCGTGGTGCGAACGAGGACGACGTCGATGGGCGCAGGCGTGGGAGCGTAGACCCTCATCGCCTCGAAGCCCGCCGCGACCACGCCGCGAAGCGACTGCAGAGCCCTGTCCCCCCCGCCTCCGAGCCGATCGATGATCCCGGCGGGCAGGACGTTTCGGAAGCGCATCTTCCAGTCGCTGGCACTGGTCACCCTCGCGGCGAACGACCTTCGCGAAGGAAGTCCGGCAGGCGCCGAATCGACCACGATGACCGGGCATCGGACGTCGTGTTCGAGAAGGTGGCGTGCGGCCTCGAACGCGACGAAGCCTCCGAGCGAATAACCCAGCATGGCGATGGGAGGACCACCATGAGTTCGAATCCGGTCCGCGAAGCGTTCGCCGATGATCTCGACCCGCTTGAGTGGATCGCTTCTTCCCGCGGTTCCCGGGTAGGGCAGGCCCTGGACCGGAAGCCATGAAGGCAGACGGTCGATGATCGACTGGTAGCTGAAGACGGTTCCACCCACGCCCGGGATGCAGTAGAGCGTCCGGGATCGAGTGGAGGATCCGGGATGCAGACCGACCATCTCCGCATCCTCCCGGTCGATGTCGTCGGCGATCCTCGCGGTGATGGCGGCGGCACTGCCTCCCTCGAGGACGTCCACGAGTCGGACCGGTCTGGCCACGCGGTTCTCGAGTTCGATCGCCAGTCGCAGCAGGTCGAGAGAATCGATTCCGAGATCCCTGATCGATCGATCGGGGTGCACCTCCGACGTTCCGGAGACCGAGGCGATCGCATCGCACACGATCGCCAGCAGCTCGTCCTGTCTCGGTTCCACCACCTCGACGGGGGTCGCTCCACGGCTTTCAAGAAGAATCCGTTCGACCTCCCTTCGATCCGGCTTTCCGTTCCGGGTGGTCGGAATCGCATCGGCGACCTCGAACCGGCCGGGAACCTCCCAGGCGGGAAGCAGTCCGGACGAGATGGATCGGATCCGTTCCAGACGTGCCGGGATGTCCACCACGTCGTCCGCGAGAACCAGCAGGGCCTCGATGGTCCGCCGGCTCTGCGAATCGATGATCACGACGCAGGCATCCAGGATCCCTTCGATGCGACGAAGGGACGACTCGATCGCACCCGGCTCGATCCTCCGACCCGCGATCTTGACCTGATGATCGAATCGCCCGCCGAACTCCAGACGTCCGTCAACCCGCCAGCGCACCCGATCACCGGTTCGATACACGGGTTCATCGCGACCGGGATCCCGCCGGTATCCGTCCCGATCCTCGGGCCGCCCATCGGCGCCCAGATACCCCAGACCCACTCCGGATCCGGCGGCCAGCAGCTCGCCGAAGCGTCCGGGCGGCACGTCGTGACCCGTCGGGTCGACGATTCTCAACCGGGTTCCGCGGACGGGTCGACCGATCGGAACCGAGCCGCGGGGAAGACCACCGGGGACGATCGACTCGCATGCGGTGAACACCGTGTTCTCGGTGGGACCGTAACCGTCCACGATCGCCAGATCAGGTCGCATCGCATGCAGGCGTCGAACATGATCCGGCGAGACGACGTCGCCTCCGGTCAGCACCACCTCGACTTCCGAGAAGAGCTCCGGAAGACCGTCGACCGCGGCATGGAACAACGCGGCGGTCAACCAGCAGCCCCGGACCCGGTCCCGGGTCATCCGGGCGTGAAGACCGGGAAGATCCGCGGCCGATCCCTCCCAGCAGCAGACGGTCCCGCCGTTCAGCAGCGGCCACCAGATCTCGAGCGTCGAGGCATCGAAGGCGAGCGGCGCCGCATGGAGCATCCTGAAACCGTTCTCTTCGGGCAGGAACCACGCATCGTCGATCAGTCTGTGAACCGCCCGGTTCGGGATCGACGCGCCGCGGGGCTCGCCGGTGGTGCCCGACGTGAACATCGCGTAGAACGCCGATCCGCCGGTGATCCGGGTCTCCGGCAGGGCGGCTCCGGAACCGTCCCGAAGAACGTGGGGATCGAGCGTGACGATTTCCTCCTCGATGCCGGCCACCCCGTCGGACGCGAGCATCGCGACCGGCCGGCAGGATTCCAGCTGGCGGGTCCGCTGATCTCCGGGGATGTCCGGATCCATGGGTACGAACCAACCACCGGCCCGGACCACTCCCAGCATCGACGCGATGGTCGCGGCGGAGCGCGGGCCGGCGACCACCACGCCCCGGTCCTGGATCGAACCGCACCGTGCCGCGAGTTCCGCGGCGATCGATGCGGACCATTCATCGAGCTGCCGGTAGCTGATCGATTCGTCACGATCGATGACCGCGACTAGATCCGCATGGTCGGCGACGATCGATTCGAAGCGAACGGGTATCGAGGCGGTCCCATCCGCCTCGGCCTCGTCGAAGTCGTCCCCGATGCCGAACGCCCGGTTGTGGAGACGCTGGCCCGGCGTCAGGCAGTCCAGATCGCCCAGCGTCGAGGACCCGCTCTCCGAGTCGTGCAGGCGCATCGTGATCTCGCCGAGCGTGGCCATCACGCGATCGAGGAGATCCGCCGGAACCTCGCCATCGAGGACGCTGGACTCGACGTCGATCGCCGTGGAGACGCCCTCGTCGGTCGAAGGCACGACGAGACCGGCGCGAAACACGCCCGCACCGGTGGACGTCCATCGGATCAACGCACCCTCGAATCGACGTTCCACGTCGTCCCGGGTGATCACGCCATCGAGGGGCGGTCTCATGAACGCGGTGTCCGTGGCGATCCTTCGCACGATGCGACCGAGGGTCGCCCCTCGATGATCGAGTCCTCCGGCCACGGTCCCCGCCACCTCGGCCAGGGCGTCCGCGATCGTGATCGTGTCACCGACCCCCACCCCCACCGGAAGAATGGAGGCTCCGAGCCCGGCCTCGTCGAGTTCGGTCGCGAAAGGCAGGCCGATGACCACCTTCGTTCGGCCCGAGGCCCGACCCAGCACGATCGCCCATGCAAGCAGCGCCGGAGTGATCGGAGGCAGACCGTGTCTTGCCGCCTCCTCCGCGGAGAGTCTGAAGAGATCACCGCCATGAGGATCCGTGGCGGTCGATCGTCGATCGGCATCATCGAAATCCAGCACCGGAAGCGGCTCGTCGCCGATCGTCGCACGGACCCGGTCGACCCACCACTGCTCGTCGGCCTCGTTCGGACCGGCGGACGATCGCTTGTTCTCCTCCACCGCGGCCTCGGTGTCTCCGCTCACGATCTCGTCGAGGATCAGGCGAGCGGTCCGACCGTCGACCGCGGCATGGTGGATGACGACCAGAAGGATCCGCCCTCCCCCCGGGTCCGACCAGGTCGCGGCCCGCCACGGCATGCCTTCGGCGAGCCGGAGCGGATGGCGGAGGATCCGGGTCCGCTCCTCGGGAAGCGGCGGCTCGGGAAACGACTCCAGATCGATCGGCACCGCATCTCCGACATCGAGCACCCGCTCGCCGAGCTCGGGCGTCCGACAGGTCCGAAGGGTCTCGTATCGACGACGCACCATCGCAAGTCGACGGCCGATCTCCTCGGGGGGGATGTCCCGAGGGAAGTCGATGGTCCACGCCAGATGGAAGGCGCCTTCCGGAGCGAGAGCGTCCTCGGCGAGGACGTCGCGGACCAGGGGGTCGAGGGGACGCCACAGTTCGTCCGCCGTCTCGGCCGGTGGACTCGATCCACCCGCCGGCGTCGAGTGAAGACGCAGGGATTCCGAGGCTCCCGGCCCGCTGCGAAGACGATCCCGCAGATCGCCGAGATTCGATTCGAGGATCACCGCGATCGGCAGTTCGAGACCGAACCTCCCCGAGAGTCCCTCCTGAACCCGGATCGCTCCCAGACTGTCGATGCCGAGAGCTCCGAGCGGCGATTCCTCCTCGTGAATCGGAGGTTCGCCTTCCAGTCTGTTCAGAACGTCCCCGGCGGTCCACCCGGATCCGTGTCCATGCCCTGCGAACGGCCGGGTCGAGGTCTGCTCCTGCAAGGCGAGCCGATCCACCTTTCCGTTGACTGAACGCGGCAGGTCTTCCATCGAACGGATCCGCGCGGGCACCAGCCACGGGGGGAGCGTGCCTCGAAGCGCATCGATGCAGACTTCGAGGTCGCGTTCATCCGACGGGCCGACCACGAAGGCGACCAGATCGTGACCATCGCGAAGATCCTCCCGCGGCACCGCGATCACCGCCGCATCGTCGACCGATTCGAGTGCCACGAGGGCCACCTCGATCTCGCGGGGGTCCACCCGGTAGCCGGAGATCTTCACCTGGTCGTCGAGACGTCCCAGATACTCGATGACCCCGTCGTCATCGAGCCGCGCGCGATCACCGGTCCGGTACCGACGGACGCCGTCCGCGGTCTCGATGAATCCCCCGGAGTCGCCGTCGAGATAGCCCAGGGCCACGGCATCACCTTGAACGACGAGTTCACCGATTCCTCCGAACGGAACCTCGCCGCCGTCCGGAGACTCGATTCGAATCTCCACGCCGTCGATCGGAACGCCGATGGGCGGAAGATCCGGCCATGCCGAGGGATGCCTTCCCAGATCATGCTGGGTCACGACATGGGTCTCGGTCGGGCCGTACTGGTTCAGCAGACGGACGTGCGACCCGGAGGCCGCACGCCGGACCTCGTCGTCGATCCTGAGCGCCTCTCCGGCGCAGATGATCTCGCGCAGCGATCGGGGCAGACCGGCCCGACATGCGATGGAGAGGGCTCGGAGCATGAGGGGCGGGATGTGCAGCCGGGCGATGGCTCCGTCCTCCAGGAACCGGGCGAGGGCATGCGGATCCCTCCGGGTGCCGGTGGGAACCGTCACGAGGGTTCCACCCGTCGCCCAGGTGGTGAACATCTCCTGGAACGAGACGTCGAAACCGATCGGAGCGAACTGCGCGGTCCGGGCGGCCGAAGACGAGCCGATGCGTGCGCATTCATGCTCGATCAGACCGGCGAGGCCCGCATGGTGCATGCGCACCGCTCTCGGATCTCCGGTCGATCCGCTGGTGAAGAGGAGATAGCACCCCTGCTTCGGGTCGACATCGAAGGGGATCGGCACGTCGGACTCGGGTTCGACGTCCGCCACCAGCACCGGCACGTCGCGACCGGCGATGGCGATGGCCTCCTCCATCAATCGCCGTTCCCTCTCCTTCATCACGATCATCACCGCGGGACGGGCTCGCTCGATGATCGAGGCGATTCGCGTTGCCGGCGTGTCGGCGGAGATCGGCATCGCCTCTCCTCCGGCCCGCATCGCCGCGAGCACCGAGGTGCAGAGATGTCGTCCCGGCTCACCCATGATGCCGATTGGCCGACCGATCGCATCGCCGGGGCTTCCGGCCGCTGCGAGGACGGCATGCGCCAGTCCGTTCATTCGCGACCGGAGCCCGGCGTAGTCGAGGTGGATCGAGCCCTCCTCGACCGCGATCGCATGCGGCGTCCGTTTCGCGGATCTCGAGACGAACTCGTGCAGCGGAGCCGGTTGGATTCGAAGCCGGGGTCCGGAGACGGTCGAACTCCGGCCTTCCGTCTCCTCGGCCCTGGTCACCGATCTGATGCCGTGTTCCAGTGAAGCGATGAATGCATCCGCCTGCGCATCCGTGATCCAGGCGGGATCCACGTCGAACTCGATGCGGCATCCATCGTTCTCGAATCGTGCGATCACCAGCAGCGGAAACGGAGACTCCCCCGTGGGGGCGATCCGGTGATCGAGCGGGGTCGGCGCTCCCCGGTCGGTCTCGATGGTCCCGACCACCAGATCCAGCCAGCGCGATCGGCCCGGAATGACGGGATCACCGCCGGGAAGCTCCCGGGCGATCCTTTCGTACTGGACGCGCCGCCTTCGTCGGCAGTCCCGGATCGATGAGGCGATGTCGCCGAGACTTTCATCCCGCGCCACGGGGATCGGAAGGGTGTTGAGCAGCATCCCGACGGTCCCGTCCAGCGAGGGATGATCTCGAAGCGAGACGGGCACCCCGATGGGAAGGTCGCCGTCATCGTCGATGCCGATGCTTCGGAGCGCACCACGAGCGGCCTGGAGGACGAGGGCGCTGCGGACGCCGCCCTTCTCGATGAGCTTCGCGTCGATGCTCGCGACCGTCGAAGCGTCGAGGAAGGCGGTGCGACGCCGGTTCCGATCCCCGGAGGCGGCGGTCCCGGGAAGCGGGAGTCGACCCGGGACACCGGCCAGTCGATCCCGCCACCAGTCCAGATCCTCGACGGAATCGACCGCTTCGGACTCAAGTCTTCCGATCTCGAGAAGATCGCGATGACCGTCGCCGCCGTCCTCGTCGATCGGAATCCCTTCTCCATCCAGACCGCGATGCAGGTCTCGTACCAGGATGCGAATGGACGGGTCGTCGACGACCGCATGATGCACGAGGAGCAGCAGGGCGCAGAGACTCCCGTCCACCTGGAGACCCATCGCCCGCCACGGCCTGCCGGTGGACACCGATGGAGCCGACCCGCCGAGTCCCTCGATCAGCAGCGAGATCGAGTCATCATCGAGATTCGGAATGCTGCGCGGTTCGACCACGACGATCCCCGGAGGGGGAAGGACCACCTGACGAAGCAGGGTCGGATCGGAGCCCGCCGGTTCGACCTTCGTTCGCAACGCGGGATGCCGGCGAACGATTCCCCGTACCGCCTTCGACAGGCGGGACCACGAGGTGGATCCGGGAAGTCGGACGACGATGGGAAGGAGGTAGCCGAGATGATCCGGACGCATCCGCTCCGCGAGCCATTGTCCGGCCTGGGCGGCGGTCGCCGGAGAGGTCTCCGATTCCGGTGCGGACATGGTCTGCTCCGACTCGTTCGCCGGCGCCTGTTCGACCGCCTCGAGGATCGCGGCGAGATCCACCGGCCCCTCGATCGTCTCCAGGGAAACGGCGAGTCCGGTCCGGCGACGCAGTTCGAGTTCGAGGCGAAGGAGGTCGAGACTGGTGGCCCCGTGCACCTTCAGATCGATGTTCTCGTCCCCGTCCACGAAGGAACTCCAGCATTCCACGGCGATCGCGCCGGGGGTGCCGGGTTCCCTGCGAGGAGATGGTGGAGTCGGCGTCACGCCTGAATCCAGCCCTTCGTCTTCGATGATGCCTGCATGAGCGCAGGACATCCTGCCCATTGATTATCGACGATCAAGAGACCCCTCTGCAGGGGTTTGGCCCGGGTCGAAAGCGGTTTTGGACCTCAGAACGTGAACCGGCCGCCGATGCTGGCCCGCACGTTGAGGGAGTCGGCGGAGGATCCCGTGATCGGCAGTTGCTGCTCGACCCGAAGGGACAACGATGCGTTGTTCTGAATCGCCCAGCCAACGGAGGACCCCAGTGAAAGATGATCCCGGGCGGCATCGAACCCAAGGCTGCTGTTGATGGAGGCATGCCTGCCCACCTTGAAACCGCCGTCGATCGAGGTCAGGATCGTCTCTCTCATCTCGATGTCGTCGGTCCTGCTTTCCGCACGAACCGATCCTCCGATGTGGAAGCCTCCACCCGGATTCCATCTCGCGGCTCCGTTCCACATGGCGCTGGTGTCCGAACCATGCTCTCCGAGATCCACCTGACCTCTCAGCTTCAGGGCGGCAGACGGATCGGACTGGACCGCGACCCGATAGCGCTCGCTGGAGACGAGCCCCTCGCCATCGACGAGGTCCGGTCGAAGCTGCTGGACCATGCCGAGCTCGAGTCGATGCCCCTTGCGGGAGATGAAGCGGATCGCATCGATCTCGATGTCCACCAGGTCGGCGTCGAACTCGGCATCGGCATCCATGGCGGCCGAGACGCCGAGCTCCACTCTGGCGAGCAGAGGAAGTCCCTCGATCGGCAGCGCCCAGTCGAGCGAACCGACCAGCGAGTTGGCGCTGGCCGTACCGCTGCGCCCCAGACCGGATTCGAAGGCGTCCCCGATCTGCCGCCATCCGACCTTGTAACGCAGGCTGTCCAGGCTTCCGCCGAGGGAGGCTCCCAGCGCCATGCGGTCCTGACCGGAGATCTCGTCCTGATCCTGCGATCCAAGCGACTGCTGGAACCAGACGTCCACACGATGGGTTCCGATCCGCTGGCCGAGATCGAATCCCACCAGCGATCGATCGTTCTCCACCGAACCGCCATGCGTGGCGATGAATCCGATGCTGGTTCCGTCGAGGGGCCTCACGATCGCCCGGGTCGCCAGGAACATGGAGCGAAGACGATCCTCGGCCATGACCGGCGTCATGACGCGATTGGAGTCGAATGGAGACACCGGCGATGCCGAGAAGCCTCCGAAATCCAGACCATCGAACGCCTTCGAACGACCGGCGAGCGACTCGAGCGGGTCGATCGGCTCGACCTCGAAGCTCGACCGCGCATGATTGAAACCACCTTCATCGATTCGATCCATCATGCCACCCGCGATCATCGCGACCGAGATCCGATCGTCGGGTCGCCATGAGAGATCGACTCCACCCGTGCCCAGCACGGCGTCGTCGGGATCCTGACCACCGGTGACCCGGCCGATGCCCGTGATCCTCGGCGCGGTCGCAGCGGAAGGCGGCCTCACGTCGAGGATGTCCAGTGAGCCGATCTCGTGCCAGGAACTGTCGCCGAGCGGATCGAAGGCCGGGGCGGGCGGAGCGGACGCGGCCGCGGGGACGGCGACGAACCATGCCACGACCCCGGCGAACGGGATCGACGCCACACGCCGGCTCGCGGCGAGGAATCGCCGCGGCTCGCGAGGTTCGGCGCATTGAACATCCCCCACCGCCACTATCGGACCTCCGGCTCTCGGGCTTTGGTTCTACCGCCGTTCCCACCAGCGGTTTCGACCTCTCTTCATCGTCAGAAGGAGAAGGTCCAGCCAATCTTCGTCACGATTTCGGTCCGGGCGATCGTGAACTCCAGATCATCGGCTTCGACGTTCTGGTTGAAGACGAGGAAGATCTCCTGACCATCCCGGAACGCCCATCGAAAACGGCTGTTCAGACCCACCGTCTCGGACTGGGTGTCGTACTGGATGAGGTTCTCCCAGGAGACCAGGGGCGATAAGTAGAAGTTGACCCGGGCGGAGGCCAGCCAGGTCTCGAGATCGCCCGTGTCCAGAGTGATGTCGTTCCACTGGAGGGAACCGCCGATCAGCAGGCTCGGGGCGGGTTGCCACCGCGCATTCACGGTGGTCTCCAGACGACTGCCCCCGTAGTAGCCCGACCATCCTCCATTCACACCGATCTCGAGCGGTTCCTTCGACGTGGTCTCGAACCCCGCCTCCACCCTCGACCATGTGTAGTCGCCCGCGGGCACCAGAAGCTGGCCCGCGACGAGGAAGTCCTCGGTGGGGACCTCCCTGTTCACCCCCACCTCCAGGTAGGCGGTGTCACCCCGTTCGAACTGGATCTTGGGCACGTCGAACTCGACGTTCATGCTCTCGGTTCCGAAGTCGAGATCCCCTACCCAGTACCCGTCGCCTCCGACCCGGATGCTGCGGATCAGATCGGTGTCGGGTCGCCATTGCCGACTGATTCCACCGAAGAGTTCGTGCACGCCGAGACGGTTCACGAAGCCGAGGGCGGGGAAGTAGTCGGGGCCGATGACGAACCAGCCGAACGTGGCTCGCCAGTCGTCGTTGGGATACTGGAGCTTGATCCCGGCACTGGATGATCCGATGCCCGACACCCCGTCGGTGACCGTCTGCTGGAAGTACGCGCTCGCCTTGAAGGTCCGGCCACCCTCCAGATCACTTGTGGCGTAGTTGAAGTCGGCCCCGACCAGCTGGTTCGATCGACCGTCGAGCGGGTTTCCCGCGGTGCTGATGAGTCCGATCGAGGACTGTTCCAGAACATCCACCAGCACGCGGCCCGCGAAGTAGTTCCGGCCCGCGGGCTCGACCCCCCTGGTCATCATGGTGTCGAGGATCCCCACCGACACGTCGCCGATGGAACCGGTCAGTTTCAGCCCGCCGAGGATCCGCTCCGGCTGGCCCTCGGGCGACAAGCCGATCCGCCGTGAATAGAAGGGCGCCGGGGTCGAGCTGATCCCGCCGAAGTTGAAGTACCCGGCATCCTCGAGGAAGAAGTCTCGCTTCTCGGGGAATCTGATGTTGAACCGGCTGAAGTTGATCACCCGCTGATCGACCTCGGTCTCCGCGAAGTCGGGATTGACCGTTCCCACCAGCGTCAGCGAGGGCGTGATCTTCCAGAACACGTCGACTCCCGCCTGGGGATCGAGCGAACTCTCCTCACCCTCCTCCCACGTGAACTTGCCGTAGGGCTTCACGTCGAGGCCGGCCCCCTGATCGATCTCCCCGAACATGCCCACCACCGCCGCATCGGCCACCGAGTCGAAATCGATGTCGCGGTCCGCGGAGGCGAGCCGGACCCGTTCGTTGTTCCTTCGAATCGTCCGCTCGACGTTGATCCCCCACTCCCTGGCTCCGGGATCGATCGAGATCGTCCGGTACGGGATCACGAACTCGGCGGTCCAGCCCTCGTCGTCGATCGAGGCCATGCCCTCCCAGACCGCATCCCAGTCCCGATCGGTCCGTCCGTTCACGAGTCGACCATCGGAACGGGCGCCCAGGGCGTTCATCGAGAAGATGTAGCCGGTGCGCTTGTCGCGCTTGGGATCGAGCACGATCCTGACGTTGTCGTCCGCTCCGATCGATCCGTCACGCTGGAGGGCGCGGGCCACGATGCGGTCCGGCTCGTCGTCGAAGCAGCGGATCGCGATGTACAGGTTGCGGGTGTCCCGCATGAGTCGGACCTCGGTCCGCTGCGTCGGGGGCGCGCCCTCGTCGGGATCCACCTGTCGGAAGGTGTCGGGAAGCAGGGTTCCGGCCTGCCAGATCTCCTCGAGGACCCCGTCGATCCGGGGGGCCTCGTCGATGGACATGACCGCCGGCGGGGCAAGGGCGGCATCGGAGACCGAAGGATCGGGGGAACCAGGATCCGATTCCTGCGCCGATGCGGCGCAGGTTCCCAGTCCGATCGTTCCCGACACGACCACCATGAGAAGTCGTTCCAGGCGGAGGTCGGGATGGAATCGGGACATGTCCATGAAGAGAGGCGATAGTACCCTTCCTCCCGATCCCGAAGCCACTCAAGAAGGCAAGGAGCATCGACGTGGACACCCCGGAGAGGATCGAACTCGCCCTCGAGCTGCCCGGTCTGCCGGAACTGGATGGACTGGTCCGTGATTTCGGGGCCCGAGCCCTCGATCTCGCGGAATTCCCCGGGGATCGACGCAACGAACTCCTCGAAGCCTTCATGTGCGGAGTCGATCTGGTCGAACGCACGCTGTCGGGCGAGGGTGACGCGGTCGTGCCGATGGAGATCGGCGTCACCGTCGACGCGGATGCGATCGAGTTCAGGATCCTCGAGCACGGGATTCCGCTGGGCAGCCGGACCGGCGACGGTCCGGGGGGCGACATCCCGGATCGGATCCGACCATCCACCGTCTTCGACCGTCTGTGGTGGGTCCAGAAGGGACAGGAGGGATCGGAACTCCACCTTCGAGCGGATCGCGACCACGCCTCGATGGAGGTCCTGGGCCGGGTCCGGACCAGACTCGAGCAGGAGGAGGCGGAACAAGCGCATGCCGACGTCGAACCGTCCGATCGAACGACGGAATACCGGATCCGCGACTACCGACCGGGAGACGGCCTCTCGGTGGCCCGGAGGATCTACGAGGCCTACGGCCGGTCGTATCCCAATCCGGATCTCTACGTGCCGGAGCGGATCGACCGGCTGAACGCGGAAGGGCGCATTCACTCCATCATCTGCGAATCCGACGCCGGCGACATCGTCGGTCACTACGCCCTGGAGAGACCCGACCTCGGACCGATCGGCGAGGCGGGACAGGCGGTCATCGACCATCGACACCGAGGTCACGGACTCATGAAGCCGATGCGGGCGGCGGTGGAGAAGGCTGGCGCCGATCTCGGCCTGCTGGGCATCTGGAGTCAGCCCACTGCCCGTCATCCGGTCAGTCAGCGGATGAACATCGGATTCGGTTCCACACCCTGCGCCCTCTGCCTGGGCACCACTCCCGCCGGAGCCACCCTTCGCGGAGGCGTCAAGGGCGTCATCGAGGACGAGGGCGAACCCGCCCGTCACTCCTGCTTCCTCTACTGGGATCCGATCGTTTCGGAACCGGACCTCGTGGCCCACGTTCCGGAGGCGATCGCCGGGATGATCGAACCTCTCTACGAGGCACGAGGACGGAGGGTCGTCCTCGAGACCGATCCCCGGAGACCGGAGCTCGAACACGAGACGATTCACAGCCGGTTCGACTCGAGCCGCGCGGTGGCCCGGATCTCGACCGACCGGGTGGGAACGGGATCCCTCGACGCCATCCGGGCCGCGATCGAGGCGATGGAGAACTCGGTGGCCGCGGCCACCATCTTCATCGACCTCCCCATCGACGACCCCGGATGCTGCTGGCTGGCGACCGAACTGCTGGCCGAGGGGCTGCGACCGGCGGGCATCGGTCCCCGATTCCGGATCGTGGAGGACGAACGGCGTGCCGAGGACGTTCTCCGTCTCCAGGCCAATCCCGCACCGGTGGATTTCGTCGGTCTGGTGGTGGAGGGCTCCCTGGGGAGAGCCCTCGCGGACACGGTTCTGGGCGATCCGGAGTCATCGACTTCCGGCTGATACGATCGCAGCATGCCAGGACCGGTCGTCGATCTCCACACCCACCTGCTTCCCGAGCGCTGGCCGGACTTCGCGGACAAGTTCGGCTACGGGGGCTGGGTCTCGCTCGATCACTGCGCCCCCTGCCGGGCGAAGATGATGATCGATGGTCGCTCCTTCCGGGAGATCGACGATCGCTGCTGGAGCACCGATCGACGGATCACCGACTGCGACGACCACGGCGTCGACGTCCAGGTCCTGTCCACCGTGCCGGTGATGTTCAGCTACTGGGCTCCTCCCGCCCATGCCCTCGAGGTCTCCCACATCCTCAACGACCATCTCGCCGGGGTGGTCCGCGATCGACCCGACCGCTTCGAGGGACTCGGAACCATCCCCCTTCAGTCGCCCGACCTGGCCTGTGCCGAACTCGAACGTTGCGTGAACGAACTCGGCCTCCGCGGCGTGCAGATCGGATCCCATGTCAACGAGTGGAATCTCGACGAACCCGCGCTCTTCCCGGTGTTCGAGACCGCCGCTCGTCTGGGAGCCGCGGTGTTCGTCCATCCCTGGGAGATGATGGGACGGGCGGAGATGCCGAAGTACTGGCTGCCCTGGCTGGTCGGAATGCCGGCGGAGACGGCTCGGGCGGCATGCTGCCTCTCGCTGGGCGGGGTCCTGGACCGACTGCCCGATCTCCGCATCGGTCTCGCGCACGGGGGCGGGGCCTTCCCGTTCACGATCGGGCGGATCGCCCACGGCCACGAGGTCCGGCCCGACCTCTGCGCCGTCGATTCGGAGATCTCCCCACGGGAACATCTGGATCGTTTCGTGTACGACTCCCTCGTTCACGACGCGGACGCCCTGCGTCACCTGGTCCGACTGGTGGGTGCGGATCAGGTCGCCCTGGGAAGCGACTATCCGTTCCCACTCGGTGAACATCGACCCGGAGAACTCGTGCGCTCGATGTCGGATCTGGACGAGAAGGAAAGGGATCGAATCCTCGGGGGCACCGCCCTCGAATTCCTGGGCGCGACCGATCGAGCTGTGACGGAACCCGCATCGTGAGCGATTCGAGCACCAGGACATTCATGCCCTTCGACGAGATCAAGGCCGCCGATCTCGAACCGACCGCGGCCTTCGCCGAGCGCATGGACTCGATCGATACGCTGTCCTCGTTCCGCGACGCCTTCAACCTTCCCGTCGACCGGAACGGACGTCCGGTGGCCTACTTCGTGGGCAACTCGCTCGGCCTCCAGCCGAAGGCGGCCCGCGGCATCGTCGAGGAGGTGATGGACGACTGGGCCCGACTCGCGGTCGACGGTCACTTCGACGCGGATCGTCCCTGGTACCCCTATCACGAACAGGTCCGGGACGAACTCGCCACCGTGGTCGGGGCGAAGCCCGTCGAGGTGGTGGCGATGAACACCCTCACCGTGAATCTCCATCTTCTCCTCATGAGCTTCCACCGGCCCGAAGGGATCCGGCGCAGGATCCTCATGGAGGATGGCGCCTTCCCCAGCGACACCTATGCGGTCTGCTCCCACGTGGCGGCGCGGGGAGGAGACCCGGAGTCCGACGTGGTGCGGATCGCGCCCCGCAAGGGCGAGGACCTGCTGCGCACCGAAGACATCGTCGCGGAGATCCATCGTCTCGGCGACTCCCTGTCGACAGTCATGCTGGGTGGCGTCAACTTCAGAACCGGTCAGCTTCTGGACATTCCCGCCATCACCTCCGCCGGCCACCAGGTCGGAGCGACGGTCGGTTTCGATCTGGCCCATGCCGCCGGAAACATCCCGCTTCGACTTCACGATCACGACGTCGACTACGCGGCCTGGTGCTCCTACAAGTATCTGAACGCCGGACCCGGAGCGGTGGCCGGCGCCTTCATCCACGAACGACACGCCTCCGATCTCGACCTGCCCCGCTTCGCGGGCTGGTGGGGCAACGACCCGTCGACCCGGTTCCGAATGCATCTCGAGGACACCTTCATTCCGGTCCCCAGCGCCGAGGCATGGCAGCTCAGCAATCCTCCCATCCTCTCCATGGCACCCCTCGTCGCCTCCCTCGATCGATTCGTCGAGGCGGGGATGGATCGCCTCCGCGCCAAGAGCCGCGTCCTGACCGGCTACCTCCACGCCTGTCTGCACGAGTTCCTGCCCGACGATGCGACGATCGTCACTCCGGCCAATGCCGAGGAGCGGGGCTGTCAGCTGACGGTGCGGCTGGAGGGTGACGCTCGACGACGATTCGAGGGCCTCGCCGAACACGGCGTCATCGCGGACTTCCGCCCGCCGGATCTGGTCCGACTGGCCCCGGTCCCCCTCTACAGCACCTTCGAGGACTGCTTCCGCGCAGCATCGACCCTGAGGGACGCCTGAGGATGACTCAGTCGACCAGCCACGACATCGTGATCGCCGGAGCCGGACTCGCCGGCGCCCTTC
Source organism: Phycisphaerae bacterium (assembly GCA_002709295.1). Taxonomy (GTDB): domain Bacteria; phylum Planctomycetota; class Phycisphaerae; order Phycisphaerales; family SM1A02. The sequence goes on along the minus strand of PAQL01000004.1, from coordinate 14,209 downwards.
TCGCCGCGGAGCTCGGCAAGGCCGGACACCGGGTTCGTCTCTTCGAACGAAGGAGGGATCCGCGACGGGCCGACGCCGAGAGCGGACGATCGATCAACCTCGCCATCAGCGTGCGCGGTCTTCACGCTCTTCAGAGAGCCGGCATCGAGGAGAAGGTCCTCGCCGAGGCGATCCGCATGCCCGGCCGCATGGTGCACGCGGGGGGCGAGGAGATCTTCTCCCCCTACAGCCGCGATCCCGCGCGAGCGATCAACTCGGTGAGTCGAAGCGGTCTGAATCGGATGCTGGTCGAGATCGCCGCCGCGACTCCCGGGGTCGAACTGATCTTCGAGGCCCGCTGCGTGGATGCGGACTTCGAGAACCACGACCGACCGGCCGCGACGTTCGAGTTCCCCGACGGTCGTCGGGAACGGGTCGAGGCCGAGCTCCTGATCGGTGCCGACGGGGCATACAGCGCGGTGCGGGCGGCCATGCAGCGCACCACCCGGTTCGACTTCTCGCAGACCTACCTCGACGCCGGCTACAAGGAGATGACCATCCCTCCCGCCGACGACGAATCCGGTCCGCATGGCCGGTTCCGGATCGAGCCTCTCGCCCTCCACGTCTGGCCTCACGGAGGTTCGATGATGATCGCGCTTCCGAACATCGACGGCAGCTTCACCTGCACCCTCTTCTGGCCCTTCGAGGGAGAGCACTCCTTCGGAGCCCTCGCGGGTGCCGACGACGAAGCCATCCGATCCTTCTTCGAGCGTCACTACGCGGATGCGGTCCCCCACATGCCGACCCTCCTCGAGGACTGGCGCACCAATCCCGCCAGCCCCCTCGTCACCATGCGCTGCCGACCGTGGCACCGGGGACGATGCGTGCTTCTCGGTGACGCCGCCCATGCGATCGTCCCCTTCTACGGGCAGGGTGCGAACGCGAGTTTCGAGGACGTCGAGGCGCTGGTCGATGCCCTCGCGTCCGAACCCGGTGATCTGGATGCCGCGATCTCCGCGTACGAGGACGAGCGCATCGACAACGCCGACGCGATCGCCGAACTCGCCCTCGACCAGTTCATCGACATGCGCGATCGATCCGGAAGCAGATGGCAGCGGTTCAAGAAGAAGGGAAGCCAGGTGCTCGGTGCGATCGTCCCCGGCTGGATCCCTCTCTACGACATGGTGAGCTTCACTCGAATCCCCTACGCGAAGGCGCTGGCGAAGTCCCGGCGTCAGGCGGATGCGATCCGGGTCATCGTCACCATCGCATCCGCGGCGACCGTGATTCTCGGCCTCCTCGGCGTGATGTGGATGACGCGTTGATCCAGTCGGTATCCTCGCCGCCATGCTGATCGACATCACCCCCCGCATCGAACCCGGAACCACCCGGGTCTGGCCCGGCGACAATCCTCCGACCCGGGAGGTCCTCTGCCGGATCTCCGAGGGCGCGACCGTCGATCTCTCGACGCTGCGAAGCAGCGTCCATCTCGGAGCCCACGCCGATGCTCCCTGCCACTACGGGGACGGCGCCCGGGGCATCGATGAACAACCTCTCGATCTCTACTGGGGACCATGCGAGGTGATGCGGGTGCCGGGACGCCGGAACCGGAGAATCACCGTCGATGATCTTCCCCGTCGTCCATCCTCGCCGCGACTGCTGCTCTCCACCGGCACCTTCGAGGGATTCGAGACCTTCAACGAGGACTTCTCGGGGCTCGAACCCGCGCTGGTGGACCACCTTCACGACTGCGGCGTCCGTCTGGTCGGGGTCGACACGCCGAGTGTCGACCTGCTGGACGACAAGGAGATCATGGCCCATCACCGCTTCCTGGCTCATGACATGGCGATCATCGAGGGACTGGCCCTCGACGACGTCCCCGAAGGAAGGTACGAACTGGCCGCCCTGCCCCTCCGTCTCGTCGGGTTCGACGGCAGTCCGATCCGCGCAGTGCTACGATCGACCACGTGAGGCGGGCAGCGTGTCCCGCCGGCGACCGTCTTCGGTCGAACCCGAAACCCCGATCCGTCGAGCCGAGAGATTCCATGAAGCCGGTCCAGAGCAACCACCGTCGCGGAAACGCCCTGATCGTCGCCATCGTGCTGGTCGCCATCATCCTCGCCGCGGCGATCGCGGTCGTCGCCGCGGAACGCGGAGGCGCGATCGGCCAGAAGCGCCAGGATGCGAACATGCCGATCCGGACGCTCGACTCCCTTCTCCGTCCGGTCGCCGACTGGGCGGCCGCGGGCATCACGACCTGGTCCGAGGCGAACGACGGCAGGATCCCCTCCAACGCGGAGGGCGCGAAGATCATCGCGGCCCTCGAGGGTCGTCCCCCGATCGAGCAGGCAGCCAACTTCACCGCGAATCCGGTCTACCGACGGATGGGCGAGAAGAACTACGAGATCGTGATGTCCAGCGCCGAACTCAACTCCGGCGCACACCTCGCGTTCCCCTACGCCGCGGACGGGCGATCCCTCGCTCCGGTGGGAGACAACAACTTCCTCCAGTCCACGGAGGAGGAACGGGACGCTCTGATCTCCGAACCCGGAGCCGGCACCGTCCCCGGCTGATTCCGTTCAGTCGATCGTGGCCACGACCTTGACCTCCACCGCGATCGGGGTGGGAAGTGCATTGATCTCGATCGTGGTCCGCGCCGGATTCGGGTTCCCCTCTCCGGCGAAGTACTCCGCATAGACCTTGTTGTAGGTCGTGAAGTCGTTCTTCATGTCGGTGAGGAACACGAGGACGTCGACCACGTTCTCCCAGGGAACCCCCGCATCGGCCATGACCGCCCGCACGTTGTCGAAGCACGATCGGCACTGGGCCTCGATGTCCTTCTCCACGACGGTTCCGTCGGGTCCCAGCACCACTCCGGGTATCTCCTTCGTACCCCGCTTGCGGGGTCCGACTCCGGAGAGAAACAGGAGGTTTCCCGCTCGACGAGCGTGGGGATAGGCGCCGACCGGTTCGGGTGCGGTGCCGGAGTCGATTCGAGATGGATCGTCGTTGTTCATTGGGAAGCCGCCCTGGTGCCTGGTTTCGCGGGTAAGAATCCGATGCGACACGTCGGCATCATGATCCCGCGTGGGCGATCGTGATGCTGCGAGGCTCGGTGAAGAAGCGAAGCGCCTCCGCGCCCCCCTCCCGGCCGACTCCGGAGTGCTTCATGCCTCCGAACGGGGTCCGAAGATCCCGAAGCATCCAGGAATTGACCCAGGTCATGCCGGACTCGATCCTGGCCGCCATCCGGTGCGCCCGATCGAGATCCCGGGTCCAGATCGAGCAGGCGAGTCCGTACCCGGTCGCATTGGCCCGGGTCACCGCCTCCCCATGCGTGTCGAAGCCCTGGACCGTGACCACCGGACCGAAGATCTCCTCCTGATTCGTGGCGCACGACTGATCGAGACCCATGAGGACCGTCGGTTCCAGGAAGAATCCGTCGCGCACCCGATCCGGAAGGGTCGATGGCCGACCGCCTCCGCACGCCAGCGTGCCTCCCTCGGCGACCGCCCGGGCCACCGCCGCCTCGACCTTGTCGCGGTGATCGGCGGAGACCAGCGGTCCCATGTCGGTCTCCTCGTCGAGCGGGTCGCCGACCTTCAGGGCGGAGACGCACTCGAGGAATCGAGCCATGAACGCCTTGATGCGTTCCCGATGCACCAGGATCCTCGAACCACAGGTGCAGATCTCACCCTGATTCTGGAAGCAGGCCCGGACGATGGTCGGCATCGCCGCCTCGAGATCCGCGTCCTCGCACACGATGATCGGGTTCTTCCCTCCGAGCTCGAGCGAGAGACGCTTGAACATCGGGGCCGCGGTGCGGGCGATCCACTCGCCGGTCGACGTCCCTCCGGTGAAGGTGATCGTGGGCACGTCGGGATGCTCGACGATGCGGGCGCCGACCGTGTCCCCGCGCCCCTGGACGACGTTCAACACGCCGGGCGGCAGACCCGCCCGGGACGCCAGCTCGGAGAACCGGTGCGCGGAGAGCGGAGTGACCTCGCTCGGCTTCGCGACGACCGTGTTCCCGGTCGCCAGGGCCGGAGCGATCTTCCAGGTGAAGAGGTAGAGCGGCAGGTTCCAGGGAGAGATGCATCCGGCGACCCCTCGAGGCCTTCGCAGGGTGTAGTTGATCCCCTGGGATCCCAGATCGAAGAAGTCCCCGTTCTCCTGGCGGATGGCATCGGCGAAGAAACGAAGGTTCGCCGCGGCTCTGGGGATCTCGAGGTCGCGAGCAAGCGACAGGGGCTTCCCCTGGTCCCGTGACTCCAGGTCCGCCAGCTCGTCCCGATTCGCCTCGATCGCATCGGCCAGCGCGTGAAGCACGGCCGCTCGATCATGAGTCGAGGCTCCACTCCACACGGGAAAGGCCTCCGAAGCGATCGCGACTGCGCGATCGACGTCGGCGGCGTCACCCACGGGGACCGATCCGATCTCCTCGGCGGTCGCGGGATCCACCACCGGCATCCGCGACTCGTCGCCGACGGTCTGCATGGTGCCGATGAGGCTGGTGACCTGGATCATCTCGTCATCGCTCCCTGGGGTCCCGGACCGGAACCCGTTTCATCGTTCAACTCACCGCGACCCGGCCACCGTCGACCGGGAGATTCACGCCGTTGCAGTATCCACCCGCCCGGGAGGCGAGGAACAGCGCCGCGGCGGCGGTCTCCCTGGGATCACCGATCCGACCCGCGGGGATCTGCGACATCGCCTGGCCACGCACGTCGTCGACGGTCGTGCCGCCTCGACGGGCCTTGCCCTCGAAGAGGGACGCCAGCCGCTGGGTGTCGGTGAAGCCGGGCAGCAGGTTGTTCACCGTGATCCCGAAGGGACCCAGCTCGCCGGCCATGGTCCGACCCCAGTTCCCCATCGCTCCTCGGATGGCGTTGCTCACCCCGAGTCCCCGGATCGGGGTGACCACCGAGGTCGAGATGACGTTGATGATCCGTCCGTATCCCTCCGCCCGCATGCCCGGCGCGAAGGCCTGGGCCATCGCCTGGGCCGTCCCGAGGTGCATGGCGAAGGCTCGTTCGAAGTCCTCGGGTTCGGCATCGATGGCGAACCCGGCCGCGGGGCCGCCGGTGTTGTTCACGAGGACGTGCACCGGACCATGCCCGGCGGCGTAGGCGTCGGCGGCCCTGCCGACCGCGGCCCGATCACCGAAGTCGATGCACAGGGTGTCGTGACCGCGATCCGAACCTCCGTCCAGGCCCTCGAGGACCCGGGCGAGGCCGTCGGGATTCCGGCCGACGAGGCAGACCCTGGCCCCCGCGGCGGCGAACGCCTCCGCGATGGCTCGTCCGATGCCCTGGGTGCTGCCGCAGACGACGGCATGGCGGCCGTCGAGGGAAAAATCGATGGGATTGTCTTCCATGAGGGAAGCGTACCGGCGGGAAGCGATCCTCGATGGTCCTCGCCGTAGGATGTGGACGTGTCGAGGATCGAATCCATCAACATCTCCCCCGGGGGCATCCCCAAGGTCTCGATCGAGTCGATCGAGGTCGTGGAGACCGGGCTCGTCGGGGATGGACACGATCACGCGAAGCACCGGACTCCACTGCAGGCCGTCTCCCTGCTGGATGCCGAGCTCCTGGATGCCCTGCGCGTGGAATCGACCCTGCCGCTGGTGGCGGGATCCCTCGGCGAGAATCTGACCCTGCGCGGCGTCGGAGTCCAGCGACTGGGTGCCGGAGATCGTCTGCACGTGGGAGACGAGGCCGGGGTGGTCCTGGAGATCACCCGGGTCCGACCACCGTGCTACGTGCTCGACGCCCTCTCGCCGAGCTTCAAGAGGGAACTCTGGAACCGGATCGGCATGTACGCCCGGGTGGTTCGTGCCGGTTCGATTCGCACCGGCGACCGGGTCGGAATCGAACTGCTGGCGGCCGATGCCCGCCCCCTCGTTCGCGAACCCGGGGGGGGCTGCATCGACGGAGCATCGATCGCACGTTCGATCCTCACCACGCACGGAATGCCACCACTGTCCAGCCCGGACGCCGCCATCACCAGCGCGGGATGCCCCGAGGAACCCGGATCATGATCTCCCGTGCCCCCGAACGTCCGTGGCCGCATCCCGGAGCCATCCTCTGTGGCGGCCGGAGCGAGCGCATGGGAGTCCCGAAGGCGGGCATGCTTCTTCCCGACGGACGAAGCATGCTCGAACGGACCCGCGACATGCTCGAGTCGTTCTGTGGTCGGGTGCTCCTGCTCGGCGATGCGCACGGAGTCGCCGGACACCAGTGCATCAAGGACCTCCGGCCGGATGCCGGGCCGCTGGGGGCGATCGAATCGCTGCTGGAGAGCGGCATCGCGAGCCAGTACCTCGTCGTGCCCTGCGATCTTCCGCTGCTTCCCGCCGCCCTGCTCGCCCGGCTGCTCGCCGGGGACGAGGACGGAATGACCTGCTTCGAGGCTCCCGGTGACGAACGCATCGGCGTCCTGCCGTGTCGGATCGGGACGGAATGCCTGGACGAGGTTCGAGACCTGCTCGATGCCGGAGAGGGGTCGGTCAGCCGACTCGTCGACCGTCTCGGTCCCGACGCGACGCGGATTCCGCTTGCGGCTCGGGAGATCGATCTCCTCATGAACGTCAACACTCCCGAGGATTTCGAACGAGTCTGTCGGTTGATGCGACGCGATTCGGGTTCCGACGACATCGAGGGAACGTGATTCCAAACCCGTTCCCCCTTCACCGCCATGAACCTCGACGTCCTCACATTCGATCCGAGCTCCTTCCGAACCCTGTTCGCGGGGATCACGGCGGTCGTCACCCTCGGCAGCCTGTCCTGGTTCGCGAGGATGATCGAGATGAAGCGGTCCGGGCTGGATGCGGTCTCGACCCCGCTCAACGACGACATGGAGAACATCGATCTCGACGAGCTGCCCTCGGAAAAGAGCCTGCTGATCCGCTGGCTGCCGGTCCTGTCGATCCCGGCGACCATGGTCGTCGGCGTGATGTTCGCCACCGTGCTGCTGATGGCCACGTTCGAGATCCTCCCTCGAACCATGCTGCTGACGGCGGTCCCTCTCCACCTGCTGTTCTTCCGTCAGGCCATCGATTCCTCGAAGGTCGTCCGGAAGACGAGCCTTCTTCCCTGGACCTGTCTCCTGCTGGCGATCGCCCCCGAAGACCCCGGCGGCCAGGCACTCTCGATCGTGGCGATCAAGATCCTGCTCGTCAACATGTGGTTCACCGCCGGGCTGCGCAAGGCCCGGAACGGAGGCTGGCCGTGGTGGACCGGTTCGACCCTGCGGCACCATCTCGCCATCGAAGCCCTGGAGAATCACCCTTCCCCCGATTCATCATCCAGTCTGCGACTCGCGATGATGCCTCGCATCTGCACGGTTCTGGCGATCTTCACGATGGTCGCGGAACTGGGAAGCCCGCTGGTGATCCTGCCCGGAGTCGCCTGGGCGTGCCTGCTCGCCTACCTGGTCTTCCTGGGATTGCACCTCGGGATCTTTCTTCTCTGGCGACTCGACTATCTCTCGTTCTGTTTTCTCCCGATCGGATTCGTGCTGCTGGTGCCCAGCGACTTCACCGCCATCGAGACCCATCTGACGACCGAGCTCGACTGGCGGACGTTCGCGACCCTCGCGGTGTCGATCTTCTTCATCACGAACTGCTTTCTGGGCTTCGAGAACTGGCCGATCCACGACTGGCCCATGTTCAGTCACCACGTTCCATGGGGCAAAGCCCGGGTCCGACGTCTCTTCGCCCGGCATGCCGGCCGCCGGATGCCGGTCGTCCTGAACGACCGGTACATCAACCGCCACATCGCCCGCCACGGCCGATACCTCCTGTGGTACGGGGAGCGGTGGACCAGCGAGAAGGGCATCGACCCCACCACGATCGACGAGCTCGAACTGATCGAGACGACGATCGACGAGAATGATCACATCGAAGAGGAGACGCTCATGAAGTTCGAGCGATTGACCCAGCTTCGACGGTGGCTTTGGCGCCCGCCGTGGGAAGAGACCACCCGGCGGGATTCGACCTGATCGGCTCCTGAAGGTTCACCCGATGTCGGGGGATCGATTCTTCACAGGGCGCGTTCGGAGTGCAGCAACGCCGAGGATCGGTCGAGACCGGGAGCGATTCGACGCGTGATGAATCGGTGCATGGCTTCGTTCTTGAGCGAAACCACGAACAACCCTCGTGGCCGACGCTCGGCGACGGCGAGATGTCGACGCACTCCCTCGATCGCCAGCGCGAGCCCGACCCCACGACCGATCAGATCCGGGCGGACCCAGAGGGAGGAATACCGAATGATGTCGTGACCAAGGTGATGGTGCAGGAACCAACCGGCGATGGAGCCTCGATCGCGTAGGAGGAGACTCGTGTCGGCCGAGATCTCCAGCAGCGTCTCCCCCGAGGGATGCAGGCCGAGCGGAATGTCATGGGACTCCCGGAGCGCATCGACTATCCGAAGATCATCCGGCTTCATCCCGGACCAGGACTCGAGCTCGAACCGCGACGAACTTCTCCACGGGCGGCTGGTTCGGTCGAGGAACTCAAAGCCCGGTCGGCTGGCCCGGTGGATGTTGAACTTCGGTTCCGGCGTCTTCCAGCCATCTCGAGCCAGCAGGGTTTCGATCAGCGACGACGAAGGCGCATCGTCGTACCACTGTCCCGTGAGCTTCGAGGCGCCGGCTCGAGTCGCGATTTCCCCGGCCGCCGCGAGCAGGCTCCGGCCGACGTCGATCCGACGTCGCCTGGGATCGACGAAGATCGATTCCAGGATTGCCTCGTCCTTCTCCGCGGCGCAGAACATGACTGCGAGTCCGACCGGCCGACCGTCGATGGTCGCGCCGATCATCACCATCCCCGCCTCGTGGTCGCATCGACGATTCGTGTAGGAGGAGGTGAATCGAGCGAACGGCACACGATGGAATCCCTCCAGAACGCGGCTGATCACGATATCGGAATCATTCATGGTCGGAGATCCGATGGCGCCGAGGAACCAGGGGCGATCCACGACTTCGGAAGGGGAGGACGACTCGATCCCGAATCGTCATCGACGGACATCGGGATTCAGGATTCCCGGGGGACTCGTGAACAAAGGGGCACATGCCGTCCCGTGCGACATCGAAGTTCCGGCCATGACGGGATCGAATCTCCCCGAAGCCCGATCCGGTATCGATGGGCACCTTCCCAGTGCCCACAGGTACCTAGTGCCCACAGGTATTAGCGATGAACGATCGGCATCCGCCCGTGGCGTTTCTCAGCTCCGCGTTCGAGAGCTGGTCCACATTCGCGGGCCTGGCGGGGATCGTGATGTGCACGCAGTCGTCCGCGTTCTCCACCACCTTCACGTCGATGCCGTCGGGCACATCCAGGCCGTGCTCCTTCAGGACNGCCTTGGGGTCAGCCATGAACCGAGCCTTCAACGCCTCGTCCTTCCAGCAGGCGGCGAACAGTTGGGCCAGGGCGTTCTTCTGCTCGGTCATCGATCTTCTCCGCAGGAATGCCAAGTACCCATAACGACAGTCCCGTCAAGGTCCGCAGACGTCTGGGCGATCAAGAAAGGGCCCCGAAGTACCCCCAGTACCCCCCGCCGCGTTGCTCAATTCATCATCCGANAGGTCCATGGTCCCCGGCNGGCGGGGCAGGCAGGGTGATGTGCACGCAGTCGTCNGCGTTCTCCACCACCTTCACGTCGATGCCGTCGGGCACATCCAGGCCGTGCTCCTTCAGCACCGCCTTGGGGTCGCTCATGAACCGAGCCTTCAGGGCTTCGTCCTTCCAGCAGGCGGCAAACAGTTGGGCCAGGGCGTTCTTCTGCTCGGTCATCGATCTTCTCCGCAGGAATGGGCAGTCGAGGTGAAGGGAGTCGGGGTCGCGGCCTCACCCATTCAGGAAGTCAGTCAGCAGGTGAGGCTTGAAATCACGGTACATCCGGAGGATAGCCACGCACCGGGCCGTTGAACAGACGAAACATCCCGTAGTGCGCACGGATGAAGGTCGGCTTCCCGTGGCCATCCACGAATGAGTACATGTTTCAAAATCCGGATCCGCACCGTTATCATGCGATGATCATGCCTCGTGTCGGAGCAGATCGTCCTCCCGTGAGGTCGGGGTTGCCCGATCGCTTGCACCCGACCTCGCGCTGATGACCCACAGGAATCCATGGCGAACACCAGGTCAATCATCGATTCGTCCGAACCGAGCGACACCTGCCTGAAGGATGCCTCGACCAGTGCCACTCGTCGTCTTCTCGCCGCCATGGCTCCTCAAGCCGGGGTGGCGGTCGCCTTTCATCTCCCGACCGTGCGCACGGTGGCCGATGATGAACAGGTCCGGGGCATGTACTTCCTTCCTGACGAGGTCGACCTCGACGAGATCGAGGCGATCGCAATGGCTCCCGGTGGCCCGGCACGTCTCCTCCGTGACGGAACGGTTCTGCTTCCACCGGTGTGTCCGCGATCGCAGGTCTTCGGACCCTCTCTTCTGGAAAGCCATGCCTCGGAGCTGAGGCATCTTGAACCGCTCGGGCACCTGTGCATCGGAGTCGGTCGCCTGCCCGGTCTGCCTCCCGTCGCGCTCGCTCTCGACTTCGAGGACGGCTTCGCCCGCGGAGCCGCGGTACTTCGTTCGGAACCCCATGGGGCGGGACTCGATCTGCTCCCCGCGATCGGCGTCCGGCTGATGGGGTCCTCGACCCTTCCCGATGGTCGAGTTCGTCTGGAGATCGAGAATCGGCTCGAAGCCCACCTCGATGCGGCCCGGCTCTCCAGCTTCCAACGAACCAGCAACTGCAACCGCTTCTTTCTCTCCCATGGCGATGCCGGCGGCGACATCGCGAACGGTCTCCTTCAGGCGGCGAAGGTGCGGATCGCCGCAGGTCGTCATCGAGTCTCCGCCGAGGTGATCTCACTTGTTCGCCGTGCGATCGACGAGGGGCTGTCGCTTCACATGCGGGCTCCGGGCCGTTCCGAAACGACACCGTACGGTGATCTGGTTCCCCTGGGCTTCCTGGGAGCCGCCCTGGAGCGCATCGCGGCCTCGGACGACGAATCGGCCTTGGAAGCGGCTCCACTGCTCGATGAACTCCGAGGACACCTCGAAGCACAACGCCGCGCATGGGGGTGGGGCTACTCCCGCGGCTGCATCCCGACCAGCACCGACACGGCTTTGGTCGCCCTGGCGGGCGTGACGCCGGACTTCGAGGGCATCGAGGCCCTTCGTGGACCGACCGGTGGCTTCACACCCCAGATCGTCGCCGAGGATGCGGGGCCTGATGCCATGAGACGCACCCCGGCCACCGCCCACTGGGNGATGGAGGATGTTCCGACCACCGCGCTGATCGAGGCCTTGCGACTGGATGCCGGTCTCGAGGCCGGCGTCGATGCCGCCTGGTTCCTCAAGCAATTCTCCAGGTGGAGCGGGCTCTACTTCACCCCTCCGCTGCTCGGAATCTGGAGCATCACACGCTACCTCGTCCGACTCGAACGGTGCCGGCCTTCGACCAGCAATGACGGGGAAGAGAACGCGAAGGTGGATGGTCTCGAGCGAATCAGGCAGTTGAGAGGACTGCTCGAACATGCCGTCCTCGGACACCTCGACACCGGTGGGGATCGCGTTGGCTTCAATCCGGCACTGGACGAGAGCCTGGCCATCCTCAGCCTTCATGAACTGGGCACGGCGGATCGCACCAGCCTCGTCGCTCAACTTCGACTTCTCGACGCATGGGAGCATCCCCCTGGCGTCGAGACGCCCTTTCACTCGACGCTCGCGTGCCCGCCCACACGGAGTTTCGAGGAGATCATGGCGATCAATGCAGATCCTGACCGCGCCTTCCTGAACGATCAGGTGCATGCCGTGAGCACCTACCAGGATCCCGACCGCCTGATGGTGACCGCCCTGGCATGCCTNGCCCTCCATGTCGATGCCACGGATGAGACACCTCCGTCCAGACTTGGATCGATCGAGTTCGATGCCGCGTCGACCCCTCGCGAACAGGCCTTCATGAACGTCCGGCCGTACACCATCGTCTCCAGATCCATCGGTGACGATCCCTCCGATCCCTTCGTGATTCCGAGGGACCGGATTCCGATCGCGGATGCGATGCAGCACACCCTCGATCGACTCGGCCCGGACCTCGTCTCCCATCGCGCCCGGGACCGGATCCTCACCGCGGTCGAGCGCACCGACCCCGATCATGTGAAGGGCGCCACCTTCGGACTGGAGCTCCGTCTCCATGAAGGCGACGACACCATCGACTTTCTCTGGTGCCTCTCCCGATCGAGCAGGAACCTCACCGCCCTTCTCAACGAGCCCGACGGCCACTCGCGGTTCCGCCACCTCGCCCGTCTCTGGAACGTGCCGGAGGGGGGAGCACCACCACCCATCGCCCACATCGACAGCATCTGGTTCGAGCATGATCTCGACGACGACTCGGCCGACATCCCACCGGCGTTCTTCTTCGGACCTTCCTTTCTCCACAGGGACGACTCGACGTCCTCTTCCGAGGAGGGTCGAGCGACCTACGGAGTCAAGGAAGTGGCGGAGAACGTCCGACGAGTCGTGAAGGCGCTCCATCCGGACGAAGAGGTGAGCCGCTCCCTCCTTCACCTGGCCGATCGCGTCGCCGCGATCGAGACCGACCGCCCGATCTTCCAGACCGGACTCATGTTCTCACGGCCATCCCAGCCCATACGACTCTGCTTCAGTCCCCGGCCCCGTGCCGAGGCGTTGAACGGTTTCGTGAACCAGCTCGGCCTGGGCGATCGGCTCTCGCATCTGGAATCGGCCCTCGCCCCGTTCGACGACTGGAAGGTCGCGGTCTGTGTGGATGTCACTCGGGAACGAGTCGATCCGAGGATCGGTCTGGAGTGCTACCCGACCGGGGGCACGAATCGGAGCCGATGTTTCCAGGATCTCCTGGAAAGGCTGGCCGACCGGGGCGACGTGGACAGGAGACGAGCGATGGGTCTGGCCGCCATCGAGGGATGGACCCGGCGGGGTCCACACGGCGGATTCGAACGCCGGATCAACCACATCAAGCTGGTCTCACGGCCCGATCGCCCGCTCGAGGTCAAGGGCTATCTCGCCCTGAATCGGAGACTCTGCCCGAAACCGGGGTTGTTCGTCGATCATCCCTCCGGGTGAGCGGCGGCCCGATTCCCGCCGAGCCGTTGATGCGACCGGGTGGAACACGCACCCTTCCGGAGCGTGGACACCTCGCGCCATCATCCGGTTCGAAACCTCACCCACTCGGAAAGTCAGTCAGCAGGTAAAACCCCAGGCAGGGTGACATGTCCACCTCCCAAATGTCAGGAGGGTGATGTGCCAGTGCCGTCAGGCACATCCCAACACTATTGCTCAACTAGTTCGAACAGGCACAACCAGGTTCGTTCATAGTCGGCCCGCACCACAAACTACCCAGGTCCGCGTGGCTCACACATCCGACCCCTCCGGCGGCGTTGCTCAACTCATCATCCGAAAGGTTCATGTGCCCGTCGGGCGGGGCAGGCAGGGTGATGTGCACGCAGTCGTCAGCGTTCTCCACCACCTTTACGTCCAGGTTGTCAGGCACCGGCATGTCGTACTCGGCGAGCACCGCCTTGGGATCAGCCATGAAGCGAGCCTTCAGGGCTTCGTCCTTCCAGCACGCGGCGAACAGTTGGGCCAGGGCGTTCTTCTGCTCGGTCATCGATCTTCTCCGTTGGAATGGGCGTTCAGGGTGAGGGGAGTCGGAGTCGCGGCCTCACCCACTCGGAAAGTCAGTCAGCCACATTGGCAGGGTGATGTGCACGTCCAGCGAGTAGTTGAGTACTGCTAGTCACATAGATGATTGATCGAAAGTCCAGTTGTGAACCAAGACAGGTCAATGACAGTCATCCAGATACCCCCCGCCGCGTCAGCAGTTCATGTCAGGCAGGGTGATGTGATAGCAACTGTAGTTGCCAGGAGACGGAGCCGAGTAGATGATACCCCCCGCCGCGTTGCTCAAATCCTCATCCGAGAGGTCCATGTGCCCGTTGGGTGGGGCAGGCAGGGTGATGTGCACGCAGTCGTCCGCATTCTCCACCACCTTCACGTCGATGCCGTCAGGCACATCCAGGTTGTGCTCCTTCAGCACCGCCTTGGGGTCAGCCATGAAGCGAGCCTTCAGGGCTTCGTCCTTCCAGCACGCGGCAAACAGTTGGGCCACGGCGTTCTTCTTCTCGGTCATGGTCATTCTCCGTTGGGCCGTCAGGCCCGTTGTTTCAGCAAGCTGATGCG
>PAQL01000003.1 GCA_002709295.1 Phycisphaerae bacterium | reverse complement strand
TTCGACGCCCTCGAGGAGTTCCATCCCGAACGCATCGCGGGCCGGATCCTGGGCATGGGCGACGTGGTGAGCCTGGTCGAGAAGGCCCGTGACGAGGTCGACGAGGCCGAGGCGGAGGCGATGGCCGAGAAGCTCGCCAAGGGCACGCTCTCCATGGACGACTTCCTGAAGCAGATGAAGATGCTGCGCCGCATGGGCCCCATGAAGCAGATCATGGGCATGCTTCCCGGGGTCGGATCGGCGATCAAGGACTTCGACGTCGACGAGAAACAGCTCGACCGGCTCGAGGGCATCGTCCATTCCATGACCCCCCGGGAACGCGACGAGATCAGGATTCTCGACAAGAGCCGGAGTCGGAGGATCGCGGCCGGCAGCGGGACGCAGACCAACGAGGTCAATCGGCTGGTCAAGCAGTTCGACACGGTCCAGAAGATGACCCAGCAGATGAGCGGGCTCGGCATGAAGGGTCGGATGGCCGCCGCCCGCGGTCTCGGCCGGGGCATCGGCGGCATGGGCGGCATGGCCACCAAGGGATCCACTCGGACCCGCAGCGTGAAGTCCGGCTACAAGCAGCGCAAGAAGCGGAAGTGAGATCGACGACCCCGTGAGCCGAAGGTCAGCCGCCGGGCAGCGGATCCTTCGAGCGGCCATCGGACCAGTCGCGGATCGCCGGCATCACGATCTCCCGCAGGATGATCTTGATGCAGGCCGCTGCCGGCACCGCCAGCAACATGCCGTAGAGCCCGGCGAGGCTCCCCCCGGCGAGGATCGCGACCACGATCGAGACGGGATCGAGATCGGTGGCCTTGCCCTGGATCAGCGGCGTGAGCACCCAGTCGTCCATGGTCTGGCCGATGAAGTAGACAAGCGTCGGCCAGAGGATGATCCCCCACCACGCGTAGCGGTCCGCCTCCGGAAGCGAGACCTGGTCAACGACCAGAAGACCTATCGCGATCGGCACCCCGATGACCGAGAGGTACGGCACGGCACAGAAGATGCCCACCACGAGNCCGAGGGCCAGCGAGTACGGCACCCCGACCACNAGCCAGCCGATCGCGAAGATCGCGCCGAGNATCGCACTGATCACCAGCCGNCCTCGCACGAANCCCGAGACCGCCCGGTCCATCGAATGCACGAGGTGATGGATCCGGTCCCGGTGCTCGTGAGGCACNAGACCCCCGAGGAATGCGACCACGCTCGGATACGCGGTGGCGAAGAAGAAGAAGTAGAACGGCACCAGGAACACCACCAGTCCCAGTTCGACCAGGGCCAGCACGAATCCCCAGACGCGACGGGCACCGGCCCCGACCAGATCGAACGCCGAACTGCCGAAGGACCATCGCTTCTCATCGTCGGAGTCGGATGATCCGGAGGCGGGAGGCGTGCCCAGCAGGGCATCGATCGGATCCGACTGTTCGGACATCATCCTGGAGACCTCCTCCCGCACGAGCGCCCGGATGCGACCCTCCTCGTCGGGCGTCATCGCCGTCTCGACGGGCGCCGGGGTCGGATCGCTCTTCGCCTCCTCCGCCAACGCGGGGACGTCGGTCTTCGAGTCCTGCTCGCCGGGGTCGCCGGACACGACGGTGACCGAGACCTCGTCTCCGAAGATGCGGGCCGACCATGGCACCGTGGTCTCGATCCAGGCCTTTCCCTTCTGCACCTCCGCGCGGGCGTTCTCCGGAAGCAGCGAGATGGCCTTGTCCAGACCATCCGCATACCGGCCGTCGGAGGCGTTGCGCACGAACGAGGCGGTCTGGCCGACCACCACCAGAGCCACTGGAACCACGACCAGGACCACGCCGAGTATGAACATGCCGAGAATGAAGGAGACCGCCGCGGTCCGTCCGAAGTTCAGACGCCGCTGCAGGAGACTGATCACCGGTTCGAAGAGATAGGCGAGACCGAGGGCCACGAGAAGCGGAATCGTGATGGCGCTCATCTCGTAGCCGAGCCAGAGGACCGCCAGCACCAGCAGCACCAGCAGGATGTCGCGGACCGACTGGATCTGCCAGACGTGCATTCGAGAGAGGTCGCGGCCCGAGGACCGGCCGCCGTCGTCGGAGTTGTCCGGAGTGGTGCTCACGCCGCGAAGGTTACCCGCGACCGGAAGACTCTTCCCGAAGCCGGGTCAGGGCCTCCTCGACGACGGGACCGGAGAACGCCTCCTCGAAGTCGAAGACTCCACAGAAGTCCTCCTGGCGATCACGATCGGTCCGACTCAGGAGATTCTGCTCGATCATGGCGTAGACGATCCTGCCGAAATCATCGCTTCGATGGATGTTCCAGTACGACAGGACCGAATGGGTCATCAGGCCGAACCGGCGGATCGCGTGATCCCGCAGGCCGAGGCTCAGCTGTCGGCCGTTGACGTGGCGGTCCTCACCGTCGGAGAGGTCCGACGGGGGGCCGTGGATGGCGTGAACGGTGTATTCGAGGCCTTCACGGACGAACTCGAACGCCTCCGGCGGGTAGGTGCCCCGCGAAGGGTCCGATTCTCCGGCCGAGGAGGGTTCGGGCTGGAACGAATCTTCCATGAACCAATCCTACACCCCGAGGGAACCCGGCATCACGGATCGGCCTCCGGGCCGTCGGTCGACCTCGGTTTCACGGACCACCACTCCGGGGGACCGGCGAGGAAACGCCAGGGGCGATGCGACCATTCGCCTGATCGTTCGATGCCGATTCTCGGGGCGGTGGNGACCGGTCCGTCAGGACTCCCCGGCTCCAGTCGAAGGGGACCGTCTCCGAAGACGGNGCGATCGAAGGTTCGGTCGATCGACATCCCCCGGCAGAGTCGTCCGGGCCCTCGAAGCAGATCACGGTCCCGGACGCCGGGACGGGAGGCACGGATGATGTCGATCCCGTCCTCNGGGATCAGCGCCCGGATCAGCACCGCCTCACCTGAATCCTTCGGCCCCGAGACCACGTTGAGGCAGTCGTGCATCCCGTAGATTCGATAGACGTAGGCAGCGCCGCCCTCGAGGTACATCGTGTCGGTCCGGGGTGTGCGACGCCCCCCCCAGGTGTGGCTGGCCCGATCGTCTCCACCGGGATAGGCCTCGGTCTCCACGATGATGCCGCTCCGCAGCCGACCTCCGGGTTCCTCATGGATCAGGCGGACGCCGAGCAGGAGCGGGGCCAGACGAAGCGCCGGCAGCCGAAGGTCGGGGAGCGGACTCATGGGGTTCCGTCGACCGCGAGAGCCGCGGCATCCGGCGGATGGATCCACACCGGATCCCGGTCCGAGCGAACGAAGGCCTCGGTGACCGATTCGCTGCCGGGTGCGAGATCAAGGGCGAGCAGGCCGGCGGCGGAGCCTCCCGCGAAGGTGAGCGCCTCGGCTCGCAGACCCAGGGCCCTAGCCGGTTCGGTGGTCACCATCCCAAGGCCATCCTCCAGCGACAGTCCCTCTCGACAGAGCACCCTCAGGTCGTCAAGGGGCGAGATCCGAACCGGCGTGTCCAGGCAGGGCATGCCATCGGTCCCAAGCACCACCGGCACTCCCGCCTTCCGGAGCCGTCGCCATGGATGGGGATCACGATCCGGCCGGGGATGCCCGAGGCATCGAGCCGCTCGGGGGCAGAAGACCACCGTGGCCCCGATCGAGGCAAGCCGGTCCATCCGTTGGTCAAAGCAGCCCGCTGGCTCGTCGGGTTCCACCGGATAGTTCAGATGAGCCAGCAACCATGGACTGGCCGAAGGGATGCCCGCCACCAGGTCGATCGGATGCACGCCCAGCCGAATGTCGCCCCGCCCCCCCGCTCCCGGGGCCCGGTCGGCCCCGAAGGCACCGATGCCCTGCAGGAGATTCAACAGCGGACCGTCACCGGATCGCAGCAACCTGGCCTCTTCCGGGGTCTCGGCCAGATGAGTCGTGAGGGGTCGTCCGGTCTCGGCCGCGGCTTCGTAAAGCTCGGGAGCACAGGAATACGGGGCATGAGGTGAGATACCGATCCGGAATCCGGGCCGATCCATGCCCTTGCGGTCGAGCTGGTATCGAATCCCCTCCAGGGCTTCCAGACCGGCCTGAAGGCGATTCCCCATCCCGAAGAGCTCGATGTAGGAGACCCCCCCCAGGCAGGATTCGGAGAGCCGACGAGCCGCCGGCAGCCCGAAGGCACCCGCGATGTCACCCACCGCCACCACGCCCCCCCGGAGGGAGGCCAGGACACCGGCATCCACCGCCTGAATGGTCGATGCCTCGTCTGCAGGCCTTCGGCGGCGAATTTCCGCCAACCAGGCCTCAAATCCGGCATCAAGGGCCACCGGGCCCACATTTGTCAGATCCAGGTGGGTGTGAGGGTTCACCACCGGGGGGCAGACCAGCACCTCTCCGAGATTCGTGACCGGGATTTCCCCCGCTCCCAGCTCCTGAGGGGGCCCCACGGTGATCACCCGGCGACCCTCGACCAGGACCGCGGCGGGTGAGATCACCCCCCCGGCATCCGCGGCGGCCGTGGCATGCAGGATCCGACGCCCGGAATCGGGGGCGAAAGGGGCGGAAGAGTCTGATGGGGGCTCAAGCGTAT
This sequence comes from Phycisphaerae bacterium, assembly GCA_002709295.1. Lineage (GTDB taxonomy): Bacteria > Planctomycetota > Phycisphaerae > Phycisphaerales > SM1A02. The sequence continues at coordinate 82,729 of PAQL01000003.1, read as the reverse complement.
TCATCGGATCGGTCGATTTGAGTCGGGTCCGCGTCTTCCTGCCGACGCCGGTCTTCGTACACTTTCGCACAGCCGACCGGGACCTGTCGGGTCAACGTCCAATCACGCCTCCCCACCTGGGAACCTTGCATGCGTCGAACCATCCTCCTCACCGCCCCCGCCGTCATCTTCGCCGCCGGCTGTGTTCCTCAGGAGAAGTATGACGATCTGCTCTCGGCCTACCGGGCCAAGGAACAGCAGGTCGCCTCCGCTCGTCAGGAAACCGAGCGTATGCGGGCCAACGAAGCCTCGGTCCGCACTCAGATGCAGGACTACATGGACAAGCTCGAACAGGCCGAACTGCAGATGGGCGGCCAGAACAACGAGATCTCCGATCTCCGCGATCGTTACGAGCTGCTGCTCGAGCAGGTCCAGAACCTCGATTTCGGGCCCATGAACCCCGAGCTCAACGAGAAGCTGCTCCGCCTGGCTCGCGAGAACCCCGATCTCCTCGACTACGACGAGGCCACGGGCACCCTGCAGTTCGCCAGCGACGTCACCTTCGCCATGGGCTCGGTCGAATTGAGTCCGGAGGCCCTCGCTGCAGTGCAGACCCTCGCCGACATCCTCGACGAAGGGGACGGCCTGGCCTTCGAGATCCAGGTCATCGGGCATACCGACAACGTCCGGCTCCGCGCCGGATCGATCTACCGCTCCAACGTCCAGCTTTCGGCCCAGAGGGCCATTTCGGTGCGCAACGCCATGGTCAAGGACGGGGTGAGCCCGGAACGCGTGCTCATCGGTGGCTTCGGCGAGTTCCGTCCCCTGGTGGAGAACGGCCGCCGTGGCGCCGCCGCCAACCGCCGCGTGGAGATCCGCCTGGTTCCCATGCCGGTCCTGGAAACCGAGGAGATCGAGGTCATCGAGCCCGATCCCGGCCCCTCCGGTGCGACCAGCACCCCCCCGGCCCCCGCCGGCGAACCGATGAAGTGAGAACGCCGGGTCCCCTTCGAGGGGCATCCGCCGATATCCCGTCGACCCCCACTGCTCCGAACCCGAACCCGCCGAGCCCTGCTCGGCGGGTTCTTCATGGTGGGAATCCGGACCGGTCCCGGGCGGTGGATTTCCGGGGTTTGTGACTGAAGCCATGAAACCCCGGAGTTTGTGTTCTCTCCGGGGGGGGTTGTGGCCTAGTCTAGGAGCCTGAGGTGGCGCGATCCCTGCGCTGCCCGTCCCGGCCCACGCATCGCCCCAGAGGAGAACTTCCAGACATGCGTACGAGTGTCATTGCCGGCCTTCTTGGTCTTGCCGCCGCCGTCCCCGTTTCCGCCCAGGTGTCGATCACCGAAGCGAGAATCGGTCAGCCCGGCGTCGACTCCGATCTCTACATCGAGCTTGCCGGCGCCCCCGGCACGGATCTTGGCGGTCTCCAGATCGTCGTGATCGGCGACCTCGAGGGACAGTTCCCGCCCGCCCAGAACGGTGGCGTGGAATTCGTGGCCTCGCTCAACGGAACCATCGGCGCCAGCGGTCGGTTCATCCTCGCCGCGGACACCTACTCCTTCGGCACGCCCGATCAGATCGTGCCATTGACGTTCGAACAGGGCGACAACCTCACCATCATCGTCGCCGACGGCTACGGCGGTTCCGTCGGTGACGACGTCGACACCAACGACGACGGCATCCTCGATCCCAAGTCCGGCATCGTGGAGATCGACTCCGTCGCCATCCTTGCCAACGCCAGCCCCGACGGGTTTTCCAGCGACTTCTACTACTCCGACCAGACCGTGGGCCCGGTGGCCGGCTTCCCTCCGCTGCATGTCTGGCAGTGCGAAGACACCCTTGCATGGCGTTCCGGTGACGATGCGCTCGGCGGAGCGGATGAGACCCCCGGTCTCGTCAACCCGACCTGTGGCGGCGGTGGCGGGGATCCCGAGGGCCTCACCCTCAGCGAGTTCCGCCTGGACCAGTCCGGCTCCGACAATGACGAATACATCGAAATCTCCGGGACTCCGGGGTCCTCGCTCGACGGAGTGTTCTTCATCTCCATCGGCGACGGCAGCGGTGGCAGCGGAGTCGCCGAGTGCGTGATCGACCTCACCGGCTACTCGATCGGCGCCTCCGGCTTCTTCGTGATCGCCGAATCGACCTTCAGTCTCGGCATCGCCGATCTGATCCTTGAGAACGAGCTGAACCTCGAGAACAGCGACAACGTCACCTACCTGCTGGTGAGCGACTTCACCGGCGAGCGCAACGACGACCTCGATGCCGACGACGATGGAGTCATCGACAGCCCGCTCCCCTGGAGCGGGATCATCGACGGGCTGGCGCTGATCGAGACCTTCGGCTCCGGCGAACTCGTCTACTCCGACAACACTCTCGGTCCCGACGGAAGCTTCGTGCCCGCCCAGGGCTACCGATGCACGCCCGACGGCACCTGGACCATCGGCCTCTTCTCCCCGCTGGGCGAGACGGACACCCCCGGAGCCGCCAACCTCGGCTGCCCCGTCCTGCAGTGCGGCGGAGCCGATCCCCGCAACTGCTTCGAGGCAAGGGCGGAACCCGGCTGCTCCGACGTCTCCTGCTGCGATCTGGTCAGCGACATCGACCCCGCCTGCGCCACCCTGGAATGGGACGACAGCTGCGTGACTCTGGCCCAGCAGACCTGTCTTTCACAGGGTCCCGCGCCATCGCTCACTCTTTCAGAGGTCAGGATGAAGCAGGCCGGCGAGGACGCCGACGAGTACTTCGAACTCATCGGAGCCCCGGGAACCTCCCTCGACGGCGTCAGCCTCGTGGTCATCGGCAGCGTGGCCGAAGACTCCGATGGTGCCGTGGAGACGGCCGTGAACCTCTCCGGCTTCAGCATCGGGAGCAGCGGTTACTTCGTCGTCGCCGAGGAGACGTTCACCCTCGGCACGGCGGACGCCACCCTGGATCTCGTCTTCAACGACACCATGAACAAGACGCTGCTCCTGGTCCACAACTTCACGGGCACCGTGAACGGCGACCTCGACGCCGATGCCGACTGCACCCTCGACAGCCAGCCCTGGGGCGACCTGATCGACGGGGTCGCATGGCTCAGCGGCTTCGACAGCAACTGCGTGTATTCCACAACCACGGCGGGCCCCGACGGTGACTATTCACCCGGACACGCCTACGTGTGCGACTCGGGCAGCGGCACCTGGGGAGTCGGAACCTTCGTGGTCGGCGACGTTGACAACGCGGACACGCCGGGCACGACCAACCCGGAGGACTGCGACACCACCGACTGCGAGGAGGCGATCGCCCGGGGGCTCGACGCGGTCGCCATCGATCTGGTCCAGGCCTACGTCCCCGAATGCTGCACGGCATGGGATGCGGCATGCGACGAGTTCGTGGCACGGAACCTGACCTTCGACTCGACTGCTCCGGCCCTTGTCGAGGTCGTCGAGATCCGAATGGATCAGTTCGGTGACGACAACGACGAGTACATCGAGCTCGCCACGGCACCCGGGCAGTCGCTCGACGGCTACACGGTCGTCGTCATCGGCGATGGATCCACGGGATCCGGGCAGGTCGAGACGCGGATCCCGCTGGTCGACGTCACTGCCGATGCGAACGGACTGGTGCTCATCGCCGACTCCAGCACGTTCACCCTCGGGACCCCGTCCTTCGACTTCTCCTTCGACATCGAGAACAGCGACAACATCACCTGTCTCGTCGTCTACGGATTCAGTGGCGAGGCGCTCGCCCCCGACCTCGATGCCGAGGACGACGGGGTGCTTGATTCCACTCCATGGGTCGAATCGACCTCCTGCGTCGCCCTGATCGAGACCGATCCCTCCAAGGAAGGCGACCAGGTCTACTGCGACACCCGGGTCGGGCCCGACGACATCTTCGTGCCCGCACACGTCTACTTCGACTGCGGGATGGACGCCTGGGAGATCGGATTGATCGACCCGGTCGGGAAGACCGACACCCCCGGAGTCCTGAACGCGGGATGCGAGGCCGGTGGAGATGCCTGCGAAGGCGATTTCAACGACGACGGCCAGATCAATGGTGCGGACTTCGGTTCGCTGCTGGCGGCCTGGGGGGTCTGCGACGGCTGCCTCGAGGACCTCAACGACGACGGCCTCGTCAGCGGTGCCGACGTCGGGCTCCTTCTGTCGGTCTGGGGCCCCTGCCCCTGATCAGGGACCGATACCGTCCCAATCGCTCAAACGGGCGTTTCAACATCGAAACGGGCTGGTCGAGAGACCGGCCCGTTTCGTTTTTTTTCGACCCTCTGGCCGATTGTCGGGTGAAACGTTTCGCGGCGGATATACGCTTAAAGCTCGTTCCCTAACGTTTTTCCGCCAGGAGTAAACCAGAGATGAATCTGAAGCTTGCCAGTATCGCCTTCGTCGCGACCGCAGGCGTCCTGACCTCGGCCAACGCCCAGGATCAATGCGACGTCATCGTGAACACCGGATCGATCGAGATCACGCAGGGTGGAATCTCCTGCGCCGCCGACAACATCACCACGAACAACTTCTTCGCCAAGAGCTACGACCGCAGCGGCGAGACCGACGATTTCTACGTGAACTGCATCGAGTTCGGGGCCGGCAACGGCGGCACGACCTCGGTCCCGATCGAGATCGCGATCTACACCGACACCAACGGCGGTGCCCCCACGGCTCCCGGCGTCGACATGGTCGAGATCACCGGCAGCCGCATCACCGGCGAACTTGCCGCGGGTCCCGACGGCATCCTCCAGTTCAGCTACGACACCCCGGTCCTTCTCGCGGCCGGCGGGGTCTATGTCGTCGAACTGTTCATCGGCGCCTCCACCGACGGTTTCGCCTCGATCGCCTGCAATGAAGGGCCCGACTCGGACACCTACATCCGTACCGATGACTGCGGCATCGCGAACTACGTGAGCTATGCATCCATCGGCTTCCCGACCTACTTCTGGGCCCAGCAGCTCGTGGGTTCGACCTCCGACGCTCCCTGCAACTGCTTCACCGGCAGCGACTGCTTCGTCGCCCGTCCGGACGAGGCCGGCTGCGACGACCCGATCTGCGAGTCGCTCGTCTGCGCGTTCGACGACTTCTGCTGCACCGACTCGTGGGACGACACCTGTGCGGCGTACGCCGACGCGTTCTGCAACTTCACCGGCTTCGAGTGCGACCTCCCGGGCACCACGATCGCCGAAGCCGAGCCCTGCGGCAGCGACACCAATGGTGGCTGCAACATGGAGATCCCCGCCTTCGAGTCGATCGCCAGCGGTGACATCGTCGCCGGCACCTACTACGTCGACGCCACGGCGGACGTCCGCGACACCGACTGGTACCAGTTCACCATCGACCAGGTGTCCAACGTCACCTGGACGGTCAACAGCCGTGTCGCGGTCGATGCCCTCATCGTGACCACCGACTGCGTCGCGGGTGCCCAGGTCGTCTCCAGCGGCTCCGGCGAATGCCCGTCGATCAACCAGATCTGCCTCCAGCCCGGCACCTACGCCGCGTTCGTCGCCCCCAACACCGGTGGCGGAAACCTCCCCTGCGAGCTCACCGACTTCACGGCCTACACCGCGGAGCTTCTCGTCGAGCCGCTGGAGAGCTGCCCCGGCTTCGACATCTGCGAGCCCGGCGACACGACCGTCTCGCCCAACTCGGATCTCGCTCTCGGCCTCGGCGGCATCGCCTGCCAGGCCGGCGGCATCACCACCGAGAACCTCTACGCGGTGTCCATCGACCTTGCCGGAGGCGACGCCGCCGGCAGCGACTTCAACGTCAGCTGCGTGACCTTCGGCAGCGACAACAGTGGATCGCTGGTCGACGCCAAGGTGGAACTCTGGATCGACACCGACGGTGGAGATCCGGTCGCTCCGGGCACGGACCTCGAACTTCTCGGCTCCCGTGAAACGGTGCTGGCCCAGGGGATCGCCAACCTCCAGACCGCCAAGTTCGATCCGCCGATCTGCGTGCCGGCCGACAGCCAGCTGGTGGTCACGCTGGACATCCAGCCCTCCACCGACGGCTTCGCCACCTTCTCGGGCAACAACCTGCCCAGCCAGAGCGGCACCTACGTGCTGAGCAACTCCTGCGGCCTCACCACGTTCACCAACCTGGTCGACATCGGATTCCCCGATTACAACTGGGTGGTCGACCTCGAAGGCACGCTGGGCTGCGACGACGGCCCGGCCTGCCCGGGCGACTTCAACGATGACGGCGTGGTCAACGGTGCCGACTTCGGTTCCATCCTCGCCGCCTGGGGTCCCTGTGCAGGCTGCCCCGAGGACCTCGACGGCAACGGCGAGGTCAGCGGTGCGGACGTGGGTCTGCTCCTGGCGATCTGGGGACCCTGCGCCCCCTGATCGCACCGACATCCCATCAACCATTCGACGGGGCGGCCTCACGGCCGCCCCGTCTTCTCATGAAAGATCCCGATTCCACGCGAAGGATGCTCAGGCGGTCGTTAACCTCGCCGATGCGGACAGCCGCATCCGATCCCCACACGAATGAGAAGGACGATCAGAATGAAGATCCTCACCGCGATCACCCTGGGACTGTCGGCTGCCGCGATCGACACCGAAGTCAGAGCCCAGGACTGCGACGCCGTCCTGAACACCGGATCGATCGAGATCACCCAGGGCGGGGTTTCATGCGCCGCCGCGGGTATCACCACGATCAACATCTTCGCCAAGAGCTACGACCGCACCGGCGAGACCGACGACCTCTACGTCAGCTGCATCGATTTCGGAGCCGGCAACACCGGCACGACCTCGGTCCCGATCGAGATCGCGATCTACACCGACACCGACGGTGGTGATCCCCAGGCGCCCGGGGTCGACATGGTGGAGATTCCGGGAAGTCGGATCGTGGGCGAACTCGCCCCCGGCCCCGACGGCCTGTTACAGGTGAGCTACGGCACCCCGGTGCTTCTCGCGGCCGGCGGGGTCTACGTCGTCGAACTGTTCATCGCCGCCTCCGCCGACGGCTTCTGCTCGATCTCCGGCAACACCGGCCCCGACGCCCAGACCTTCATCCGGACCGACGACTGCGGTCTATCGACCTATGTCAGCTATGCCTCCATCGGCTTCCCGGACAACTTCTGGGCCCAGCAGCTCGTGGGGTCCACCAACGGCGACCAGCCCTGCGACTGCTACACAGGCAGTGACTGCGCGATTCCCAGGCCGGACGAAGTCGGATGCGACGACCCGCTTTGCGAATCGGTGGTCTGTTTGATCGACCCCGTCTGCTGCACCGACTCGTGGGACGAGACCTGTGCGGCCTACGCCGACACACTCTGCAACTTCACCGGCTTCGAGTGCGATCTGCCCACCTCGACGATCGCCGAAGCCGAGCCCTGCGGAAGCGACACCAACGGCGGCTGCAACATGGACATCCCCGCCTTCGAGTCGATCGCCAGCGGTGACGTCGTCGCCGGCACCTGCCACGTCGACGCCACGGCGGACTTCCGTGACACCGACTGGTACCAGTTCACCATCGACCAGCCCTCCAACGTCACCTGGACGGTCAACAGCCGCGTCCCGGTCGATGCCCTCATCGTGACCACCGACTGCGTCGCGGGTGCCCAGGTCGTCTCCAGCGGCTCCGGCGAATGCCCGGCGATCAACCAGATCTGCCTCCAGCCCGGCACCTACGCCGCGTTCGTCGCCCCCGACACCGGTGGCGGAAACCTCCCCTGCGAGCTCACCGACTTCACGGCCTACACCGCCGAGCTGCTCGTCGAGCCGCTCGAGAACTGCCCCGGCTTCGACGTCTGCGAGCCTGGAGAAGCATCACTCTCGCCGAATTCGAGTCAGAAGCTCGATACCGCGGGCATCGCCTGTCAGGCCGACGGCGTCACCGTCGAGAACACCTATGCGGTGAGCATCGATCTCGCCGCCAGCGACGTCTCCGGAACCGACTTCAACGTCAGCTGCGTCAATTTCGGCTGCGAGAACAGCGGTTCGCCGGTCCAGGCGAGCATTCAGCTCTGGATCGATCTCGATGGAGGGGCACCGACCTCGCCCGGAACCGACCTCGAACTCCTGGGCACGAGGGACACGGTCATCACCACCGGGCCATCGAACTTCCAGTCCGTGAGTTTCGAGCCACCGATCTGCGTTCCGGCGGACAGCACGCTGGTGGTGACCATGGCCATCGAGCCCTCGAACGACGGCTACGCCTCCTACCATGGAAACGCCCAGCCCACCACCAGTCCCACCTGGATCCTCACCGCACCCTGCGGCATCAACACGTTCACGGACCTGGTCGACATCGGCTTCCCCGACAACAACTGGGTCGTCCGGATCGAAGGCGATGCCGGATGCGAGGACGACCCGCCATGCCCCGGCGACTTCGACGGCGACGGGGTGGTCGACGGCACGGACCTGGGCCTTCTGATCGGCGACTGGGGTCCCTGCAAGGGTTGCGACGCCGATTTCAACGGTGACGGCGAAGTGCGAGCAGCCGATCTCGGACTGTTCCTGAGCCTGTGGGGTCCATGCCCCTGAGCCTGCTCCGCATGCCGACCTCTTCTTCAGGACCGACTCCCGGATGGCGGTCCGGCAGGGATGCCTCGCTTCCCGCCGAAGGCGGCCTCGTCGCATACGCTGTCTGAATGTCCGTCGCGATCCAACCGGTGATCACGTTCCTCGCCATCGTCGGCGCCGCGATGGGAACGATGCTCGCCCGGGTCGGCATCTTCACCCGGTTCTCGACCTCCGTCGTGCTGTGGACCTTCACCAGCCCCGGCACCTGGTTCAGCCGAAGACGGATCGCACCGCCGCTCTTCACGGTGGGCGTGGCGAGCATCCCGGTCGTGGCGACCACGGGCATGTTCATCGGCATGATCCTCGCCTTCGAGGGGTTCAACCAGTTCGATGCGGTGGGCCTGGCCGATCGCATGGGCGGGATCATCAACTCCAGCGTGGTCAAGCAGATCGGCCCCGTCCTCGCGGCGGTGATGGTCGCGGGCAGGGTCGGAGGAGCCCTGGCCGCCGAGCTCGGCACCATGCGGGTCACCGAACAGCTCGATGCGATGCGGGCGATGTCGGTGGACCCGGTCCGGAATCTCGTGGTTCCGCGCTTCGTGGCCTGTGTGGTGATGACTCCGATCCTGACGATGTATTCCAACGCCCTCGGTGTCTGGGGCGCCTGGATCGTGCTGACCGGCCTCTTCGGGGTCAACAGCGCCGACTACTGGTACTACACCGGGCTGGTGGTCCACTGGTGGGATCCCTTCGCGGGCATCCTCAAGAGCGTGTTCTTCGGTGCCGCGATCGGACTGGTGTCCTGCTGGAAGGGGTTCACCTGCGGTGCCGGGGCGAGCGGCGTCGGCCGGGCCGCCACCAGCGCCTTCGTGACCAGCTTCATCGCGATCATCATCATCAACCTCGTGCTCGCCAGGTTCCTCAACGAGCTCTACTACGTGATCTTCCCGACCGGCGTGAAGTCGGTGCTGGGATGATGGAACCGCCCCCCGGTCCGGATGCGAAGAGTGGACCGACCGGCCCCTCACCACGGAGACGACCGTGATCAGCAACGCCATCCCGATCGCCATCGCCCTCTGCACCGCCGGTCCCGGTCACCCGTGGGCCGAGATCCAGCAGGCCACCCCTCCCCCCGCCGTTCTCACCACGCCGGTTCCCACCGACCCCTGGCCCGCCTGGCCGCTCCCGCCGATCCATCGCGGCAATCCACGCGGATACACCACCGGGATCGACCTCACCGTCAGCATCGCCGGAGACGGCAGCCTCGGCCCGCTGGTCGACGGTGGTGGCGGCACCCTCACGGTGGGACTGGTGAATCGAGACCCCTTCTGCGTGGCGGATCTCCGCGGTCTCGAGACCAGGCACAACGCGGCCGACTTCAAGCTGCTGGGCCCCGATGACGCGGCCGAACGCCAGCTCGTCTTCGAGGTTCCTTCACGGCCGCTGGCCGCCCTGAAGGTCCGGGCGACCTGGCCGGTGATCGCCTTCAGCAGTCGGATCGACGAACCCGTCGCCTCGACCATCGCCTGGCCCCGGCAGTGGGATCCGGAGGTCATGCCCTATCTGGAGCCGAGTGCATTCATCGAGTCCCGGTCTCCGATGTTCGGCGAATTCGTCACCCGGGTGACCGAAGGTCGCCTTCGCAAGACCCCCGTCTATCTGGCCGCCAAGGACCTGGTTCGACGGACCATCATCGAGTTCCGATCGATCAGCGGCTCGACGATGGTCTCGGAGGAAGCAGGGTTCGTTCGGGGATACCGCGTCCGCGGAGCCACCGTGGCGACCGAGGAACTGGTCGGCACGCCCGCCGATCTCACCTGTGCGTGCATCGCGGTCCTCCGTGCCGCCGGGATCCCCGCCCGACCGGTGATCGGCATGGACCATGGACGTGATCGCAAGGACGGCTCGAAGCTGCCCCGCGGCCGGACGTCCATGTGCGTATGGGCCGAGTTTCATCTTCCGGGAGCGGGCTGGGTGCCCTTCGACCCGTGGCAGATGCGCGGCCAGGGCCTGCCTCGGAAGGACGTCCGCAACAAGTGGCGATGGTTCGGCTCCATCGACGACATGAATCGACGGATCCCGCTGGGATACGACTTCGCCCCCTACGCCTTCGGAGTCACTCCCGACTGGCCGGCCGGGTGGTCCTGGCGGGTGAACTCACGGTCGTTCGCTCCCGGGCAGGTGACCAACGTCATCTCCCCGATCATGGTGAGTCACGGCCCGGTCCGACCCTGATCCCGGGTCGGCGGGCGGCGTGCCCGCATGCTCCCGATGATCAGTCGAGGACGATTCCGGGCCCGCGCTCGCCTGCATGGTCCCGGGAATTGCGACTGACCCCGCCTCGCCGTGACTTCGTTCGGGGTCGTCCATCGAGGTCGATCACGATTCTCCGGTCCCGGTCCTCGATGCGGACCGGATCCGTGGACCGTCGACGGATGAAGTCCGCAGGATCGCCCGCCACCATGAGTTCGCATCCGAACTGCAACTGATCCCCTCCGGAGAGGTTGAAGCAGTTCGACATGCCGACCGCGTCATGCACGGCCGGCGACTCGAGCGATGGATACGGAGCTCCGAAGCTCGCATCGGCGACCGCGGTGCCCGCCCTCGCCCCGCCCATGGCGATGGGACCGGGATGGAGCCTGCGGACCGGGGTGCCGTCGATCAGGGCGGTGAAGAGGGATTCTCCGGCGGGCAGGTCGACCCGACCGCCTCCGTCGTCCATCACCAGGATCGCCCGCACCGTTCCGCCGATCCGTGCGGATTCCGCGATCAGAGGATCGAGCGGGAAGTCGACCCGAACCTCGAACCGACGGTCTCGATCGGTGTCGTTGAGCAGCCCCAGCACGCCGGCGATCCGGGCGCCGCCCCCGCGAGGATCCAGATCCGCCAACCAGTCCCAGGCGAGCACCAGTTGGAGATCATCGACCCGCCGGTCGCCCTTGAAGCGCACGCCATTCTCACCCACCACGCCTACGACGGGAAGCCGCCTCGGCTCCTCGCCATCGACCTTGAGAATCATCGTGGTGGTGATGCGTGCTCGGACGGTTCCGGGATGATCGATCGCGGACTCCGGGTTCGAGCCGTGCGTCGAGGGGACGGCCAGAACCAGGGCGATCAGACCCGTCATGACGTGGCTGGTGATCATCCCGAACCTTCTCCATGCCCCGGGTTCCCCGAACCTCCTTCATCATCGAATGATCGGAATGTGGAACAAAGTGCCGATCGAAATCCTTCCCGTGAAAGACCGGAGTGATGCGGAAGGCGCCTCCTTCACCGACTGTTCCACCGAGTCCGGAAACGGCGACGACCGATGGCCTCACGAGATTCCGGCATCCGGTTCCTCGTCGTCGTTCCCATCGAAGAGCCCGGGTTCGGTCCCGACATCATCATGGGGACACTCCTCCAGAAGACCGGGGTCGTCATGGCCGGGTGCATTGACGCGGGTGGAGACCGGGTGAACCCGCAGCTCCCGATCATCCGCACTGGCGAGCATCGATTCCAGCTCCTCGGCCGAGGGCCCACCATCGGCAGGATGACGAGCGTCGAGCCAGCGATCGGCGTCATCATCTCGGAGAATCACCGGCATGCGATGGTGGATGCGGGCCAGCGTGGGGCCGGCATCACTGGTCACGATGGAGAAGGTCTCCAGCATGGTTCCATCATCCATGACCGACCTCGCCCACACCCCGGCCAGGGCGAGCAGGCCGCCGTCCACGGCTCGAACCGCCATGGGACGCCGTCGCCGTGCACCGCCGGTCCACTCGTAGAACCCTCGGATCGGGACCAGACATCGGGCATCCCGGAAAGAGTCGCGAAACGAAGGCCTGGTCCGGATCGTCTCCGATCGGGCATTGATCATGCGAGCGCCAACGCCGGGATCGCCGGACCAGGCCGGGACGAGGCCCCAGCGAAGAAGATCCACCCGGATCTCCGACGCCTGCCTCCGAATCACCGGAACCAGCGAGGAGGGCGTGACGTTCCACGAGGGCGACCACGCCTCCGCCGTGCCCGGGACCGCCCCGAACACGGCGGCGAGGTCCGTTCCTGTGACATCCAGCGCATACCTTCCGCACATGGTCGACGAGCCTATTCGGAGCGGACGGGACGAGCGAGCATCCCGGATCAGGCGTCGATCCACAGCCCCTGCAAGGCCGTGGCGGATACCGTTCACCGATGGAAGGAAGCCCACTTCTCGGAGACCGTGGCATGGCCCTGAGCGCACCAGACCGGACGACATCACCCCGACTCCATTCCTTCATGGCGATGCTTCTCACCGCCGTCATGCTGCCCGCATGGGCCTCCCAGACGGAGGCGGGCCCTCCGGGAGTTCCGACCACCCCCGGCCGACGTGTGGCGTCCGGTCCGGAGGTCGATGCCGTGAAACCGGACTCGATCGCGCTGATCGATCTTCGGTCCGTTCCTCGCAGTCTTCTGCCGGTGCTCGAGAACATCGATTCGGTACGGAGCGCATGGAAACCGGCCCCCCGCGTCCTGAAGGGGCTCGAACTTCGTCGGCTCGATCACTGGTTCATCGTGTGCGGACCGCCGGAATCCGTGGAAGCCTTCCGCACCTGGTACGCCGCCACCCTGTCCACCGAGAACCCCCCGGTGCTGTTCGACGTCCGGGTCATCGAGCTGCCCGAGGAGGACCCCGAGGACCTGCTCACCTCGATCCGCCGCGACCCCCGCGGACCGATCGTCCAGGCACTGGCCACGGCGACTCCCGACGGAGGCCGCCTCATCGCCGACGGTCGGATCACCGTGGTCCCCGGCACCACCGAACGGCTTGAATGGAAGGACGACTCCGGCACGCGGACCGTGGTGGAGATCGGGCTGGGGCCCGGTGACGCCAGCGAGGAGTTCGAGGTCCGCATCGACGCCGAGACCGCTCGGAGCCGGACCCTCGGACGTCGCACCGACCGCGTGGGTGCCCGGGCCAGCGACCGTCGACGCACGACCTCTCCGGGGGTCTCCGTCGCCACCACCACCGGCCCCTTCGCCGATGCCACGGTCCGACTGCTCGACGGTGGCCGACGAACGCTTCCATCCGCGGCACCCGGGGACGAGCCGGCGGTCGTGATCATCGCGACGCCTTCCGCCGGAACCATCGACGGGCTGCGGAACACCATTCCCTCGACTCCGTACGTCCAGGTCGAGGCGAGCCGGGACGGCATCGGACGCCTGTACTTCGATCGGGAGATCGCCCAGGTCATGGGCCACTTCGGGGCATCATGGCTGGAGCGACCCGAACGGGAACGAGAGGAACGCACCGAGCTCCTGCTGTCGATGCTTCCTCTCGAGGCCGGCGACACGGTCGCGGACATCGGAGCGGGCAGCGGCTACTTCACCCGACGCCTCTCCCGCATGGTGGGCGACGAGGGCACGGTCATCGCCACCGACATCCAGCCTCAGATGCTGGAGATCCTGGAGAGCGGACTGCTTCGCGAGGGGATCGCCAACGTCGAGCCGATGCTCGGAACCATCACCGACTGCGGGCTGAAGCCGTCGAGCGTCGACATGATCCTGCTCGTCGACGTCTATCACGAGTTCGATCATCCATGGGAGATGTCCCGGTCGATGCTTCGAGCCCTCAAGCCCGACGGCGTCGTGGCGCTGGTCGAGTACCGGGCCGACGATCCCGGAGTCCCGATCAAGCCCCTCCACACCATGACCGCGGAACAGTCGAGACTCGAGTTCGAAGCCGCCGGATTCACCCTCGTCGGAGAGACGGTGGGTGACCTTCCCTGGCAGAGACTTCAGCTGTTCGCGGGTCCGGATCGTCCAGTCGAGTGAGAAATCGATCACCCTCCGGGTGAACTCGACCGTTCGGACGATCTTCGGGGGGGCCGAACCCGGATCGACCGGCGGACGACCCGGCTCAGGAGCGAGGCTGTCCGCCGAAGATGTGGAACACGACTCCAAGCCCCACGGCGATGGCGGTGATCACCATGAACATTCCGACCACGTAACCCATCGTTGCACTCCCTTGAGTCAGACCTCGGACGTCCCGAATACCGGAGGTGGGACTCGAACCCACACTCCCTTGCGGGAAACGGATTTTGAATCCGTCGCGTCTGCCGATTCCGCCACTCCGGCGGTATCGAGCGTCCGTGGGAGCATTGTAGTGGTCGAAGGGGGCCGAGAGGGAATCAGGCGACCGATTCGGGGGCCCGGGCGTGCAGGATCCTCCGGCCTCTTCCGAACGACATCCAGGCCGACACGCCCAGCATCAGGACGCCGCAGCCGATGCTGGCCCGATTCGGGGACATGTCCAGAGCGGTCGCCGCCATCCAGTAGAGGACCGAGGCGACGGACATCAGCACGAAGGACAGGGCATTGGCGGTGGCGAGCACGCGAGCCCGCTCGGCCGCCGGCGAGCAGAGCTGAAGGATCGCCTGCAGCGGAATCAGGAAGAATCCGCCACTGGCACCGAGCAGCAGCAGGAGCGCCAGCAACCAGGGGAATGGAATGGCGTCCGGATGGAGCACTCCCAGCAGGTAGAAGATCGCACCCGTCGAGAATCCACCGGTCACCGAGATCCTGCCGTTGATCCTCCCTCCCGAAAGGAATCCCGCCACCAGGCAACCGATGCCGATGCCCAGTCCGATGGCACCGAGAAGCATGGAGACCTGGGTCTCCGAGATGTCCAGGGGGACCTTGTATTCCGGAAGTATCGCCAGGACCACGATCGCGGCGGCATAGAACCAGCTCCAGACCAGCATGGTGTCCCAGAGCATCGTCCCCCGCACCAGACGAAGCGTGTCCAGATAGGGCCCGTACGGCGTCCACTGGAAGGGGGTTCCGGGGGCGATCGGCTTCAGTCCCCGCATCAGGAGACTGGATGACAGACCGATGATGGCCATGCCGACGAGGACGACACCGACCATGTCGGGGAAGTACTGGAGGAGCGGACCACCGATGCCCACACCCAGCAGGATGCCGATGTTGGTGGCGAGAGTCATGAAGCCGTTCGCCCGGTTGACCTTCTCCTGATCGACGATCTCCGGAACGCAGCCGTACTTCGCAGGACCGAAGAAGGCCGACTCCGAGGCGAGGAGAATGAAGGCCACCATCACGATCCAGGCGTTCCCCATCCAGAAGCCGACCAGCGCCAGCAGTGCGATCGGCACCTCGGCGATCCGCGTCGCGATGATCTGACGGTGCTTGGCCACCCGGTCGGCCAGCTGACCGGCATAACCGAGCAGGAGGACGAAGGGGATGGTCAGGAACTGGTTGACGATGCCGGCACCACCGTCGCCGAGCATCCCGTCCCACATCCCCCCGGTGGCGACCGCCATGAGGAGGACCGCCTTCAGGATGTTGTCGTTGGTCGCCCCCGAGAACTGCGTGACCATCAGACCGACGAAATTGCGATTCCAGAGTCCGCGTCGCTGCATGGATGCTGGGCCTCGGGGTCGAATGGGAAGTCCCGGCCGATGTGCCGCCATTCCGCTGGCGTTTCGACCCTCATGATGAAACCATACACGGATGGAAGATTCGACCCGGATCGATCGCAGAACACTCATCGCCATCGGAGCCATGACCGCCGTCTCCCCGCTCCCGGGGCCTGCGGTGTCCTTCCCCACTCCTGCGCCGCCCTCCTCGCTCCCCACCGCCCACGCCCACAACGACTACCGTCAGCCCAGGCCTCTGATCGGTGCCCTCGATCTGGGGTTCACCAGCATCGAGATCGACGTCTTCCCGGTCGACGACCGGATTCTGGTGGGTCACGACCTCGAGGAGCTTCGACCGGACCGGGACCTTGGATCGATGTACCTGGATCCGATCCTGTCCCGATGCAGGGAGGCGGACCCCGGACGCGGCCCCCTGCCAGACGGGCATCGACTGACCCTGCTCATCGACATCAAGCGACACGGCACCCGGACGCTCGAACTCCTGCTTCCGATGCTGGTCCCCCTGAAACCGTGGTTGCGGCGCGTGGAGAACGGCGTACTCGTCGACGGACCGGTCGAAGTGATCCTGTCCGGCTCCCGACCGACCCGTGCGGTCCGAGCCCTGACGGATCGTCCGGTCTTCATCGACGGACGGATCTCGGACCTGGAACGGGGGATTCCGACCCAGCTCATGCCCCTGGTCTCCGCCTCGATGCAGCCCACCCTGGGGACGTTCGGCCTGACCGGTCTCGATGAAGAGGCACGAACCCGCCTCGCGACGGTGACCGATCGAACCCATGAAGAGGGCAGGCGACTGCGATTCTGGGGCCATGTCGAATCGAGATCGGTCTGGAAGGCCCTCGTCGATGCCCGGGTCGACCACATCGGCACGGATCTCCCACGCTCGCTCGCCCCATGGCTTCGCCGGAACGATCCACGCTGCGGGGCCTAGCGAGGATCCCCCCCACACCCGAGAATGGGATGCATGGACCCGATCTCCAGCCTGGAAAGCCTGCGAGCCGCCTGGCAGCCTCTCAACGACCAGCATCGTGAGGGACGTCGCTACTCCGACGGTGTCCATCTCCGCATCTACCGATGCCTGTCCTGGGCGGACCGGGCCGATTCGGTCGCGAATTCCGCGGAGGATGGCGACGTCGATCTCTCATTCGTGCTTCGCACGATCGGATTCAACGCCCTCTGGGGCCAGGAGTATCGACCGGGAAGCGATCGACCCTCACAGCTTCACGAGTGGATGAACTTCCTGCTCGATGTCTCCAGCCACGATCCCCATGGTCGCCTTCGGAGATGGATCACCGCGGACTCCGCGCTGCTCGAGGGCATCTACGCCAATCCCTTCTTCCACCGGGAGTTCTGGAGCGAGCCCGGATCCGAGGATCTCGGCGGTCAGGAACGGGTCACCGGCCGCCTGACCGAATGGCGGACCCGGGACCGGCTCGATCGCCTCTACGGTGAGTTCGTGCGACGGATGCTGCTCCTTCGCGGACAACTGATCCACGGCAATGCGACCCACGGCGGCAACGTCAACCGCACCACGGTCGAACCCGCGGCGACGGCCATGGACCAGCTGCTTCGCACGACCCTGGAGGTGTTGATCCTGGACGGCGCCCATGCCGCGGATCTGAGATGGACTCCGGTTCCGTACCCTCCCACTCCGGAGGGCGGGGGGACGCCCTGAATCCATCGCGGGTGCTCAGCCCGTCGACACGCCGAGAGTCTTCAACTGCCGTTCGACGGTGCCGACCCAGTCGCGATTGGCCGCGGGACTGGCCGGCGAGGGATGCAGGATCGTGCCGAGCCGGATCCGGCCGGCATCCGGATCCTCCGACACCGCATCACCCAGACAGGCCGCCAGCCGCCGGGTCGCGTGTCCCCCGATGCCGATCACCATCCGAGGCTCGAGAAGATCGACCAGCCTTCGGAGCGAACGATCACAGGCCGCCGAAAGCGGAGCCCGCTCCTCCGCGGGCAGGCGATCCGGGGTGCGATTCCGGCCCGAAGCCTCCATGAAGGCGAGGGGGCAGTCGTTCCACACGAAGAACCGCTTGAAGAACGCCTCCCGGGTCTTGAACGTGTCCCTCGCCCATCCCCAGAACCGTCGACCACTGACTTCGCTGCGGGTGCACTTGAAGCCGGTGACCGGTCGTTTGGGATGTTCGATCTCCGGACGCTTCACCGACTCCTCGATGCCGAGGAAGTCACGAACATGAGCCACCTCGCCGAACGGGACGCCGGTCTGCGCCATGCCCCAGGGGCCGGGGTTCATGCCGAGCATCAGGGCATCGATCCCGGAACGAGCGAGCTTCAGATACTCCCGATGCGGGCGCCAGGCGTAGTCCAGCGGGTTGTAGACCACGTCCACCGGCTCGCCGAACTCCAGACCCTCGACATCCGCGACCAGGTCACGGGAGATCCGCTGCAGACTCTTGAACACCCGGGTGTCGACGTCGTCGGCCATGGACGGCATGGTCGGGTCATGGGACGTTCCATGCAACCCGGCACCGGCCGGGGGTCAGTACGGCGCACGGACGATCATCGTCGACGGCGTTGATCGAAGATCCTCGAACGCCCTCACCAGGGTCTCCGGGCCCTCGGGCGGGGCGATCGACTCCACCCGGTCACCGCCTCCCGCCGCCAGGTCGAGCATCGCCGCCCGACGCAGGGCGAGAAGGCTTCCGATGCCCCCCCGTACCGCCTGCCGATGGAGATCGATCTCCCCTCCGAGGATCTCCCCCACCAGACGATGGGGGGAGGATCCGAACCGCCACAACCACTCCGCCCATCGTGGATGGCGCCTCGGGTCACCGTCGGTCTCGACCGATCGGACCAGATCGTCCAGGGCGGCATCATCGGCCTCGCCCAGAAGCCACCACCCCTGCAGCAGACCTCGCAGGTCGAATGCGGAGAGGGAACCGACGTCGAGGGCCCGAACCCTCAATTCCTCCAACAGGGCCGGCATCCCGAGCAGTCTCTCTCGCGGACCGCCGGGTGATCCGGCTCGACGATCAACGAATCGCTCGGGATCCGTCAGCGCCGCATCGGTGACGAGATGCTCGAGCACGTAGTTCCATTGACGGGACAGGTCGCTGTTACCCATCCTCAGACCGTCCGTGGCATGTTCGGCGAGCAGTTCATGCCAGCGATCCCGCTCCGCCATGAGATCCGCCTCGGCCGCGACGAGACGATCGGCATCGAGATGCCATCGTGCCTGGTGCAGCCGTCGACGCCATCGGGTGTTGCGGGCGAACAGTCGCAGAAGAACCTGGTGACGGGTGCACCATCGTCCGTCCAGATCGTCGATGGCAGCGTCGAGTCGGCGATGAGGCTCGCCGTCGTCTCCATCGGGCTCGAGGATCCCGAGATCCATGGCGATCACCGAGGCATGGGCCGGGTGTTCGTAGAGCAGATGGTCGCCGAGCAGGCCGGAGGGAAGATCACCCCGGCCCAGCAGCGAGATCGCACGGCGATTCCACGTCGCCGACTCCGGGGATCTTCCGGCGTGCAGGAGCACGCGGCTGCGGATGTCCGCGGCAAGGAAGGCGAGGATGGCATCGCCCGGCTCGGACTCGTCGTCGGAGAGGAACGATCCGGTCACGTCGAGGATCGTCTCGAGATCGGTGCCGGGATGGCGGGCGACCTGCAAGTCGTAGACCGCAAGGGCGAGACGCAGGGCGTCGATCACCCCGGGGGGCATGGGCCCTGATGTCGTGGATCGAGCCAGCTCGAGCACCTGCAACGGCAATGCAGCCGGGGTGCATGGCAGTTCGATCCAGTCCAGACCATCCAGCCTGGCCGCTTCTGGGATCTCCTGACCTTCGACCACCAGGATCCGCCGGACGCCCCAGCGGGCCGCCGCCTCGGCCTTCCCGACCAGCGTGCCGGGCGGCACGGAACGGAAGCATCCCGCCTGCACGTCGAACCCGCCGCTGGCCGCCGTCCCCGGAGGAACCTCGGCGCCGACCAGGGCATGCATCGCCGAGACCGCGATTGCGAGGGCGTGACTGTCACCCACCCCCTCGACGGGCGTGACGACCTCGAGGCGAGGCGCCGAGATGTCGGGCGCCAGCGGTCGGACCACGTCGAGCAGACGGGACAACATGGGCTCGATCACCGATGCCGATCCGCTGATTCTCGATCTCGATTCGGAGACCGGTGGAAGACCGATGGTCCGGGTCGTCGGCCTCGCCGCCACGTGGCCCATGCAGCCGGACCCCGGGCTCGCGGCCGCCCCCAGCATGAACACCGTGGTGGCCGGCAGATGATCTGGAAGAACCTCCTCCCGACATCCCTCGAAGGCCGTCGGCTCCACGCCGAGCCGGGCCGCCAGACCCCGGCCGAGTGCGAGCCATTCGTATCGCCGGGGATCGGCGCGATATCGATCGGCACATTCCTGAAGGCTCCCAGCGCGGTAGATCTCCGCCCGGTCGACACCGGTGTTCACGATGGAATCCGAACCGGTTCCCGATGTCCTGTCTTCATTCGGTGCGGGCACGCCAGACCTCCGCCGATCCCACGGACCGGCGGGATATCAGAGCAGAAAGCGGTCACCCTCGTCGGTCACGATCGAGATGTCCCCGCACACCACCCGGGTACGAACGTCCAGCGGAAGATCGCTCAGGGATGCCGTCCAGAGCATGGACGCCTCCTCATCCTCACCCGGACCAGCGGAATCAGGATGAAGCTCCATCCGAACCGGCCCGATCCGGACCATTCGCACGCCCACGCCCGGTGCCTGAAGCCCCAGGGACACCTGCCAGTAGGGATCGAGTTCGGCATCGGCCCGCAGCCATCGTCCCGACCCGGTCGCCCCGGCCCCGCGACGGGTGGCGAATCGACGAATCATGCCGGGGGTCGGTCGACCATCGTCGAAGAGTGCCGCCTCCTCCTCATGCACGAACTGCGGCACCAGACGCCTGGCCGGCATCGAAGCGGCAGCACCCGCGATCAGATCGATCTCACCAAGGGGCGTCTCCACGACCGGCAGCCTCATCTCGTCGGGGAGCGGCCAGAGACGCCTTCGTTCATCAAGGAAGGCCAGGCCATCCTCGTCGAGCGGAACGTGCGAGACGGCATCGGACCAGGATCGAAGCCAGCGACCCGCGAGGGTCGTGCCCAGCAGGTCGGTGGTGCGTCCCTCCATGAGCTCCAGACAGGATGCATCCTCTGCTTCCGCGATCGACTCGGCGAGCACGACGCCGTCCAGCGATTCGATGCGTCGAATGCCGGCCAGCGCCGCATCCGCGAGGGCCTGCGGCACATCGATCCCCAGGACCGATGCCACCCGAGGCCACGACGCAAGCATGCGATCCTCGCCCAGGGCGGCCAGCCGTCCCGATCGGAGCAACCACGTGACGAAACCATCGATCGACGAGTCGTCATCGGGGAAGGACGACGCCTCCCCACCGAGCCAGCGATCGGCCCGGGATTCCAGATCCGCCCGAAGCCTCTCACGGGCATCCTGCGGATCGATGTGGCTTGAATCGGGGTCCGCGGTCATGAGTGCGAGGTCCGAGGAGAGTGAAGGAATCGAGATCGCGTACGGAGGACGACGCCGCCGTCATGCGGTGGACACCTCCGCCAGTCCGTTGCTGAGCGATCAATCTGGGATTTCGAGGAAAAACGGGGGCAGCCCCCCCCGAAACTCGTGGCGAGAACCGAGTCGTTCCGTCGTCATGAGTCGCCCTCCCCGGCGACCAGGGCCGCAAGCTGGGGCAGGAGGTCATGGAGGGCCTTGCGGTAGTTGGAGATCCGTTGCTCGCCGGCGTTGGTCGACGGCAGCCCGCAGAGATCCGCAAGGGTCCGCCCATCCAGCGGCTGAATCACCAGACGAGCCCTCGCCTGGGCGATCCGCCGCTCCCATCGTTCGATCGTCGCCACCTCCATGCCGGGATGCTCCACGATCTCGTCCACGGCACGCCCGATCTCGCCCTCGAGCTCACGTCGGGCTCGGGCATGGGCTTCCGAGACTGCGGTGTCGGGGTCGGGCTCGAGGTCGCGACGCAGGGTCGAACCGACCGCCTCGACGATACGGGGATGAGACTCGGCGCCCGGATCCAGAACCGGATCGAGCTCGAGGCCCGCGGTCGCGATCACCGCGGTCGCCCGGATGCGGTCGAGATCGAGCTGAAGCACGGGTTGCCCGTCGCGGGCTCCGGCCAGAAGTTCCAGACCGCTACTCGAATCCTCATCCATCGAATCCCCCTCGGCCGCGACCAGGGTCGCCGCAAGCCCGCCCTCCTCGCCACCGTCCAGGGACCTCGCCCCCCCCGCGTCCCGAGGCAGGCCCACCACCCCCGCGGCGGCGCCGCGACGCAGATGACTGATCGCCCGCTTGCGGACGAAGCCGAAGGAGGCGATCCGCCCGAGCCCCTCGACGGAACCGAGATTTCGAAAATCCTCGTGGTGATAGAACCCCTCCTCGAATCGTCGCACCAGATCGACCGCGAGTTCGCTGAGAAAGTCCTCGGCGGCGTGAGGGTCTCGAAGGATCCCGGCGAAACGGCCACGCACCCTGGATGCACCGACATCGTTGGCCGGACCATCGAGAATCATCCTTCTCAGACGGCGTTCCAGCAGACACCAGAACTCCATCCGGGACTCGTCGTCGACCCGGCCGTCGGCCAGGGCGACCCGAAGCGTCGCCCAGCGTTCCTCGATGTCGGCCTCATCCGCCTGATGCACGCTCATCTCCGTCGGCCGCGTCCTGCGAGGGCTCGTCGCTCTCGTCATCCGCGAGTGTGAATGGTGCGCGACACCACGTCAACGGATCCGAGGTCCGGATTCAGGAGATCCGGTAGATCCGACGGGCGTTCCCCCCCGCGATCGCGGCCCGATCGGATTCGGAGAGCCCGGCCGTCAGCCGATCGGCCGCCGCGATCCAGTCCCCCGGGGTCGAATCTGTGAAACACACCGGCCAGTTGGATCCCCACAGGATCCGATCGGAACCGAAGGCGGCCAGGGCCGCATCGAAGAACGGGCGGAACCGCTCGGCATCCCAGGCGGATCCCTCCGCACATTCGATCAGGGCCGACAGCTTCGTCGAGATGCGGGGGCGTTCGGCGAGCCTGCCCATCGCCTCCCGCCAGCCGATCTCCGGCGTTCCAGCGGTCCGGGGTCGCCCCAGGTGATCGATCACGAAGATCGTGTCGGGAGCCAGATCCACGAGTTCGACGGCGGCCTCGAGCTGGTCCGGTCGCATGCAGAGCTCGATCAGAAGCCCTCGTTCACCGGCCCGACGCACCGCCCGAACATGAGCTTCGTCAAGCACGTCGGTGGCCGTTCGGTCTGGAGGATGCAGGACATGTCGCAGTCCCACCACTCCGGGCAGGCCGCTCACCACATCGAGACGCCGGTCGACCGAGTCGGCCCCCTCGAACGGCCGCCATCCCGCGACCGCGGCCCGCACCGGCCCCGGAGATTCGAGACAGGCGGCGATCCACTCGAGCTCGTCGTCGAGGGCCTCGTCGTCCACCGCCGACTCGACCAGCACCGCGGCGGCCAGTCGCGAGGCGAGGGGCCCGAGGGACTGGAGCAGATCGGGCACCTCGAAGACGCCTTCAAGGGCCGGAACGGCATCGATCCAGGACATCCTGATCCGCGCCGGATTCCAGAGATGCAGATGCGCATCGACCAGGGGATGGTCCACCGGGTCAGTCACCGGTCGGCAGGCCGTGATCCGCGAGGAATCCGGTCCGCAGAGGATGGACGTCCCAGATGCCCTCGGCATATTCGCGAATCGCCCGGTCGCTCGAGAAGCGTCCGCCACGAGCCGTGTTCAGAACCGCGGTCCGCCACCATGCATCCGGCTCGGCGAACAGGGCCTCGGCCCGTTCCTGGGCGTCCAGATAGGAGGAGAGGTCGGCAAGGTGGCGCCAACGGTCGCCCTCCTCCACCAGCATCGCTCCGAGTCGCTCGAACACCTTCGGATCCTTCCAGGCGAAGGTCTCCCCGAGGAAGAACTCGATCGCGGCCCGGACCCGCGGCTCGTGATCGAGGTGCCAGCGGGGGTCGTACCACTCCTCGCTGTCCGCGACCTCCGAGGCGGAGAGCCCGAAGAGGAACATGTTTTCCTCGCCGACCTCCTCGGAGATCTCGATGTTCGCTCCGTCCCTCGTGCCGATCGTGAGGGCGCCGTTGAGACAGAACTTCATGTTTCCGGTGCCACTGGCCTCGGTGCCCGCGAGGGAGATCTGTTCGGAGAGATCCGCGGCCGGGATGATCCGTTCGGCGTTGGACACCCCGTAGTCGGGAATGAACACCACGCGAAGTCGATCCTCGACATCGGGATCGGCGTTGATGACGTCGGCGACGCTCGTGATGGCCTTGATGACGTCCTTCGCCCGTTCGTAACCGGGAGCCGCCTTGCCGGCGAACACCACCGCCCTGGACTGGGGAAGGAAGCCGGGGTCCTCCTTCAGCCGGCGATAGAGCGAACAGACGTGGAGCAGGTTGAGCAGCTGCCGCTTGTACTCGTGGATCCGCTTGACCTGGACGTCGAAGAGGAAGGACGGATCGAGCTCGATGCGGAGGTTCTCCCCCACCCAGTCGGCGAATCGACGCTTGGCGGCCAGCTTGGCCCCGGCGAAGCAGGACCGGAACTCGGAGGATTCGGCATGGGGCTCCAGATCCCGAAGCCGGTCGAGATCGGTGATCCATCCGTCGCCGATGGTGTCGAGGATGAGACGGGCGAGATCGGGATTCGCCTGCAGGAGCCAGCGACGCGGAGTCACTCCGTTGGTCACACCGCGAAAACGCTCGGGGAACACCTCCGCGAACTGCGGCATCAGGCGTTCGCGGATGAGTCTGGCGTGCAGCTGGGAGACGCCGTTGACCGAATGCGAGCCGATGACCGCGAGGTTGGCCATGCGGATCTGCTTGGGCTCGGACTCCTCGACGATGCTGGCCTCCTCGAGTCGCCCGGGGGTGGAGACGAGCGCCTGACCCGGCCCTTCGAGGAACCGACGATTGATCTCGAGGATGACCGCGAGGTGCCGCGGCATCAGCCGTTCGAGCAGCGGCATCGGCCACTTCTCGAGGGCCTCGGGCATCAGGGTGTGATTGGTGTAGGCGACGCTCCGGACCGTGATGTCCCAGGCCTCGTCCCATCCCATCCCGTGACGATCCATGAGGATCCTCATCAGCTCCGCGATGGCCAGGGCCGGATGGGTGTCGTTGATGTGGATCGCGACCCCGTCGGGCAGACCACGGATGTCGTCGTGCTCGAAGAGGTACCGACGGACGATGTCCCCGACCGAACAGCAGACGAAGAAGAACTCCTGTCGCAGCCGAAGCTCCCGGCCGGCCTCGGTCCGATCGTCGGGGTACAGAAGCTTGGTGAGTCGCTCGGCCTCGATTCGCCGGGAGACCGCGGCCTCGTAGTCGCCGGCGGCGATCTCCGAGAGATGCATCGCATCTGGAGCGGAGGCCGACCAGCAGCGGATGGTGTGGACGGTCTCGCCGCCCCAGCCGGCGACCGGATAGTCGTAGGGCACGCCGATGACCCGGTCGCGGGCGCCATGACCGATGTCGCCGAACTCGACGGGCTGCTGAAGATCCCCGCGTCGGACCATCCACGGATCGCCGTGTCTGAGCCAGTTGTCCGGACGCTCGACCTGATACCCGCCCCGGACCTCCTGCTTGAAGATGCCGTACTCGTAGCGAAGGGTGTATCCGACCGCAGGCAGGCCCATGGTGGTCATCGAATCCAGGAAGCAGGCGGCGAGGCGTCCGAGACCGCCGTTGCCCAGGCCCGCGTCACGCTCCCGCTCCTCGAGCGTCTCGAGCTGGATGCCGAATCCCTCCAGCGCTTGACGAACCCGCGGTTCGAGTCCGAGGTTCAGAATGTTGTTCCGCATCGCCCGACCGAGCAGGAACTCGATCGACAGGAAGCAGATCCGCTTGCATCGCTCCTGCCGGTAGCGGTCCCGCGTGTCCAGCCATCGCTTCATCAGCACCTCGCGGATCTCGGAGGCAAGGGCATGGAAGCGGTCACGGTCCGGCGCCTCGTAGAGACGCTGGGCGCTCTCCACCGCCAGATGGCCCAGCAGGCCCGCCGCGATGTCCTCGGAGGTCACATCGGTGGGATCGCAGGAGAGAGGATGTCGAGGGCCGGGCTGCGAAGTGCTCATTCAGGAAGATCCACGGTCTGGAGAGTTCCGGGCGATGACGGGGTGCGGGCTCACTCCGGACAAGCCTCAGGAACGATAGATCGGTCGGTCGACCCGGGATTCGGGAAAAGGAAACCGTCGTTTCATGCCCCCGAGTGGAGCCCCGGGGAACCGGAAGGGTATTCTCGCCGATGAGGGCCCACTCCGAGGGGCCTGACGCCTGAAATGGAGGAACCATGCGATCACGAGCGTTCCGCGTCCTTTCCCTCGCCGCCATGCTGACCGCCTCCGCATCCGCCCTTGGGCGGCCGGCCGTCGATCTCAAGCCCTCCGCGGCCCCACCGAACCTCGTCTTCATCATGAGCGACGACCACGCATGGCAGGCGGTGAGCGCCTACGGCCGTCCGGATGGAACCCGGGTGAACCGGACTCCCCAGATCGACCGTCTGGCCCGCGAAGGCGTCCGCTTCGATCGCTTCTTCGTCGAGAACGCCATCTGCGGCCCGAGCCGCGCGGCCTTCCTCACCGGCTGCTTCTCCGCCCGTCACGGCTTCCGAACCAACCAGCAGACCTTCGACGGATCCCAGCCCAGCTGGCCGGGCATCCTTCAGGAGAGGGGCTACCGCACCGGCGTCTTCGGCAAGTGGCACCTTGGCTCCGATCCGGTCGGCTTCGACGACTACTGCGTCCTCATCGGCCAGGGCCCGTACTACAACCCCCCGATGAAGACGCCCGGGGGACGGGTGCGACATCACGGCTACACCACGGACATCATCACCGAGAAGGGAGTCGCGGCACTGCGAAGCTTCGCGGAGGCCTCCGAGGAGGACGGACGTCCCTTCGCGATCTGCATCCAGCACAAGGCGCCCCATCGCCGATGGGATCCCCACCCGCGGCACTTCCGACTGTGGGAGGGCACCGACATCGCGGAACCCGCGACCCTCCTCGACGACTACTCGGGACGGAGTCCCGCGAGCACCCTGCAGACCATGACCATCGCCCGTCATCTCGACGAGCGGGATCTCAAGCTGAAGCCGCCCCCGGAACTCGACGAGACCCAGCGGGCGGCCTGGGACGCCTACTACGAACCGATCAACCGGGCGTATCGGGAGGCCGTGGCCTCGGGGGCCCTCTCCGGCGACGATCTGGTCAGGTCGAAGTACCAGAGGTACGTGAAGGACTACCTCGCCTGCGTGACCGCGGTCGACGAGGGCGTCGGCGCGATCCTCGACGAGATCGACCGCCTCGGCATCGGAGAGAACACGATCGTCGTCTACACCAGCGACCAGGGCTGGTACCTCGGCGAACACGGGTGGTACGACAAGCGGTGGATGTACGAGGAGAGCTTCCGGACCCCGTTCATCATCCGGTGGCCGGCCAGGCTGGAGGGCGGCCGGACCAGCGACCTCATGGCTCAGAACATCGACTTCGCCCCGACCCTGATCGAACTTGCCGGCGGCGAGGTCCCCGATCGCATGCACGGCGAGAGCTTCGCCGACTGGCTCGTGCAGGGCGCCGGGGAGAGCCCGAAGGGCTGGCGGGACAGCGTCTACTACCGCTACTACGAGAGCAAGGGCCCCCACACCGTGCCCATGCACGACGGGATCCGGACCGATCGCTGGAAGCTCATCTGGTACCCCGAGGTCGACCCCGACGGGGACGGCCCCGCCGGCCCCGGATGCTGGGAGCTCTTCGACCTCGAATCGGACCCCGATGAACTCCGCAGCCTGGCCGACGATCCGGCACACGCCGGGATCAAGGCTGAGCTCGAGAAGGAACTGGCCGTCCTGCGCACCAGGTACGGGGCCTGAACGTCGGGTGCGGGTTCAGGCGCCAGCGGTCGTGGAGGCGTAGTTCGGCGCCTCCTTGGTGATCGTGATGTCGTGAGGATGACTCTCGATCATGCTGGCCGCGGTGACTCGGACGAACCGGCTGCGCTCGCGGAACTCCTCCATGGTCGCACAGCCGCAGTAGCCCATGGCGCTGCGAACTCCGCCGACCAGCTGATAGACGTACTCGGCGAGGCCGCCCCGATACGGCACCATGCCTTCGACGCCTTCGGGGACGAACTTCTGCGTCTCGGCCTTGGAGGCCTGCCCGTAGCGGTCGGCGCTGCCGGCGGCCATCGCCCCCTGGCTTCCCATGCCGCGGTAGGTCTTGAACCGACGACCCCGATGAAGCACCAGTTCCCCGGGGCTCTCGTCCATGCCTGCGAAGAGGCTGCCCAGCATGACCGCGCTGGCTCCGGCGGCCAGAGCCTTGGCGATGTCTCCGGACTGACGAATGCCTCCATCGGCGATGACCGGAATCCCGAGCTCCTTGCAGACCGAGACCGCGTTGAGCACGGCGGTGATCTGCGGCACTCCGACTCCGGTCACGATGCGGGTGGTGCAGATCGAACCCGGTCCGATTCCGACCTTGACCGCGTCGGCACCCGCATCCACCAGGGCCCGGGCTCCTTCCGCGGTCGCGATGTTTCCGGCGATCACCTCGATGTCGTGCGAAGCCTTGACCTGACGGACGGTCTCGATGACGTTGGTGCTGTGGCCGTGAGCGGTGTCGACGACCAGCACGTCGACCTCTGCGTCGATGAGGGCCTGGATCCGGTCGAACTGCATCACCCCGGTCGCGGCCCCGACCCGGAGCCGGCCACGGTCGTCACGGCACGCCCGGGGATGCTTCTGGACGTTCTCGAGATCCCGCATGGTGATGAGCCCTGCGAGACGGCCCTCGGCATCGACCAGCAGCAGCTTCTCGACGCGGGCCTCGTTCAGCAGGCGCTCGGCATCGTCGGGGGCGATGCCGGGAGGGGCGGTGACAAGGTTCTCCCGGGTCATCACCTCGCCCACCCGGGCCTCCGCATGACGAGAGGGGTCGAGGAATTTCATGTCACGGCGGGTGAGGATGCCCGCCACCCGACCCCGACCGGACCCGTCCATGGTGATCGGAAAGCCGCTGACCCCCTGCTTGGTCATCAGTTCGACGGCGAAGGCGATGGTGTCCTCCGGCGACAGGGTCACCGGATCGGCGATGACGCCGTTCTCGCTCCGCTTGACCTTCTGGACCTCCCGAGCCTGATCCTCGGGGGGCAGATTCTTGTGCACGATCCCGATCCCCCCCTCCTGAGCGAGGGCGATGGCGAGCGAGGACTCCGTGACGGTGTCCATGGGAGCCGACAGAATCGGGATTTCCAGATCGATCTCGCGGGTCAGCCGGGTCCGGGTGCACGCCGAGTCGGGCGTCACTTCGCTGTAGGAGGGCACCAGAAGAAGATCGTCGAACGTGAATCCGTCCTGGACGATCTTGGGTTGAGCGGCAGGGGCTGGGTGGTCTTCCATCTAGGGATGATGTCAGACCCCCGTCCCGCTGTCAATGCGGGGAAGTGCCTTCACGAATCTGGAACCGAGGATGACGGGCCTGCGAAGGGGCGGTCCGAGGCGCTTTCCAGCCCCCGAGGACGGGCCTGTCTGGTACTCTGCTCTGCTTACGTCGATTCCC
Organism: Phycisphaerae bacterium; assembly: GCA_002709295.1. Classification (GTDB taxonomy): domain Bacteria; phylum Planctomycetota; class Phycisphaerae; order Phycisphaerales; family SM1A02. The sequence goes on along the minus strand of PAQL01000003.1, from coordinate 53,270 downwards.
GGCCGGACGCCGGCGACGCCCCATCTGCAACCGGTCCCGGCACCCGCCAGGACCCCAGAAAAGCCTCCGTCACGACACCCGTCGACCGCGGAGAACGACCGAGGGATTCCCGTGCACTCCGACACCCTGATCGCGGCCCCGATCGACCACAAGATCACGATTCCCGAAGGCGAAGGCCTGAAGGCGTGGGAAAGCTGGCTCGACACCTGCATCAAATTCGAGGCCAGCGACCTCATCGTCAAGGCCGGCCAGTCGCCGCGGCTCCGCGTCCGGGGCTCGCTCAAGGGCATGCAGATCGAGCCCTGCACGGTCGACCTGCTCTTCCGCGTGGCCAAGGACGTGCTGGACCCCAACCAGTTCGAGTACTTCCGCCAGCGAGGCTCCATCGACTTCGCCTACGACTTCGACGAACGCCGCCGCTTCCGTGTGAACATGTTCATGGCCCGCGGCAAGCCTGCGGTCGCCGCACGACTGATCACCTCGGACATCATGAAGTTCGAGGACCTCTACCTGCCCGAGATCCTCGGCGACGTCTCGATGTCCGCCCAGGGACTGATCCTCTTCTCCGGCGTGACCGGATCGGGCAAGTCGACCTCGATCGCCTCGATGCTCCAGTACGTGAACGAGCGCAAGCGCGTCCACATCGTGACCATCGAGGACCCGATCGAGTACATCTTCAACGACGACAAGGCGACGATCAACCAGCGAGAGATCGGGATCGACTGCCTCAACTTCAACGATGCCCTGCGAGCCCTCGTCCGGGAGAATCCGGATGTGGTCCTGGTCGGCGAGATGCGTGACTACGAGACCTTCGAGGCCGCCATCCGCGCCGCGGAGACCGGCCACCTCGTCTTCGGAACCATCCACGCCTCGAGCGCCTGGCAGACCTTCGGGCGCATCTACGACCTCTTCCCCGAGAACGAGCGGGAGCAGCTTCGCAAGCTCCTCGCCTACAACCTCCGGGCGATCATCTACCAGAAGCTCCTGCCGACCCTGCACAAGAACATCGGTCGGATCCCCGCCCTCGAGATCCTTCTCAACACCCCCGCGGTGCAGAAGTACATCCTCGAGGCCCGCGAGGGCGAGCTGCTGCAGATCATCAATCAGAGCCACGACGAGGGCATGGTGGACTTCACCACCTCCCTCGTCCGACTGGTGGAGGAGGAGTACATCCACCAGGACGTCGCCCTCGGTGCGACTCCGAAGCCCGAGGAACTGAAGATGCGCCTCAAGGGCATCTCCTGACCACCGCCCCGTCGATCCGCCGACCCGCCGAAACGGACTCCGAGTCATGAACGACCCCGTCGCCCTGCTTGCCGCCAACGCCCCCGCGCTCAACCTGGTGGACTTCATCAAGCCGGTGCTGTTCGCGATCCCTCTCCTGGTCTACCTGCGCGTGATCAGCTCGTCGATCGAGAAGGACATGCGGTACTTCAACCACAACGTCGCGTTGTGGAACAGCATCTTCCTCGTGACCGCATGCCTCGCGCTGGCCGCGGGCCTCTTCATCCCGTTGTTCCTCGCCGGCTTCCCCGCCATGCTCGCGATCCTCGTGATCCCGCTCCTGGCGTACTGGAAGTACCGCAACGACAACGTCGAGAACGAGTCGCAGAAGTTCCAGCTCGGTGCCGCGGCCATGAGCGACCGCATGGCGGCGAGGAAGCAGAAGGCCGCCCAGCGCAGCGCCTCCGCCGTGCTGCTCGACTCGAGCCGGACCGAGCTGACCGTCCCCGAGGAGGAGGACCCCCGACGCCCGATCCATCTGGCCATGGAGGATCTGCTCCTGCCCGGGCTCACCGCCCGTTCGACCCGCATGGAGGTCGCAGTCACCGCCAAGGGCGGCAGCGTCGCCCAGATGGTCGATGGCGTCCGCTACAAGAGGGAACCCCTCGGCAAGGAGCTCGCGGCAAGCATCATCGACTACCTGAAGCAGGCCGCCGGCCTCGACGTCGACGAACGTCGCAAGAAGCAGCGAGGCCGATGCGGACTCAGGATCCAGGACGACGCCCGAAGCTACACGCTGGACCTCACCACCAGTGGGAGTTCCCAGGGGATCATGCTTCGGATCGACATCGATCGCGATGCCCAGCTCGAGCGAGAGTTCGACGAACTCGGCTTCGAACCCGAGCAGCTGAAGATCCTCGAGCAGACCGCGGACGGGGCCCAGCGAAAGGGCATCGTCCTGGTCGCCGCAGCCCCCGGCCAGGGACTCACCTCGATGCTCACGACGCTGCTCAAGCGTCACGACGCCTACACCTGCAACATCAAGACCCTTGAACGCGATGTCCAGCGGTCGGTGGAGGGCGTCGACCACTCCGAATGGGACCCCTCCAACCCCGACCTCGACTTCCCCACGCAGCTGCGGTCGATCATCCGCCGCGGCCCGGACATCGTCATGGTGAGCGACCTTCAGGATCCGGCCACCGGCGTCCAGGCCGCCGCCGTGGGCACCGACGGCCCGCTCGTCTACGTCGGCATCCAGACCAAGGACGGCATCCCCGGAGCCATCACGGAGTGGTTCCGAGCCGTCGGGGACATGAAGGAGGCCGCCAAGCCCCTGGTCGGCGTGATCTGCGGCCGGACCATGCGGAAGCTCTGTCCCGAATGCAGGGTGCCGTACACCCCGAGCGCGGAGCAGGCGAAGAAGCTGGGCATCAAGGACCCCTCCTCCGTCCAGCTCTACCGCCAGAGCGGTCGCGTCCAGGTGAAGAACAAGATCGAGGAATGCCCCCTCTGCCGTGGAACCGGCTTCTTCGGGACCCTCGGCGTCTTCGAGGTCATGCCCGTGGATCGTGATTCACGCAGGATGCTCTCCGGAGGCGATCTCAAGGGCGCCTACACCCACGCCCGTCGCAGCCTCGGCATGATGCTCATGCAGGAGGCCGCCCTCCGGAAGGTCTCCCGCGGCGAGACCAGCCTCGAGGAGGTCGCCAGGGTCCTGAGTCCCGAGAAGACCAGCCGCCCGACCGCGACCTCGACCCCTGCCGCGGGCTGAGCCCACCCCCCCGTCGACACCGAACCACCGTCCCCTTCGAAGCAGAACGGACCGCAACGAATGATCCTTGGCACCAGCATCGTCTTCCTCCTTCTCGCCGTCTACTGGTTCGGCTTCAAGGAAGGCTTCTTCAGCGGGGTCGTGCACCTCACCTGCGTGGTCGTCGCGGGCGCCCTCGCCTTCGCGTTCTGGGAACCGCTGGCTCATGCGATGCTGGGGACCGGGATGAAGGAGTGGGCCTGGGGCGTGTCGCTCCTGCTGCTCTTCTGCTTCATCCTGTTCTGCCTCCGGCTGGCTTCGAATTTCCTGGTGCCCGACAAGCAGAACTTCCCCCACATCGTCGACATCGTGGGTGGCTCGCTCTGCGGTGCGGGGATCGGCATCCTCACCGCGGGCATCGGACTCATCGGCATCGGCATGATGCCGGTGGGCATGGGAAACGATTTCGGCAAGGGATACGTCCGCACCCAGGCCAACGCCGCCCAGCCCGCGAAGAAAAACGCGATCAACTTCACGGTGACCCTGACCGAGGAGTTCTACGACATGCTCGGGACCGGGGCCTTCCGACCCCTGCTCAACAAGGGCTCCCTCGCCACCAGCCACCCCATTCTCTCGCGACAGGCCTGGGGACTCCACAGGGACACCGCGGAGGGCGGCAAGATCGAACTGAGCGCCGCGCCCTCCGACTTCAGGGTCGGCACCCCTTACTACGGCGCCTTCGATGGCGTCGGAGCCGGTGAAGAGGCGTACATCGTCCCGATCGACGTCGAGAGAGGCGGCTTCCACAAGGGGTCGAACTTCGTTCTGAGTTCCGCCCAGACCTACCTCATCGGCAATGGAAGCAAGCCCGCCGTCGCCTTCCCCTCGGGATGGCTCGAAGGCGGACGCAACTACCTGTTCGACGGGCTCACCGCCTATGCCACCAATCCTCCGGGCGAACAGAAGGTCAGGATCCTGCTGGCATTCCCCGCCGCGGATCTGAACAACCAGGCTCCGAAGTACCTGATGTACAAGAGCCTCCGGGTCCCTCTGGCCGAGGCCAGCACCGACCTCGCCGATCTCGGCGAAAGCGGCACCACCCGAGTGGCCTTCGACGCCGCCGCCAAGAGCATCCCCGCCAGCGAACTCAAGCTGGAGAGCCGGCTCGGCGTGACCCTCAACCGCAACAACCTCCCCAGCGGCATCGAGGCCGAGAAGAACTACATCAGCTTCGCCTACGGAGACGACGTCCCCAGCCGCGACAGCGGATCGGTGAGTTCGAGCCTTCGCGTGACCCGGTTCTACGAACAGCCCGACACGAGGATCGTCAAGGTCAACGTCAGCCGCGGCAAGAGCCCGATCGACATCTGGGGCGACAAGCGTTCCGCGGGCGGCGCCCAGAACCCACTGGTGCTGGTGACCGAAGACGGAAGCGCCTACGAACCGGTCGGATGGCTGCACGAAAAGGCCGCCGACAACCTTCTGAACATCAAGTTCGATCCCCGCGACGGCGTCCCCAGCGTCGAGGACCTGCCTCTGCTCTCTTCGGCCGGCCGTGATCAGCTGGACGTGATCTACAGCATCCCGGTGGGCAAGACCATCGTTGCGATCATGATCGGCGACCAGACCATCGGGGTCACCAACGTGCCGGTGACCAACTGAGGCGTGAATCGCCCGAATCGGTGAGGTGGACCGGGGAGCCCCCCCTGGTCAGGTCTCGTCGGCCAGCCATCGTTCGACCCACTTGATGTCGAAGTCCGCGGTGCGGAACTCCGGCCGATCGAGCAGTCGTCGGTGGAGTGAGATCGAGGTCTTCATGGGCCCGATCCGGAACTGACGCAGCGCCTCCAGCGATCGGGCGATCGCCTGCTCGCGGGTGGGGGCATGGACGATCAGCTTGCCGATCATCGAGTCGTAGTTCGGGGGGATCCGGTAGCCGGACCGGGCGTGGGTGTCGAGTCGGACGCCGGGCCCTCCCGGAGGATCGAAGGTCTCGATCAGACCGGCCTGCGGCATGAAGTTGCGATCCGGGTCCTCGGCGTTGATCCGGCACTCGATGGCATGACCGTCGACCGAGATGTCCTCCTGTCGGATGGACAGGGGTTCCCCGGCCGCGACACGAATGCCCTCCTGGACGATGTCGACGCCGGTGATCATCTCGGTGACCGGATGCTCGACCTGGACCCGGGTGTTGACCTCGAGCATGTAGAAGTTCTGCTCGTGGTCCATCAGGAACTCGACGGTGGCGGCCCCGCCGTACTCGGCACTGCCGATGAGACGGGCCGCACTCTCGCAGACGTGATCACGCTTCTCGGGATCGACTCCGGCCGCGGGAGCCTCCTCGACGAGCTTCTGGTGCCGCCGCTGGCTCGTGCAGTCCCGCTCGTAGAGATGAACCGCGTTCCCGCGTCCGTCACCGATGGTCTGGACCTCGAAGTGACGGGCCTTCTCGAGATACTTCTCGACGTAGACGCTTCCGTTGCCGAAGGCCGCCGCGGCCTCCTGGGCCGCGCTCTCGACCGCATCGGCCAGCTCGTCGTCGCCGCGAACGATCCTCATGCCCCGGCCGCCACCGCCGAAGGCGGCCTTCACGATCACCGGGAAGCCGATCTCGCGGGCGACGGTGATCGCCTCGTCGATCTCCTCGATCTCGCCCTCGGTACCGGGGAACACCGGGGTGCCGGCCTTCCTCGCCATCCGCTTGCACGAGACCTTGTCGCCCAGCAGGGCCATCGCCTCGGGACTCGGGCCGATGAAGGTGAAACCGGAATCCCGACAGACCGACGCGAACTCGGCGTTCTCGGAGAGAAACCCGTACCCGGGGTGGATCGCATCGGCGTGCGTGCATTCGGCCGCCGAGATCAGGCGGTCCATCCGGAGGTAGCTGTCGACCGAAGGGCCGGGACCGATGCAGATCGTCTCATCCGCCCAGTCCAGCCAGGGGCCGTCGGCATCCGCGGTGGAATGGACGCAGACCGGAGAGACCCCGAGCTCACGACAGGCCCGGATGATCCGAAGGGCGATCTCCCCACGATTCGCGATCAGGATGCGATTGAACATGATGGGGCTCAGGCGGGCTTGATCAGAAGCATGGGCTGGCCGAACTCGACCGCGTCACCGTTCTCGATGAGAACCTTCGCGACCGTGCCGGTCTGTCCGGCCTTGATCTCGTTGAAGATCTTCATCGCCTCGATGAGACACACGGTCGTATCCTCGCCGACGGAGTCGCCCACCGAGACGAAGGAAGGCTTCTCAGGACTGGGCTTGGCGTAGAAGGTCCCGACCATCGGACTTTCGATGGGAATGAGCCCCTCATCCTCGGCTGGTGCCGCAGGCTCGTCCGCAGCAGCGGGTGCCGCCGGAGCGGCCGCCGGGGGCGGAGCCGCCGCCGGAGCCGCGGCTGGAGCCATGGCCACGGGTGCCTGCTGGATCACGGGAACCTGATCGCTCCCGCGTTTGACGGTGACTTGTTGCTGCTCGTCACGAAGGTCGAGTTCCGTCAGGTCGTTGGCGACCATCAGGCGGACGAGTTCCTTGAGCTTTCGTATATCGATCATGGGATCCTCCCAACACCGGATCAGGGCGGGATATTAGCAGATCTGCCCCGGATCTGGCAGGGATCATCGGCGATCTGGGCGGCTTCTCAGAATCTGCCATGCCCGTCGGGCACTGGGAACCGGCCTGCGGCCTAGCCCAGGCCATCCGGTCGTCGCATCGAGACCGGAGGCTGCAGAAGCTCGGCCAGGATGAAGGCCTGCCGGAATCGCCCCGGAGTCCTGAGATCGGACCGCAGGCGATTGGCGAGACTTCCCGATCCGGGGAGCGATCCCGTCGAGGCGGCTGGCGTCGGGGACGGCACGGCAGAGGCGGCCCGAGGCGCGGCCCGCGGGACGGTGCGGGATCGGGTGACGGACTCCCGGTGTGGCTGCGGTGCCGCGGCCGGGGGCCGGGTGGCACGCGGAGGTCGAGCCGGGGCTTTCGGAACGGGCTGCGCCACCACCGGAGGCGGCGGGGCGGCCGGCGGGGCGGGCGGCGGCGTGGCCGGCGTCACTTGAGCCGAAGGAGCAGGTGCCCCCTGTCGGCGGCGAAGGGCCTCGACGCGGCGACGACGCAACTCCTCCAGATCGGGATTTCGCGTGACGCCACTCTTCGGCGATCGCTCGGGCCTGGCCGCGGAGGCCCCGGATTCCCCCCCCATGATCATGGACATCGCTTCCGCGATGCGGTCGGTCTCCACCTCACGGCGTCCGATCCGGATCTTCTTCGGCTCGGACGGCTTCTGGGACGCCTCGGCTCGCCGATTCTCCAATCCGCGAAGCCCGGCCTTGAGATTCGCCTTGTTGCGCTTCTCCTTCGCCTTGGCCACCGCACCGACGATCCCCTGGATCACGGCGATGGCGATGACGATGTAGATCATGTTGCCCATGGGGTGAAGTCTACGCCGAAGCGTCCCTCAGCATCGGTACCGGTCCCATCGGCCCCATCTGGAATCGGACCCCGTAGATCGATTCGAGGCGCCCGGGCTCCAGAACCTCCTCGCGGGCCCCCTCCTCCACGAGCCTTCCGCCCTGGAGCACCACCACCCGATCGGCGAGGGCCCATGCCACCGACGGATCGTGGACGACCAGACCGAGGCCGTGACCTCGGTCCCTCAGGCCGGCCAGCAGATGAAGAAGCCGGGAGGCCTCCCCGGGATCCTGGGCCGAGAGAGGCTCGTCGAGGAGCATCCAGCCAGCGTCTCCCAGCTGCAGCACGGCACGCGCGAGGGAGACGCGCTGTCTCTGGCCGACCGAGAGCTCGTGATAGAGCCGATGTTCATCGTGGGGGAGCCCGACCATCGCGAGGGCCTCCCGGACCGCCTTCGATCCCCGTCGCGAGCCTCGCCAGGCGAGTCCACCGAAGCCGACCACGTCACCGACCCTGAACGGTCCGACCACGTCGGGCTGCTGTGGGAGGTAGCAGAGCCGACGCGCCCGCAGACCGATGGGGTGTTCATCGATCTCACGCCCGTCCAGCACGACCCGCCCCCCATCGACCGACTGCAATCCGGCCATGGCCCGAAGCAGGGTGCTCTTGCCGGCCGCATTGGGTCCGAGCACCGCCGTCACCTCTCCGGGACGGAGGGAGAGCGAGACCTCGTCGAGGGCGACGATGGATCCGAAGGCGACCGAGAGGCCGTGCACCTCGAGGCTCATGACCCGGCCCTCCCTCGCAGGAGCAGGGCGAGAAAGATCGGGCCTCCCACCATCGCCGTGACCACCCCGACCGGCAGACGTCCCCCACCGAGATCGACGAGCTGTCTCACCGCATCCGCGAACACCAGCACCCCCCCGCCGGCCAGCAGCGAAGCCGGCACGAGCAGGCGATGACGAGGCCCGACCACCAGACGGGCCGCATGCGGAGAGAGCAGACCGACGAAGGCGATCGGGCCGACCATGCACACCGCGACCGCGGCGAGGAGACCGCCTGTCACGAAGAGGGATCGCCGCAGGGCGTCGATCGGCACCCCCACGCTTCTGGCCTCGTCCTCGGTGAGACACGCGGCATCGAGTTGCGGCGACTTGAGCACCCCGAGCAGTCCGATCCCGACGACCATCACCGCACCACCCCAGAGCATCCAGGCCGGCGACAGCTCCGGGATACGACCCATCATCCAGGCCACGATGTCACCACGCACGCCATTGGGCACCAGATGCTGGACGAGCATCGTGGCGGCCCCGAACACCGCCCCGACGATCACCCCGCAGAGGACGAGCCCCACCGGGTCGAAACCACCAAGCCGCCGGGCCACCCCTCCCACCACGAGGATCGCGGCGATCGCACCTGCCGCCGCCGCGGGAAGACCCGCTCCCCACAGCGCCCATGCCCCGATCACCGCCCAGACCCCGCCGAGCCCCGCCAGCCAACTGGCCAGAAGGATGCCGAAACCAGCGCCGCTGGAGACACCGAGCACCCAGGGGCTCGCGAGGGGATTCCTCAGGAGCACCTGAAAGGCGAGTCCCGAGAGCCCGAGCGCAGACCCCGCGATGAACCCGGAGAGGATCGCGGAGATCCGCAGATCGATGACGGTGCCGGTCGGAATCCCGAACCGGATCATGGTCTCCCCTCCGTCGCCGATCGTCCGACCGAGCAGGTACCTCCCTGCGACGACGAGGAGGACCAGCACCATCAGAACGACGATGCCGCCCCACCGGGATCGGGACCTGCCCTCATGCTCCACGTTCCACCTCGCCTTCGATCGAGCCGTCATCCGCTCCCGCCGACGTCACACCGGCCTCCTCGAGTCCACGTCGCAGTTCGGCAAGGACCTCGGGCATGCGGGTGCTGGGTTCGAAGGCGTTCGGATTCGTGATCACCGCGATCGCCGGAGACTTCAACCACTCGATGGCAGCAAGGCGTTCCTGCGCGAACGACTCCATCTCCGGCGTGGTGAAGGCGATGACCACATCCGCCTCGGCCGACAACAGCATCTCGATGGACCACTCCCGCCAACCACCCGGACCGGCGAGATTGCGAAGGCCCGCCGCGCGACCGAGCTCGCCGAGATAGGTGTCCTCACCGGCGACTCCGACCGAATCGACCGAATACAGAAGCACCGCTCCCGGAGCCTCATCCGGAATCTCGCAAGCCCCGATCGCCTCGAGAGACAGACGGCGTTGCCGGATCCGATCCGGAGCCGCCAGCTCCATCCCCTCGATCTGGTCGAGCAGGACGAGGAGGTCCCGGACACCGTCCAGTCGACCACCCCCCAGTCTGAAACCCAGACGCTCCTGAAGTCCGACCAGCACGGGGTCGGTTCCGCTGGCAGGAGGCTGATGAAGGACCACGCCGGGCTGCAGAGCGACGAGGATCTCCGCATCGACCCCCTCGAGGGTGCCCACCACCGGTCGATCGTCGATGCCTCGACACCAGGGCGTGCGGCCCACCAGGCGGTCGGTCTCCCCCAGATCGACCATGGTGGTGGTGATCGCCGGAGACAGACTCACCACGGTTGCGGATCCCTCCTCCGCCACACGAGGCCCGACCGAAGTGTGGTCCCCACACCCAGGCAGCAGCCCCCACGCGACCACCAGGGTGACGAGGCTTCGGAGAAACCCTCGGCCCGGGGTGCTCACGGGGCCGCGGTGGGCCATGGGGCGGGAATCGTGGCGGGCATGCATCGCAACGTACAGTACCCCGAGCCCACGCCCGTTCGAAGGAGCCCCCTGATGCCGATCCTTGCTGGCTTTCGCCGACTCTTCACCGGCCACCGCCCCGTCGAGATGACCGTCGACCAGTCGGGTCGGACCTCGACCGAGGAGGTCGCCGACGAACTCGCCCCCGTGGAGCCCGTTCTCCCGCTGGTGGACCCGGCGGCCACCATCGAGCGGCTCGAATCGACCCTGCAGTCCGGCCGCGACGTCCAGGACAGGACCCTCGAGGCGGTCCGACGACTGCCTCACGCCGTGAGCGAGCTCGAACGGATCGCCAGCGGCCAGAAGGAGATGGTCGAGGCCATTCGTGCCCTCGAGGCATCGGGTGCCGAACGGACGAAGGCGGAATCCAAGGTGCTCGAGCGCCTCTCGGATCTCATCGAACGCGAGACCGCCCTGCTCGGCCTGGTGCAGACCCAGCTGGATGCGAACCAGCAGGCGGTTGAGAAGACCTCGCTTCGACTCGAGGAGGTCGCTTCCGCGATTCATGACACCGCCCGCACCAACCGAGCCACCGGCGAAGCGATGGAAGCGATGGTCTCGGAGATCAGGGACCGGGAGCAGCGGGCCGAGGATCGAGCCGGCGCCCTGCAGGGCTGGGTCGTCACCTGCGTCGTGGCCTGCATCGCCGCCACCGCGGCCTCCCTCGCCCTGGCCTGGGCGGTCCTGGGATCCACCTCAGGCTGATCGGAGGGATTCAACCGGGCGCCAGCTGGGTCTTCGCGAGCCTTCGATACACCTCGCAGCGATCGAGCAGGTCCTGATGGACCCCCACATCGATGATCCGCCCTGCATCCATCACCACGATGCGATCCGCGGCGAGCACCGTGCTCAGGCGATGCGCGATGACCAGCACCGTCCGGCCCCGGCTGAACTCCGAGACCGCCTGGTTGATCTGCTCCTCGCTCTCGGCGTCGATCTGACTCGTCGCCTCGTCGAGGATGAGGATGGACGGATCACGTAGCAGTGCCCGGGCGATCGCGATCCTCTGCCGCTGTCCGCCCGAGAGCGAGGCCCCCAGCTCCGCGACCTCGGTGTCGAAACCACCGGGCGTCTCCTCGATGAACCCGAGGGCGTGGGCACGGGTGGCCGCCACCCGGATGGCGTCGTCATCCGCCTCGCGTCCGAACACGATGTTCTCGCGGATGGACCCGCGGAAGAGCACGGTCTCCTGGGTGACCACCCCGATCTGGGCGCGAAGGGATCCGAGTTCGACGGAGGCGATGTCCAGGCCATCGATCTCGATCGCCCCCCTCGAGGGGTCGAAGAGGCGGGGAAGCAGCGACAACAGCGTGGTCTTTCCGCAGCCGTTGGGCCCGACCAGCGCGACCTGGTCACCATGGGAGATCTCGAGATCGATGCCGTCGAGGACGTCACGATCCGCCCCGGGATACCGGTAGGCGACGTCGCGAAAGCGGATCGAACCGGCATGCCGTTCCAGGGGCGGCGAGGAGGCGGTCGCCTCGTACTCGTCGGGCAGATCCATGAGCTCCTGCAGACGCTCCGCAGGCGCCGAGGCGGCCTGGATCTCGGTGATCAGTCCGGCAAGGGGACGCAGGCTGCCGCCCGCCACCCCGAGGGACCCCAGGGTCAGCAGGAAGGATTCGGTGGTCAGCCCGCCGCTCACCAGCTCCCCGGCGGCCATGAGCTCCCGGGTGGTGAGAATCTGCCGGACCGCGAGGATCACCAGCCCGATCATCACCAGGACCGCGAGCAGCTCGACCACCGGACTGGCGAGGGCCCGGGCGAATCGCACCCTCAGCTCCTCCCGCAGGACCTCCCGATTCGCACTCTCGAACCGGGTCTCCGCCGCCGACTCGGCGGTCGCGGTCTTCACCGCCCGGATCCCCTGGATCGATTCGTTGGAGACCCGGAGCAGGTCCTCCTGGGCCTCGAGCGCCGCCCGGGTGGCCCGTCGGATGCGTCGACCGATCCATCGGAGCACCGCCCCGAGCACCGGGGCGATCACGAGGGCGAAGAGCGTCAGACGAGCATCGAACCACAGCGCGGCGGCGAACGCCGCGAGTCCCTTGGTCAGATTCGCCACCAGTTTGCTGGTCAGCGCGAGTATGCCGCCCTGCAGGGCCATCGAATCCTTGTTGATCCTACTGACCAGCTCGGCGGCGCCCCGGGACTGGACCTCGCCCAGGGGCATCGAGAGAACGTGCTGGAACACCTCTCGTCGAACGTCCGCCACGGAGCGACTGGATATCTCGAGGGAGAAGAACTGATGCAGGAAGTTGGCAACCGCGCCCACGACCGTCAACACCGCCAGAGCGGAGAGGATCGTCACCACCGCCCGGAACGGATCATCGGGAATGAGCCGGACCACCCCCTCCGGGATGCGGGCCCAGGTGCGCGACTGGTTGTACTGCTCGATGAGGGCGGAGACCGATTCATGCGCCTGGCCGTCGAGGATGATCTTGAAGATCGGCCCGAGACTCACCAGTCCCGCACTGAGGCCCCCGGCCGAGATCAGTGCAAAGAACAGTCCTCCGGCCAGAAGCCAGGGGTGGCGGAGCAGCAACGGAAGCAGGTAGCGAAAGCCTCTCATGAATCAGCGTCGATGCGGGAGCCTACGGCATCACCCTCCCCCGAGGGGCCCGGGCCCGCCTGAGGCGTCCTCCAGACCGTCCAGCTCCCTCCAGAACCCCGGATGACTCTTGGCCACGCAGTCAGGATCCTCGATCCGCAGCGGACCGAGGGTGCGGCCGAGGATTCCGAAGGCCATCGCCATGCGATGGTCGTCCCAGGTCCCGATGGAGACCTCGTCGGCGATCCGCACGCCTCCGCCGGGGCGGATCTCCAGAGCGTCGCTGGACTCGATCACCTCGCAGCCGACCTTCCGAAGCTCGCAGGCCAGGGCGGCGACGCGGTCGCACTCCTTCACTCGAAGCGTGTGCAACCCGGTGAGCAGACTGGGCCCCTCCGCGACCGCGGCCAGAGCCGCCAGACCGACCGCGGCGTCGGGGAAGGCCGTGCAGTCGAGTTCGACGCCTCTCGGCCGGGCGCTGCTGGTGACGATGGTGCGATCGATCCTTGATTCGACACCGACTCCGAAGGACTCGAGGGCCCCGATCGCCGCCGCATCCGGCTGGAGACTGCCCGAACCCAGCCCCGGGATCTCCACCCGGGATCCGGGACGGGATGCCGCGAGGATGGCGGGATAGATCGCGCTCGAGGCATCGGGCTCGACCTCGAGGTCGAAGGAAGGGACCGATCCCGGTTCGATCTCGATCCGCTGCAGGTTTCCGGCATCGTCCCGACCGACCCGGACTGGAATCCCCACCTGTTCGAGGACGCCGATCGTGAGATCGAGATACGCCTGGCTGGTCGGGACGTCTTCGAACTCGATGACCACTCCGTCCCGGGTGGACGACCCGACGAGCATGACCGCGGAGACGAACTGACTGCTGGCGGTCCTTCCGACCCTGAGCCCGCCTCCACGAAGCCCATCCGATCCCGGCTCGACCCGGACCGGAATGCAACCGGGACGACCGAGCTCCTCGATCGAGGCCCCAAGGTCTCGAAGCATGGCGACTCCTTCGCCCACGGGACGCTCGCGCATCCGTGGCGAACCGTCGATGCGGACCGGCAGACGCGCGAGGGTCGCGGCCGCGATCATGAATCGGGTGGGCGTGCCTCCGGCGCCGAGATCGACCTCGCCACCTCCGGGGAAACGTCCCTCGCCACCGTCGATCCGGATGACCTCCCCCTCGCGGCGCACGATCGCACCAAGGGTCTCGATCGCCTCCGCGAGCCGGTCGGTGTCGTCGGCTCGAAGCGGATGCCGAAGCACCCCCTCACCACGGGTGAGGGCGGCGAGGAGCAGCAGACGATTGGTCAGGCTCTTGGATCCGGGAGGCCGGACCACCGCCTCGAACGGCTCGGTTCGAGATCGGATCAGCCGGGTCGGGGTCTCACCCTGGCCAGACATGGTTCAGGACTCGCGCCGGAACACCGCCACGACATCCTCGACGGGAATGACGAACAACCGGTTGTCACCCTCGAAGTCCACGGGCACGCCGTTCTTGGGGTTGAAGAGGACCCGGTCGTACTGGCGGATGGGGTAGTCCTCGTCCCGGTCGACCTGGGCACTGATCGAGACGATCCGACCGGTGAGGGTGGGGATCTCGATCTTGTCGGGAAGATGAATGCCGACCTTGGTCACCTTCTTGTCCTCATCCTTGCGGATCAGGACCCGGGTGCCGATGGGCTCCACCACTTCGATCTGATTCTTGTTGGACGAACTTGTTCCCATGCCTCAATGATAGGGATCCGGGGCGTCTCCGGGGGCGGGCGAGTACGATCCCGACCATGAGCGACGCGATTCCCACTCTCCGAGGCCTGATCCGGGACATTCCGGACTTCCCCAAGCCCGGAATCATCTTCAAGGACATCACGCCACTGCTGGGAGACCCCGCCGGCCTCGCCATGGCGGTCGAGGTGATGGCCAATCCCTTCCGGAAGGACCGCGTCGACCTGGTGATCGGAGCCGAAAGTCGCGGCTTCATCTTCGGCACCGCCATCGCCCAGTCGCTCTCCTGCGGCTTCGTTCCGATCCGCAAGCCGGGCAAGCTTCCGGGCGAGACGCACCGGGCGGAATACGAACTCGAGTATGGGAAGGACGTCCTCGAGATGCACGTCGACGCGGTCCGACCCGGCCAGAGGGTTCTGATGGTGGACGATCTGCTCGCCACCGGCGGCACCATGTCCGCCTGCATCGAGATGGTCCGACGGACCGGCGCCACGATCGCCGCGGCGACCTTCCTCATCGAACTCGAGTTCCTGGACGGCCGGAAGCGCCTCGGCGAGGTGCCCGTGCACTCCGCGATCCGCTACTGAGCGGAAGGCCCGGTGGCCCCGGATCCGGCGACATCGATCATGAACGCGAGCCCCGGGGACGATCGCCCCCGGGGCTCGTGGTTCGTGAACTCCAGGAACAGGTTCAGTTGGCGGCACCTTCCACACCGGCCGCGACGAAGATGCCGCCGAGGACGGCGTAGATCAGGCAGCCGACCAGGGTGAGCACGATGCTGACGATGCCGAGGATCCGACCGATGTTGGTCAGCTGTCGTCCTTCAGGGTCCATCTGTCCGGCGTCCATCTTCTTGAGATCCCCACCGCCCATGATGGCGGCCGGAATGCCGGTGAAGAAGCCACAGCCGACGATCGAAAGGATGCCAAGGACCAGAATGAGGGTGCCGCGGTGAGGGACCATGTGGGTGCTCCGGTTTCGGATGATGAGTGGATCGAGGGGGGAATGAGGCAGAAAACCCCGACCCGTGACGTTGATCAGGCCTCGAACCACAGGGCCCACACGGGTACCATACATGTTCGCACAGCACGACTCGATCGCAACGCCGATTCCGGCCGCAGTCCCCGAGATTCAACCATGACCACCGCGACCACATCACCGGCCCCCACGGGCGGCCCCGCCACGGACCCCCTTCAGCTCATCGACGTCGACCACGTCCGCTTCTACGTCGGCAACGCCAAGCAGGCGGCGTTCTTCTACGCCCAGACCTTCGGATTCCAGGTCATTCAGCTGGCGGACCTGACAACCGGAAGCCGCGAGACCGCCCGGTACCTCCTCACCCAGGGCAACATCCGCTTCGTTCTGGAAACCCCGCTGAACCCCGACAACCCGATCAACGACGAGCTCCGACGCTTCGGCGACGGTGTCAAGGACGTGGCCTTCAACGTCCACGACGCGGAGAAGGCGTACGAAAGGGCCATCGCGAATGGTGGCGAGTCGGCCTACGAGCCCCGGACCGTCTCCGATGAACACGGATCGGTGACCACGGCCGGAGTGAAGAGCTACGGACGCGCGATCCACTCCTTCGTCAGCCGGACCGGGGGCTACGACCTCCTTCACATCCGCAAGGGCGCCGCCTTCGGCCCGGAGTTCAAGCCGATCGACTTCGCGCTGAACGAGTACAACCTGAAGAACCCCTGCGGACTCAAGTACGTCGACCACTGCGTGGGCAACGTCGAGGAAGGCAGGATGAACCACTGGGTCGACTGGTACGAGAACGTCCTCGAGTTCTCGATGTTCAAGCACTTCGACGACAACGACATCTCGACGGAGTACTCCGCACTGATGTCCAAGGTGATGGCCTCGGGCAACCAGCTGATCAAGATGCCCATCAACGAACCGGCCGAGGGCAAGAAGAAGAGCCAGATCCTCGAGTACCTCGAGTGGCACTCGATGACGCCCGGCGTCCAGCACCTCGCCCTCCGGACCAACGACGAGCTGTCCTCCGTCGCCGAGCTCCGACGCCGAGGCGTCGACTTCCTGACCCTGCCGGACACCTACTACGAGGCGGTCTGGAATCGCGTCAACACGACCCTCGTGGAGCACGGCCATCAGCCGGTCAAGGAGGATCACGAACGGATCCGCGATCTGGGGATCCTCGTGGACGCCGACGACGAGGGCTACCTTCTCCAGCTGTTCACCAAGCCGCTGCAGGACCGCCCCACCCTGTTCTTCGAGATCATCAGCCGCCGGGGCAGCCAGAGCTTCGGAAAGGGCAACTTCAAGGCCCTCTTCGAGGCCCTCGAGATCGAACAGGAACGACGCGGCAACCTCTGAGCCGCGCATCGGGACCGGATCGGACACCGACACCCCGTGCCGACGGCGCGGGGTGTCCTCGCATCCCCCCTTGCAGTCGCCGGATCGATATTCTCGGGATCGCCGGAACGCCATCCGGCATCCTCGTCAGATCCCATGCCGCGACTGGAGACCCGATGAAGCCGCTCCTTCCAGCCCTCGCCCTCGCCGGCCTCCTCGGCCCCGCAACCCTCGCCCAGACCGTGTCCCCGACCATGTCGAAGGACCTGGAGTCCATCCAGGCCTCGATCATCGAGGAGGGGCTCAGCGGCAGCAACGTCCTGCTGGTGGTCCGCGACGGCGAGGTGGTCCACGAGCACGTCGAGAACTCCGGCCGGGAGGGCGACCGGGACATCCAGCCCGACACCCTCTTTCCGATCTGGTCGATGTCGAAACCGATCACGATCGCCGCGATGCTGACCCTCCACGAACAGGGACTCTTCGACTGGAAAGACCCGGTGGCGAAGTACCTCCCCTGCTTCGCCGAACTCACGGTCCGCGACGGCGACACCATCCGGCCCGCCCGGACCCCCCTTCGAATCATCGATCTCATGACCCACCGAGCCGGCTGGAGCTACTACAACCTCGGCGAGGGTCCGCCGCCGACCGTTGACCAGCCGCAGCCCGACCAGACCCGCTTCCGCGACCTCCAGGAGTTCTGCGAGACCGCGGCGGCATATCCGCTCGAGTCCGATCCCGGGTCGGCCTACGTCTACGGCATAAACCAGGCGATCCTCGGCCGACTCGTCGAGGTGCTTTCCGGGAAGCCGTTCGCCGAGTACCTCGAGGAGACCATCCTCGAGCCGCTGGGCATGGAACAGACGAGCTTCGTCCTCGACGAGGAACGACGCACGAGGTTCCAGCCCCTGTACATCAACCGCGGCACGCTTCGTGGCTACACCGAGATCCTCGACGAACTGAACTACTCCCCCGAGAGCAGGGCGCACTTCGGGGGCGAGGGCCTGGTGTCGACCCTGGACGACTACGCACGATTCGCGGAGATGCTTCTGAACCGCGGGATGTTCCGAGGGAGGAGGATCCTGTCCGAAGCGAGCATCGATCGCATGACCGAGGTGACCAGCGAGGACATCGCGGGCGCGACCTGGCCCGGCCTGGACATGGGCTTCAGCGTCTTCGTGATCTCCGACGACGACGCCGACGGCCACGGCACCCCCGCCGGCACCTTCGGCTGGTTCGGGTACCACAGCACCCAGTTCTGGATCGATCCCGCCAACGACCTCTACGCGATCTACCTGAGTCGCACCCGGGATTTCCACTGGCCGCTTCCCGGCATGATCAGGGACGCGGTGTACGATTGATTCCGTGGAGACCGCGTCACCCGAGAGGCCGTACCGCCCCGACCGCACACGTACCACCGGAGCCTGAATCATGGCAAATCGAATCAAGCGATCCGCCGCCCTCTTCAAGTCCTCCTGGGCGGTGCTCAAGACCCACCGGGCCCTCCTCCTGCTCCCCGTGCTCAGCAGTGTCGCCACGCTCGTGGTGGTGGCGAGCTTCGTCGCTCCGGTGGTGGCCACGGTGATGCTCGACGACGGTCTGCGCAACGAGATCACCACGCAGATAGCGAACGATGCACGAGAGAGCGATCGGGCGGGGAGCGAGCCGGTGGCCGCCTCGACGTCGGACACCGCGGCATCGGGACCGGACGCCGCATCCGTCGGCGAGGACGGGGGCGTCTCCCAGGGCTGGGAGGTCGCCGGACTCGTCTATCTCTTCGTCTTCTACGTCACGACGTCCTTCGTGGTGATCTTCTTCAACGCCGCGCTGATCGCGGCGGCGAACGAGCACTTCAAGGGCAACCCGTCGGGTCTCGGGGTCGGCCTCCGACTCGCCTCGCGACGACTCCCTCAGATCCTCGGATGGGCCCTGGTCGCGGCTACGGTCGGCACCATCCTCCGGTTGATCTCCGAGAGATCCGGCCTCATCGGCAGGATCGTGATCGCCCTCGTCGGCATGGTCTGGACCATCGCCAGCTACTTCGCGGTTCCCGCCCTGGTGATCGAGGGCGTGGGCCCGTTCAAGGCCCTCAAGCTCTCGGTGACGACGCTCAAGGAGACATGGGGCGAGTCCCTGGTCCTCGCGGCCGGCTTCTACGTGATCGGAACCCTGATCACCCTCGTCTCGATCGTGTGCATCGTCGTCGGTTCCATCATGGTCGCGATGGGCGTCACCGGAGACAGCACCTCGACCGCCGCGAACTACAGCCTCGAGGCCATCGGCATCCTCGTCGGACTCGCCGGCATCGTGGCCCTGATCTCCTGGGCGATCCTCGAGGGCACCCTCAAGGGCATCACCCAGACGGCGCTGTACCGGTTCGCCAAGACCGGAGATGTCCCGGACGGATTCGATCGGGAGCATCTGGAGGCAGCCTTCCAGAGTCGGAAGTCCCGCAAGTCCTTCAGCATGGGCTGAGCCCACTTCGATCAGTCGCGATCGACCATCTCGTCGTCCTCGACCTCGGCTTCGATCTCGCCTCCGGGCATGCCGGGGATGGCCCCGACCGTCCAGACCAGCACGCGTCGGGCCCGGTTCCGGATCCGCAGTCCGCTGGGCTCGATCGAGGCCAGCATGAAGAGCGAGACGATCCGCATCCCGCTGGTGAGGACGAAGATCGCCCCGTACCCGATCGCCACCGTGAAGCCGCCGATGGATGCCACGGCCTCGGTGCCGAAGAGCTCGAGGATCCCGCCTCCGACCAGACTTCCCACGACCATCACCGTCGCGAGAGCCAGCTGATAGACCGTCATGATCGGGGTCCGTCGATCCTCGGGAATGGTGTCGAAGGTCAGCAGGAAGGACCCGTTCTCCCAGCACGCCCAGCCGAAACCCACATAGACCTGGAGCAGGATGAGGAGCCACCACGGCTCGGCGAAGACCCAGAAGACCGCCGCCGGGGTGGTGGCGAGGGCCCCCAGCCAGAGGACTCGCCCGGGCCCGAGCCCGCGCACCATGCGTCCGACCAGCGGCATGAACAGCACCTTGGAGCCGAAGGTGCCGAACTGGATGCACATGATCTGCCAGTACTCGAGCCCCAGATGCTCCCTCATGTAGGGGCCGAAGAAGGGCGCGGTGACGAAGACGCAGAAGTAGAAGGCGAGCATGTAGACCAGCAGGCCTCGAGTACGCGGCTCCGAGAGGAACCTCCGCATCACCTCCGGCGTCGCCGGCTCGATGGCTGTGGCGAGCTCCGGTCGCGGTTCGGACTGGGATCGCAGGCACCAGGTGGACACCCCGCGGGCGAGGGCGGCGATCGCGAAGACCAGGGCGAACGCCTCGAGCTGACGTCCCATCGACTCGCCCTTCTGAAGGATCAGCGCCGCGGACAGGCCGAGACCCAGCGAGCCCTGGATCCAGATGCTGCGTCGGGCCCAGAACATCGGCCGGATCCGCCTTGGAACCAGGGTGGTGAACCAGGTCATCCACGTCGGCCCGGTCATGTAACCGCTCGCCCAGTAGAGCGAGATCGTCGCGTAGAGGAGCCAGGCCGGCATCGACCCGATCCACGCACCGATCACCAGCGGCAGGATCGACGCCGTCTGAACCCCGGCACAGATCGCGGTCCAGCGACGGAGCGATCCGACCCTTCGGGCTCCCCACGGGGTGACCAGCTGGAGAATCGCCCCGAGGAACATCGGCACGGTGGCGACCAGGCCACTGGCCACCTCCCCCATGCCGATCGCCAGAGCGAAGAGGACGAACTGCCACTCGCCGGCTCCGGTCATCACCGCCCACGCCACGCCGTCCCCGACGAGGAATCGAAGGTCGCGACGAATGGGCTGGGCACCAGAAGGCTTCATGGCCTCCGATTGTGCCCACCTGGGGACGAAACCACCAGCGAACCCGACGATAGTTGAGGAATCACCCCGTCACATCGCCGATGATCTACAAGCCCATGGTGTTTCTCCCCGCCATCATCCTGGCCGTCAGCGGCCTGATCTCCAGCTGGTTTCTGGTGGGGATCCTCACGAGATGGCGGTGCGACAGAAGACTCCGAGCGTCGGTCACCGGCCGAGGAATCCTCGCCCTGACCTACGACGACGGCCCCGGCAACCGAACCACCCCCGAGCTGCTGGATCTCCTGAACAAGCACGCGACCGGGGCCACTTTCTTTCTGATCGGCGACTCCGCGGAAGAGGATCCCGAGATCGTCTCCAGATTGAAGGATGAGGGCCACACCGTCGGCTGGCACACCCGGACCCACCACAACCAGTGGAAGACCGGGCCGATACGCGGCCTCGCCGATCTCGTCCCCTCGGCGGGGCTCCTTGGGGACGGCGTCGGTTCGATCCGCCTGTTCAGACCCCCCTACGGAAAAATGACCCTCGGAACCGTCGCGACCTGCCTGGTTCGAGGATGGAGAATCATCACCTGGACCCACGTCTCCGGCGACACCCACCGGGAGCTGCCGTCGACCGAATCGTTCATCCGGGAGGTGGACCGGTCCGGCGGAGGCGTGGTGCTCATGCACGACATGGACCGGGAGGACCCGACTCGAGCGGCCTTCGTGCTCGCCGTGACCGAAGGGTTGATCGACCTCGCGAAACGCCGGGACTGGCGGATCGTCCACTCCCTCGAGGACTGGGGACGGATCGCATGAGCAGGCCGACGAGGATCCTCGCGGTCGCCTCCGGCGGCGGCCACTGGGTGCAGCTTCTGCGACTGCGACCCGCGTTCGAGGGCACCCACGTGACCTACGTGACGGTGCGCCGCTCCTACTCCACCGACATCCCGGGCGAGGATCTCCGGGTGGTTCCCGATGCCACCCGCTGGAACAAGTTCAAGCTGCTGGTCATGGCGACCCGCATCCTGTGGCTCGTCGCGACGATTCGCCCCGACGTCATCATCTCCACCGGCGCCGCCCCGGGATATTTCGCCATCCGTTTCGGCGGGTGGTTCGGAGCTCGCACCTGCTGGGTCGACTCGATCGCCAACGCCGAGGAACTCTCGCTCTCGGGCCGGAAGATACGCAGCCATGCCACCAGGGTCCTCTCCCAGTGGCCGGACGTCGCGGCCGCGGAGGGAGTCGAGCACGCAGGGAGCGTCCTGTGATCTTCGTCACCGTCGGCTATCAGATGTCGTTCGATCGGATGATCGAGGCGGTCGATGCCTGGGCCGCCGACCATCCGGACGCGGACGTCTTCGCCCAGATCGGTCCCACCGACCATCGCCCGGGCCATCTCCCGTTCACGGAGTTCATGGATCCCGCCGAGTTCGTCCAGCGGGTTCGGGAGTCGACGGTGCTGGTCGCCCATGCGGGGATGGGATCGATCCTCACCGCTCTTCAGTACGGAAAGCCGATCGTCGTCATGCCTCGCCGTGGCGATCTTCAGGAGACGAGGAACGATCACCAGCTGGCCACGGCCCGGAAGCTCGCCGACCGCCCCGGGATCGAGGTGGCCATGGACGAGACCGAGCTGGCCCGGGCCCTTGATCGTCTCCAGAACCTCGAAGCCGCCCCGACGCTTCCTTCCACGGCCTCACCCGAACTGATCGCGCACCTGAAGGACTTCATCGCCGGGTAATGACCCGTTCTCAGTCGTCGGCTTCAGCCCCGAACCCCGGAGGGATCGGAGCCTCGATCCGTCGTCCCTCGATGATCACGGCCCATGCATGGAGCATGATTCGCGGGGCGTCCGGCCCGCCGTACAGCGTGTCACCGACCAGGGGCGTGCCGAGGAACGCAAGCCCGGCGCGGACCTGGTGCCTTCGACCGGCGCCCATGAGATCGACTTCGACCGTCTGACGTCCGGGCCCGGGATGCAGGTCGTCACGACGCCACCACCGGCACCTGCCACGAACGGTGTGATCGCCTTCGGATGTGACCCGCATCTTCCTCGAGCCCCGATAGCGACTGGTGAAGTGAAGGACGAAGTCGCCCTTCCTCCCGATCCGGCCCTGGATGACCGCGAGGTACCGCTTCTGGATGCGGCCGTCCCGCAGCTCCTCCTGGAGGACCTCGCTGGCATCGAGGGTCCTGGCCACGATGAGGCAGCCGCTGGTACCGCGATCCAGTCGATGAATCAGTCCGGCTTCCGGGAGGTGCTCCGCCTCGGGATCCCGCTTGCGGAGCCACGCCTCGATGCTGGGCTCGCCGCGGGCGTCGCCCTTGCCACTGACGGTGTGCCAGCCGGACGGCTTGTCGAGGACCATGAGCTCGTCGTTCTCGAAGATGATCCGGGGGGCCACGGGATCGCCGTGCACCGGATCGGTGTCACCACCATCGACCGAGCCATCGTGGGATCCGTTCACTGGGCCAGCATCAGATAGACGAGCATGAGCCCGGTGAGCAGGCCGCCCACGGCCATGAGGATCGCACCCCCGCGTTCGCCCGGGCTCATGCCGGATCCCGAATCTCCGCCTGAGCGCCGGTTGAGAAGGTAGGTCAGAGCACCGGCGACGAGGAGGATCACCGGAATCGTGATGAGCAGAACGGCGTTCTGCACCGCCGGGGACAGCTCGGAAGGGAGCGTTCCATCCATGGGGACCGACTCGATGGGCGACTCGCCGGCATCGGTGCCGACCTGCATCGCGATCCGGACTACGGGCGTATCAACCGTGGACATTCGTGGCTCCATGTGCTGGCACCGGATCGTACCCCAAGCCACCGGAAGGCACCGGGCGGCCTCCCGGGGCCCGGTCTCATGAAACCCCCTCGTTCAAGCCGATTCAACCAGTGTTCGACGGAGCCCGTCGTCCGGAAACGACGCCCGGGAGGCCGGCTTTCCAGGGTCGGCATTGGCTCGCCCGGGGGCTCCGACGTACCATGAGCGAACGGACCTCGACACCGGGCACCGCCCGGTCACGACACCGAAAGGCCCACCGATGCCCTACTACACGACGCTCGGCCAGATCCCGAAGAAGCGCCACGTCCAGTTCCGACGCCCCGATGGCGCGCTCTATTCCGAGGAAGTCTTCGGCACCGAGGGATTCGTGGGCCCGACCTCCACGATCTACCACATCCACCCTCCGACCCAGGTCGACGGCTGGAAGACCCTGTACGGAACCAGTCCCGAGTACGTCGAGACGGACACCATGCGGATGCGGCACCTGGTCTCCAGGAACATGCCTCCCAAGGGCGATCCGATCACCGGACGAGTCGTGGTGATGGGCAACTCCGACGTGGAGATGTCGATCTGCGTCCCCGCGGAAGCGATGGAGTACCACTACAAGAACGGCCAGGGTGACGAGTGCCTCTTCATCCATTACGGATCTGGAACCCTCAACTCGCAGTTCGGAACCCTGAAGTTCGGCCCCAAGGACTACATCGTGATTCCCAAGGGCACCATCTACCGCATGGTGTTCGACGAGCCGGGGGAGGATGATCCGAACCCGAAGTTCCTGGTCTTCGAGACCGCCAACGGTTCCCACATCCTTCCGCCTCCTCGGTACCTCTCCAAGAAGACGAGCCAGTTCCTCGAGCACTCCCCCTACTGCGAACGGGATCTGAGAACCCCCGAGCTTCCGCTCACCTTCGACGAGCACGGATCCTTCGAGGTCAGGATCAAGGCCCGGAACTGCGTCCACTCCTACGACTACCCGTATCACCCGCTCGACGTGGTGGGCTGGGACGGGTGCTACTACCCGTACTGCTTCAACGTGGACGACTTCGCCCCGATCACCGGAAAGCTTCATCAGCCTCCGCCGGCCCACCAGACCTTCGAGGGGCACAACTTCGTGATCTGCTCGTTCTGCCCCCGGACCCTGGACTGGCATCCGGACGCGATTCCGGTCCCCTACAACCACTCCAACCTGGACTCCGACGAGGTGCTCTACTACGTCGAGGGCAACTACAAGGCCCGCAAGGGAATCAACTCCGAGTCGATCTCCGTCCACCCGCAGGGCATCCCTCACGGCCCCCATCCGGGCACCATCGAGAGTTCCCTGGGCGCCACCTTCAGCGACGAACTCGCGGTGATGTGCGACACGTTCAGACCGCTCTACATGACCAGGGCCGCCCTGGACATGGACGACGCCGCCTACCCCGCGAGCTGGGAGGGCGAACACTTCCCGTCCGCCGCAGGCAGCCACCATGCCGACGGCACGCACCGCAACGGATCCAGCAACGGCAAGGCGATCAAGGCCGGCGCCAGGGGCAAGAAGACGGCGAGCACCCGATCCTGAGTCCCCGTCCCGCACCCGGGGCCCGAACCCGGGCGATCGCCGTGATCGCCCTGCTGGTCGTCACCGCGCCGGCATCGACCGATCCTCCGGAATCCGCACCGTCACCATGCGAATCGCAGGCGGTCACCCCCCCGCCACCGCACGGCGTCGGCGAGGACGAGATCACACCCTCCGATGCCGCCGCGATTCGCGAGCTTCGACGGTCCCCCGCAGGACTCCGGATCATCGGACTCGAGGTGGGCGACACGCGATACGCGGTCGAGCTGGCCACCACCGAGGCCAGCCGGGCCCGGGGCATGGGAGGCCGCCGCACCTTCCCCCCCGGCACCGCGATGCTGTTCGTCAATCCGAACGACATCGTCCGGCGATACTGGATGCTGGAATGCAGCGTCGACATCGACGTCGCGTTCATCGACCGATTCGGACGCATCACCGCCATGCACCGCATGAAGGCGGCGGCTCCCCGAAAGCCGGGGGAGAGCCTGGATCGCTACACCGCCCGACTGCATCGCTATTCCAGCCGTCGACCGGCGCGATACGCCCTCGAACTTCCTGCGGGAGAGCTCTCCCGCCTCGGGCTCAAGGTCGGCGGGACGATCCCGCTCCCCCACCAGCCCCTCCAGGCCCTCGCCCGCCGGTAGAGCGGCAGTCCGGAAGCGGACGTCACCCGGCGGGCAGGACCCTTCCCACGCACTCACCGAAACCGATGCGGATGTCGTTCCGGCGGCACCAGCCACGGATGATGACGTCGTCCCCGTCCTGGAGGAACTTCCGTTCGGTCCCATCCGGAAGCGGAACCGGATTCTGACCCCGCCAGGTGCGCTCGAGAAGGCATCCCCGGCTGTCCTCCCCCGGCCCGCTCACGGTTCCCGAGGCCATCAGATCCCCGGGATTGAGATCGCAGCCGGTCGAGGTGTGATGAGCCACCATCTGGGCGATCGTCCAGTACATGTCCCGGTAGTTGCCCAGACTGATGCGTTCGGGGGCCATGCCACGCTCCCGCATCGTCTCGGAGGCCACCAGAACCTCGAGTTCCAGATCGACGGCGACGTCCTCGCCCCAGCGCAGGTAGTCCAGATTCTCCGGATCACCCTCCGCCCGAGGGGGGCCGGGCACGAGGAACGGCTCGAGGGCGTCCATGGTGACCACCCACGGGGAGATGGTGGTGGCGAAGTTCTTCGCGTTGAACGGCCCCAGAGGCTGGTACTCCCACTTCTGCACGTCGCGGGCCGACCAGTCGTTGACCAGCACCAGACCGAAGACGTGATCGAGAGCGTGGGCGATGGGGACAGGAGACCCGAGTTCGCTGCCGGCACCGATGAAGAAGCCGACTTCCAGCTCGTAGTCCAGCAGCCGGACCGGGCCGTGACTCGGCGGCGGGCCCTCCTGAGGAACGGTCTGACCGCAGGGGCGGCGGATGGCCCGACCGCTTTCCACGATCGAGCTCGCCCGGCCGTGATATCCCACCGGCAGGTGCTTCCAGTTCGGCATCAGCGGATTGTCGGGGCGGAACATCGAGCCCACGTTGGTGGCATGATGTTCGCTCGCATAGAAGTCGGTGTAGTCACCGATCGCGAAGGGAAGAAGCATCCGGACCTCGGACGCGGGACGGACGATCCGGTCACGGTCGGGATGGCTGCGGAGCCGGTCGTCGCCCTCGACCAGCAGCGACCTGATCGCGGCACGGACGCCGCCGACCACGGGACGACCGAAGGACGCGAGATCGTTCAGGGTCGAGGAGGCGAGTGAACGCCTCACCGTGTCGGGAAGTTCGTCGAGCATCCCTGCGCTGGCCAGCGCCTCCAGATCGACCACCCGGTCTCCGATCGCGGTGCCGACCCGGCCGCCGTCGCCCGAGGATGCCTCGAAGACACCGAACGGGATGTTGTCGATCGGGAAGTCGCCCTCGGGATCCTGCGCCGAATCGACCCAGCTCTTCTGACGTTCAGTCATGCTCGATTCTCCAGGGCTGGAACCGGCCAGCCCATCTCTCGAAGTTCGTCGGTGGGCTCGTCGAAACTGCACGAGCCGTATGAATGCGCGAAGCGACTGCGGGCCTCGGCGAGCGATTCGACGTCGATGGTGACGTCGCGCCAAGAGATTCCGGCCTCTTCGCAACCGAATGCGGAGGGATCCTCCTCCGCAAGCAGCTTCCTCAGTCCCCCGCCATCGATCCGTCCCGCATGGAGCATCGCCGCCCCGAGGAAGATGTTGAGGAACCCGAACTGACGGGCCCCGACCGATTCCTGATGGGCACGGACCGGATGGTGGAGCCCCGCCGTGGCCTTGAAGGGCACTCCGGCCATGCGACACGCCTCGATGAAGGCAGCGACCTCGTCGACCGACGGATGAGACTCGGGATCGAGTCCGCCGGTCCGGATCTTGGCGCCGCCGTCGAGACCTGCGATGGCGGCGATGGTCCCCCGGACGTCGGTCCGGTGATCGAGTTCGAAGTACGGGTACAGCTCGTCATCGAGCAGATCGAGGACCGCGTCGACGGCTTCACCCGACCCCGCCTTCAACTCGATGGTGTCGATGATCGCGGCCCCGGCGCCGACCTCGGTGTGCCGGTCGTTGAACGCCTCGATGGTCTCCAGGTCCGCTCGAACCGAATCGAGATCCTCGGCGGACGACACCAGGGCCGACACGCCCCAGAGCTCCGGAGCCTGAGCCTCGTCCTCGATCGCGGGCACCACCGGCAGCAACGACGATGCAGCGACCTCGAACTCCTCGATCCGGGAGAGGGGGACGATGAACCGGCCCAGCGCAGCATGGAGCGCCCCCCCGCGGTGCCGGGCGTAGGAATCGACCGCGGGCGTCATGTCCAGGCGGGCGGGCGGGAACAGACCGGCGTAGTCGATCAGTTCATCAAGGAATGCATGCATGGCTTCCATCGGACCTCCGTTCGACACCATCCGGCGGCGAACGGGTGATTATGACGGTTTCGAGACATCCATGGGGGCGGCCCCGCCGTTCTGCCCGTCTGCGGGCCGCTCGGTCGAGGACCACAGGATGAGCGATCCGGCCACCTTGGAGAGCACCACCGTGGACACCACCGCGGCCAGCAGCAACCAGACCCCGGAACGATGCTCGATCGGCACGAGATTCCCCCCCTCGAGAAGGAACAGCCCGATGGCGAGGGCGAAGACATCCAGCATCGCCCAGCGTTCGACGACCCTGAGGACCCCGGAGATCCGGAAGAGCTTCAGGGGATCCCCCCTCCACCACCAGGCGCCGCCGATGAGCAGGACACGAAGGCTCGGCATGATCACCAGAAACATCGCGACCGCGAAGCCGAAGATGAAGTCCGACTCCTCGATCAGGGCCTGGATCGTGCCGAGGATGCTGTATTCGGTCCGGTCGAGAAACCAGGCGGTGATCTTCAGGTACGGAGCCTGCAGCGAAGCGACGAGGGTTCCCAGTGCCGCGAGGGCGAGAACCGGAACACCCCAGGTCATCAGTGGCGAGAGCTGCTTCGCCCGGCGCGGAACCGGTTGGTCGACGGAGGTCCGATCATGAAGACGATGCATGATGTCACCGGTGATCATGGCGATGATGATCGCGGCGAGAAAGAGGGCGAGACCGGGCTTCACACCGGTCACGAACAGCCGCCCCTGGTCATGAGCCAGCACGATCAGGACCAGAGCCACGAAGACATCGAGCAGGGACCATCTCCCAAGGGCACCCAGCACCGACAGCACGCGACCCCGACGATGCTCGGTGAGCGGCAGGTACCAGCCGCAGATCAGCAGGAGCAGCTTCACGAACGGAAAGACCAGCGAGAATCCCGCCACGAGGACCGCGATCAGATAGACCTTGAACTCGAACCACATCAGATGGACGGTGTGGGGGATGCTGTAGTTCTCGACCGGGGCCAGCCCGATCTTGATCTCGAGAAACGGCATCGTGAGGGCGGTGATGTTGAAGGTCAGGGCAGCAAGGATCATCAGAGGGATGACCCACACCATGGCGGACTGGTCGTAGTCGAAGGCAAGCGGCCTGGTCTTCTTCGAGTCCATGTCCAGCTAGATCGACCGTCGGGCCATCCATACCGCAGCTTTGAGAAGGGCTCGGGGCTCCCGCCGCACCTGCCTTTCCACTCCGCGGGAGACCCAGATCCGGATGCCGACACCGAGGAGGGGCAAAAAGTCGGACGCCCCGCCTGAGCGGGGCGTCCGAGTTCCCTGTGCCCGAATTGGGGTCGGCCGAAGCCGACGGGGTCGGGCCCCCATTTCCCAGCGTCTCCGTGCGGCGACGCGTGAAACGTCGTCGTCCGGATCCTGGCGGCACCAGGTCACGCAAGTGACCCGGAGTTCCCTCCGCCCATGTGCTGCTCAAGAATACGTCCTGAGGGACCTCGAGATCCCGTAATTCATGGAATGGCGGACCTTAAAGGCAAGAATTGCGTGGCCGGCCCCGTATTCGGACCACCTGACGAGCGATTTCGCCCTCCCTCGAACACCCCTGGCATGCCCTCTCCAGACACCAAGGAGGGCGATGGCGGGGTGCGGGAGGTCGTCAATTCTCGCCGAACGGTCGATCTCGGGGGCCCCGACGCCCGCCCTGCATGCCACGGCCCCCGCGACCCCCGCGTGCACCCTCGCCACCACGACCTCCGGGACCTCCCCGACCTCCGATACGCGATCGCGACTGTACGAATCCGGCCCCCCGCTCGCGGTCGGGATGCACCAGATAGACCTGCTCGACCTTCCGACAGAAGGCCTCGGCCTCGTCGCCGTCACCGTCCGAGCAGGCGTGATAGACGACCTTGACCTCGAGGGGCCCCTGGTCCTTCCACCCCTTGATGGTCAGAAGGAACTCACGGGGATCGGTGTCGCTCACGGCCTCGACCTTCGGGCCCGAACCGGTCGTGGGTGCAAGCTCCACTCCCTCGGGAGCCGTGACCTCGAAGGTGATCGGATCGACGAGGTTGTTCCAGTGGACGTCATGCAGAGGGTCCAGATGGAATCCCAGATAGAGCTGGCCTTCTCCACCGGCGATCGCCGTAGAGCTCGCCTCGGGACGGAGCTTCACGAAGTACTTCTCCTTCGAAGCGCCCGGCTCCATGCGCAGCGGAGAAAGCGATTCCGTGGGACGCACCCGGGGGACCACCCTCCCTGCCGGCCTCGTCACACCACGGAACCGCGGCAGATCGAGATCGTCCACCTCGGTCGTGGTCTCGGTCTCCCCCACGATGCCGACGAGTGCCTCGCGGAGCACGTCCCCATCGGCCCAGCCGGCGGCATGCAGGATCCCGCCTTCACCATCGACCACCACCTGGGAATTCGGACTCCCACCGAAGGCCTGCATCGCCGTGTTGTCGATCCCGTCGCAGACGAAGGGGATCGTCGTCTTCAGCCGCTCCTTCGCCATGGCCATCTGTTCGAGACGCTCCTCGATCGTGAAAGCCTGGATGAAACCATCGTTCTCCGGATGAGCGAGCGTCTTGTAGAGATAGACGAATCGGACCTTCTCGTTGCCGGCATGGTCGCGGGCGACGGCCTCCATGCCCGGGTACGACCTCAGGAACTTCGGACAGGTCAGGCATCCGTTGACGACCACGAGCATGCCGTCTTCAGGCACCATGGATTCGACGGAGATCAGCCCTCCATCCTCGCCATGCACCTCGAGGCCGTCCCATCCCCGGATCGTGCCGCCGGCCTTCATGTGCGGACTTCGAACGAAAGGGTCCTTCCCACCACTCGACCGATCCCGATCACGACCCTGCCCCATGTCCCGGCCACGTTCGAACTGGCGACTCCGGCGATCCGGACGGCGATCCATCCCGTCCTGGGCATGGATCACGGAAGGAAGACAGAGAAGACCACCGAGGGCGGCAACGAGGAGAAAGCGGGTGTGCATCATGTCGACTCCATGCTCGGATTGATGAAACACCCCTCTTCGGGGACATGCGATCGGGTGATTGCCGTGAAATGCACGGATGCCGGAAATGGGATCTCCCGACCATGCGAACCCGGGATCGTGGTCCGAATCGGAGCCGGGACCCCACCCTGCCTCAAGAACGATTGGGGAGGGACGCGGTCCGTTACCCTGATCGGCTCGAATAGACCCGGAGGCCCGGATCCCTTGAAACAGAAGCATCAGAGCACGAGAACCCCATCGATGTCGACGAGCCGGGGCCTGACCAGGGCGTCGACGATTCGAATCGGCGTGCTTCTTATCATCCTCGGCGGGGTCGGGGTCTTCGGATGGCTGCGACGACCCGATCTGGTCCGTGAGCATCTCGGAATCGATGCACCTGCGGCCGACACGACCCAGGCCCTTCAGTTCGCTCGTGGCGGGATTCTTCGACTCGTCATCGAACTCGCGGAGGCCGAGGTCGTCTACCTCGACCGTGGCGGAGAGAGGCTCGAGGCCATGATCGAGAACGAAGGCTTCGAGGACACCATCACCGGGGAGGAGATCCTGGATGACCCCGATGAATTCGCCGCTCGCTGCATGGACACGTTGAAGCAGGCGGATGTCGATGCCCGACGCGCCTTCGCGATCATCGAACCGGAACGCTTCCGCACCGACGGCGACCCGAACGTCCTCTGGACGACCCTGGATCTCGCATTGCAGGCGGAGCGTTCGATCATCGACCTCGGGAGGAGCGGGATGGGAGATTCCCTTCGGAAGGTCGGAGCGAACGACGGCATCGCCGCGGTCATCGGTAATCTCAAGAAGATCCAGCTCTACGCGCCCCCGAGGGCGCGGTGACAGCCGACTTCGCGGGGGTGCTGTCGAACGGGTTCAAGGGAACCGTCGCCCTCTCCGGCAACGAGGGTTCAGTCGCCCCGCTTCCATCCGCCCCGTCGGGACTCCGCCGAGGGAAGTCCCGGACGATCCTTCCAGGCCGGATTGCGGAAGACGTAGAAGACCAGCGGCAGAACCATGATCACCACGAAGGTGATCATGAGGACGGGGGTGAAGGACGCCCCCTCCATCGCCATGTCCTCGGTCGAGGGCGGCCAGAACATGATCACGATGCCGACCAGTGCGGTCAGAGCGCCGCCCCCGGCGACCACCAGGAGCCCCGGCATGCCACCCGGGATGACGAAGGCCCGGGGCACGAAGGGCTTCTTGATCCGAAGCACGATCACCGAGATGAACATCAGGACGTACATCACCAGGTAGACCTGGGCGGAGGAGATCGTGAGGAAGTAGAAGATGCGGTTGAGATCGAAGAACATCATCGAGACGCAGAGTGCCGTCACCACGATCGCCTGCAACAGCATCACGTTCCGGGGCGCTCCCTCGGAGGTGGTCTTCTGGAAGACCGGGGGTATGAGGCCGTCCTCCGCGGCGACGCGGAGGGATTCCGTGGGCCCGATCACCCAGACCATGATGTGACCGATCATGCCGGCGAGGGCCAGCACCGCCAGGACCGTCACCATCCACCCGAATCCCATCGGATCGAGGACGGTCGAGAAGACCTGCAGGGCACCCGCCGCCAGATCGATCTCCCCCACCGGAACCAGCACCGCGACGCTGAGGGCGCCCAGCACCGAGATGCCCAGCACGAGCATTCCCGAGAAGAGCAGGGAGAGCGGGATCGACCGCTGCGGATTCCGCACATGCTTGAAGTGGACCGAGTTCACCTCGAGGCCGGACAGGAACGAGAAGATCGCGCAGACCCCGACGACCTCGCCGATCGAATCGATCCGAGGCACGACATCTGACCATCGAAGAGGGATCGCCGACGGCCTTCCCGAACCGAGCCACCAGGCCGCAAGGCC
Organism: Phycisphaerae bacterium; assembly: GCA_002709295.1. Classification (GTDB taxonomy): domain Bacteria; phylum Planctomycetota; class Phycisphaerae; order Phycisphaerales; family SM1A02. The sequence goes on along the minus strand of PAQL01000003.1, from coordinate 20,609 downwards.
GATCGCGAGCACCACCGGCAGCAGGGTGCCGAGATAGAGCAGGGCCGTGGTCAACCAGCCGCTGATCTTCAGGCCCCGGAAGTTGACCAGCGTGGCACCCCAGAAGATCACCAGGGCGACCACCACCTTGAACCAGCCCACGTCGTGCAGGCCGGGGGCGATGGCGTAGGAAAGCGAGACCGCGCAGACCGCGAGGACCGTCGGATACCAGACGAGGATCTGAACCCACTGACACCAGATGCCGAGGAACGCCCATCGTTCGCCGAGGGCCTCACGGATCCAGCGATAGACCCCGCCGTCATGCGGCCAGCCGACCCCGAGCTCCGCCGCCACCAGCCCCACCGGCAGGAAGAAGAGAAGCGTGAAGAACGCGTAGTAGACGATCAGGGGGAGCCCGAAGGAACCGACCTCCGGAAGGCCCTCGAGACCCACGACCACCGCGGTGTTCATCATCGCGAGGACGAAGAGCGAGATTCGCGGGGATTTCCTGGCCGGCTCCTGCGTCATCGGCACGAGCCTATCCGATCGAATCGAGGCACGATCGCATCAGGGACGCCGCCGGCCCCGGCTCATCATCCGAGGCGAAATCAGGGGCACAGGCCCCAGGCGCCGAGCAGCAGGCCGACGTCGGCCCCGCCCACTTCGCCATCGAGGTTGAGATCCCCCACGCAGATCCCGAGCTGATCCCCGAGCAGGGCGTAGTCGACCTCGTCCGCGTCGCCGTCGCCGTCCATGTCGCCGGGCGTGCCGGATGATCCGTCGTCGGAATCGTCACCGCGGTCGAACACGATCGCGGCAAGCGAGTTCGGCCCGACCACGATGGTGCTGTCTCCGACCGGGAACGTGGTCGGAACCTGATCGGACCCTTCGGCCGGCATGGTGAATCCGGTGCCGTTGACCTGGTTGACCCACACGAGGGAACGTTCGACCGGCGACCCCTTGCCCTTCGCGCCACCGAACACCCGGAAACCCGCCGTCACCTCGGATCCCGTCGATCCGCTGGTGCCGAGCCACAGGGCACCGGTGTCCCCCGAGGGATGGAAGGTGATCGTGGAGTCCTCGGCCTGGATCGACCAGATCGTCATGTCACCCTCGCTGAAGGGGATGGTCTCGGTGAAGGTGAAGTTCAGGCTGGCATTGGCACCGGCCGAGACGAGATAGCTGCCTTCGGTGAGGGGGACCACGTCCGGATCCGAGGGCACGAGCGTGGTGCTGCCGGCTCCCAGCTCGCGAAGAAGGACGGAGCCGGTCGTGACCTCGATGGTCACCTCCTCTGCCGCGACCCCCTGGACCTCGAGTCCGAGGTTCATGCGGGCCGACGAGTCGCTTCCGAGAACGACCTCGAACGTGCGGGTGACCGCAAGGGTCGTCTCATCGACCTCCGTGAAGAGGATGATCGACTCTCCCTGCATCTCGACGACGCGAATCCCGACCCCCTCGAAATCGCCGGAATCTCCTGCGAAGGAGGTCTCCGGAAGAAGGAACGCGAGACAGGCGGCGAGAGCGAGCGATGAGCGACACGACATGATCATCTCCTTGCGGGTGTTGGCCGAGGCGGTTGCCTCCACCACCACTGTCCGCGATCGGACCCCGTTTCTCACAGCCCTTTGACGGCGAAAGACGGGATTCATCCCAGGAGTGGAAAATATTGGACGAAACCGCCCCGCCTCGAGCCTGCCGGTCGGATCAGTCCGGGATCGGCCGGGCGGGCTGGTCNGCGATCCGACTCCAGCCCTCGGCGTAGNTCNTCGACGGAATGGCCAGGTANGCGGGGTAGAGCGAACGNGCCNNGGCCACCAGTCCGGGATCCACGTCCACCAGAACCAGCGNGGCATCCGACTCCGCNACGACATCGCCTGCCGGCGAGATCGCCATNGNCGGACCACCGAGCGGCGTGCCCGGTTCGGGACGGGGTCGGTTGGGACTGAGGATCCAGCAGCCGGTGGTCATCGCATTNGCCCGCCAGATCGTCCTCCATCGCTCGAGCAGNCCNCGNTCGGTCGCCCGGGGATTCAGAATGCAGTCGCAGCCCCGGGCCGCCAGCATCATCGCCCCATCCGGACGCTGGTTGTCCGAACAGATCTGGGCGCCGATCCGGAGCCCCTCCAGCTCGACCACCACGGGAGCTTCGAGCCCGGGCTCGTAGTGGGCGGCCTCCCGGAAACCGGGTTCGTCGGGGATGTGCATCTTGTGATACCGAAGACGCTCCTCCCCACCGGCATCCCAGAGCACCGCGGCGTTTCGACGACGCCCATCGGCACACCGTTCGATGCCTCCGCCCAGAAGCGCGATGCCGGCGAGTCGGGCCGCCCGCGCCTGACGTTCCTCCCTGGCCCCCCCTGCGGGCTCGGCGTCGGCATCATCGGGCGTGGCGTCACCGGGAGCCCAGGGCTGGGCGGGGCATTCCGGAAGCACGGCGATGCGGGCACCGGCTCCAGCCGCCTCCTTCAGATCCTCGAGAAGCGATTCGTCGTCCTCGGGATAGACCTCGGAGATCAGGGCGATGCGTGTGCTCATGGGCGGGAGCTCCTTCGAGGCTGGATTCTACGGCCTCGATGGCTCCGTCCCCTCAGCCGCACTCGCCCCACTGGGAGACGAGGACGCCGATGTCCGACCCGCCGACGATCCCGTCGCCATCGAGGTCGTAGCTCTCCAGCGAGGTCCCCCATGCCCCCAGCAACAGCCCGAGGTCCGCGGAACCCACACCGCCGTAGCAGTTGAGGTCGGCTCCGCAGTCTCCACAGGTCGCCTCGACGAGGTTTCCGCCGCCATCCTCGAAGCTCTCCGGAGGGACCACCTCGCAGCAGCCGTCCACCTGACAGTTCTCGAGCCTCGGCCGGCTGTCGATCTGATCGTAGATCGCACGGCCATAGAGACCGGCGGTGTTCCCCGACCATGAACATCCCCGGTAGAGCACGGTGCTGTCGGTCCCGTTGAGACAGCCACCACCCACCAGGTCGGCCTCGTTGCCTTCGAAGACGCAGTCCTCGAAGACGGGTGAACTCACCCCACCGAAGACCGCGACCCCGCCGCCGAAGACGCTCGCACGGTTGTCGATGAATCGCACCCCGCGCACGGTCGGACTCGCACGGTCGATCAGCAAGCCGCCTCCAAGATCGATGTCTCCGTCGCGGACCACGAGGTTCTCGAGGATCGTCCCCGGCCCCTCGTCGGTCCGACACACGAAGATCCCGGTCGTGCCGACCCCGATCAGTCTGGAGACGGGGTCCCCTCCACGCCCGGAGGTGCCTCGGATCGTGATCGCCCGTCCCCGGAGATCGATCGTCGCCGTGACCGGGAAATCGCCGGCCTCGAGCAGGATGAGATCACCATCGACGACCTCGTCATCGATGAGAGCCTGGATGCGGTCTGCAGGCCCGGCTTCGAGCACGAAGGTCTCGGCCATGGCCGGTGATGCCGGCAGGAGCATCAGGAGGGCCGCAAGGAGCCCGGCGAATCGGTGGCAGCGGATCTGGCAGGTGGACATCTTATGAGCCTCGTTGAATCGACACCCCGGACTCCCGAGTCTTCGTTCTCAGGCCGACTTCGGATGCTCACAGCATCCACTCTTCGCCGCTGGAAACAAGTCACGACCAAAAAAACAGCCGCCGCGGCCCGGAATCCGCGGCGGCTGGAGCCGAAGCGATGAAACGCACTCGGTCCGACTCCTGTCCCTGTTTCCAACCCAAGGGCGATCAAGCCTGAAACACGAAGGCTGAATCGACCCTCCTGACCACCGGGCAGGGCCCCGGCACCTTTTCCCTGCAACCCGCCCCATGTCGTGGACACACATCCGCCACTGCCCACCCTTGTTCGTTCTGAAGCGGGCCGAGGTTCGACGATCCGAGGTGGGAATCCACCCCGGGATCCTGCTCCGACCCGAAAGAGAAGGACGGCCGGCTCCAGAGGAGCCGGCCGTCCGCAGGCATTCGATCCGAAACGGGGGCCTGATCCGGCCCGCCGATCCAGGGGGATCAGTCGGTGCAGCCCCACTCGGCGACCATGAGGCCGAGGTCGGCCCCGTCGACCTGGGCGTCACCGTTGAGGTCGCCCGGGCAGCCGGCTCCGCCCTTGCCGCAGCTTCCCCAGGCCGCGATCAGCAGGCCGAGGTCCGCACCATCGACCTGGCAGTCGCCGTTGAGGTCGGCGGCACACGGGCACGAGGGCAGGATCGGCTTGAAGGTCGCGATGAACCCGGCCGCATTGATGTTGCGGGGGTTGTCGGGATTCCCGGGATCGTCGGCGTAGAGGTCGTACCCCCAACCGAAGGTGAAGCCGTTCTCCCCGAGGAACGGGCCGGTGGTGTCACCGAACTCCCGGTTCTCACTGCCGTCGAGGCGCGTGAACCAGTATTCCACGTCGACGTAGACGTTGCCGGGGAGGCTGCCCACGTCCACACCGTCGACCGGGAATCCGGGCAGCTGATATCCGTTGCCGAGATCGATCACGAAGTCGGTCGCGGTCTGCGGACCATCGGCGGTCTGCACCACGAGCGGCGTGCTGTCGTTCACGAACGGGGAGCCATCCTGGGTGAACACGGTCAGCGACACGCTGTAGCTGCCATCACTCTCGTTGTAGCTCGAGTCCGCCTGGATGGCGAAGACCGTCGGCTGGAGACTGACGGGGTTGTACAGCGGCACCGCCCCGTTGTTGACCACCGGAGTGAAGGGGTTGCCCTTGAAACCGAAGTTCACACCAAGGGGGTTGGCCCCACCAAGCACGAACTCCTGGGGCAGATAGGCGATGGCCGCGCCCCCGGCGTAGGTGTCGACACCGGTCGCCTGTGAGGTGGTCGAAGCGGTCCCGATGGTGACCATTCCAGCAAGAACGGCGGTCGCGATCATGTTCCGATGAAACATAGTCCTGCTCTCCTCGAAGTCTTTATGGCATACCCATTTGGATGGGTCTGTTTCCGGAAAAACCAGCCTACGGGAGAGCGGCTCGAACACCAACACCGTTTTCATCAATTCAACCCGACGAACCGGGCGAGGACCCCTTCAGAAGCCGGAAGAGAGGGATATCGACGAGAAACGGCCCGAACGGGACCACCGCTCCGACCAGACCGGCGAGGAGAAGGCCACCCGATGTCGGGATCCGCCGCCACCCCACGAAGAGCATCAGCACGTAGACGATGAAGAGGATGCCGTGGATGTTCCCGGCGATCGAAGTCGCCATGGGTCCCCAGGACTGGATGAAGACGTACTTGGTCAACATCGCTCCCCCGAGAACCAGGGTGCTCGTTCCCTCGATCAACCCCATCACGATCAACCACTTCAGAAACCCGGGATCACGGACGGCAGGGCTGGACTCACTCATGATCGTGGACTCCTTGAGGACGTTCGAGGGACTCGTACCGCATCCTCCCACACGCGGAGGGTCATGTCGATTCGCCGGACGGCGGTTGCCGATGCACGACGGGCCCGATCGGGCGGGAGCATCTCCTACAATTCGCATGCCCCCGGAGACCTCTCACATGCGATTCCACCGTCTCGATCGTCCCCTGCTCGCCACCGTGCTCATGGTCGCCATGGCCACCGGATGCGAGGACGCGTCCACCACGACGGCGGCCACCTCCAAGTCATCCACGCCCGCTTCGGCCGCCCCCACCACCGGGACCCCCCGCCCCGACTATCCGGTCCTCGCCTTCGACGATCCGGTGATCGACTTCGGCAGCATGGGCGACTGGGAGAAGCGGCAGGCCACCGTGACCTTCCGCAACGCCGGCGGCGGGTCGCTCAGGATCACCAAGGTCGAGCCCACCTGCGGCTGCACCAGCGTGGGCTTCGACACCACGCCGACCTACGGACCCGATGAGACCGGGGAGATCGTGCTCGACTTCACCCCCAAGGGCCAGGGCCGACAGAGCAAGGCCGTGCGGGTGATCTCCAACGATCCCGACGAACGGGTCCGCACCATCACCATCAAGGCGGACATCGCCGCCGCCCTCTCCGCGGCCCCACGCGTGCTGCAACTCGGCCGCGTGCCCTACCGAACGGCCCACACCACCGGCACCACCCTGACCGCCCTTCAACCCGACATCGAACTGGACAAGGTCGTCACCAGCGGAGTGCTCGCGCCTCACCTGAACGCCACCGTGACCCCGGCCGGGAAGGACGGGCAGGGTCGTTCGACCTGGAAGGTCGACGTCACCCTCGACGACCGGGTCCCATGGGGCTGGTTCACCGGCAGCATGGTGGTGTCGGGCCGCATCAGAACCGACGAGGGCGACAAGCCGGTGAAGATGAACTTCGCCATCAACGGTTCCGCCGAAGGCGAGATCGCCGCCAGCGACAGCATGTTCCGTTTCATGATGGTCGACGCCGGCGACACCGGCAATCGAACCATCGATCTCCGCCGCGTGGATCTGCAGCCGTTCCGCGTGCTCGGTGCCACGGTCACCGGCCGTGCCGCCGACGGGCTGGTCGCCACGCCCACTCCGCTCGATCCCGATGGCAGGATCTGGCGGATCGACCTCGCCGGATCCATGCCCGCCACCAACGGCGTCTTCAAGGGCGAGGTCCTGGTCCGCACCGACGTCCCCGGCGAGGAGGCGATCATCCTCCGTTACAGCGGCGTGGTGCGACGGTGAACGAGGGGCTCCGCGGAACGAGGCCGCCGGAGAACACCTCCGACCCGCGTGAGAAACCCCGTCCCAGGAGCAACCAGGCCCGGGCACGTCGGTTCCCGGAGGCCTGATCATTGCCCCCGACCCGGCCTCCTGCTACGGTCGATGCGTGACAGGGTCCACCTCCAGACATGACCGCCTGCTGCGGATCACCACGCTCGCCGCGTGCGTCGCGACCCCCTCCCTCGCCCCGAGTCCCGGCTTCGGAACGAGCACGGAACTCCGGCCGAGCCGTGAAGGAAATGACCCCGTGGACTTCGTGCGGGATGTCCGACCGATCCTCAGCTCGAAGTGCTTCGCCTGCCACGGACCCGACGCCGCGGCCCGCAAGGCGGGACTCAGTCTTCTGGACTTCGATGCCGCGACCGCGGAGCTGGACCCCGGGATCGCGGCGGTCGTTCCGGGGAACCCCGAAGCCAGCGAGATGTGGCGTCGCATCATCGACCCCGATGATCCCATGCCTCCCCGCGAGGCCCATGACCCCCTGAGCGACACCGAGATCGACGTCATCCGACGATGGATCGAATCCGGCGCGAGCTACGAACCGCACTGGGCGTATCAGACTCCGACTCCGATCGACGGATCGACCACCGACATCGATGCGGTCGACGAGCTTCTTCAGCGACGACATGCCGAACTCGGTCTGCCGGTGAGCGACCGCGCGGATCCGTTCACGCTCTACCGGCGTCTCGCCCTGGATCTGACCGGGATCCCTCCCGATCCGCACGAGCTCGACGCCTTCATCTCCGACCCCTCGCCCGATCGCCTGGCCCGGGCCGTCGACCGCCTGCTCGCGACTCCCGAATTCGGCGAACGCCTCGCGGTGCTCTGGCTCGACCTGGTCCGCTACGCCGACACCGTCGGTTACCACGGCGATCAGGAGCATCGGGTCTGGCCGTATCGCGACTGGGTGATCCGGGCGTTCAACGAGGGGATGCCCTTCGATCGATTCACCCGGATGCAGCTGGCGGGCGATCTGATCGCACAGGAACTCCCGTCCTCGTCCGATGACCTGAAGCAGGACGCCCTCGTCGCCTCGGGTTACAACCGGCTCCTCCAGACCTCCCACGAGGGCGGCCTTCAGCTGGCCGAGTACCGGGCGATCTACATGGCGGACCGGGTCCGCAACGCCAGCGAGGTGTGGATGGGTGCCACTCTCGGCTGCGCCCAGTGCCATGATCACAAGTACGACCCCTACACCCACCGCGACTTCCACACCTTCGGGGCCTTCTTCGCCGACATCGACGACGAGGAACACATCCGGAATCCCTACAACGGCTACAACACCACGCCGACGCGTCGGGAGCCGGAGATGCGGGTGGTCACGCCGAGGTTCGCCGAGCGGCTCGACGAACTCGATCGACGGCTCGCAGGTGCTCGAGCGGAGCTGGCCGAGGCGGAGGGCGCGATCACCGGGGCCGACCCGGCCTGGGAGGCCGACCTCCGGCGGCGCATCGAATCCGGTGATGATCGCCGCGTGACCTGGGTCGACGACGTGCTCGAGACCGGCGGCACCGTCCAGGGCGACTGGACCTTCCATGCCCGCCCCGACCTGCCGGCCCGCTCGGGCCGGTCGTACCGCATCCAGTCCTCCGAGGGGCTCGTCCAGCACTACAGCGTCGAGACCGACCGTCGCGTCACCGTCGAACCCGGTTCCGTCCTCGAAGCCTGGGTCCGCCTTGATCCCGATGCTCCGCCCCGGGCGGTGATGCTGCAGGCACATGCGGCGGGCTCCTGGGAACACCGCGCGGTCTGGGGCGACGACTCGATCAGCTACGGACGCAACGACGGCGATCGCCCCTCCTATCGCCGGCGAGGCCCACTGCCACCGTCGGGCACCTGGCACCGACTGGAGATCCCCCTCGACGAGCTGGGGCTCTCTCCCGGTGCGGACATCGACGGCATCGCCTTCACCCAGTTCGGAGGCCGGGTCCTCTGGGATGCCGCGACGATATCGCATCCGGGCCCCGCTCCGGCCGGAGTGATCGCCGCCCTCGGTCGTCCGGCCGAGGAACGGACCGACGCCGACCACGCCGCCCTGGTCGGACACCGTCGAAGCACCGATCCACGGGTCGCGTCGGCACGCCGGGCGATCGAAGGCCTCGAGGCGGATCGCCTGGCCATCGAGAACGAACTCCCCCTGACCCTCCACACCGTCGCCCTGAAGGAACCCCGGATGGTGCGGGTGCTGCCCCGTGGCGACTGGCTCGACCAGAGCGGGGACATCGTGGAGCCGGCGGTCCCCGGGTTCCTGGGCACCGTGACGCCGAGGGATTCCCGACGCAGCCGTGCGGATCGTCTCGACCTCGCCGACTGGCTGCTCGCTCCCACCGATCGGGGCGGCGTGGGCGAACTGACCTCACGGGTCTTCGTGAACCGGATCTGGGCGATGCTCTTCGGCGAGGGACTGTGTCCCAGCGAGGACGACTTCGGCGGTCAGGGACGCCCCCCCACCCATCCGGAGCTGCTCGATCAGCTCGCCCTCGACTTCATCGACTCCGGCTGGGACATCAAGGCCCTGGTGCGTCGACTGGTCCTCACCGACAGCTGGGCACGATCCTCGGTCCCCGCCGGCGACGCGGCCCTGACCGACCCGGAGAACCTCCAGTTCGCAAGGCAGTCGCGCCATCGACTCGCCGCGGAGTTCGTCCGGGATGCCGCCCTGCATGCCGGCGGCCTCCTGAAGCTTCGACAGGGCGGCCCGAGCGTGAAGCCGCCCCAGCCCGAGGGGCACTACCGGCATCTGAACTTTCCGATGCGTCGCTACCACCCGACCACCGATGACGACCAGTGGCGCCGTGGGGTCTACGTGCACTGGCAACGCCAGTTCCTCCATCCCATGATGAAGGCCTTCGACGCTCCGACCCGCGAGGCCTGCACCGCGACGCGAACGGTCTCCAACACCCCACTGGCCGCCCTCGTCCTGCTCAACGACCCCGTCTTCGTCCAGGCGGCGCGGGGCCTCGCCACCCGGGTCCTTCAGCCCCCGGGAAGCGATCGGGAACGCCTGACCGCGGCCTGGAGGATCGCGCTCGGGCGTCCTCCCTCCGAGGCCGAGCTCACGGTGCTCGAGTCGCTTCTGAACCGAGCCCGCGAGGACTTCACCGCGGCTCCCGACCGGGCCGACGCCCTGCTGGCGGTGAACACCACGGAGACCGGCTGGACCGCTCCGGTCGGCATGCCCGCACCGGAGATCGCGGCCTGGACCCAGGCCGGCCGCGCGATCCTGAATCTCCACGAGACCTACACCCGTGACTGACCACGAGGATCATCTTGATCAGCTCCCCCTGGAACAACGACGGGGGCTGGAACGGGCGACTCGTCGCCAGTTCCTGGGAAGCCTTTCCATGGGCATCGGAGCGGCCTCGCTCACCCAGTGGATGAGCGGCGAGGCCCTTGGAGCGATCGGTGGCGGCGACCCGCCGAATACCGGCCCCCACTTCGCACCCCGCGCCAGGCGGGTGATCTTCCTGTGCATGGCCGGCGGTCCCAGCCATCTGGAGACCTTCGATCCCAAGCCGAAGCTTCAGGAACTCGACGGCCGACCGATGCCGGAGTCCTTCACCCGCGGACTGCCGATCGCCCAGCTCCAGGGCAAGCCCCTGAACTGCCTGGGAAGCCGGGCCGACTTCCGCCGTCACGGCGAGAGCGGCCAGTGGATCAGCGATCATCTGCCGCACATCGCATCCTGCGCCGACGACATCGCGATCATCAACTCGATGGTCACCGAACAGATCAATCACGATCCCGCCCACACCTTCATGAACACCGGGACGATCGTCCCGGGCCGACCGAGCATGGGATCCTGGGTGAACTACGGACTGGGATCGGCCAACCAGAACCTTCCCGGCTTCGTGGTGCTGACCAGCGTGGGCGGAAGGAATCCCCAGCCCATCGCGGCCCGCCAGTGGTCGAGCGGCTTCCTGCCCAGTCGCCTCCAGGGAGTGGAGTTCCAGGGCCGAGGCGAGGCCGTCCACTACGTCCGGAACCCACCGGGCATCACCACCGACTGCCAGTCGCACCTCGTCGACGCGATCCGGGATCTCGACCGCCTTCGACACGAACAGGTGCTGGACCCGGAGATCGAATCCCGCATCGTGCAGCACGAGCTCGCCTTCCGGATGCAGACCTCGGTGCCCGAACTCATGGACCTCTCCGAGGAGAGTCCGGAGACCCTCGAGATGTACGGCGCCGTCCCCGGCGACGGATCCTTCGCGAGCAACTGCCTGCACGCCCGTCGTCTCGCCGAACGCGGGGTGAGGTTCATCCATCTCTACCACCGCGGCTGGGATCACCACGGCGGACTCAAGCAGTACATGGACGTCTGCTGCTCGCACTGCGACCGACCCACCGCCGCCCTCATCAAGGATCTCAAGCAACGCGGCATGCTCGAGGACACCCTCGTGATCTGGGGCGGGGAGTTCGGTCGAACTCCGATGTCCCAGGGCGGAGGCGCGGATCCGGGCCGCGACCATCACATCAAGGGCTTCTCGATGTTCATGGCCGGAGCCGGCGTGAAGGGCGGCGTCACCCATGGCGCGACCGACGAGCTGGGATACCACGCGGTCTCCGACGTCGTGCATGTCCGTGACCTGCATGCCACGATGCTTCATCTGCTGGGCCTCGATCACCAACGGCTCAGCGTGCGATATCAGGGCCTCGACACCAGACTGACCGGGGTCGAACCCGCCAGAATCGTGACCGAACTGCTTGCCTGATTCCGCGAGGACCCGCCGGTACCATGGGGCATGCCGCCGGCCACGTCCGAAACCCGGAACATCGCCATGGAGTCCTCCAGATGGAGGGATCCGGCATCTCCTCCCACCGGCGAGATGCAGATCCGACGCATCGTCCTCTGGATCGGCATCTGCTCGGTCAGCGCCGCTCCATCGCTCGGCCTGACGCTTCAGGACCCCGGGGAATTCCCCCTCGCAGCCCTGATTCTCGGCATCCTGACCTTCGCGTCGATCGCCGGTCTGCTGACCTCGCTGCCGGCCGTGCGACGATTGACCGCACACCAGAGACTGCGCAGATCGGTCGTGGTCGCCTACGTCATCCGGACCATCTTCGCCGCCCTTCCAGTCGCTCCGGTCTTCCTCGACATGTGGGTCGGCCTGATCGCACTGGGCACCGGCAGCATCCTGACCGACCCGCTCGGCCACGGCCACTCCGAGGCGCCGTCGAACCTGATGAAATTCATCAACACCTACCTCATGGTCCTCTGGCAGGGCGTCCTGCTGAACGTCCTGGTCTGGTTGCTGGTTCCGCTGGCCTGGATGTTCCAGCGGCTGTTCATGCGAGCTCCGATCGATGGATCCAGCGGTGCCTGCCCGAACTGCGGATACGACCTTCGCAGCACGATTCCCGGCTGTCCCTGCCCCGAGTGCGGGGAGATCAGGCTCGCCGTGTGCGTCGACTGCGGCGAGGACCTGTCCACCGGCACCCCCCTGACCACCTGCCCCTCATGCGGCAGCGTCCGCCCCCCAGTGGATCCGCGATGGCGAAGCTGGGTCGATCGCATCTCACGAGCACGGCTCGCCCTCGTGGTCGTCTGCTGCATGCTCTGGGGGGCGCTCATGGCGATCACCAACACCGGATTGCTCACGTGAGCGACACCCCAGACAACGACGTCCGGAGGTCGCAGACCGATTCGGAGAGACCACCATCACGAGGCGAGTGCACCTCCCCGTCACGGTGCCCGTGGTGCGGTTCGATCGCCCCCGTGGTGCAGGTCCACGGCCACGGACAGTGTGGACACTGCGGCACGAATCGCGAGCCCTGCTGCCAGCCGGACTGATCGTGTCGACGACATGGCACCGCCGGGCGGATCGAGCCTGCGGCTCATCCCGAGCAGGATCCCCAAGCCCCGATCATCAGACCGAGATCCGAGGCATCCACGATGCCGTCGTCGTCGAGATCCGCCGTGCACTCGACCTTCCGGTGGCAACCGCCCCATTGGGCGATGAGCAGACCGATGTCGGAGGAGTCGACCTGGCCGTCATCATCGAGATCACCGAGACAGGACGGTGGCACCGCCCTGGGGATGAAGATGAAGTCATCCAGGACCACGGAGGCGGGCTGCCCGTTCTGCGGCGGATTCCCTGAGATCAACCAGAGATTGAGATGAACCCGGGCCCTCCCGGGCCTCGGATGATGGGGACCGTCGTAGAACCAGGTCGCCAGCAGCGTCTCGGGCTCCTCCGGGGTGCCGATCCACGCCCTGCAGTACATGCCCTCGGGTTCCCATCGGAACTCCGAGGTGATCACTTCGGCCCCGGGGCCGTCGGGGATGTCGAAGCGGAAGATGTTGCCGGGCCAGTCGTAGGGCTGGGCGACGAACTGCCCCTCGACCGCATCGGGATCACCCCAGCGACTGAACTCGATGTCGAACTCGTTGGGCGGGTTCCACCACATCACCGAGTTCTCGTAGCAACTCACGTACTCCCAGATGAACAGCCCGAACACCACGTTGGGGTCGAGCTGATCGAGCCGACCACGGGTCACGAACCGGTACGTGCCGTACCCCAGATGGTCCTCGATCGCGAGCTCGGCGCAGCGCCACGGTCCCGCCTGGTCGATCCCCAGGAAGAGAGAACCGTCGGACTGCACCCGGGCGTTGTCGGTGGAATCGGAGAACTGATTGGGTCCCGGGCCCTGATAGGTGTTCTTCACTCTCCACGTGTGTCCGGCGAAGTCGATCCTCCGGCTGCCGAAGTCCGACCACTGATTGACCCCGGGAATGGTGCGGTCCAGCCGGAAGGCATCGATCCAGACGCGGCCGGACTCCTGAGCGGAGGTCTGACGAAAGGAGAACTCGATCTCGGCCGATCTGGTTCCCACCGGAGCGGGGCCGATGTCGGCCTGCACCGTGACCATGACATCGGTCGCGTCGAGCGAGTTCAGGAGAACCACCGCCTCCTCGGCGATGACACCTCCCGTGCTGTTCCGCCAGCGAATCGTGAAGAAGGCCCGAGCCGCTCCCTCCAGGGCATCGGTCGAGAGATGCCCCACGTCGACCTTGAGGGCGTAGGACCAGCCTCCGTAAGCCTCCATCAGGCAGGTGAGGCGTGAAGAATCCGTCTTGCCGTTGAAGGGGCCGTACAACCAGAGAGCCCGCCTGCCATGGGACACCAGGCCGTCCCCCAACCCGACGTTCCCGGAGTCGGACCAGCCGGAGACGGCGTTCCCCTCGAGTCCGGGCCCCATCTCGAAGCTGGGGTTGTCGTACAGGCAATCGACCTGATCACCTTCGCCGGACGACGATCCGGCCGACGCCCATCCGTCGATGTGGAGCAGGACGCTCAGAAAGAGAATCGCGGGGAGGAGCAGGCTCCTCCCCGCGAATGTGATGTGCTTCAGGTCGATCACACTGATCCTTCCAAATCAGAATGGCGTCGACGTCACTCTAGCCGTTCCGATCACGGGCAGTTGGCCTCGGCCAGGGAGACGCAGAACGCATCCCAGGTGATCTGGCAGCAGATCGGGTCGATGTTGCAGACGATCTCCTCGCAGACCGGATCACTGCATCCGGGCTCCTTGTGGACCTCGCCGCAGTTGCTTCCGCCTCCGCCGCATCCGTCGATCGGCGTGTTGATGCACTCGCCGGTGACCGGATCGCACGTGTCGATGGTGCAGGGATCCTGGTCGTCGCAGTCGACGCCGTCGCACGGGTCGGTGTCGGGACAGTCGCCCCAGACGGCGAGGAATGCGCCGAGGTCGGCACCGTTGACGAAGCCGTCCTGGTTCAGGTCCTCGGCGCAGCCGCTGCAGGCTCCCCAGACCGCGAGGAGGGCACCGAAGTCCGCACCATTGACGACACCGTCGTCATTGAAGTCGCCTTCGCAGGATCCACCGCCGGTGGAGCCGTCGGTCGAGGCGACCACGCCGTCGATCCGAATCGATCCGCCTTCGCAGTCGGGCTGGACGATCTGGGCGACGATGCGGACCATCTGGGTTCCGGCCGGTGCGGTGGCGCTGATCTCACCCGAGTGCCAGGTGTCCTCGGCGAAGTCGCCGGAGCCGTCGATGACCACGCCGGTCTTGAAGTCGAGGGGGTTGCCGAGGTCGTCACCGAGGAACTCGATCTTCTGAAGGACGAAGTTGTCGGTACCGACGATGGAGTCGAAGCTGGGGGTGTATGCGGACATCGACAGCACGACGGTGTCACCCTCCGAGACGCCCGGAACCAGCTGGTTCAATCCGGAGACGCCGCCCGGATCGCAGTTTCCGTCGCCGTCGTAGTCGGGGAAGCTGCCGAACATGCCGGCGGAGAACGGACCGGTGAGGTACTGGGCATCATCGAAGAAGATGTTCCCGTACTGCTCGGTCCAGCCGTTGAAGGTCGGAAACACCTGATAGGTGTAGTCGACGCCCAGATCGAATCCGGGGTTGACCAGCACGTTGGCGGGGTCACGCTCGGTGGTGGCCACGCTCATGGCGTCGAAGAACATCGATCCGGCGTCACCGGCACCCGCCTGCAGGAAGACCGGGACCACCGTGACGGTGGCGGCGTTGTCGGGGGCGAGGGCGACGAAGTCGGCCTCCTCCCAGACGTCGAGTTCCTGGTCGGGGTCGTATCCCTCGATGATCCGCTGCTCGGCGAGTCCGACGATGCCACCGGAGGCATCCTTGAACTCCACCTTCATGCCGCCCCAGCAACCGGTGCCCTGGAACGAGTCGAAGGACCCACTGAGTGCCCATGCGTTCACTCGGTAGACCTGACCGGGCTGAACCACGGTCTCGTAGATGCTGACCGCACCGTTCCCGTTGTAGTCGCTGCAGAAGCAGCCGTACATCTTGAGACATGTGATGCCGTTGTAGGCGTACTCCTGATTCAGGAAACAGTTTCCGAACGTCGCGTAGTAGCCGTCAAGACCCTCTTCGAAACTCGGGTTCTGCAGCAGATTCGGGCCGTCCTGTGCCATGGCGGACGAACAGACGAGTATGGCGCCGACACCTGCGGCTCGAGTAAGCGGATTCATGTCTTGGATCTCCGGATCGGTGGTTGGTCTGGTGGTCTCGGACGGCTCAACGCTATCTCGGATCCCTACGGAAATCGAACGGAAAAACGGTGATTCCAATCGATAGAGAGGCATTCGAATGACGAGTTTCCGTATCGGTCTCAACCCATTCCCAGAGAGCCGATTCCGGTTTGATTTCCAGCCTTGCCTCCGGCTGCAGAGCCGCGTAGATTCGAACCCCGTGACTCCGCCCGACATCCGATCCCACCCCCGGCACCTCATGAACCTGCGCCTGATTCTCACCGTCGTCGCCTGCCTGTTCATCGCGAACCTCTCCCATGCCCAGGACGAACCCGTTCCCGTCGAGATCCTGAAGACCAAGAGCGGCTGGGAACTTCGTCGAGGCGGAAAGCCCTACTTCATCAAGGGTGGCTGCATCGTGCGTTCCTCGATGGAGGATCCCGATCTCCCGGTCCTGCTCGATGCGATCCGGGATGCGGGCGGCAACTCCATCAGGCTGTGGGCGTCCGGACCCGGCACCGGAGGCATCCTCGACGCCGCTCATGAACGGGGCCTCTCGGTGATGCTCGGGCTCTGGATGCTTCATTCCGACGGCCATGCCGACAGCAGCGGGTCGAACTTCGACTACCTCGACTTCGATGCGGTCCAGGAGCAGATCGACACCCTTGCCATCCAGGTCGAGCTGTACAAGAACCACCCGGCGCTCCTTGCCTGGGGAGTCGGAAACGAAGTCGAGCACCTGACCGAGGAGGCCGATGCGAACCAGACGGTCGTGACCGCGATCTGGCGAGCGATCAACCGGACCGCCGCGATGGTGAAGAGTCTCGATCCCCTGCATCCCACCATCGCCGTGACCGCCGAACTCGGTGACTGGCACGTCGTGGACAACGCCACTCAGCTCAGCACCTACTGCCCCAACATCGACATCTGGGGCGTGAACGCCTACGAGACCCTGCCCGAGATCCGAGCCAAGATCGAGGAAAGCGACTGGGACCGCCCCTACCTCATTCCCGAGTACGGTCCGAGCGGCTGGTGGAACGCCATTCGCACGACGTGGGGTGGCCGATACGAGCACACCACCGATGAGAAGGCCACCTTCTACAAGGACGGGTGGAACGGATCCATCGCCGGCGAATCCGATCGGTGCTTCGGCGGGTTCGCCTACCTGTGGGACGAGCTCTATCCGCCCACCGACACCTGGTTCATGATGTTCGGGCCGGCCATGGAACCGTCCCCCTGCGTGGATGCGATGATCGAGGCCTGGACCGGAGCCCCCCCCGCGAACCTCTCGCCCAGCGTGACCGGGATCACCGGCGTCTCGGGCCAGTCCTTCGACCCGGCGGATCCCATCACCATGACGGTGGAGGCCACCGATCCCGAGGGAGGCGAACTTCTGGTCGACTGGATCATCGGCGAGGAGATCTTCGACGAGGAAGGCGTCTACCGCTGGAACTCGATCGGCCCCTGCAACTACGTCGAGACCGGCGGCGACCTGACCCTCGAGATGACCGCCCCACTGATTCCCGGCGCCTATCGAGTGGTTGCAATAGCTCGTGACGATGCCGGACGTATCGGAGTCGCCAGCTCCCCGTTCTTCGTGGACGGGGACCTTCCCGACGGCCGCCAGCCGATGCCGTTCCGCATCGACAACCAGTACTCGACGACCGGCTTCATGGGCGCCTACTGGGCGCTGGAACTCGCCGGCATCGAATCTCCCAACGGCGCCTGTGCCGGAATCGGTCATCAGTTCACCTTCGACCCACCGCCCATCGCGCTCTGGGCCGGCGTCGCCTGGCAGTATCCGGCCAACAACTGGGGCGCTCTGCCCGGACTGGCGATCGCACCGGGAGGCGAAAGCGTCCAGTTCATGGCATGGAGCGACAAGCCCGGCACCACCGTCGACTTCTTCGTCGGTTCCGCCGACGCCGACGGATTCGAGGTGAGACTGGACGACGTCGTGCTCACGACCGAGCCAACCTACTACGACATCCCCCTCGAGGGAATCGTCTACGACGATGTGACCATCCCGTTCGGATGGGTCATCTCCCAGACCGCGGGCGAGACGGAACCACGGGACATCCTCATCGCGGATCTGACCTGGATCGGCCCGCCGCCGCCCCCGCCGTGCGACCCCGATTTCAACGGCGATCGCAAGGTGAACGGCCGCGATCTCGGCATTCTCATCAACCGCTGGTTCGCCACGGGCGAGGCGGCCGGCGATGCCGACCTCAACGAGGACGGGTTCGTGGACAACCAGGACCTCATCCTGATGATCGAGGCCTGGGGCGACTGTCCGGAAACGCCCTGAGACCGGGGTTCACGGCCCGGACCGTCCGGGGTGCTATGGTGAGGCCATGAATGCAGCACCACCGACCCCGGACGTCATTCTCGAGGCGAAGTTCGATCGCGACGCGCTTGTCAGATATCACTGGGTCGGTCTGATTCCGATCGCCCTGACCATCGTGCTGCTGCCGTTCGCCATCATCGCCGCGATCGTCTACAGGTTCCTCCTCGATCGGATCATCGCCAACTGGGCCGCGGAACTCACCTCCCGATCACTCATCGTCCGCAAGGGCGTCTTCAACAAGATCGAGAAGACGATCCCCCTCGAGAAGATCACCGATCTGTCCTCGACCCAGGGGCCGATCATGAGGCTCTTCGATCTCAAGCGACTCGGAGTCGAGACCGCCGGCCAGTCCGGAGCCGCGGGCGCCTCCCTGGTCAGCCTGATCGGGATCGAGAACACCGACGAGTTCCGCCGCAGGGTGCTCGAACAGCGGGACAGGATCACGATCGGAACCGAAGACACGGCCGTGGCGTCCAGCCCGCGACCCGCCGCCGGCTCCGGAGACGAACTCGCCGAGATCGCGGCCACCCTCCAGCGGATCGAAGTCACGCTCCAGCGGATCGCGGGGCGCTCGGACGAGAACCGCTCCAGCTAACGGACCCGAACGGTCGACCGCAACCCCTTCACCACCTCCGGGCCGCTTTCCGCGAGCCGGGCATCGTCGGCGTCCTCCACCGCGGCGAGATGAAGAAGCATCGCCAGCACCCCGGTCCGCCGGCCTCGCGCCACATCCACCGCGGGCGAGTCGGGATTCGACGGATTCACACTCCGATTGTCGAGACGGAAGGTCGCCTGAAAACGGGTGCCGGCGGGATATCGCCTCGGTGACTCGGAGACGACCGTCTCACGCTGATGGTGGTCCCAGTCCTCGAAACGGATGACCAGGTCGCCCACCGTCTCCGGCGGGGCGTCGGGGGCGAAGGCACGCAGCTCCATGCCGGTCGCGATCTCCAGTCCACGCGGGGTGACCCCGACCAGATCGACCTCGACCGGAACCTCCACCATCATCGACTCGACGGTGCCCGTCTGCTCCGCGTCGATCCTGATGCGACCGATGCCGACCGGCAGCCAGCGAAGCGGCCTCGAGTCCCCGGCCTCCTCGTCCGTGACCAGTTCGAAGTTGAGACGAGGCCGCATCGTCTCCTCGACACCCGTGGGTCGGTAGTGCCACTCGACCACCGCATCCGACTCCGGGGGCACCGGCACGTGAAAACCGTCCGGCCACCGAAGTCGATCCACGCCTCCGAGCACGACACCATGAGCTCCACTGGGTGAGAGCCCGGCATCGCCGGCCATGAGAAAACCCACCCTGGGGTCGCGATCATCGAGGTATCGACCCGCGCCCGTGTCGTCGAAGACGATCGACGCCACCCGCATGGCCCGGGGAGCACCGGTGTCGATCGAAATGCCGCGCACCCTCCAGGGAGCCGGGTTCCCGAGGGCGATCGCGTTGCCTCGCTGATCGATCTCGCCCTTGTGCCAGGCCGGATCCGATTCCATTGGAAGCGTGAACTCGCCGTCGACCACCCGGGTGACGGTCCGACCTCGGACCTCGTCGGCCACCGGGATGGGTGCCGTGACCGGAGAAGCCTCCCGATCCTCCCGGTCGATCGGAGCACCGGCCTCGATCCATCGCCGAAGCAGGCTCCTTTCATCGAGACTCAGACGGCGATCATCCCTCCATCCATCACCCCGCCCCAGCCAGGGGGGCATGCGGCCTTCATCGACCAGCTCGAGAACGAAGCCGCTCCTTCGCGTCAGATCGCTGCGACGGTCCAGACGAAACGGACCCGCACCATCGTCTCGATGGCACGTGACGCAGGCCCGACCGACCAGCGGCGCGATGTCGTGATTCCAGTCCGGCACCGCCGGGGCCGACGAGACCTCGTCCTGCGGCATGACCAACGCCACTCCGAGAAGGATGGGTGCGATCACGACCCGATCATCCGTTCGATCGCGCAGCCGTGAGCCTTCAGAACCGGCCGTTCGATCGGCAGACCCGCCCTGATCCTCCGGATCGCATCGTGGACGTGAAAGGTCGTCGCCGCCCTTCGTCGTCGACCGACATCCGCGTAGAGATCATCCACGGGGCCGCGGTACCGGATCTGCCAGCCGTCGTCGGTCCGCTGGAGCACGAAGGCCTCGGGAACCACCCGGGCCCCGAGGGCTCGAGCCAGTCGCTGATCGGCATCCAGCAGGACGTCCATGCCGAGCTTCCGTCGTCCGGCGTGCTCCGAGGCCAGTTCCGGGGTCACCAGCGGATCCGGATGAACCAGAACCAGGTCGACTCCAAGCTCCCGCCCAGCCTCGTGCAGCCGCCGGATCGACGGTGTCGTGGCATTGGCGATCGGGCAGGTGCTGGTGACGAAGATCACCACCACGACATCGGCCCCCTCTTTCGTCATGAGCGAACGCGGCGTCGTGGAGACACCGCCTTCCGCATCACGTCGCACGCAGGGAAGACTCGTCGACCCGATCGAGACCCCGGGTCCGGAGGGCGGCTCCTCGCGGAGCCCTCCGGCTCCGAGGTGTCCCCCCGACACCGCCGCGATGGCGATGCCGATGATGATCCGACGCAGCAGGGACATGCTCAGGGTGCCCCGCAGTATTCCTGGGCGGCCGCGGCACAGGCCGCATCCCAGTTGTTGCAGCAGTA
>PAQL01000002.1 GCA_002709295.1 Phycisphaerae bacterium | reverse complement strand
AGCGCCGACCTCGGCCTGCTGATGGCCGCCTGGAACGAGATCGGGGCCGATCCTGCGGATCTCAACCTCGACGGCATCGTCAACGCCGTGGATCTGGGGATCCTGATCGCCGCCTGGGGTCCGGTCGGGTGATGTCGGGGGGCGGGTCGTCGGCCCGGGCTCAGTCGTCGTCGACGAAACCGGTTCCAGCCTTGCGATCACGCCCCGCCTGCCAGAAGAGCAGGGCGGCGTAGATGCCACAGACGATCAGCCAGAGCAGGTTCGAGAAGAGGACGGGCCACATGGCAGACTCCATCGGATCGGGGAAGGTCGTTCCTTCGACATCGGCCAGTATAGTCGAAGCCATGATCCGGGAGCCCATCATTCAATCTCTGAAAGCCGGGTCCGACCTTCGCCTCGAACCGGTCGATCCGGTGCATGCCGACCCGATCTTTCGACTGGTCGACGGGGATCGAGCCCGTCTCGGGGCCCGGTTGCCGTGGGTCGAGGGGACCCGGACCCCCGCGGACACCCTGGCCTTCATCGAGGATTCGATGCGACGACGCGAGAATCCGGGAAGCGGGGACTGGGCGATCATCGCGATCATCGAGGATCAGCCCACGATCGTCGGCGTGATCGGCCTTCACGAACTTGATCGAGCCCATCGGCGGACCGCGATCGGCTACTGGATCGCCGGGGATCACGAGGGCCGGGGCTTCATCACCCGGGCCGGATCCGCCGTGATCGATCATCTCTTCGCCGTGGGATTCCACCGGATCGAGCTGCGCGTCGCCACCGACAACGACCGGAGCCTGGCGGTCGCCGAGCGACTCGGACTCCGATTCGAAGGCGTGAGCCGTGGCGTGGAACATCTGAACGGCCGGTGGATCGACCACGCGGTGCATGCCCGTCTCGACACGGACTGACCCGTCCCCCGCTCACTCGGAGGCCTTCTCCGCAGTGCTCCGATTCCGGGCGTACACCGCGGTGCGATCGACGCCGGGAATCGGATCGTCCTCGGGCGTCAACCACCAGAGCGGCATCCGATCCGCCGGGTCGTCGGTCCTCGTCCAGCCCGCGGCCCAGATGCGGAATCGAGGATCCTCGTGGTCCTCCTGCGCGATCCCCCGCACCTTCTCCACCCACCATCCCTCGTCGTAGGCTCCGGATCCGAACGCCTCGATCCAGTGCCAGCGGCCGTCCACGGGATCGAAGACCTCGATCCAGGTGTGGTTGTCACCGGTCGGCCATTCGGGGATGCCGGCGAGGCGGGCGGGAATACCCGCGGCCCGGCAGGCATTGGCGAGCATGATCGACATGCCGGTGCAACTGGCGCACTTCTGAATGATCGTCTGGTACGGACTCTGTTCGTTGGTCAATCGCTTGTTGGAGTCGAACTCGATCCCATGGGCCTTGAAGACCTCCCGGTTGAGCAACCGGACCGCCTCCTCCTGGGTGTCCACCGACCAGGCGAGATCCCGGAAACGATCCGTGAACGCACCTCGCCAGTCGTCACGCCGCTCGTCGATGTGGGCATGCGGCAGCACGGCATCGAGGAAGACCTCCTCGGGAACGCCGGCCCGCCAGGGTGAGCCGGCGAAGGACTCATGGGCGAGCCGGACCTGTTCCAGCAGGAAGGATGCCGGAAGTTCACGGGCATCCCGGGGAGGCAGGTTCGAGACCAGATGGTGCATCGATCCTCGGTGATCGGGGGGGACCTCGCCGATCGCCCGGACCAGTTCCGCACCGTTGACTCCGGCGATCCCGATCACCATGCGAAGTCGGTCGGCGAGGGATTCCTCGATCCCGGCCAGCACCCCGTCGACCTGGGACCGGGTCACCCTCCGTCCCGGGGTCTTCGGATCCACGAGAGGCGCCTCGAGGACCAGCGTCACCGACTCGCCGACCGGTACATCCACCAGTCCGGGGATGAAGACGAGGTCGTCGAGCAGGACGGGCGAGGTCCCCGCCCCCTCCAGCACCCGGCCGGGCCGCACCCGATCCTCGAGGATCACCGCCGGCGTGGAGGACTCGCTCAGATCATCGTGCACGGTGAGCTCGAGCTCGAGACGATCCCCCACCCGCCGCCGACGAACGGACCAGGGAAGATCACCCTCCTCGAGCTCGACCCGCCAGGCGGGATCCCCGAGGAGCACGAGGGCATCCCGATCCCAGAGCAGACCTGAGAGATCCTTGAACCGTTCGTCCGTCCGCGGCATCCCGGTCCTCTCGGAGACCGCCTCCCTGAACTCCGGAACCGCCCGCTCGTCGAAACCCTCGGTCGAGACCTCGGGGGCGCCGGGAAACTCGGCGGCGAAGCGTCGGATCAGTTCCTGCTGGGCCAGCCACGTGGATTCCGCCAGCGAATGTCGACCGGGCTCCTCGAGGAAGCGTCGGTAGAGGTCCCATCCTCCGGCCCCGTACCAGGTGGTCGAGCAGTACCCGACGACCTGACGAGCCCCGGCCTGCTCGATGAAGCGAAGCGGCAGGACTCCGGAGTCCGGCACGTAGCCCAGAAGACAGCTTCCCGCCCCGAGCATCGCCATCGGTCCGGGGTTCGCCAGCACCGTCTCATCGCCGTCCGGAGTCCTGGCCCGCAACGAGCCGTCCTCCGCGACCACCACGCGGCCGCCGTCGAAGGTGTAGCCGATCATCCAGCGTTCCTCGTTGGTTCGACCGCTGGTCACCAGAAGATCGGGGGCGAGCGTGTTGAAGGCACGGGCGAACTCGTCGGCGGTGTGCGGGTCACCGAGGATCTCGGTCTCCTCGCCTCCGCCCGATCGTTCGACCCGTCGCCCCGCGACCCCTTCGTCGAAGTACGCGCCATCCGGCGCGACTTCGAGTGGAACCGGCGTGTTGGACAGCATGGTCCGGATGCGCAGAGGCCGTTCCGCCCGGACCATCTCCATCGCCGCCGGCCAGTCGCTCGCGGTGACGACCCCCCAGCGTGCGTCGAGATAGGGGTCGTCGTCCAGACGACGAAGCAGACGATGAAACTCGCCCATCCGAGCCCGTCCCGCCTCGTCGGGCATCGCCACCACCCCGACCAGACGGGGATGGCGACGCCTGAGTTCGGGAAGCAGTTCCTCGGGGGAGTCCTCGAATACCAGCAGATCCGCCGCATGCTTCGCCGCGAGGGCTCCCGCCACCTGCGACCAGCCATCGGTCTCGCGGCACCGCTCGCTCGCAATCACCACGTACTCGCGATCGGGGGTCACGGGACCGTCCGCGAGGGCGATCGTCACCGGAGACGAGAGCAGGACCAGGAGCCCCGCCATTGTTGAAGGACGGTTCATGCTGCTACGGTAGCCGCAGCGATGGACCAGAACCCCCCCGACCCTCCCGGACGTCCCAACTTCGAGGTCGTCCTCGTCGAGCCGGAGATCCCGAACAACACCGGGAACATCGGCCGGACCACCGCGGTGACCGGGTGCCGCCTTCACCTGGTGCATCCTCTGGGGTTCGACATCGATGACAAGGCAGTCAAACGGGCCGGACTCGACTACTGGCCCCTGGTCGATCTGCACGAACATGCGGACTGGGCATCGTGCGACGCCTCGGTGCCGGGTCCCGGCTGGCTCCTCAGCCGCCATGCCGAACACACGATCTGGGACGCGGACTTCCAACCCGGCGACCGGCTGGTGTTCGGCAAGGAGAGCGCAGGCGTCGGAGAGGCGTTCCGAACGGAATTCGTCCGCCGGCACGGTGCCCACCGACTCATCCGCCTCCCGATGCTTGAACGACCCGGAGTCCGAAGTCTCAACCTGTCCAACGCGGTGGCGGTGACGATCTTCGAGGGCCTCCGGCAGATCGGGGGACCGACCCCCCTCCCTGGATCCTGAACTCGATTCTCCGGACGCCGGACGGGTCTATTCCCGGGATTCCGGTCGGAGATCGCAACAGATCCGGGGTCGAACCACGTATCCTTCACCACGGACGAGCGTGGCGAGGACCCTGGAGTCCCGTCGCCGCTCTCTCCTGCGCCGACGAACTCCGAAGAGACGGATTGGAGGTCCGTGGCGATCGATGGTCGGTCGCCGCGACGCAGGTTNGCGCCCCCAGAGGCACTCGGAGTCCAGCCGCATGTCCGTTCAATCGAGCAGCACCATCAACCATCGTCTCGGCACCGAGAACCGAGGCTTCTCCATCACCGAACTGCTGGTGGTGATCGGCATCATCGTCCTGCTGATCGGCATCCTCCTTCCGGCCCTGGGTCGAGTCCGACAGAAGGCACGCGTGACCGAGACCTCCTCCGTCATGGAGGAGTTCGCCAAGGCCTGCGATGCGTTCAACCAGCAGTTCGGCTACTACCCCGGCATCGTCCCCGAGGAGTACCTCGCCAACGACCCGAAGATCACTCCGATGGAGAACGCGGTCCTTCACCTCGCCGGCGGCGCGGTGCGGCAGGACGAGCTTCCCGTCTTCATCGACGGCGTCGCCTACGACAACCTCGCCCAGATCGAGTTCGAGCCGGGCAATCCCGATTCGACCGGCCAGATCATCAGCTTCGCCGGTCCGAACGGATCGATCTTCAGGATCGCGGTCTACGCTCCCGCGGTGGGCGACGGCCCCTTCATCCAGGGCAAGCGATACGCCCCGTTCTTCAGCCCCAAGGGCGAACAGTTCCGTCCCGCGAAGTACAACCTCGGTGAAGAGGGCACGCTGGGCGAGATCGAATTCATCCCGACCGTGGTCGATGCCTGGGGACAGCCGGTGCTCTACGCCCGACGGCTCCGCTCCAACGGTCCCCTCGTCGGCTCCGACGCCTTCAACTCGCAGTTCTCCTACGAGTCCCAGGCCCGGACCCTCGGCGCGTCCTCCCTCGGCGACTTCGGACAGGACCAGAACCAGTTCAGCATCCTGAACCGGGCCATGGGCGGCACGGACGGCCGCCGGGACACCTTCGCCCAGATCCTTCGAACCCCGGCGATCGGCTCCGCCCAGCAGCCCCAGTCCGGTGCCCCCCGAGGCGAGTACATCCTGATCTCACCCGGGCCCGACGGCGTCTACTTCAACATCGCGGACGGCCCGGGCTCCCCCGGTGACGCGGTCCTGAACATCATCAACAACCCGTCCAAGCCAGAGGTCAACACGCCGACCGTGGTCAACGAGTACGACGACATCATCGTCTCCGGCGGCGGCTGATCCCCGCTCGACCCTTCCCTGATCGCTCAGGACCCCGGCGGGCTCAGGACCCGGCGGGGTCCTTCTTCGTGGCGGAGGCATCACCCCNGGAATCGCCGTCCTTTCCGGAGTCGGCGTGTCGTTCCGGATCCTGATCGTTGCGGAAGCTCCACAGCTTCGCCTTGCCGGGCTCGACCTTCACGTCACCCTTCCTCGATCTCTCCGCATCGTCTTCGGCCCTCTNCNNCTTCTTCACCGGGTTCTTCGCAAGCTGGAGTCCTCTTGACTTGCGCTCCTGGGTCATCTCGAAGAGCCGGGTTCGCTGGAACGGGGTGAGCAGCTCCCAGACCTCCTCCTTGACCAGGTCGTAACGAGGCATCGACTTCCGCAGTTCGCGAGCCTGCTTCACCAGCACCTTTCGTTCGGTCTCATCCGAACTCCGGGCCTTCTCGAGCAGGGCCCTCATCTTCACGGAACCGACCTTCTGCCAGCGATCGAGCTCGGCCAGATAGGTCCGGATGACGGGCGTCAGTTCGTTCTGCTGAACCACCGAGACGTCGATCAGGGACACGAGTTCGAACCATTCCTTCGCCGGCAGGGCGCCGCGGCTGGCGACCTGATCCCTGGACTCCTTCTCCCCCGAGGCCTGCCCGCCCGGGGTCGCCGTCCCGGGGCCGGGATTCTTGGGCGGGGTCGCCGCGGCCCCGGGAATCCCGGGAATCATGAGGCCGAGGAGCAGGACCGCGAGCTGAAGCTTGATTCGAGGCATGGAAGATCCCTTCGGATCGTGAATCGGTCGGGAGACGGGGTACGGACACACGTCCGAGTCCGTATCATCGGCGACTCGACCTCCTCAGGCGCTGATCCCCGGCTGGAGGGGGCGGAACTACCGATTCTCGGACGTTTCGACCGGCCCGAACCCCATGACCCATCGTCCACGGCGACCCCAACCATGGCCATGACCCCAGAACGAGTCCTCGAAGCCCTCCGAACCGTGCGTGATCCCGATCTCGGCAAGGACCTGGTCACTCTGGACATGGTCAAGAGGCACGATGTCGAAGGCGACAGGGTCCTGATCACGATCGAACTCACCACCCCGGCCTGTCCCATGAAGGATCGGATCCGTGATGACATCGAGCAGGCCGTCACTCGGGCCGCCGGAGAGGTGGGGCACGAGCTCGCCGGAATCGANATCGAGTTCACCGCGGACGTGCGTCGCCCCAACGAGAAGGTGGCGGAGAGTCCCCTGCCCGGAGTCCGGCAGGTCGTCGCGGTCGGAGCCGGCAAGGGTGGCGTCGGCAAGAGCACGATCTCGGTCAACCTCGCCGTCGGCCTCGCCCGTCACGGCGCCAAGGTCGGTCTGCTCGACGGAGACATCTACGGACCGTCGCTGCCGACCATGCTGGGACTGGCCGACGTCCAGACCGTGGCTCGCGGTTCGATGCTGATGCCGTTCGAGACCCACGGCATCAAGTCGATGTCCATCGGCAAGCTGGTCGAGGACGACAAGGCCCTTGTGTGGCGAGGCCCCATGGCACACGGCGCCTTCAAGCAACTGGCGATGCAGACCGAATGGGGCGAGCTCGACTACCTGATCGTCGATCTCCCCCCGGGCACCGGTGACGTGCCCCTCACCCTCGCCCAGCTTCTGCCCCTGACCGGGGCGGTGGTCGTCTGCACCCCGCAGCGAGTCGCCCAGGACGACGCCCGGCGAGCGGTCCGCATGTTCGAGAACCTCGGCGTCGAGGTTCTGGGCATCGTCGAGAACATGAGTCACTTCGTCGGAGACGACGGCAAGGAATACGACCTCTTCGGCCGCGGCGGCGCCGAGGTGATGGCTCAGACCATGGGCCTCCCCTTCCTCGGCGGCGTTCCGATCACCCCGAATCTCCGGATCAACTCCGATTCGGGGAACCCCGGGGCGAACTGGGACGATCCGGCTCTGGCTTCGGCCTTCGACGCCCTGGCGACCATGACCGCCAGCCGGATCTCGGTGGCAGCCGCCCAGGGGCGGTACCAGATGCCGACGATCAGCGTCTCCTGAAACCGGGGCTGAAATCAGCCCTGCCCCGATCCCAACTACCTGGATGGACCGGACTCCTCCCGGTCCCGGGGCCTCCGGTAGCGTGTCGGTGCAGGCCAGTCAGCCCGTAAGGTGTATGGCCAGTGAAACACCGAGCCCTGGAGACCCCATGTCATTTCCCAACATCCTTCGCCCTTCCCCCTTCCTCGTCGCCGGCGCGACCGCACTCCTCACCGCGGGAGCCGCGAATGCGNTGAACGCGTCACCGATCGACACGCCCCCAGCGAGCAGCCGGGTGTTCTCGGTGGAGATGGACGCGGGTGACATGGTGGTGCTCGTGGAGACCGGTGGCACGACGTCGGCGGCTGAAGAACGAGACGCGATGGCCCGCATGACCCCGAGGACCGTGATGTCCTCCGAACTCCTGACACTCGCCCGGATCGAGTCCGGCGACCGCGTCGAGGCCGTCACGACCTCCGATCGAGGCATGGACGACCACCTCCGTCCCTTCGATCCGGGACGCCTGCTCGAGGTCCTCGAGAAGCATCTTCCGGAACTCTTCGAGTCGGGGGAGGTCCACATCGACGTCGAACAGACTGAAATCGGCTTCGCGATGGTGATCGAGGTCGGCGGATCCCACCGGCAGGACGAGGAACGGCACCACGAGGATCACGACGAGCACTGGGACGAGGAGCACTGGGACGAGGAGCACTGGGACGAGGAGCACTGGGACGAGGGGCACTGGGACGAGGGGCACTGGGACGAGGGGCACTGGGACGAGGAGCACTGGGACGAGGATCACGGGCATCACGAGGGCTGGAAGCACCACGCCGAGATGATGTTCGAGGAGATGCATCACGGGATGGAGGAGTTCTCNCATGAGATGCATGAGCGGATGGAGGCATTCGCCCACGAGGTCCAGGAACGATTCGAGATGATGGAGCGTTCCTTCGAGGAGCGATTCCACCATCTCGACCGGAGCCGCGAGGAGATGGCCGGTCACATCGAGCGGGCCTTCGAACAGACCCACCATCGCATGGACGAGGAGTTCCGAAGGCGAGACGAGAACTTCAAGGGAGCGGGCCGGGAGATCGGCGATGCCGTCCGACGCCTTTCAGAGCAGAATCAGCGGCTTGAACAGCGCCTCCAGAGACTCGAAGCNGCGATGAGGATGAACCGGGGGCCTCAGAACGACCGGAACATGGACGACCGCGAACGCCGGATGCACGAACAGCGGATGAACGAGCAGCGAATGCGTGAGCAGTGGATGCGTGATCAACAGATGCGGGAACCCGAAATGCGGGAACGCCAGATGCGGGAACGCCAGATGCGGGAACGGGGTTCGAGAAACCGGAATCCTGAAGGTCGCAAGGGTCGCCAGGGTCGCGACGGCCGCGAAGGCCTTGGCGACCGGGAGAACGAGGCTCGAAACCGCCGCGGCGATCGTGAAGAGCGTGCCACCGACCGGGACCGGGATCGCCGACGGGGCAAGCTGGAGTCCGACGACCGCCGGTGAACGTCACCTTCATTCCGAGGGAGCCCTCTCCATGAGCAGCGATGAACAGAAGTGGTGGCTCGCCCCACCCGGCATGAAACCTGAAGGCCCCTGGACCATCTCCGAGATCCGGTCCCGGGTGGAGTCCTCACCGGCGGAGACCGACTGGCAGGTCTGCATGGAGGGGTCGGTCGAGTGGCAGCCGCTGACCGACCTCCCTGCCTTCCAGCTCGAACGGACCCCATCCATCTCGGTGCCGGCGGTTTCGATGGAGGGCACCGAGCTCAACAACTACCTGATCTTCATGCACCTGAGCCAGCTTGGATCACTCGTGGTGCCGATGGTCGGCTTCGTGATTCCGCTCGTGATGTGGCTGGTCAGGAAGGACGAGAACGACCTCATCGATCTGCAGGGTCGCGAGATCATCAACTGGCTGATCTTCGAGCTGATCGCCGTGGTGGTGTGCCTCGTGCTCAGCTTCGTCATCATCGGCATACCGATGCTCATCGTGCTCGGGGTCCTCGGCATCGTCTTCCCGATCATCGGAGCGGTGAAGGCCTCGAAGGGCGAGTTCTATCGCTATCCCATGATGTTCCGGGTCATCGGCTGAATCCCTTCATCCAAACCGATACGGATTCCTCGCCATGAGCAGCGACGAACAGAAGTGGTGGCTCGCCCCACCCGGCATGAGACCCGAGGGACCCTTCACGGTCGCGGAGATCCGTTCACGGGTCGAGTCCGCACCGAGGGACACCGACTGGCAGGTCTGCATGGAGGGATCGGTCGAGTGGCAACCGCTTGCCGACCTCCCGGCGTTCAGCCCGCCCGTCCCATCGCCGGAACCGACGAACCCGTCGGTCTCCTCGGAGGGCGACATCAACAACTTCATGGTGTGGATGCACCTCNGCCAGCTCTCGAATCTCCTCATCCCGCCGGCAGGCATCGTGATCCCGATCATCCTCTGGGTGGTCAAGAAGGATGAGAGCGAGCTTCTCGACCGGCAGGGTCGGGAGATCACCAACTGGCTGATCTTCTACACCATCATCATCTTCGGGATGAGCATTCTGAGCGTCGTTCCATTCGTCGCATGCATCAGCCTGCCGATCCTGCTCGTGATGGCGATCCTGGGCATCATCTACCCGATCATCGGGGCGACGAAGGCCTCCAGAGGCGAGTTCCAGCGCTATCCGATGTTCTTCCGAGTGATCTCCTGAGGCCCCGCCACGACGAGCGGCGAGCTCGGCGATCCGGTCCTCAGAATTCGGCCTTCAGCACCTTCAGCTTCTCGATGAAGGTGTCCAGGTGCGACTTCTCGTGAGCGGCGGAGATCTGGCACCGGAGCCTCGCCTCCCCCTCGGGCACCACCGGATAGCCGAAGCCGATGACGAACACGCCGAGCTCGAGCATGCGCTTGCTCATCGCGATCGCCTTCGCGGTGTCGTGGACGATGATCGGGAGGATGGCGGTCGGACTGTCGAGGACCTCGAAGCCGACGCTGAGGATCCCGTCCCGGGCATGGGCGGTGTTCTCACGAAGCTTCGCGACCCGCTCCGGCTCCCGCATCAGGATCTCGATCGCCTTGTCGGCNCTGCAGGCGATGGTCGAGGGCAGGGCGTTGGAGAAGAGGGTCGGTCGGCCACGCTGGATCATGAGATCGGTCATCGCCTTCGAGCCGGCCATGTAGCCGCCGGCCCCGCCGCCNAGGGCCTTGCCCAGGGTGCTGGTGAAGAGATCGATCCGGGATCCCTCCATCCCCCAGTGCTCGTGGGTGCCACGACCGGTCGGCCCCATGACCCCGGTCCCGTGACTGTCGTCCACCACCAGCTTGGCCCCGAACTCGTCGCAGATCGAGCGAAGAGCCGGCAGATCGCCGATGTCGCCCTCCATGCTGAAGACGCCGTCGGTGACGATCCAGACCTGTCCGTCGATCTCCGGATTCTCCCGGGCCGCGACCAGCCGCTCCCGGAGATGATCCATGTCGTTGTGCCGGTAGACGGTCTTGTGAATCCCCTTCTTGATCACCGTGGCCAGACGGATGCCGTCGATGATCGAGGCGTGATTGAGCTCGTCGGAGATGATCAGGTCGCCGGGCTCGCAGAGCGTCGCGAAGATCGCCTCGTTGGCGTTCCAGCAGCTCGAGAAGGTGTAGGCGCTCTCGACTCCGTGGAACTCCGCGATCCGCCTCTCCAACCGCTCGTGGCAGTCGAAGGTCCCGCAGATGAACCGGACGCTCGCGGTGCCC
The DNA here is from genome assembly GCA_002709295.1 of Phycisphaerae bacterium. Lineage (GTDB taxonomy): Bacteria > Planctomycetota > Phycisphaerae > Phycisphaerales > SM1A02. Next base: position 153,141 of record PAQL01000002.1, on the reverse strand, counting down.
GCGCCGTACCGGCGGAGACCGTCGAGTCCGGCCTCGACCACTTCGGGATGGTTGGCCAGGCCGAGGTAGTTGTTCGAGCAGAGACAGATCGCCTCGCCGTGGTCGCGGAGCCGCACCGTGGCATCCATCGGTCCTTCGATGGTCTGAAGCCGCTTGAGCTGTCCCGTATCCTCGAGCTGGGCGAGGACGGCGCCGGTTCGTTCGGCGAAGAGATCGTTGGTGTCGAGGGTCGTCATCATTGGGTTTCCTTCATGAAGTCCCGAGGACTTCCGTCCTCAGGATCCTTCGTAGCGTTCCCGGATGCGGGGGACCAGATACTCGCTGAAGGCCGACTGGAGATCGTATTCCGGACGCCAGCCCCAGTCCCGGGCCGCGGCGGCGTCGTCGCAGGCCTCGGGCCAGCTGTCCACGATCGCCTGCCGGGCCTCGTCGGGCACGAAGCCGGTGTCGGCCTGGGGGAAGTGCTTCCGCACCTCGGCCAGGAACTCCTCGGCACTCGGGTTGAACGACTGCACGTTGTAGACGTTGCGGGACAGCCGGTCCTTCGGAGCGGACATGATCCTTCGAATCGCCTCGACCGCCTCGGGCATCGTCATGAAGGGGATCCTCGCGTCGGGACGGACGAAGCAGGCGTACGCCTCGCCCCGGGCCGCGGCATGCAGCATCTCGGGCCCGTAGTCGCTGGTTCCCCCGCTGGGCACGGTGTCGGCGCTGATGATCCCGGGAAAGCGGATGGACCGGAAGTCGATCGGCCGCTCGATGCGATCGCTGGCGAGCTTGCGGTAGTGGTTCTCGTAGTAGTGCCCGAGGTTCTCACCGCTGACCTTGTTGCATCCGTACATGGTGTGGGGATGCAGGAAGGAATCCTCGGCGACCGCACCGGCCGCCCGCTTGCTCTCGAGATCGCGAAGGCCGTAGGCGGCGATCGAACTCGGGAAGAAGAAACGCACCGCGCTGCCGTGGGTGCGGGACTCCTCGGCCGCGAGGCGGAGCAGGTTCAGGGTCCCCCCCACGTTCACCGAGTGGGCGGTCTCCGGAACGAACTCGGACCGCGTGGAGAGCAGGGCCGCCAGATGGTAGATCTCACCGACCTCGAACGAGGACAGCATCCGTTCGAGCAGCCGGGCGTCGCAGACGTCTCCGGTGAAGCTTTCATCACAGAGCTTCCGATGGTCCGCGGGAAGATCCCGAAGGTCGATCGCGACGATCGCCGGAGAGGACTCCCCCCGGGCCTCGCGGGCGGCCTTGTCCTCGGCGAGGGCCTGGAGCAGGCCGTGACCCATCTCCCCCCCCGCTCCGGTCACGAGGATCGCCCCGTTCCGCGAGGCACCCTGCTGCCGGGTGGCGGTGGAGGCGGTCGTTCCCATCGATTCGTCGTCCATGGCGGCCATCGCGACATGGTACATCGCCCCTCCGCCGAGGATGGCGACGCCCCGGACGGTGCCCTAGGCTGGCGGTCATGAGCACCGACCACCCTGCGACCGATCCCGGCATGAAGGCGGACGAGGTCATCCGGATTCTTGGACTCCGACCGCACCCCGAGGGCGGGCACTTCCTGGAGACCTGGCGGGATCCGGACGGCCCGGACGGCTCCCGGGGACATGGAACGGCGATCTACTTCCTGCTCCCCGAGGGCGTGACCAGTCGCTGGCACCGGGTGGATGCCGCGGAGATCTGGCATCACTATGCGGGTGCCCCCCTCGAACTCCTGATCGGCCGGAACGACCCCGTGGCCGACGAGACCATCATGCTCGGTCCCGACCTCGGACGCGGCCAGCGACCCCAGGGCATCGTTCCAGCCCATGCCTGGCAGGCGGCGAGGAGCCTCGGGGCGTGGACCCTCGTGGGATGCACGGTCAGCCCGGCGTTCCGATTCGAGGGCTTCGAGATGGTCGAGGACTGATCGAACCGACCCGCAGTCAGTGGACTCCCGCGGCCGGGGCTTCGGCTCCCGCCGGCACCCGGATCGACTCCACCAGCGCCTGCACCTCCGGTCCCGGTGGACGCGTGGCCAGAGCGACGGGGATCGAGACCGCGAAGTTCAGAAGCATGCCGATCGTGCCGAAACCTTCCGGCGAGATCCCGAGGAACCAGTTCTCGGAGACGTTCGCCGCCGGGTCGATGAACTTGAACCAGACGATGTAGGCGGTGGTGACCGTGATGCCGACCACCATGCCGGACACCGCCCCGGCCGCGTTCATCCGCTTCCAGAAGATCCCCATGAGGATCGCCGGGAAGAAGCTGCTGGCGGCCAGGCCGAAGGCGAAGGCGACCACCGCCGCCACGTAGTCCGGTGGGAAGATGCCGAGCAGTCCCGCGAAGACCACCGCCACCGCGGCCGCGATTCGAGCGAGTCTCAGTTCACCCTTCTCGCTGATCCCGGGCACCAGCATCCGCTTGAAGAGATCGTGGCTCACCGCACTCGAGATGACCATGAGCAGTCCGGCCGCGGTCGAGAGAGCCGCCGCCAGTCCACCCGCGGCGACCAGGGCGATGACCCAGTCGGGAAGGCCGGCGATCTCGGGGTTCGCGAGCACCATGATGTCGCGATCGACGTAGAGCTCGTTGTCGTTCGAGTCGTCGAGGAGGTTGGTGACCATCCGCTGCCCGTGGTCCCCTCGAACGGACTCCCCGTCCGCATCGATCTCGAAGACCGGCTTGCCCTTGAAGGCCGCGCCGTTGGTGTGCTGTATGACGCCGTCGTCGTTCTTGTCGACCCAGGTCATCAGTCCGGTGTCCTCCCAGGTGGTGACCCAGGAAGGCGCCTCGGAGTAGGCCCGGTCGGGCACGGTCTCGAGCATGTTGGTCCGGGCGAAGACCGCGATCGCGGGGGCGGTGGTGTAGAGGATCGCGATGAACAGCAGGGCCCAGCCCGCCGAGGAACGGGCGCCGCGGACGGTCTTGACGGTGTAGAAGCGAATGATGACGTGGGGCAGACCGGCGGTGCCGAGCATCAACGCGGCGGTGATGCACACCACGTCCAGCGGACTCTTCACATACTCGGTGTAGTGGGTGAATCCAAGGTCGACCAGCATGCCGTCGAGCTTCGCGAGAAGCCCCGTTCCGTCGGCATCCACACCGCCAAGCGCGATCTGGGGGATCGGATTCCCCGTCACCATGAACGCGAGGAACACCGCAGGCACGGTGTAGGCGAAGATCAGCACGCAGTACTGCGCGACCTGGGTGTAGGTGATTCCCTTCATCCCGCCGAGCACCGCGTAGAAGAAGACCAGCCCCATCCCGATGATCACCCCGAGGCTGATGTCCACCTCGAGGAAGCGGCTGAAGACCACGCCCACGCCCCGCATCTGCCCCGCCACGTAGGTGAAGGAGACGAAGATCGCACAGAGCACCGCGACCAGCCTCGCGACCTGCGAGGCGTAGCGGTCGCCCATGAAGTCGGGGACGGTGAACTTGCCGAACTTCCTGAGGTACGGCGCGAGCAGAAGGGCCAGCAGGACGTAACCCCCGGTCCATCCCATCAGATAGACCGATCCGTCCATGCCGGCGAAGGCGATGATGCCCGCCATCGAGATGAAGGACGCGGCGCTCATCCAGTCCGCGGCGGTCGCCATGCCGTTGGCGAGCGGCGAGACGCCCTTGCCGGCGACGTAGAACTCACCGGTGGAACCGGCCCGCGACCAGATCGCGATGCCGATGTAGAGGGCGAAGGTCAGCCCCACGATGAGGAAGGTCCAGGCCTGAACGTCCATGTCAGGAGGCCTCCTCGTCGACGCCGTACCGTCGATCGATGCGATTCATCGCCACGACATAGATCAGGATCAACAGCACGAAGACGTAGATCGACCCCTGCTGGGCGAACCAGAAGCCCAGCGGATACTCGGTGAACGGCAGATTGAAGCCGTTCAGCCACGGGGCCAGCAGGATGCCGCACCCGAAGGAGACGAAGGCCCATGTCGAGAGAAGCACGCCGATCAGGCGGAGATTCGCATGGAAGTAGGCCTTCCCGTCCTCGCGTGAGGCATCAGGCACCCTGCGTCTCCTTCTTCGGGGCCTTGAACGGTCCGTCACCGGCGTGGACCGCGACGCAGTCGTTCTTCTCGAGGATCCTCTTGGTCAGCAGGATGCCCTCGTGCTCGCCGGGCTTTCCGCCCTCCCATTCGATCCCGACCCAGCCGGCGTAGTCCGCATCTCGAACGATCTTCATCATCCGGGCGTAGTCGGTCTGGGTCTCGTTTCCGGCCTCGTCGAAGACACGACTCTTCGCGCTCACGGCCCTGGCGAAGGGCATCAGCTCCTTCACCCCCTTGTAGCGGTCGTACCACTTTCCGCCGCCGAGGCTGAAGTTGCCGAAGTCCGGAAGCGTGCCGCAGTTGGGCATCGCCACCTTCTTCATCACCGCCGCCAGCCACGAGCCGTTCGAGGACAGGCCGCCGTGGTTCTCCACGATGACGCCGAGGCCGTAGGGCTTCGCGGTCTCGGAGAGCATCGAGAGGCCGTTCGCGGCCCGATCCAGCTGCTCGTCCCAGGTGCCCGCCGACTGGGCGTTGACGCGGATGGAGTGACAGCCGAGGAACTTCGCGGCTTCGAGCCAGCGCTTGTGGTTGTCGACGGCCTTGCGTCGCTTCGCCTCGTCGGGGTCGCCGAGCGCCCCCTCGCCGTCGCACATGATCAGCAGGCTCTGCACGCCGTGGTCGTCGGCCACCCGCTTCATGTCGGCGAGGTAGCCCTCCTTGCCGATCTTGTCCCGGTAGAACGAGTTGACGTATTCACAACCGCCGAGGCCGTAGCGGGTCATCGTGACTTCCGCGAAACGGAGCGGGTCGAGCTTCCCGCCGAAGATCTCACGATGAAGCGACCACTGGGCCAGGGAGATCGGATTGGGAGGAAGGGACACGCCGAGGTCTCCTGCAACTGCGGATCCTGTCAGGGCGGAAACCGCCGATCCGGCGGCGACCCCCAGTCCGACCCGTCGGCAGAAATCCCGACGATCGAGGTTGACTGACGGCGCGAACGACGACTCGCCTGCATGATCCATGTCTGTGATGCTCCGGTTCCGGTTGAATGCGGTCTTCCGGCACCCTACCGCCAAGGCGAAGGACTCACAATCGTCGGAGAAATCGGCCATGGCGGGCCTGAAAACGGGGTCATGGGGAATGAACCCCGATCCTGGGTCGGGACCTGGACGTACCGGGGGGGATGAAGGGTCCCTTCACACTCCTGACCACGCTCCTCCCGGCCGTGCTGGGCGCCACCCTGACGGCCTCGGCGGGGCTCGAGACGCCGTCGGACGACGTGCTCTCACGGCTCCTGCGACGTCCGGCGGGAAGCGGCTGGGTCACCACGGGTGATCCCTGGACGCCTCTGTGGCTTGGAGGAGCCGAGCGGACGCTTCCGATCGGGGTGATCGGCAGCGTGGAGCGTGCACCGATCGCCGACCGGCTGGAGCTGACCCGGACCACGCTGGGGATCACGACCACCGGAGCCTTCCTCGGACGACCGGAGCACCGGTTCGGGGTGACCGCGACCATCGCCGGTGAGCCGGACTCGATCGGATTTCCGTCGACGGTCGACGGCCCGGCACCGATCTCCTTCGGCATCCATCATGGTTGGCGACTGGAAACCGACGTCCACCTGCGGACGGGATTCGGCTGGAAGGCCGGCTCGCGACTCACCGAGGGGGACGTCTGGGCGGGCCTCGGTCTGCGATTCGAATTCTGATCGATGATCAGAGGACGGTGACCCGCAGCCCGTCGGGATCGATCTCGAGGGGGAACGGACGAGCGAGCGCATTCGGTGGTCTTCGCTCGATCCGACGACGGATCCGGTCCGCGGCCGCAGGATCGCGGGCGAGCATCATCACGAATCCGCCTCCCCCGGCACCGGGAAGTTCCCAGGCCGCCAGATCGCGACGGTGCGGCGCCACGAGGGCCTCGAGGCGTGCGTTGCTCGCCGACGGATCGAACGACTGCTTCAGGGCCCAGTACTCGGACAACCGTTCGGCGAACGCGTCCTGATCTCCGGTCCGCACCGCATCCGCCATCGCCTCGGCCCCGTCCTTCAGTCGACGGACGATCCGCAACGCCTCGGGGTCGCGGGCGAGATGGCGACCGACCACCTTCTCGAGGATGTCGCGAGCGAGTCGCTTCTCCCCCGAATAGAGGAGCACGGTCCGCTCGCGGATCGCGTCGATGAATCCGGCAGGTGGCACCAGGGCCTCGATCCTCGGCCGCTGCACGAGCCCCGGATCGGTTCGAGCGATCTTGATGCCCCCGCGGACGCCGCCGACCTGGTCCTGCCATCCCCCCCGCGTCGTCATGCACTGTTCGAGGGCGCTGGTCCGTTCGATCAGCACGTCCGGATCGATCCGGTCTTCGAAGATCCGATCCAGGCAGGCGAGGACCGTCGCCCCGAGGATCGAACTGGTGCCCAGACCCGATCCCTTGGGGACCGCCGAATAGAGCGTCAGCACGAGTCCACCCCCGAGACGCTCCAGACGACGCTTGAGATCGGCTCCACGCCGACGAGGAACGACGCCGGCGAGTTGAAGCGCGACCCGGGGGAGCGTGGTCCAGTCCGAAGGATCCGCAGGGGCCTGGAGTTCAGAAGTCCGGGTGAATGTCCGGCTCTCGCCGAGGTCGACGCTGTGCACCACGATTCGTGGCTCGTCCAGCCTCTTGGCGACCGCCTGCAGAGGCTGCTTGCCGTGAAGCAGGACCGCGGCATTCACCACCGTGCCTCCGAAGTCGACGCACATCGGCGGCGTGTCGCTCCATCCCCCCGCCAGATCGATCCGCACCGGTGCGGCGCACCAGACCGCCTGATCGGGCAGCACGATCGCCGGACGAGTGTCCGAAGCCCGCTCGATGGGGCCCGCCACGGCTTCTCCGACCCTCGCCAGCGCCGCTCGCATCTCCCCCATCGCCGCGCGATCCCCGGCATGTCCGGCCAGACGGGCCGCCGCCGCGTGGAATCGCGCCGCTTGAAGGTGATCCGATTCCCGCCCTGCCGCATCGGTGAGGGCGGCGGCGACGCGACCCGCGGCCCGGCGATCGAGCCTCGAGGCCACCGAAGCCGCCGGAAGATCCTCGATCCTTCGAAGGGTCTCGACCGCATGACGCTCCAGATGGGACGCATCGCCCTGCCGCCGTCGTTCAAGCAGTCGATCGACGTCCAGACGGGCCAGCCCGTCAGCCAGCGACCATCTCGAGTCCGACTCCCCGGGATTCGAGGCGTGCAGGGTCCGCAGGGCGTGTCGGACCGTGCCGGCCGCGCTGCCCGCCCGCCACAACTTCGCCTCCCGAAGCGTCCGACTTCCGAGGACGGCTTCGAAGGCGCGTCCCGCGAAGGTGCCGCCGTCGACGAACGGCGTCTTGAAATCGTCCGACTCCCGATGCGCGATCGCCAGCCAGCGCGGGCGATCAAGATCGTCGCGCACCGGAATCATGAAGAGGCACTCCCCCCGGTCGAGTTCGATGTCCTCCCCGCGAAACCCGGGCAGCCCCGCCACCAGATTCCGACCTCCGAGTCCAAGGCGATGGTTGCGAACCCCGCTCGATTCGACGACCGTCCGTCCCGCGCCCTCGATTGCGGAATCGGCACCGAACACCACCGGGACCCGAGGTCGTGAGACGAGGTCCAGGTACTCGCTGGTGGTCCCGGGATGACGAAAGGGCGGCGATCGATCGATCTCGACCCGGAAGTCCATCCCCCGAACTCGACGTCGCCACCCGGAGAGCAGTCGCCGCCGGGGACTTCCCGGCCGCCCTCCCGCGGCCCGGTGGAAGGTCGATGCATCGACCTCGCGGGGAATCGCCTTCAGCAGTTCGTGATAGAGCTCCAACGCTCCGGACTCCCCCGACCTCACCGCGCTCAGGAGACCCCGTCCGACCCGGAGACCATCGGATCCGCGATCCACCCCCGCGGCCCGCAGCCAGAGGGCGGTCGCCCGGGGATCGAAGGAGAGGATGCCGGTGTCGACGAGAAGTCGGCCGCCCCGGCGCACCGCCCCCGCCTCCGCGGCCTCGGCCGGAGTCGGCTTCTGCAGCATGTCGGTGACCCGGCCGTCACGAGCCGCGACGTAGACCCCGTGTCGGGCACCACGATCGACCGAAGCCGACTGCACGACTCCTCGCAGTCCGGGGCCGGTCAGATCCACGCCTTCGAGGGAGGTGAACGCGTCGCCGGTGGTCACCACGAGCTGACCCTCCTCCGGACCCGGCCGATCCACGAGCATGTCCAGAATCGTCTCGAGCATCGTCCGGGGTCCTCCGCCCCGACCGTCGATGCCGATGGGCATCAGGACCTTGCCGATCGCGGCGAACGCCGGCAGCCGCCGACTCTCTCCTCCGGAATGGACGATGGCGACCCGACGACCCTCGAACAGCGATTCGAGGCCTCCGGAACCGGCCGAGGCCGAGAATGTCGAGGCTGCGGCGTGGAGCGCCTCCAGCGTGGCCCCGCCGGAGCCGACCCGACGTCCCCCGGGATCCGGCACCACGACCAGACGATCCACGGGCAGGATCGAGTCCTCGATCATCGTGGAGACGAATCGCCGCTGGATCCCGGCCTGCCGCCGATCGGTGGCCGTCAGCACGAGGAGATCGAATCGAGCGGCATCGCCGGGTCTGGTCATGTCACGATGCTACCGAACCACCAGGCACCGACAGGGAATCCCGTGGACCGTATCCTGCGAAGTCCGATCGGAGCCTCCCTTGAAGACCTTCGCCCAGACCCTCGACCTCGTCGACGATTCCTCGCGGATCGCCGAATACGACCGCCACCACGAACGCACCTGGCCCGAGGTCGTGCGGGGACTTCGTGCGATCGGCATCCGGCGGATGAGGATCTGGCGGACGCACACCAGACTCTTCATGGTCTACGAGGCACCGGACGACTTCGAACCGAAGCGTGACTACCAGACCTACGCCGAGGATCCGAGATGCGGGGAGTGGGATCGACTCATGCGGTCCTATCAGCAGCGGATCCCGACCGCCGATCCGGATGACGGCGGGTGGTGGACCCCCATGGACAAGGTCTTCGACCTCGAGGAGCAGGAAGGATGACCGACACCGGATTGCCCCCCGCCGGGCGGGGCCGACCGATGATCTCCGCCCGAGCCGCGGCCCGCAGGCCGCTGCTGGGACGCGGACTGCTGATGGCCGGAGCACTCTTCGCCCTCGCGGGCGTGGTCATGGCCTTCTTCTCGCCGTGGTCGGAACTCACGACGATCCGGAACCAGATGAGACTTCGAGCCACCACCGAGGAACCGCTTCGGTTCCTCGCGCCCGGCTCCGCGACCTTCGAGCTCCCCCCCGGCCGGATCTTCGTCTCCTACTTCACCGACACCGAACTCGACGGCACGCGTCACATCGCCTCCGCGGAACTGGTGTTCGAACTGGTCGTGACCGACGCGGAGGGCCGGCCGGTCGACGTCGAGGTCGAAGTCACCCAGCGGGCCAACCTCCCGTCCAGCCGCCCCGGGCGTTCCTCGACGGCGGTGCTGGTCGGAGCCGCGACCCTCGAAGAGGCCGGAACCTACCGCATCGACCTCGAACTCGGGGCCAACGAGGCGGGCACCGCGGTGGCGGACGTGTTCCTGGTGGACGACAAGGACGTCGATCAGCTCGAGCGTGCCTTCGCTCCGGTCCTCGCGACCATCTGCGGCCTGGTGGGCGGCGGTTTCCTGGCCATGCTCGGCGTGCTCACGAGGTGGATGGAGAAGCGGACCCGCATGTGAAGACGCCCCGCGGAAGCGGGGCGTCAAGAGCCACCAACCGGACTCGAACCGGTGACCTAAGCTTTACGAAAGCTTCGCTCTACCAACTGAGCTATGGTGGCGTGATCCGGACGAACGCAGGCGTTCGACGGGTCAGTTCTCCGTGATGAGGCGGACTGCCTCGTCCGAGGGGAGATCGAGCGAACCGTAGAGACGACCGGCGGCATCGGCCACGTCGACGTCGCCGTTGGCACCTGCATTCGCGGCGATCAGCCTTCGAAGAGCGTCGACCTGCCGGGACTCCGCACGGGAACCGAACGCCCGGGCGCTGGCCGCGGTGAAGTCGAGCATCGCCACCTGCTCCGGCGTGGATCCGGCCGAGAGGGCCGCGTCCATCAGAGCCTGCTGGGCCTTGTCGGAATCGATGAGGGAGACGACCTCGGCCACGAGAAGCCGCATGCCGCCCGAGATCGTGCTCATGGCGTCGAGCAGCGGCAGCTCGGCATCCTCGATGCTGTAGACGGTGCCTCCGGCCCGGGCGATGGTCGCGAGGGTCTGGAGGGAGTCACGGGAGTAGGTGATCGCGTCGAGGTCGGTCATGCGGCCGCCGGCGGCGACCTTCATGAGTCGGGTGACCGCGGCGTCGAACTGGTCGGCGGAACCCGATCCGTCCCAGGTCGTCGTCGATCGATCGCGGGCGAACTCGCGGTCGAGGCTGACGGCGTCGACCGCATTGGCCACCAGCATGACCGGGGTGGCACCGGTGCGTTCGAAGGCCCGGATCCTGCCCACGGTGTCGACCGCGTTGCCGACCGCTTCCTGGACGAGGATCAGATCGATCCCGTTGCCACGGTTGATCTCGGTCTCGAGGTCGTAGAAGTCGCCGCCGGAGGCGACGACCCGGAAGCCGGCACCCTGAAGCATCGAGGCGAACCGGTTGCGATCCTCCTCGGCCTCGGCCACGACCACCGCAAAGCTCTCGTTTCCAGACCGGACCGCGGAGGCGAGCAGCGGAACGACCTGCGTGTCGCCGGGGAAGGCGGAATCGGGAAGTGCGGCACCGAGGACCAGGGCGGCGTCGTACTGGACGCGCCGATCGGGATAGCGGAGGCACTCGAGCAGCGGGGCTCGTCCGCCGGAGGCGAACATCGCACCGCGACCGACGGTCTGACCGAGGGCCGCGATCGCGTCACGGACCAGGGCGGTGTCGTCGGCATCGATCGCCATCGCGAGGACGTCACGGGAGATCGTGCTGCCGGCGGCGGTGGCGAAGAACTGCGGCGTGTAGGTCGAGTCGGCGGCGAAGGGATCGGTCTGACCGTCGGCGAGCTGGTTCTCACGACGGAGATCGGCGGCCACGAAGGTGGCGAGAGCCATCCGGTTGGCGGCGTCGGCGTCGAGTGCGGTCCGGGCACATCGCATCGCCATGACCTGGCTGAAGATCGTGGTCGGAACCGGCGTGGGCACGAGACCCGAGTGGGCTCCGTAGCTCCAGACCATGTTCTCGGGATCGCCGGGGTAGGCCACCAGCGACTGCTCCTCCTCGAAGAACTTGCGAGCGAGGGCCGTGAAGCCGGCCGAGACGTCGGTGGAGGTGCCTCCGAGCCTTCGGAACGCGGTGTTGGCGGCGGTGCGGACTTCAGGGGTGGTGTTCCGATCCGCGGCGACCTCGAGCAGGTACGGGATGGCGGTCGGCCAGCCGATCGCGGAGAGGATCCGGCAGATCTTGGTCTGCACGATGGGCGAGACCTCGGGAAGGGCGGCACAGAGCGGCAGCACCGCCTGTCGCTTGATCTCCTCGAGCACCTCGGTGACCCGGAGCTCCAGCTCGGGGTTCTTGTTCTCGATCAGGGTCTGAAGCAGGGCGGGGACCGCGTACTCGCCGGCCTCGACGAGTCGACGCCGGGCCATGAGCTGGCCGCGAAGCGTGCCGTCGAGCATGCCGATCGCTTCGGAGATGCGCTGCTGATCGCGGGCGAGGGTGAGTCGACCGTCCTCGAGCGCGTCCTCGAATCGGGTGACCATCGGGCCGACCGCGACCATGCCTCGGCCTCGCGAGATGGCGCGTTCGACCTTGTCGCCGAGGTCCTTCTCACGAACGATGTCCGCGATCTCGGCATCGCTGATGCCGGAGGCGAAGAGCTTGTTGCCTGCAGCCTCGGCGAGATCGGGCTTGGCGATCAGCAGATAGTGCAGGAAGTCGTCGATCAGCCTCGCCTGATCCGCTGCCTGGTCCTGGATCGAGCCGCTGGAGGCGGCGATCGCGGGAACGGCCGGAGCGAGTCCGGCGATGACGGTGCCACCCACCGCGAGCGAGCGAAGAAGTCCGGCGGTGGTCATGCGGAAGTTGCGGTCCATCAAGCGTTCCTCGGGGTCTGTGCCCCACCGATGAGGTGGGTGCGTGAGAGCGGGGTGAGTCGAGACCCGTCCGGGTCGTACCGGACGAACGGCCGCCGCGTGGCGGCCTCTGGTCGGATCTGGCCCGTCGTCGATCCCGCGACCACGACGGACTCGGCCTCGTTCGCCCGACGCGTTTCGTGAAGGCGGCCGGAACGGTTCCGGAACGCCGTGCGTGGGGCAGAAACGGAAGAATACCGACCCCGGGAAGAGGGTGTCAACGCATGCGGAGCCACCAATCGGAGCCTCGGCCCCCCCTCCCGGCATGCTCGGCCGGGCCCGATATACTCAGGCCTCTCTCGGGTCCCGCGATGATGCGGGCGACCGCTGGACGGGCCACACCCGGCCTCCGGTCGAAGGGAAGGCGGTGAAAAACCGCCACGGACGCGCCGCCGTGACAGGCAGGGTTCGGAAAATCGAACCCAGGCGAGCCCAGAAACGCCACTGGCAGGTCCTCCATCGAGGTCGATCAGCCGGGAAGGCGGGCTCGCGTCGCCTGGAGTCGGAAGACCTGCCCGGTCGTTTCACCGCTTCGGCGGTTTCTCCACCGGTCGGCGCGACTCCGACCCCGCGAGGTACCCATGCCCGTCATTCGATCGTGTCACCTCCCCCTCCTGATCTGCCTCCCGATCTGGACGAGCCCTCATCCGGCCCGGGCTGACGACTCCCCCTTCGCAGCGGAGATCGTGGATTTCGTGTCCGGAACCGGTGCGGTGCCCGGATACGACCTTCCCGAATCCACCCTGGGTGAACCGACCCGGACCACCGGAGGCCTCTTCCTCACCGAGGCGGTGACTCCGTTCCAGCCCGCGTGGCTTCCGGATGAAGTGGTCTCCCTCGGCATCGGTGGTTCGATCACGGTCGCCTTCGATCACGACGTGGTCGACGATCCGGGCAATCCCCACGGCATCGATCTTCTGGTCTTCGGCAACGCCTTCTGCACCGACCCAAACTATCCCGGAGCCATCTGCGGAGGCATGTACGCCGAGGGCGGCCTCATCGAGGTCAGCCTCGACGGGATCGACTGGCGGACGGTTCCGGGGGTCGTCGCCGACGCCCCCTTCCCCACGATCGGCTGGCTTGACGCCGGACCCTACGACACCGCTTCCGGCACCGAGCCCACCGACTTCACCCGTCCGGTCGACCCCGCGATGGCGACGCTGATGACCGGCCGGTCCCACGAGGCGATCATGAAGATGTACGCGGGATCCGGCGGTGGCGCGGGCATCGACCTCGCCGACGTGGGCCTCGCCGCCATCCGCTTCGTCCGGATCTCCAACGAGGGCACCGACTTCACTCCGGAGATCGACGGCTTCGCGGATGTGGCGTCCGATTCGACGAATCCCCGTGATCCCGACATCGACGGGGACGGCATGGTCGGAGGCGGTGATCTCGGCCTTCTCCTGGTCACCTGGGGATCCCCGGATCCCGATGCGGACCTCGACGGGAACGGAACGGTCGACGGACCGGACCTCGGTCTCCTCCTCGCCGCGTGGGGAACCTGATCCCCATGGCGAGGACTTCCATCAATCTCCGGGTCCGAGGCGGCTTCACCATCATGGAGGTCATGACGGTGATGGCCGCGATCATCGTGCTGGTCGGCCTGGTCGCCACCGCCGCCGGAGTCGCCCGGTCGATCTCCCGCGGCACCGTCTGCCGAGCCAATCTGCGACAGCTTCATCTGGCGGCCGAGACCTACCACATCTCGAGCGGCGCCTACCCTGCCGCGATCCTCTACCTCGTCGACGAGGGCGGAGTCCGCACCGTGTCCTGGGACTTCGACCATCGGGGAGACGGCACGATCGAACCCGGGCCGATCTGGGCGTACCTCGACGGACCGGAGAAGGTCTTCCAGTGTCCGGAGTTCCACGGTTCGAGCACCTTCGGCGACGACCCCGCCACCGGCTACAACTACAACACGACCTACATCGGGGCGGAGGGTCGATATCCGATCCCCCAGGGCGACCGCATCCTTCAGGGCTGGGACCACTGCCGGCGCGGCGTGCCCGCCGGCGTCCACCGACGCCCCGCCTCGACCGCGCTCTTCGGTGACGGAGGCTGGCGGGACGGCGCGAACAAGTTCATGCGGGCCCCCTCCAACGAGGTCGAGATCGATCTCGCCCTCGTCCACGGCGGCACCCAGGCGTTCCGACACGGCGGGTGCACGAACGTGTGCTGCCTCGACGGACACGTGGAATGCCGCGAGAACCCGTTCGAGGGGGTCCATGCGAACGGGGATCTGCTCGAGTCGATCAGCGGATTTCCCCGAAACGGGTTCCTCAGCGACGACGACTCGGCCTACGACCCTCGCTGAGGCGGTTGGAACGTCCGCCGCTCCTCGTATCATGGACCCATGCCCGCCGCAGCCTCCCCATCCAGGGTCGAGATGATCGAGTACGACGCCTTCGGCCAGCGCCGCCCCGCGAGGGTGGAGCTGCCCGCCGGCGAACCGAGCTCCATGGCCCTCATCCTCTCCGGGGTCGCGATGTTCGGACTCGATGCGGAACTTCCCGCGACCCGCGGGCTGCTCGAGTTCGGCGACCTGCTCGCCGAGACCCTCGTCGCCTCGGGACGGGGCGTGGTCCGACCCGAACCGTTCCGCGCCGAGCGAGACACCGAGGGATGCATCTTCGCAGCCGCCTCCCTCGATGCGACGATCGCGGGAATGTGGCCCGACGTTCCCGGGGTGCGCATCGGACTCTCCGCCGCCGTGCCGCTGATCGCGGTGGCCTCCGAGAGCCCGGCCGCGTTGTTCGTGCTGGTCTCACCCCCGATCCTCGAGACCTACGGCAACCGACCCGACCGACTCGAACTCCCCCTCGCCGAAGCCCTCGGCATCCCTCCCGCCATCGCCGCGGAACTCGGAGCCCGGGCGCCCATGCACGCCGGCGCGTCGGTCGCTTCGCGGGCCCTCGTGGTGCACGGCGCCGCGGATCGGATCGTTCCTCCCGCCGACGCGATCGGCTGGCGGGCCTCCCTCGCCGCCGGGGGGGTGGATTCGGCCCGGCTGGAGGTCGCCTTCGCGGATCACGACCTCGAGCCCTGTCGCGAACCGGTGCTCGAGGCGATCGAGCGTCATCTCGACGAGGTCGGTGCATGACGACGACCGACGGCGTCGCGGAACTCGACGACGTTCGAGAACGACTGATCGACCTCGCACCTCCTCCCTCCTTCGAGGAGATCCCGCTGGCCGAAGCCGCGGGCCGGATGCTCGCGGATCCGATCCGCTGCGACCGGGAGCTGCCGCCGTTCGATCGTTCCACGATGGATGGCATCGCGATCCGGGCCGCGGAATCCGCCTCCGGGGCCCGCTTCCGGATCACCGGCTCGATCGCGGCCGGGGACGCTCCCGGCCCCGCCCCCGCCCCCGGCTGCGCGGTCCGCATCGCCACCGGCGCTCCGGTTCCCGAGGGACTCGATGCCGTCGTCCAACGGGAAATCGTCACACCGGTCGCGGACGGAGGGAACGACCTCGTCGAGATCTCCGGCGGTGCCGTCGCCCCCGGGCACTCGATCCACCGCCGGGGAACCGACGCCTCCACCGGCGATCGGCTCGTGCCGTCGGGATGCCGCATCGACACCGCCGTCGTGGGGATCGCCGCGACCACCGGACTGTCCCGACTCAAGGTCCCGCTGCGACCCAGGTGCGCGATCATCACCACGGGTGACGAGCTTCGCGACGTCGACGATCCCCTCGACGGAGCGGATGACCGCTACCGGATCCGGGATGGNAACGGTCCGATGCTGGCCNCCGCCCTCCGAGGTCTCGGCGCNGANGTCGTGTCGGTGAGCCGGGCCNGGGACGAACTGGAGAACGTGCGACGTTCGATCGCCGAGGCGCTGGANCGGG
The DNA here is from genome assembly GCA_002709295.1 of Phycisphaerae bacterium. Classification (GTDB taxonomy): domain Bacteria; phylum Planctomycetota; class Phycisphaerae; order Phycisphaerales; family SM1A02. The sequence goes on along the minus strand of PAQL01000002.1, from coordinate 137,215 downwards.
CCGACATCTGCNTCACGGTCGGCGGAGTCAGCGCGGGCGACCTNGACTTCGTCCCCCGNGCGGCCGCGGATCTCGGTCTCGAGGCGGACGGNAGNGGCGTCCGCATGCAGCCCGGCGCCCCCTTCGCCTGGTGGAGACGGGAGGGCGCGCTNCGACTGGTCGGCCTGCCCGGCAATCCGGTCTCCGCGCTGGTGTGCACCCATCTCTTCACGAGGCCGTGGATCGAATCCGCCCTGGGCATGGATCCCCGAGGCGCATGGACTCCCCGACGACTGCTCACCCCGGTCGCCCCCAATCCCCGGCGGGTGGCCTGCCGTCCCTCGCGATTCGGCCTCGACGAGCAGGAACGGCCCGGAGTCACCGTGGCGGCCTGGAACGGTTCGGGCGATCTCGCCCACCTTGCCGGCACCCACGGCATCGCCCGCCTGCCCGTGCAGGAGGGGATCCTCGAGCCCGGGACCCCGGTGCCCACCCTGTCCTGGAGCACGACCGCCCCCCTCCCGCTCGGAACCTCGTCGTGAACGAACCGTCGGCCAGCGTCCGGATCCGGTTGCATGCGATGCTTCGCGACATCGTGGGGACCGCCGAGATCGAGATCGAGCGCCCGACCGTTCCATGCACCACCGCGGAGGCGTTCCAGGTGCTGGTCGATCGACATCCCGAACTCGGTTCGTGGACGGGCCTGATCGCGTTCGCGATCGACGAACGGATCATCGGCCCCGACGCGGACATCCCTGCGGACACCACGGTGATGGACGTGCTTCCTCCCGTCTCGGGAGGCTGAGGACCGTTCAGCTGGTTGAACGACCGAACCGTCGCTCGAGTTCCGGGATCGGTATCCGCAGATGCGTCGGTCGTCCGTGCGGGCAGCTGGCTCCGCGATCGATCCGGTCCCGCATCTCGAGAAGCTGCGCGATCTCGGCCTCCCTCAGACGATCGCCGGCCTTGACCGCGGCCTTGCAGCTCATCATGTCGAGCACGTCGGCCAGCGCGGCCTCCTCGTCGTCCCGATCGAGTTCCCCGGCGGCGACCTTCTCGAGAAGCTCCGAGACGAACGGCGTCGCCTCCACGCGTCGGGAGACCAGCAACGAGGGGAAGGCGTGGATGGCGATGGAACGCGGACCCGCCGGCGTGAGCTCGATGCCCAGTCTCTTGAGGAGCGGCTGGACCAGATCGATCGCCTCGACCTGTCCGGGATCCGCCTCGAAGATCTCGGGAACGAGCTGTCGCTGCGACTCGAGATCGCCTTCACCGATCCTCCGGGAGAGGACCTCGAACATCACCCGTTCATGCAGGGCGTGCTGGTCGATGATCACGATCCCCTCCTCGTCCTGGGTCACGAGGAACGAGTCATGCACCTGGAGGACTGCATCGGATCCCACGAGGGTGGGCAGCACCTCGGCGGCGGTCGACGTCGACGGGATCTCCGAACCCGCATCCGGTCCGGGAGCGATCGCGGCGCGAAGGGCCTCGACCGACGGCGACGCCGTCCCGGAGCGGCGCGGCGCCACGACGGACCCACCACCTCCGAACCCGGATCGACCGGATCCGGACACCGTGGCGTCGGGACGCGATGGCGGAGGGGCCGCGGCATCGAACGGGTCGGGAGGCGCGGATGACTCGCTGCCGATGGGCAGCTCCCGGGCGAGATCGGCCTCGACCAGCGCCGCTCGCACCGCACGACGCACCAGACCGTGAAGCGGGCGGGCGTCGCGAAAACGCACCTCGGTCTTCGCGGGATGCACGTTGACGTCGACCCGGCTCGGAGACATCTCGAGATGGATCACCCCCACCGGATGCCTGCCCGGCTCGACGAGACCTCGGAATCCCTCCTTCAACGCATGTGAGAGCGACCGATCGCCGATCGCCCGGCCGTTGAGCACGAATCGCTGCTGACGGCTGGTTGGACGGGCGGTCTCGGGCACGCCGACCAGTCCCCAGCAGGTCACCAGCGTGTCGTCGCCGGGATCACCGATCTCGCCTCGCACCTGGACCACGCGACCTTCGAGCTCGGTGCCGAGCACTCCGAGGATCCGACGGGCCGGGTCGTCCGACGCGGGAAGATCCACGAGTGTCCGGCCGCCGGAGACGAGCTTGAAGGTGACCGAGGGCCTGGTCAGCGCGAGGGTGCGGACGACCTCCGCGACGCGGGTGGATTCCGCGGTCTCGGACTTGAGGAAGCGACGACGTGCGGGCACCGATTCGAAGAGGTGCCTCACCTCCACGCGGGTGCCGACCGGTCCGGAGGTCGGCGTCGGTTCACCACGCACGGTGTCGGAGACCTCGAGTCGCCAGGCCTCCTCGCGATCGGCCACCCGACTCTCGATCGAGAAACGGCTCACCGCGGCGATCGAGGCGAGCGCCTCGCCACGAAAGCCCATCGTGGAGATCGCATCGAGGTCCGACGCCTCGACGACCTTGCTGGTCGCATGGGACTCGACGGCGAGCGGGAGATCGTCGGGTTCGATGCCGCGGCCGTCGTCGGAGACCCGGATCAGGTCGCGCCCCCCGCCTGCGATCTCGATGTCGACCCGGGTCGCGCCGGCATCGAAGGCGTTCTCCAGCAGCTCCTTGACCACGCTGGCCGGACGCTCCACCACCTCGCCGGCGGCGATCTGATTGACGAGGGCGGCAGGAAGTCGACGGATCCGCATCAGCCCATGGTAGCCGCCCCGGGTGCTCCCCCCTGACCGGCGGGACTGGAGATTCCGGCCACGTGCGGCCGAGGAAGGTGACAACCTCGCAGGGAGCGACGGATGCAACGAACGGACTCGGCAGTCATCGGCGATGTGCACGGATGCTCGCAGGAGCTCGAGGAGCTTCTGGAGATCCTGCTCGAGAGCCGGGCCCCCCGCCGCATCCGCCTCGTCGGGGATCTTCTGACCCGAGGTCCCGATCCCGCGGGCGTGGTGGCCCTGATCCGTCGGACCCGGGAGGCCGGCGTCGACATCCATTCCACCTGCGGGAATCACGACCTCCGTCTCTACAACGCCATGGTGCGACACCGTCGAGGAATCGGAACGGAGCGACTCTCCCGGGTCGACCGCAGGACGATCGAACGACTGGGCGACGAGGCGCGACGGCACGATGCCTTCGAACTGCTGACCGAGACCGTGGATCGGATCCGTTCGACCGCCGGACCGGCCACGGTGATTCATGCGGGAATCGATCCGGTGCTCGGGCTGGAGGGGACCTCCGATCACGAGCTCGTCCACCGCAAGGCGGGTCCCGGTCAGAGACACTGGTGGAAGGACTACGACGGCCGGGACGGTCTCATCGTCGTCGGACACAAGCGGGTCGGCTCTCCGGTCCGGGTTCGACGCGCCGGACGGCCGATCGCGGTCGACGTCGACACCGGCTGCGTGACCGGTGGTCGATTGACCGCCTACCTCGTGGAACGGGACGAGTTCATCGAGGTCGAGTCACGTCAGGTCCGCAGGAACCCTTCCGACCTCTCGAGGATCGTGATCGAGGTGCCGTCGCGACCGGACGACGAGGCCGCCGTCGCAGGATGATCGTGCTCAGGTCCGCCAGCGGGCGACGATGGGCATCTCGCGCCCTCTTCCGAAGGTTCGCGGCGCCAGCTTCGGAACGATCGTCGCCTGATGACGCTTGAACTCGCTGATCGCGAGCAACCGTTCCACCCGTTCGATCTCCGCCTCGGAGAGATGTCCCTCGGCCGACAGCGAGGCCGGGGATCTTCCGTGATCGATGCGGCCCCGGAGGTAGGCGTCGAGGTGCTCGTACGCCGGGAGGGAGTCCTCGTCGCGCTGGTCGGGACGAAGCTCCGCCGACGGCGGCTTGGTGATGCTCGCCTCCGGCACCGGGGCGGTCGGGAGACCGAGCCGCCGATGGTGTTCGTTCATCCAACGGGCCATCTCGAAGACCTCCCCCTTGTAGAGATCCGCGATCGGGGCGAGTCCGCCGCACATGTCTCCGTAGAGGGTCGAGTATCCGACCGCCATCTCGCTCTTGTTGCTGGTCGAGAGCAGCAGGTGACCCCGGGCGTTGGAGAGCGTCATCAGGAGCAGGCCTCTCGCCCGGGCCTGGACGTTCTCGTCCGCCAGCCCCTCGAGGCCATCCCCGTCCCGTCGAAGCACCGGATCCACCAGCCGATCCACCCCGGCGTGGATCTCCTCGATGCCGATCTCCGCCGAACCGATTCCCAGCCGCTCCACCGAGTCGCGGGCATCCAGACGCGAGCCCTCCGAGGAATGACGACTCGGCATGAGGACGCCGAGCACGGCCTCGGGACCCAGCGCCGCGACCGCGAGAGCCGCCACCAGCGCGGAGTCGATGCCGCCGGAGAGACCGAGCACGACACTGCGATGTCCGCTGCGTCGAACGTAGTCGGCGATCGCCCGGCGGATCGCGTGGAAGCGTTCCTCGACCGCAGGCATGGATCCGGGCTTCCCGGCCCGGTCCTCCATCACGTCGACGACCGTGAAACCCTCCTCGAAGCGGGGAAGGTGCCCGGCGAGACCTCCGTCGGGCCGCACCACGCACGAACCGCCATCGAACACCAGATCGTCGTGGGCCCCGACCTGGTTGATCATCGCCACCGGTGCGGAGAGTCGATCGGCGGCGGCCTCCAGCAGCCGACCGTGCCTGACGTGCTTGCCGGCGACGAAGGGACTCGCGCTCGGACTGACCACGAGGTCGCACCCCTGGTCCACGAGCATGCCGACCGGATCGATCGGATATTTCCGGGAGACCGGGACGTCCCCGGCATGCCAGAGATCCTCGCACACCAGCACGCCCACGCGGCGGGTCCCCGCGGCGGTCTCGAGATCGAACGAGAGCGGAGTCGTTCCCGGCTCGAACCATCGGGCCTCGTCGAAGACGTCGTAGGTGGGAAGCAGGATCTTGTCGTGCCAGGCCTCGATGCGTCCCCCGCGACACAACGCGACGGCGTTGGAGATCGGACGGGACCCTCCTTCGATCCGGCGCGGGGTGCCGATCAGGGCAGGCAGCGGGAGCTCCCTCGCCAGCGCCTTCACCGCGGCCTCGCAGGCCGGAACGACCTCCTCCCGAAGCAGCAGGTCACGGGGCGGATAGCCGAGAATCGCGAGTTCGGGGAGGACCAGCAGGTCGGCGCCCGCCTCCACCGCGTCGGCGGCGGCCTGACGAATCGCACCGGAGGCGGCGACGAGGTCGCCGATCGAGGCATCGAACTGGGAGAGCGCGAGGCGCATGCACTGGGAATCTAGCAGGTCCTCATCCCATGCCTCGTGTCGGAACGGGTCCGCATCCCCGGATCCCGGGCTCCCCGGTCCGGGATGGACAACGCCCCGCCGCGGCCGTGGAGGCCGAAGCGGGGCGTTCCCGCGTCCTTGCGGGGCGTCTCCGCCGGAGCGGGGACCGCAGTTCCTTCGTTCGTGTTCGTTCAGTAGACGATGGCGTGGGCGGCCTCGACCGCCTCGATCACCTGTCGGACCGTGAACGGCTTGCGGAGCACGGAGTCGAAGCCGCACTGCTGGAGCTGCGAGACCTGCCCGTCGGTCACGCGACTGCTCATCGCGATGATCCGGGTGACCTGGAGCTCCTCGTTGCCGCGGACCAGTTCGCAGACCTCGCGGCCGTCGCCGTTGGAGACGCCGAGCTCGTAGAGCATGACGTGCGGACGGAAGCGCTCGCACTCCATGCCCGCTGCGAACAGGCTGTCGCAGGTGCGGACATCGAAGTTGGTCTGCTCCTGGAGAACGCCGGTGAGGGTGTCGACCGCACCATTGTCAGAGTCGCAGATGAGGACCCGGGGCCGTCCGCTCATGAGTCCGTCCATGGGGATGTCGTGCTCCCGCATGAAGGTGAGCAGGTTGGCGACGGGAATCCGACGGTCCTTGGAACCGGGGATTCGATAGCCGCTGAGCTGTCCGGAGTCGAACCACTTGCTCACGGTCCGGCTCGCGACGTTGCAGATCTTCGCGACCTCACCGGTGGTGAGCACGTCCTTGTCGAGGAGGTTGAACTGTTCGTTGGTCATGTCGAAGTCGTCCCGTGTTCCCTGGCGTCATGAGACCTCGCATCCGTGCGAATCCCCATCACCGGAGTCATCGACCGTTCGATCGCGCGAATGAAGCCGGTCGGCGAATCTCGCCGCGCAAAATCCCATCGGCCCCGGAACCCCCCTCCCGGGCCTTTCGGACGGGGTTTCCCCGAAGACATCGGAAGGGCCGGCGGTTATCGGAGTTCGCCGGTCGACATGCTGGAGACCCGGAGGTCGTATCCGGACCCCGGATCGGAGGCGGGACGAGCGACTCCGGACCCCGTGAACGAANAACGACGCGGCACGAGGAACGTGCCGCGTCGTCTGGTTCATGANAAGGCCCGAGGGGNCGGGGATCGGTGTCGCTCAGGCTCCGGTGACCGGCCCGGCANGGCGGACCGCATCGGAGATCTCGTACTTCGCGTCGTTCTGACGGAAACTGGCGGCGAGCTTCGCGGCCGCCGCGTCGTAGGCCGCGCCATCGGCCCAGGTGTTCCTCGGATCGAGGACCTCGCTGGGAACCCCGGGGACCTCGATCGGCATGTGGAGTCCGAAGACCGGATGAGGCCGGGTCTCGATCGAGGAGAGGCTCCCGTCGAGGATCCGGTCCACGAAGGTCCGGGTCCACTTGAGNCTGAACCGCTCGCCGACCCCGTAGGGGCCGCCGGTCCAACCGGTGTTCAGGAGCCAGACGTTGGCCTTGTTCTCCGCGATGCGTCGGTTCAGCCACTCCGCGTANACCATCGGGGGCCGAGGCAGGAACGGCCCGCCGAAGCACGGGCTGAACGCGGGCTGGGGCTCGGTGACCCCCGCCTCGGTTCCGGCCAGCTTCGATGTGAAGCCGTTGATGAAGTAGTACATCGCCTGCTCGGGAGTGAGCCTGGAGACCGGAGGGAGCACCCCGAAGGCATCCGCGGTCAGGAAGACCACGTTGCTGGGATGACCCGCGGTCGACGGNCGACGGGCGTTGTCGATGAACTCGACCGGATAGGTGACCCGGGTGTTCTCGGTCTTGGAGCCGTCGTCGTAGTCGGGAACACGATGATCGTCGAGGACCGTGTTCTCCAGCACGCTGCCGAATCGGATGGCGTTCCAGATCTCCGGCTCGCCCTCCTTCGAGAGCTTGATGCACTTGGCGTAGCAGCCGCCCTCGACGTTGAAGACNCCGTCGTTGGACCAGCCGTGCTCGTCGTCTCCGACCAGATCCCGGTTCGGATCCGCGGAGAGCGTGGTCTTTCCGGTGCCGGAGAGNCCGAAGAACACCGCGACGTTGTCCGGGTCGTTTCGATCCACGTTCGCCGAACAGTGCATGGGGAAGACGTCCATGTCCGGCAGGTCGTAGTTCATCGCGTAGAAGATGGACTTCTTCATCTCGCCCGCGTAACGGGTTCCGATGATGATCACCTTGCGCTGCTCGAGACTCTGGATCACGGCAAGGCCGTTCTTCACCCCGTACCGCTCGGGATCATCGAGCTTCAGGTTGCACGCGTTGTAGATGACCCAGTCGGGCTCGAAGTCGGCCCGTGCATCCTCGTCTGCGTTGATGAAGAGCGTGGCGGCGAAAAGCGAATGCCAGGCCTCCTCGGTCACGACCGAGACGTCGAGTCGATACTTGGGGTCGGCACCGGCATGGCCGTCGAAGCGGAAGAGCTCGTCGCATCCCCTGAGATGCTCGATGGCGAGCGCCTCGAGGGCGGCGAAGTTCTCAGGAGAGATCGGCTGGTTGACCTTGCCCCAGTCGATCGAGTCGTGGATGGCCGGGGTGTCCTCGAGGAACTTGTCGCCGGGACTCCGGCCGGTCCGGGCTCCGGTGTCGCAGGCCAGGGCCCCGTTGGCGGCGAGCACGCCCTCGCCTCGCCGGACGGCATGCTCGACCAGCTCGGCGGCCGGGAGGTTGCGATGAAGGGTGGCAGTGCCGAAATCGGCGACACGATCTGCGGTGGTGGTCATCTTGTGAAACAGCCTCGCTGCGGAGAAACAGGCGAATCGTGAATAATATCAGTCCCTTCATCGGTCGAACCCGAGAATGCCCCTTGAATCGTCGTGATTTTGCCTGCCGCCGGTCTGCCGAACCAGCGGCCGGAACCCCGGCCGCCCAGCGGGGCGGGTTGAGCCCCGGCGGGGCCGACGCTAGGCTTCGCGATCTCAGTCGGCGGCTGTAGCTCAGGGGTAGAGCACCTGGTTGTGGTCCAGGATGTCGCGGGTTCGAATCCCGTCAGTCGCCCTTCCCACCCCCCCTTCGTTCATCACCACCCATCCGCCACCCGGGGAGCCTTCTCCCCGGCCGTGGATGTAACGTCCGAGCCATGAAGGTGATGGCCCTCCAGTACCCCCCGGCCTGGCTCGATCCACCCGCCTCACATGCGATCGTCGAGGANGCTCTGGATCGAGCCTCCCCCCCCGAGGGATCCTTCATCGTGCTTCCTGAGATGTGCGACACCGGCTGGTGCCTCGACGCCGAGGTCGCCACCCGAAACGACTGTGTGTCATGGGCCTCCCGCCTGGCGACCGATCTCGGGGTGCACCTCCAGGTCGGCTTCGCGACCCGGGTATCGAGACCCCCGGGGGCCGCCAATGCCTCCCTCATCGTGCATCCGGACGGTTCCCGCAGCCCGGTCTACGAGAAGGTCCATCCCTTCGGCTTCACCGAGGAACCCGAGCACTACGTGGCCGGGAACCGGATCGTCATCGAACCGGTGGGCAACTTCAAGGTCGCTCCCTCCATCTGCTACGACCTCAGGTTCCCGGAACTCCACCGCCTCTCGGTGGCGGCGGGCGCCGAGATCCTCTCGATCGGAGCCAACTGGCCTCGGCAACGGGCCGCCCACTGGCGAGCTCTCGTGGTCGCCAGAGCGATCGAGAATCAGGCCTTCGTCATCGCGGTCAACCGCACCGGAAGCGATCCAACCTTCGACTACGGCGGTGGTTCGCTGATCGTGGACCCCGAGGGACGGATCCTGGCCGAGGCCGGAGAGGAACCCATGCTGCTGGAGGCGGAGATCGATCGAGCCACGCTCGACTCCTGGCGCGAAAGGTTCCCGGCCCTGCGGGATCGCCGCAAGCACCTCCTGGGCGAGGTCGAGGTGGACCGTGACGACCGGCTCGTTCCCGGACCAGACACGACCGACGAACTCGACGACTCGTCCCCACCACGTTGACGCCGCCCCTCGTTGACGTAGGATGTGCACGTCGACCCTGTGAACGCGGGAGCGTTCACGATCGTGCATGGATGCCGAAGGTTCGACTTCCATCTCGTCACGACATTCCGTGACGACGTCCGCTGGAGGCGGTACGGATGCAAGCAGTCGATTCGCCAGATCAGGTCGAACCCGTCCTCAGCGACTTCGCGCTTGAAGAGTCCGAGTCGCTGATCAAGCACACGATCGTCGAGGAGGATGCCGGCGGACTCGGTCCGCAGGCGGTCGATCTCCTTCACCGAGCGTGGTTCTCTCTCGGAAGCGAGGGCCCGGCGGATGGTCGATGGCGCATGGCGATCCCCTTCGCCGACGTGCTCGATCACGTGGAGGACGCCTTCGATCCCGACTCCCTTCCGACCGAGGAGCTGCGCCTCGCCGCNATCGGTCGGATCGCGGAGAATCTCGAGGACGTCATGCTCGCGATCGCCTGCACGAACGGCGGNGCCGGGGCGTGGTCCCAGCTCGAGAACGANATCGTCCCGCTGCTGGCCAGGATGTGCGAACTCCGCGTCGACGAGACCGACGCCCTTCTCCACGCCTCGAGGTTCCTTCGTGCCGTCCGCGACCGCACCCGAAGCCGGCATGAAGCCATGGAGACCGGGATCGTCATCGGCCTCGGCATCGACGATCCCGCCGATGACGACGGCACTCCCTGCCTGCAGGACTATGCGGGACTCCATCCCCTCAGGTCGTACCTCGGCGGCCCGCTCTTCGCGATGCTCCAGGATCTCATCCGTGANGGCCTGGTGGTCGCGACCGGACGGATCGAGAGTCGGACGCCCACCAGTCGTCGACTCCGACTCGCGGATTGAGCACCGCATGGAGCGGTCCGACCCACCGGCTTGACAGACCACCGGCACGGGTTAGTCTGTCAATCCGCGTTCCAGAGACCTGCCGAACGAGAAGGCGGCTTAGCTCAGTTGGTAGAGCACGGCATTGAAAATGCCGGTGTCCCCGGTTCAAGTCCGGGAGTCGCCATTGAAGAACACCGCCGCGGTTCCCNGAAGGGAATCGCGGCGGTGTTCGTTCCGCGACCGATTCGGAACGGCGGTGCGGGCCCGGGTTCAGGCCGCACTGCCTCCACGTGACGCCAGGTTCGTGGCGATCTGCTCGAGTTCGCCCTCGACGACCCTTCGACCGAGACCACCCATCGGATAGTGCCGCTCCAGCCCCTCGGTGAGGGCTTCGGTGTCCGCGACCACGAAGTAGACCGGGAACGGAATGCCGTTGGTGGCGAAGCGGAGCGCCTTCTGCAGATGCTCCCGGGTCGTGGCGAGCANCAGGGCGCCGTCGTCCCATCGAACCGGCACGATCCGGAACTGCCAGGCCTGCCGCCGGGTCACGATGTCCCGGACCGAAGGGTCCACGGCCCCGAAGTCCGGCACCAGATCTCCGGTCAGTTCGGTGTACTGCTCCACCCAGGCGTCCTCGACCACCTCGGGCCGGACTCCGAAGAGCCGCTCGCAGATCGCTCCGAAGGGCTCGGTCCTGCGAGCCTGCTCCCTGAGCACTTCCCGGACCTCGGACTCGGTCAGGACACCCTGACGCATCAGTAGTTCGCCGATTCGCATCGGATCATCCCCTCCCCATGTCGAAGCCGATGGTTCGAACCCTTCGAAGCACCGCATCGATCACTCTCCACCTCCGGCATCGAGCGAACCGACCGTGAACTTCGCACCGACCGGGCAGGATCCGCCAAAGGAGCCATCCGGACCTCGAATCACGCGGGGTGTTGCCACTTCCCGGACCGGGCTGCCACAATCCGCCGACATGACTCCTCCCGGACAACCCGACGAGCCCCGGCCCCGGGATCGTGATTCAGACGACGTCGCCTGGCGGGATCGTCTGCTCGAGGCGGTCATCGAGGGCCGTCTCTCGGCCGGTGACCGGCGGGAGATCGAACATCGCCTCGACACCGCCAACCGTCCGGCCAGACGCCATGCGGTCCGGGCGGAGATCGAGGTCCTGCACCGGTTCCTGGACATCGGGGCGTCCATCCGGCTCGAGGTCTCGAGGTCCGGTCGTTCGATCGACATCGAAGCCACCCTGTCGGACCTGGTGTTCGCGGTCCACGTCAAACGACTCCCCTCGTCCATCGGACCGGAGAACACCGGCCGGGTTCCGACCATCCTGAAGGAGGCGCTGGAGGAGGTGCCGCGCCCCTACCGGGTCGGAGTGGACTGGCGGGACGAGCGCGAACCCGAGCCCTCGGTGATCGATGAACTGAGGGGGTTCCTTCTTGCCGCACGGATGGGCGACGGTCACGTGATCCGGGATGAACGGGGAGGCATCAGAGGCTTTCTCGACGTGCTCTCCCCCCGCCCCCCGGCGGAGGGGTCGTCCGAGGTCGGAACCGTCGAGCTCGTGCCCCGTGGAGACGCGGTCGTCCGCGATCGACTGGTCGATCGCGCCGGTCGCCTGCTCCGTCGCGCCTATCGCCAGTTCGCACCGGCGCTGGAGAACGTCATCGTGCTGGCGGGCGTCGAGGCCTCCGCATCGGACATCGTCGATCGGGCAACCCTCGGTGGCCACGTCGAACGGTGGGACCGTCTCCCCAGAGTCGGACAGCGGGTCGCACACGGACGGGACGATCAGGGACTCTGGACCGGAAGGCACTACGAACGATCCCGGATCGTGGGATGGGCTCCCATGAACGGAGATCCCGGCAGGGTCTGGTTCCGCGAGGATCCTGCGGTGGACCCCAGGGTCGTCGAAGCGGTGCGCCGGGCGATGAAGGTTCCCGACCGCGAGGGCGATCGCTCCTGATCAGCGAGGGTGCAGGGAGAGATGCGGCGGGATCCGCGGAGGCGCGGGAGGCCGGGACTCGGGCCAGAGCTTCGCGAGGGCCTCGACCCCGGGCAGACCGTCGATCTCGAAGCTCGCCCCCCCCGCCAGCAGCATCTCGACCTGACGCCGACCGATCCTGATCCTCAGGAGGACCCGGCCCGGGGTGTCGTAGTCGCGGTCGAGGACCTCGGTTCGCTTCTCCACCACGTCGATCAGTCGGGCCTCCGACAATGGAGCGGAAAGCACGACCNCCCTCGTCTCGCCTCGAAGGTGATGCAGCACCGCCTCGGCGAGATCGGGGGTCCCTTCACCGTCACGGGCGCTGACCACGATCGCATCCGGGTTCGACTCCACCCAGGCCTCGAGGATCCCCGAGGGCGTCATCCCCGTGGTCACCGNCTCCCGGAGCCGGTCGACCTTGTTGAGCACCAGCAGTCGAGGCTGCCCGGTCGCCCCGATCTCGTCGAGGACCCGGGAGACGGTGTCGAACTGCAGCGCCGCCGCGGGATCNGAGACGTCGAGCACGATGAGAAGCACGTGGGCGTAGATCGTCTCCTCGAGCGTCGCCCGGAAGCTGGCCACGAGATGGTGAGGCAGGTCGCGGATGAATCCGACGGTGTCCGAGAGAAGCACCGAGTTCCCGCCGCCGAGATTCCAGGCTCCGACCCGGGTGCCGAGCGTCGCGAAGAGCATGTCCGCCTCGAAGGCGTCGCCGTCGGTCAGATGGTTGAAGAGCGTGCTCTTGCCGGCGTTGGTGTAGCCGACGAGACCGACCGTGAAGTGGTCGTCGCGACGACCCGACACCTCGCGGGTGCGTCGGGCCTGGACCTCGGCGAGATTCCGTTTGAGCTGGACGAGTCGGCGCTGCACGAGCCTTCGGTCGATCTCGAGCTGCTGCTCGCCGGGCCCGCGGGTCCCCACGCCCATCGGAGCTCCACCCGTGACCTGTCCGAGGTGGCTCCACATCGATCGAAGTCTCGGCGCCGTGTACTCGAGCTGCGCGATCTCGACCTGGAGTCGGGCCTCACGGGTCGCGGCCCGGGTCGCGAAGATGTCGAGGATGAGTTCGCTCCGGTCGAGCACCTTGCAGGAGAGATCCTCCTCGAGCGACTTGATCTGCATCGGCGACAGATCGTTGTCGAAGATCACGACCCTGGCCGAGAGGGCCTTGACCATGTTCGCCAGCTCGTCGACCTTGCCCTTGCCCAGATAGGTCCGGGCCCGGGGATGATCACGCTGCTGCATGAGTCGCCCGACGATCCGGACCCCGGCGGCCTCGGCCAGCGAGGACAGCTCCCGGAGGGGGTCCTCCTCCTGAATGCGATCGGGCAGCAGCACCGCGACGAGGATGGCGCCCTCCTCGTGGATGTCGATTCCCTCGCGACGATCGTCCTTCATGGCGATGGCTGGATGTCCTCGATCGAACCCGGGTGGGAGAACGACCCCGAATCGGGGCCCGGAGGGCAGACGAATCCCTCGCAGCGATCGTACCAACCGGACCGCTGACCCCGGGCAGTCCGGGCTCGTATCATCGTCTGCAACCTGGAGGCCCCGACCTCCGCATGGAGTGAGCATGGTGGATCCGCGAAAGACCTCGAAGACGACTCGGCTGGGCAACTGGCCGGTCCCCCTCCTCTGTCTCCTCCTCGCCGTGCAGATCATGGTCACGGTCGGGGCGGGTCGGACGGACGACCTCTCCTGGTTCGATCCCCTGATCGACGTCCGGGCGATGGTTCTCGAGGATCACGTCGGGGATCCGGACCAGAAGCTCATGCAGGAAGCCGCGATCAACGCGATGCTCGAGACCCTCGACGATCCCTACACAGTCTGGATCCCGCCCCGGATGGAGGGCGACTTCAACAAGCAGATGCGGGGCTCCTACGTCGGGATCGGGGCCGAGATCGATCTGGAGCACGATCGCCTCCGGATCGTCTCCCCGCTGGCCGAATCCCCCGCCCTCGAGGCCGGAGTCCGGGCCGGGGACGTGGTGCTCTCCATCGACGGCACCGACACCCTCGGACTCGGCACCGATGAATGCATCGAGCTGCTCATGGGCGAGGAGGGCGATCCGGTCGAGGTCGTGGTCCGCCACACTGACGGGGAGGTCGAGACCCTGACCATCATCCGGCGTCGCATCGAGACGCGGTCGGTCCGCGGCATGCGTCGAAGCGGTTCCGGCTGGGATCACATGCTGGATTCCGACGAGGGCATCGCCTACATCCGGCTCACCCAGTTCACCGAGCGATCCATCGACGAGATGCGGGAGACCCTTGCGGAGCTCGAGGCCGCCGGCACCCGCGGCCTCGTGCTCGACCTCCGCTTCAACGGTGGAGGCACCCTCGACGGGGCCATCGACGTCGCCGATCTCTTCCTCGACCGGGGAGTCATCGTCTCGGTCAGGGATCGCGACGGCGGAGGACGGAGCTGGACCGCGGACGATGACACCGACGACAGGGACTGGCCCATGGTGGTGCTGGTCAACGACGGTTCGGCGTCCGCCAGCGAGATCGTTTCCGGCGCCCTCCAGTCGATGGGACGGGCGAAGGTGCTCGGCGAGCGGACCTTCGGAAAGGGATCCGTGCAGGAGGTCCGGATGCTCCCGGACGACCACGGAATCCTCAAGATGACCACCGCCCGCTACTACCTGCCGGACGGACGCAATCTCGATCGACATTCCGAAGCCGAGGTCTGGGGAGTCGATCCGGACCCGGGCTTCCTCATCGACCTCGATCCCGCCGATTACACGAAGCTCGTCGAGAAGCGGAGGATGTTCGAACCTATCGGCGGGACCGGGGAGGACGCCGGAGAGGAACCCCGCTTCGACGACGCGGCCTGGATCCGCGACGCCCTGGAGGATCCGCAGCTCGCCGCGGCGCTCACCGCGCTCAGGACCCGGCTCGACGGCGAAGAGTGGCCGCGGGTCGGCGGGGATCCCTCGATCGACATCATCCGCGAGGGCGAGTTGAAGGCGCAGCGCGACTACCGCGATCGACTCGCCGAGGAGCTTGCCACGGTGGAGCGGAAGATCCGGGACCTCGAGACGGGTGAGACGCCTGAATCCGACGCCGAGGCGGAGACCGGAAGCGAACCGTGAGCGTGCCGGCCTCGGATCAGCCGCTCGTCCTCGGCATCGAGTCGAGTTGCGACGAGACCGCGGCCGCGGTCGTCGCCGGGATGCAGGTCCTCGGGGCCGCCGTCGCGACCCAGCACGAGCTCCACGAGGAGTACGGGGGCGTGGTCCCGGAGATCGCGAGCCGAGCCCATCTCGAACGGATCCTGCCGGTGATCCGCGCGGCGCTGGCCGAAGCGGACGTGAAGCTCGAGGACGTCGATGCGGTCGCGGTGGGTCACCGCCCGGGTCTGATCGGAGCGCTCCTGGTCGGCACCAGCGCCGCCAAGGCCCTCGCCCTCGGACTCGGCGTCCCCTTCCTCGGCGTCGACCACGTCCACGCCCACCTGGTCTCCGGACTCATGCGGTCCGAATCATCGACGGACGCCGAGACCCCCTCCCTTCCCGCGCTGGGGCTCGTGCTGAGCGGCGGACACACCAGCCTCTACCGGATCGAGACCCTCACCCGACCGATCCTCCTCGGACGCACCATCGACGATGCGATCGGCGAGGCGTTCGACAAGGTCGCCAGCATGCTGGGACTCGGACACCCCGGTGGTCCCGCCGTCGAACGGCTGGCCGCGGAGGGCGATGCCGAGGCGTTCGGGTTTCCGATCGCCAACCTCGGGCGACACCGACTGGACTTCTCGTACAGCGGGCTCAAGACCTCGGTCCGCTACACCATCCACGGGATCCCGGGCCGGGAGGATGCACACCCCGGGGCGGCCCCTGCGGATGTCGCCGCATCCTTCCAGTCCGCGGCGATCGCCGCGGTCCGCCGGAACCTCCGCAAGGCGATCGCCGCCCACCCCGACACCCGCGCCCTGCTGGTCGGAGGCGGCGTGATCGCCAATCGATCGGTTCGAGCCATGCTCGAGGAGGAATGCCGCAGGGCGGGACTGGCCCTCCACCTGCCCGGCACCGCCTGGAGCCAGGACAATGGTGCGATGATCGCGGCCCTCGGTGGACTGAGGCTCGCCGAGGGCGGATCCGACGATCTCGACCTGGCCCCGGCGGCCACGACTCGCGATGATCGAGTCACTCAACAACCCCCGGCTTCCTGAACGTGTCCTACCGCCCACCCCACGTCGATCCCGACTCCATCCTCGTCGAGCCTCCGCATCCGGCCACCCTGGATCCGGAGAAGCTGTTGAAGCAGTGCGACTTCCAGTTCGGTCGAGGAAGCGGTCCAGGTGGTCAGAACAGGAACAAGGTGGAGACCGGGGCCCGCATCGTCCACCTTCCGACGGGACTGGAGTCCAAGGCCACCGAGCGTCGGCAGCAACAGGTCAACCGACATGTCGCGATCGGCCGACTCCGCCTTCGACTCGCGCTCAAGGCCCGCACCGCCGCCAGCCGCGACGGACATCGTCCGAGCGAGCTCTGGTGCCGGCGACGCCAGGGGACCCGGCTTCCGGTCAACCCCAGGCATCCCGACTACCCCGCCCTGCTCGCGGAAGCCCTCGACGTCATCGTCGCCCGACGATGGGACGTCGCCGGCGCCGCCCGCATCCTCGGCGTCACCATGAGCCAGCTCTCGAGACTGGTTCGTCACCATCCCCCGGCCTTCGCGATGCTCAACAAGGGTCGCGAGTCGGTCGGGCTTCAACCCCTGCGGAAATAGTCCATGGACATCCCCGCCGATCTGATCCGTCGAGCCACCGAACTGCGCCGGGACCTCCATGCCCATCCCGAGATCGGGTACGAAGAGCACCGCACCAGCGGCGTGATCGCCTCCGAACTCGAGGCGCTCGGCATCGAGCACGCGACCGGACTGGCCGGGGGCACCGGGGTGCTCGCATGGCTGCCCGGCGACGGTGATCAAGACGCCATCGGACTGAGGGCGGACATCGACGCCCTGCCGATCACCGAGGAGACGAACGCTCCCTGGGCGTCGACCATTCCGGGAAGGATGCACGCCTGCGGACACGACGGTCACACCGCGATCCTCCTCGGCACCGCCGGCAACCTCGCGAGGATCTCGGCCGATCGGGGCCTTCCCCGCCCCGTGGTGATGATCTTCCAGCCCGCCGAGGAGGGCGGAGGCGGCGGCGCCCGCATGGTGGAGGACGGCGTCCTCGACGGAACCGTCGCCCCCGATCGCATCGAACGCATCTACGGTCTGCACGGATGGCCCCACGCCCCGGCGGGTTCGGCCGGCACCCGACCCGGTCCGCTGCTGGCGGCCAGCGACCGCTTCGAGATCGAGATCGAGGGAGTGGGAAGTCATGCGGCGTGGCCGCAGGGCTCGCGGGATCCGGTGATCGCCGCGGCCGCGATCACCACCGCACTTCAGACGATCGTGTCCCGCAACTGCGATCCCCTCGATGCCGCGGTCGTCACCGTGACCATGATCGAAGGCGGAACCGCGTTCAACGTCATCCCCCGGACCGCGAGACTCGGCGGCACGGCCCGAAGTCTTCAACCGGAGGTCCGCGATCTTCTCGAGACCAGGATCGACGAGATCGCCACCGGCATCGCCGCGGCGCACGGTTGCAAGGCGGTCGCGAACTACCAGCGCGGCTACCCGGTGACGGTCAACGAACCCGGCGCGACCGGGATCTTCGAACGCATCGCCCGCGAGGAGATCGGGGACGGAAACTGGTTCCCGGTGGAACGCCCCGTCATGGGCGGCGAGGATTTCGCCTTCTACGGCGAACGGATCCCCGCCTGCTTCTTCCTCCTCGGCCAGCAGGCGGAGGACGCCGATCCGATGCCTCCCCTTCATTCACCGAAGTACGACTTCAACGACGGGACCATCGAGACCGGGATCAGGCTGATGACCCGGCTAGCCCTCGAGGGATGAGCGGACGGATATCCGGACGCCGTATTCGGCGTTGACCGTCATCGAGGTCCCCCCCCCGGGCGGGAGGACGATTTCGCTAGGCTGCCCTCCCTCGCAGCGGTAGCGTGATTTCATCCATCAAGGCGGGTCCCTCGGGATCCGGACCTCCTCGACATCCTTCCCGGAAGATCAGACCACCATGATCCATCGTCGACTCCTCGCCATGATCGCCTCCTCGCTCGTGGTCGGACTGGCCTCCGCATCCGCGCCCGGAGACGACATCCCCGGCAACTGGATCCCGGGGCCCTGGCGCGCCGTGGAGGGATCGAACGATCCCGATCGCTTCGTGATGGAGATCGACGAGGTCCTCATGGACCGGGTGCGGGAGTCCGCGCGGACCGCGAGCCGGGTGCTGCTCGGCGACGTCCTCCTGCCCGGCGGCGCCCGGGTGGACCTGGATCTTCAGGCGATCCCCACCGGCATCACCGGGACGGAGCTGGTCCGCATGACCGCGAACGGCCGCCTCCGCTCCTCGCGGACCATCGCCCGTGACGAGACGATCTCCCTGGGTGGAAGCGTCCTCGACGACCCGGATGGAGAGGCGTTCATCGCCTTCGGCCCGGTGGGCATCGAAGGCTGGATCCGTCACGACGGCGTGGTGTTCAGTCTCTCCGACGGTCCGCGCAACCAGGTCCCGATGATCGTCCGGATGGACAGTCTTCCACCGCTCGATCCCGACCTTCTGGACGACTTCTGCGGCACCGACGGACTGCTCGACGGTCCCCAGCCCCTCGTCCGCCCGGTGAGGGCCGGTGACGTGATCCCGGAGACCGACGGGGTCGCCGGACTCGACGAACGTCCGTGCCTGCGACTCCGGGTCGCCTTCGACACCGACACCGAGTTCCTCGGACTCTTCGGCGGTGACGTGGACAACGCGACGAGCTACATCTCCACGCTCTGCGCGGCCATGAGCTTCATCTACACGCGGGACGTGAAGATCGTGATCGTGCCGCACTGGATCCGCCTCTGGCTGGGCAGCGATCCCTGGGAGGCGGGCAACACCTCGAACCAGCTCACGGAGTTCCGGAACTACTGGCAGGCCAACGAGGCGGCGGTTCCGAGGGACCTCGCCCACTTCCTCAGCGGCCGGGGTCTCGGCGGCGGCGTGGCCTGGCTTCCGGGAGTCTGCGGCTCCTACGCCTACGGCCTGAGCGCCAACCTGAACGGGTCCTTCCCCTATCCCGTGACCAACAACAGCGGTGCGAACTGGGACCTCATGGTGGTGAGCCACGAGATCGGCCACAACTGCGGCGCCCCGCACACCCATTCGATCGGGGTCGACGACTGCGCCGGCGGCGACTGCTCGGTGACCCCGAACGGGACCATCATGAGCTACTGCCACCTCTGTGACGGCGGGCTCGCGAACATGCGGATGGAGTTCTGTCCCGAGAACATCGTGAACATCAACTCGACTTTCGAGATGGTGAGCTGCAACTACGAGGTCACCGAGGCCAATCGCGTGATGGCGGATGCCGCCACGACCTACGAGGGGATGTCGGTGGCCATCGATGCCGCGGCGAACGACGTCGGAATCGATTGCGGCGGTTCGAACGTGCTCTCCTTCGACGAGACGAGCCTCGCCGGGGGCACCCTCACCCGACTCCCGGACTGGGTGGTCAACGGTCGCGATGCGATCCTCTACACCCCGCCCGCGGGCTTCATCGGCACCGACAGCTTCTCCTACCGGGTGCGGTTCGACTCCGATTTCCTCGACGGCATGGTCACGGTCACGGTCCTCGACTCGGACTTCCGCGATCCCGAGAATCCGACTGGAACCACTCCGGGCATCGAATCGGACTTCTACGTCCTCGACACCCCCTCCGTCCTGCCCGACTTCTCCACCCTCGAGCCGTACGGCGGCGCGGTGCACGAACGGATCGACTTCCCCTCGACCGGGGGCGAGTTCGCCGAGACCGGACGCTCCGACGATTTCGGCGTGGTGTGGAACGGATGGATCGACATCCCGGAGAGCGGCTACTGGACGCTCGGCACCGAGAGCGACGACGGCAGCCGGCTGTACATCGGCGACGAGATGGTGGTCGACAACGACGGCCTTCACGGCATGCAGTCGCGGAGCGGGACCATCGGCCTGGGCGCAGGACGGCACCGGATCCGCGTCGAGTTCTTCGAACGCGGCGGCGGCGCGGGATGCATCGTCCGGGCCGGCGGACCGGGCATGGACTTCGACGTCGTTCCCGCATCGATGTGGTCTCACGGCGAGTCGACCGAACCCACACCGGATCTCAACGGGGATGGAGTCGTGAACGGTGCCGACCTGGGGCTGCTGCTCGTCGGCTGGGGAGAACCCGGTCCGAGCGATCTGGACGGAGACGGCACGACCGACGGATCGGACCTCGGCCTGCTTCTGGCCGCATGGTCGGCCGGCCCCTGAACCGGATCGAGGGGTCCCCGGGCGACGCCGCCTTTCCAGCCATCCCCGGAAAGGGGGTTCAGAGCCGGTTTCCGGGCTGCGGGGACGGGTGCCCCCCGAAACGAGGTCGATCATCGACGTATTCCGGAACAACCGTTCCGACCGGGGATCCAACAACACGGACCTCGACCTCCGCTGGTCGGGAGCCACCAGAAAAGACACCGGAGCCGATCGAGCATGCTGAAGGACACGAGAACTCTTCGAACCGGAGCGTTGACCGCCGCAGCGGTGATGATCGCGACCGCGACTCCGCTCCCTTCGGCCGTCGCCGATGACCTCGCTCGGCCGGACGCCCGGGAGCGAAAGAACGGATCCTCGACTCCGACCCCGATCGCGGATCTGGTGGCGAGTCCTCTTCGCGTGATGTCCGAGCGTTCGACCGACACCGTGCACGAGGCGTTCATCGATCCCGTGCTCGTTGATCAGGCTCGACGCATGGCCGACGAACGCGGCCTCGTGAACCTCGCCGGCATCGCACTGCCCGGCGGGGGAACGATCGATCTCGTGCTGGAGCCCATCGATCCCTTCACCTCCGACGCGATCTTCGTGGTGGTGGATGAACGCGGTCGCGAGAGGACCCTCCCCCGACCGGAGATCCTGTCCCTCGCCGGGACCGTGGCGGGTCACCCCGACGATGATGCGTTCCTCTCCTTCGGCCCCGCGGGAGTCGAGGGATGGATCCGACACGGTGGGATCGCCTTCGGCGTGTCCGACGGGATCGGGGACGGCCCGGTGAAGATCCACCGGCTCGACGCCCTCCCCCCGATCGACCCGGAACTCGCCGCGAACTTCTGCGGCNCCGATCTCCTCCCCCCCGTGCCTCACGCCGACGCCGCGGACCTCGTGGGTCCCCGNCGCCCGGACCGCGGGAACGAGGCCCGNAGNAGCGTCTCCAGCGTCGGCGGTGGATGCGAACTGATCANCCTCGCCATCGACAGCGACCAGGAACTGGTCGGCCTCTTCGGCGGAGACACCGAGGCGACGCTCGGCTATCTCGGCACGCTGATGGCCGCGACCTCGAGCATCTACACCCGGGATCACGGGATCCGACTGCAGGCGAGCTACATCCGACTCTGGATCGGCGAGGACCCGTGGAACGCCGGGGGCACCGCCGACGAGCTCTACGCCTTCCGCGATCTCTGGCGGGCCGAGATGGCCTGGGTCCAGCGTGATCTCGCCCACTTCCTGAGCGGACGAGGACTGGGTGGCGGAGTGGCCTGGCTGCCCGGGCTCTGCGGCGACTACGGATACGGACTCAGCGCGAATCTGAACGGTTCGTTCCCCTACCCCGTGGAGAACAACAGCAGTCAGAACTGGGACCTGATGGTCTTCGCCCACGAACTGGGCCACAACGTCGGCTGCCCGCACACCCACGACATCGGGGTCGACAACTGCGCGGGAGGCGACTGCACGGTCACNCCCAACGGCACGATCATGAGCTACTGCCACCTGTGCAGCGGCGGCCTCGCGAACGTCCGCATGGAGTTCTGCCCCGAGAACATCATCAACGTCGCGAACACCCTGGCGAGCATCAGCTGTGACTACACCGTGACCCCCGACACCATCGCCCGGGACGATCAGGTCAAGCTCTCCTCCGAGGATTCCGTGCTTCTGGACGTGCTCGCCAACGACGCCGGCCTCGACTGCGGGGAAGTCACCCTCGGCGGCTTCGAGGACGCGAGCGTGCTGGGGGGANTCGTGGAACTCGTCGAGGACGGCGGCATCTTCGGCCGACCGGCCCTGCGATACACCGCCCCCGCCACCACCGAGGTGGCCGACTCGTTCGAGTACTCCGTGGTCGACGGCGACGGTGTGACGGTGGACTTCGCGATCGTGGACGTCCGCATCGACAATCCTCGACCCCCGGTCGTGGTGATCGGCGATCTTCCCGGCATCCTCGGCCGCTACTACGCCTTGAGCGCCCCCGGCGTCCTTCCCGACTTCGATCTGCTCGAGCCGTACGCCGAGAGCGTCTGGTCGCGGATCGACGCTCCTTCGACCGGCGGGGAGTTCGCCGACACCGGACGCGCCGACGAGGTCGGGGTCCTCTGGGAGGGCTGGATCGAGGTNCCCGAGAGCGGNTCGTGGACCTTCGGAACGGAGAGCGACGACGGAAGCCGNNTGTGGATCGGCGACGAGATCGTGGTCGACAACGACGGACTTCACGGCATGGTGGAGCGGACGGGATCCATCAGCCTGGTCGCCGGAAAGCACCCTGTAAGAATCGCGTTCTTCGAGAACGGCGGCGGGGCCGGCTGCATCGTCCGCCTCGGCGGCCCCGGCACCAGCTACGGCGTGATCCCCGACTCGATGTGGACCCACGGGGGCTCGCTCACCAGTCCTGCGGATCTCGACGGCGACGGATACGTCGACGGCGCGGATCTCGGTCTCCTGATCCTCGGGTGGGGCCAGCCCGGCCCGAGCGATCTCAACGGCGACGGCGACACCGATGGGGAGGACTTCGGGTTGCTTCTGCTCGCCTGGGCCCCTCCNGCCCCCTGATCGAGTCCNGGTCCGTGCCNGCGGATTCTCGTCTTCCGGGACGGGAATCCGCTTTTTCGTGGCTTGGCATCCGCCNGCGGGTCCGCTAGACTGCGTGGCTCAACTCAGACCGCACGAACTACTGGGTCGTGTCGTCCACCTTGGTCGGACGACACCTCCGGAGCCTCCGAAGAGGTGATGGGACCCGGTGGGAGGTAGGAAACCATGGCCAAACAGGTCACCAAGGTATTCAAGATCATGGCGCCCGGCGGCAAGGCTACGCCGGCGCCCCCGATCGGTCCGGCCCTCGGCGCCAACGGCGTCAACCCCGGACAGTTCATCACCGCATTCAACGAACGCACCAAGGACGCCAACGGCAAGATCGTCGGCTGCGTCATCACCGTGTTCGAGGATCGCTCCTTCGAGTTCGAGATCAAGGCGTCCCCCGCCTCGGTCCTGATCAAGGACGCGCTCAAGATCGAAAGCGGCTCGGGTGAACCGAACGTCAAGAAGGTCGGCAAGCTCACCGGTGATCAGCTCCGAGCGATCGCCGAGGAGAAGATGGCGGACCTCAACTCAGGCAGCATCGAGACCGCGATGCGGGTCATCGCCGGCACCGCCCGGTCGATGGGCGTCGAGGTCGAGGAAGGGGTTCTCTGATCATGCCGAAGTTCAACAAGCGTCACCAGGCGAACCTCGACATGCTTCCCGACGGCCCCGTGTCGGTCGATGAGGCGGTCAAAATCCTGAAGTCCTTCAAGGCCCCGAAGTTCGACCAGACCGTGAACGCGGTCGTGAACCTCGGCATCGACCCCAAGCAGGCCGACCAGGCCCTTCGAGGTTCGATCTCGATNCCCAAGGGCATCGGTCGGTCCTCCCGGGTCATCGCCTTCTGCAACTCCGATCTCGCGGCGAAGGCCTCCGAGGCCGGTGCGGTCGAGGCCGGTGGCGAGGAGCTGGTCGACAAGGTCGCGGGCGGCTGGACCGAGTTCGACGTCGCGATCGCNAGCCCCGACATGATGCGGTTCGTCGGCAAGCTCGGAAAGGTCCTCGGACCCAAGGGTCTCATGCCCAGTCCCAAGGCCGGAACCGTGACCCCCGACGTGGTCAACGCCGTCTCGGAGTTCGCCGCCGGCAAGCAGGAGTACCGCAACGACGATGGCGGCAACCTGCACGTGGTGGTCGGACGGATGAGCTTCGCCGANGGCGATCTCGCCGAGAACCTCCAGCACTTCATCGAGACCGTCGAGCGGATCAGGCCCGCCGCAGCCAAGGGCCAGTACGTCAAGAAGATCGTGATCTCAGGCACCATGACCCCCGGCGTCCAGATCGCCGTCTGATCCGCGGAAGGACCTCTCCATGAGCAAGCCCGTCAAGGAAATGATCATCGAGGAGTACCGTCGTCGATTCGACGGTGTGAGCGGTGGCGTTCTCGTGCACATCCGTGGCATGGACGCGATCGAGAACAACTCGATGAGGAACGAACTTCGCAAGAAGTCGATCCACGTCACCCTCCTCAAGAACACCCTCGCCAAGAAGGCCTTCGCCGGCACGCCCCTCGAGGCGCTGTCCCCGAGCCTCGTCGGCCCCTCCGCCTTCGTCCATGGTGCCGAGAGCGCCGTCGACGTCGCCCGGGAGATCGTCGACTGGGCCAAGAAGGTCGAGGAGATGCAGCTTCAGGCCGCATCGCTCGACGGGGTCTACTTCGAGGGTGCCGCGGGGGTGANAGCCCTCTCCAAGTACCCGACCCGGGAAGAGGCGCAGGCGACCGTCGTCACCCTGCTGCTCTCCCCGCACAAGAACGTCGTCGGATGCGCCAAGAGCCCCGGCTCGAAGCTGCTCGGCGTCGTCAAGACCATCCAGGAGAAGCTGGAAGCGGGCGAGTCCNTCGCCAAGGTCGGCTGATCCGCCGACCCGCCCCNGCCGATCCCCGTTCGATTCGATCAGTTCAGAGTTCACACGTTTCAAGATTCATTCAGTCCCATTCCCGCCGCCCCGACTGGCCCCAGGGTTAAAGACCGCGAGTGCGGTCCCTCTCGGGGGGCACCACAAGAGGAACGGAGTTTCCAATGTCCGAAGAGACCGAAACCAAGACCTTCGACGAGAAGATCACCAAGATGGGCGACGAGATCGCCGGCCTGACCCTCAAGGAGGCCGTTGACCTCGCCGACTACATGAAGGACACCTACGGCATCGAGCCCGCCGCCGGTGGCGCCGTCATGATGGCCGGTGGTGGTGGTGGTGACGACGCCGGCGAAGCCGCCGAGCAGACCGAGTTCGACGTCATCCTCGAAGCCGCCGGCGACAAGAAGATCCAGGTCATCAAGGCGGTCCGCGAGGCCACCGGCCTTGGTCTCAAGGAGGCCAAGGAGATCGTGGACAGCGCTCCCAAGGCGGTCAAGGAGAAGGCTTCCAAGGAGGAAGCCGAAGCCCTCAAGACCGCTCTCGAGGAAGCCGGCGCCACCGTCGGTCTCAAGTGAGCCGACGCGGACCTCGTCCGCGACCGACTCGATCGGAAATCACGACGACCTCGCCTTCGGGCGGGGTCGTCGTCCTTTTGCGACCAGCTGGATTCCACCCGTCCCCGGGATCACGACCTCGCCGGATCAGGAAGACCTCGGGCCGCGGGTCAGAAACCGTCGCCACCCGTGCCTTCTCGCGACGGGCCGGGCGATCGCGGACCGTGGGAGGTGGGCGGAATCCCAGACGCTCGATTCCACGCCGGCCGCGACCGACCAGTCGTCCTGCATCGCCTTCTCCACCACGGAACGGAGCCGAGGATCCTCCGGCTGGTGCGGGGGGATGTAGGCCACCGGGAAGTACGGGATCTCACCGAACCACTTCGACGCTGCGCAGCGCCGACAGTCGACCTCCGGACGCAGGACCCTGGCGAACGAGGGCAGAGCCGAAGAGGTCTGGAGGATGGAGCGGCAGCGGGACAGCAGGATCGCATCTCGAAACGCCATCAGCCCGCGAGCCCCGGAACGAACGGCCGAGCGTGGGGACTTGTGCCCTTCTCCCGCATCGAGGACGGTCACCGGCAGGTCGATCCGCCGACGTGCGAGGTCGATGAACACCTGATCGTCACCGGCGATCAGACACCGGTCGAAGACCGGGTCGGCCGCGATGCGGTCCACCACGATGGACACGAAGTCCTCGCGATCGATGGGATTCGTGTCCCATGACGCCTTGAGCTTGTCCCGGCCGCGGTAGTGGATGCCGAGCGCCCGGTCGAGACCGGGATCGACCCGGTCGGCCTCCTCCAGAACCGCGGGAGCGGGCCGGAAGTAGGAGGACCACAGTCTCGATATCCCCTCGAAGTCGCCACCCATCGCCCGACGGTCGAGGTCGCGGAGCGACGTCAGGGGGATCTCGGGCAGCACCGCCTCGTCGGGATCGACCGGCTCCAGCACGTCCGGCACCACGTTGCCGTAGCAGGCGGTGTCGATCCGCCAGTGAGGCCGGATCCCCCGCTCATGGAGCAGGGGAAGCACTTCGAGCATGAAGAGGAACACGCCTCCGAAGAGACCCTCCCTCAGATCCTGCTCCCGCGTGAAGATGGTGCCGCATTCCAGGGACATCTCCCATCAGGATCGCTCCTCGCGGCGTCTCCGACGATTCAAAAACGGGATTTCCATCGCTCCGGCGTATGCTCCGGTCATGAAGACGATCTTCCCGGCCCTCATGCTCGTGGTCATGCTCGGCGGGGCCTCCACCCCCGACCCGGCGCCCGACGACCGACCGCGGAATCTGGTCTGGATCTCGATCGAGGACATGAGTCCCTGGCTGGGCTGCTACGGGGACGACACGGTGCCGACCCCGAACCTCGATCGAATCGCCTCGGAGGGCGTGCGATACGTCAACGCGTTCGCGACCACGCCGGTCTGCGCCCCGAGTCGTTCGACGCTGATCACCGGATGCTGGGCGCCCCGGATCGGTTCGATGCACATGCGGACCGGCAACCCCAGCGGGGCCGCCCTCGCCCGGGACCCCGAGGCGTACGCGGGGATACCGAACTACGAGGCGGTCCCCCCGCCGGAGGTCCGCTGCTTTCCCGAACTGCTTCGGGAGCGCGGCGTGTTCTGCACGAATCGTTCGAAGACCGACTACCAGTTCCAGGCCCCGGGCACGACGTGGGACCGATCGGGCGGTCGCGCCCACTGGCGTCAGGCTTCCGATCCCGATCGACCGTTCTTCGCGGTGTTCAATCTCGGCGTGACCCACGAGAGCGGCACCTTCGCCTCGCGTCGGGCGCCCCGGAAGGTGTGCGATCCCGGCGACGTGATCGTCCCCCCCTACCTGCCCGACACCCCCGCGACCCGGGCGGACATCGCCCGGACCTACGACAACATCGCCGCGATGGACCGGCAGGTCGGCACCCTGCTCGCCGAACTGGAGAAGGCCGGCCGGCTCGACGACACCGCGATCATGGTGTTCAGCGACCACGGCGTGGGACTTCCCCGTGGCAAACGATGCGTCTACGACTCCGGCACCCGCGTGCCGCTGATCGTCCGGTGGCCCACCGGGCGAAGGGCCGGCGGCGTGGAGGAACGGGTGGTGAGCTTCGAGGACTTCGCTCCCACCGCCCTCTCGATCCTCGGGGTCGAGCCACCGGACTGGATGGACGGGGTCGCGTTCGCAGGCATCCACGAACGGGAGGACGACGGTCTGGCCTACATCCACGCCGACCGCATGGACGCGATCCGCGACCGGACGCGATCGGTCACCGACGGTCGGTACCGGTACGTGCGGAACCTGATGCCCGGTCGCCCCCGCCTCTACAACGTCGCCTATTCGGAGAACATCCCGATGATGGCGGACGTCCACGCCCTGCGGGCCTCCGGGGACGCGACCGAGGCCCAGTGGCAGCTGGTCGATCCCGTCAAGCCGATCGAGGAGTTCTACGACGCCGCGGTCGATCCGCACGAGGTGGTGAACCTCGCCGACGATCCGGCCCATGCCGATCGGATCGCCGCGATGCGGGCCGCCCTCGACGCCTGGATGGAGCGGACCGGGGACCTCGGCCTCATCGAGGACGAGGGTGAGATGGTGCGGACCCGTCTCTGGAACGGACGTGCGGAGAAGCCCCGGACCGCGGTGCCCGAACTCGCCCTTCGGACCAGCGGCGGCACGAGATCCGCCACGATCACCTGCTCGACTCCCGGAGCGTCGCTGGGGTGGCGGCTTCGCGGCGACTCGACCTGGCGCCCGGGCGGCGACGGGTTCCCGGTGCCCGACGAGGCGGTGACCCTGGAGCTCCTCGCCCACCGGATCGGGTTCGAGCCCCGGCGGCTCTCGGTGTCGATCCCCGCCGCGGACCGGTCCCCCGATCCTCGACCGGGACCATGAAGAACCGGCGGCCCCCCGAGGGGAGCCGCCGGCGTTCACTTCATGGGTTGTCCCTGCTCTTCGGATCAGCCGAGGAGCGAGAGGACGGCCTGCGGGCCGGAGTTGGCCAGCGAGAGCGACTGGATGGCCGCCTGCTGCAGGATCTGGCCACGGGTCAGGGCCGCGGTCTCGGCGGCGAAGTCCGTGTCACGGATCTGGCTCTCGGCCGCCGCGGTGTTCTCGAGGGCGATGCCCAGCGAGCTGATGGTCGAGCCGACGACGTTCTTCTGGAACGCGCCGAGTCGGCCGCGGAGGCTGGAGACCTGCTTGATGGCGTCGTCGATGACCGACTGGGCCTGGGACAGATCGCCGTTCTTGACGTTGGCGTCACCGCCCGACTTGAGGTCGGCGAGGAAGCCCGACGCGCTGGAGCCGAGGCTGCCGGTGGTGACGGTTTCGATGCCGAGCGACACCTTGCTGGCGAGGCTCACGTCGGGGGCGAGGTTGAAGTTCGCACCACCGCCATCGATGTCGAAACTCCAGCTGCCGGCGGTGTTGCCGGTGGCGGCATCGAGCGTGATCTCGACGTCGAAACCAGCGCTCGCGACGCGGGCGGTCAGGCCGTCCGTAGTGGCCTGGGTGCCGTTGATGAGCACGGTCGCGTCGGTACCGTTGTCGGAGTAGTCGTCACTTGCACTGAACGTGCCGGCAGCACCGACGAGGTCCACACCCGAACCGCCGTCATTGAGCTCGCGAACTCGGACGAAGGAGTCGCTGCCATAGCCCGCAGAGCTGATGACGACGTCGTCGCCGTTGGCACTGAGGGCCGCAGTGACACCGAGCTGGTCGCTGAAGGAATTGATCGCATCACGAACCGCCGACATCGCGGTGTTGTCGGCGAAGGTGAACTGCTGGGTGCCTTCTTCGCCGGTCACCTCGATCGTGTAGCTGTTCCCGTCGTTGTCGAAGCGGCCGGCGGTGGCGCTGTCCTTGTTGCCAAGGATTGCAGCAGCACCGGTCGTCGCGGAGGCCGTGACGTCGACACTGACGTTCATCGACGTACCATCGCTGGCGAGCTTGGCGGAGTTGACCTTGACGTCCGAAAGCTCGGCGCCGAGGTTTCCACCGCTGGTCTGGTAGTCGAAGTTGCCGTTGAGGAGCTTCTCGCCCTGGAACTCGGTCGCGTTGGCGATTCGGTCGATCGTCTGCAGGATCGAGTCGATCTGAAGCTGGTTCGCGTCCTTCTCCTCGTCGGAGACGCCCGCCTCGTTGGCGGTGGAGCTGACGAGCGACTGCAGTTCGACCAGCAGGTTCGAGACCTCCTGGAGGCCGCCTTCGGCGACGTTCACGACCTGCTCGGCCCGTTCGGCGTTGGTGATCGCGGCGTTGATGGCCGCCTTCTCGCTGCGAAGGTTCTCGCTGGCGATGAGGCCGGCGGGATCGTCTGCGCCACGATTGATGGCGAGACCGGTGGAGAGCCGCTGAAGGCTCTTGTTGAGTCCCATGTTCTGCGACCCGAGGGTTCGCTGGGCGATGAGACTCGCGACGTTGGTGTTGATACGACTCACAGTGGTGTCCTCCGTGAACAGGTCCGGGTTGGAAGTGCCCGAACCACCCGAATTCCGACCGGCCCCCCTGAAGTAGGCGTCCTTGGCCGATCCACATTGACGCCCCCGCACCGTGCGGGGCCGGTCATCGGGGCGGATCCTCCGCAGCCGACGCGAACGAAATGAAGTGGTGGCGTCCTGCCGCCTGAACGAGCGAGGTGATTCGCGTGCGACCCTCGCGGATAACTTGATCGACCGAGCGGGCTCAGCACTTCAGGTATGGGCGGACTTAAAAGCGCATTTTTCAGGCGCCTCCCCCGTGAAGTGCCGCCAGGGCCCGTCGTTCTTGCGCGAATCGTCGCGAGGCGGGTTTTCCACGGTTCGATAATCGATCAGTGCGGACTTCCGGAGGGCCGAAGGGGGTGGCGATAACCGTTTTCGCGGATCGACGCCGGAACCCCCGACGAGACGAGGCCCCCGCCCGGATGGACGGAGGCCTCGAGAGGTGGTTGGATTCGAACCGGCTCGGACTACTGGAGCAGGGCCAGGACGTTCTGGGCGGACGCGTTCGCGGTCGCCAGAACCGAGGTGCCGGCCTGGTTCAGGATCTGGGCCCGGGTGAGCTTCGCGGTCTCGGCGGCGAAGTCCGTGTCGCGGATCTTCGACTCGCTGGCCGTGATGTTCTCGAGCCCGATCTGGAGGCTGCGGGCGTTGGTCTGGAGGGTGTTCCGTTCGAACGCTCCCAGACGCCCCCGCATGACGGAGATCTCGGTGATGGCGTTGTCGAGGATCTCGCTCGCCTCGGCGTAGTTGCCGCTGGTCAGCGAGTTGACCTTGCCACCGGAGATGCTGTCGAGGAAGTATCGGGCTCCCTCGATGTCGGTGCCCCCGATGCGGGTCGCCGCCACCGACTGGATGCCGACGCCCACCGACTGGGTGGCGGAGATGCTCGGTCCGAGCTGGAAGCTCGCTCCCCCACCGGTGATGTTGAAGCTGCTGGTGCTGCCGCCGACGGTCGCGAACGCCTCGGTGAGATCGAGCGCCACCGACAGTCCCGGGCTCTTGAGGGAGACGTCGAGACCGTCGCCGACCGCGAGCACGCCGTTGATGACCGCGGTCACGTCGACGCCCTCGTCCCGCTGGGTCGCGGTGCCACCCACCTCGTCGAGCACGTTGAAGTCCGTGGAGCTGCTCCCGATCTGCCTGACCGAGACGAAGCTGTCCGAACCGTAGGTGGTCGAGTTCACCTGGATGCCGCTGGTCACGAAGGAGGCACTGACCCCCGTGGTCTGGGTCAGACTGTTGATCGCCGTGGCGACCGAGTCCAGACTGGTGCCGGAGGCGAAGGAGACCGACTGGACCCCGAGAGGACCGGCGATCTCCACGGTGATGGGATCGTCGAGTTCACCGGGGGTGCCGGTCGAACCGTCGATGAAGAGCCCGGCGGTCTCGGCGGCCTCGACCACCTCGACATCGACCGCGATGTCGCCGGTCGACCCGAACTGGGCGCCATCGACCTGGACCCCGGCGATCTCGCCGGCGGTGACCCCGCTGGTGGTGTACTCCAGGTTGCCGTTGAGCAGCTGGAGCCCGGCGAAGCTGGCGGTGTTGGAGATCCGGGTGATGGAGTCGATCGCGGAGTCGATCTGAAGCTGGTTCGCCTCGATCTCCTCCTGGCTGACACCGCCGGTGTTGGCGGCCTCGACCACGAGTCCCTTGACCGAATTGAGCAGGTCGGCGACCTCTGCGAGGTATCCCTCGGCAGTGGCGATCACCGAGCTGGCTCGCTCGGAGTTGTCGATCGCCTGGTCGATCCCCTTCATCTCGGAGCGGAGTCGCTCCGAGACGATGAGTCCGGCCGGGTCGTCGGCGCCGCGATTGATGCGAAGACCGGTGGAGAGGCGTTGCAGCCGCACCGAAAGGTCACCATTGGTCCGCCCGAGATTGTTCTGGGCGATGAGCGAAGGTACGTTCGTGTTGATCCTAGCCATGAGAATCCTCCGTGACTGAGGCTGGAATCCACCCGGTCGCGAACTGCCGTGTCCACGGCATGGTCCGGTCCCGGTGATCGGGTCAGGCGGTCACCCGCCTAGTCTCGGTACGAGCGGCCAGCTGGGCCGCCGCCGGCGGGACCGTCCCGCCGCTTGCCACTCTCGGGAACGCCCCGGAGTGGAATGTGTCCAGGTCGCCGCGGAATGCGGCGGCCTGCTCGTTCTCCACGCGAATCGCCTCGTAGACCTCCTTGCGGTGGACGGAGACGCTGTTCGGCGCCGAAATGCCCACCCTCACCTTGTCTCCCCGGATGTCGACGATCGTGAGTTCGATGTCGTCACCGATCATGATCGTCTCGTCGCGCTGTCGAGAAAGCACCAGCATGGGCCGGCTCCTTCCGTGGATTCCCGTGCGCCCGCGCTCCGGCGGGCCGGGTCTCGATGCTGCGGTTCCGTCGACGGGCACCTCACCCGCCGAACTCGACTCTCCGAAGACGCGTCAGGCCGACGCGGCCTTCGCCGTCGTCTCACCGACCTGAAGCAGTTCGTGGCGGGTGCTCCAACGCTTGTCCGCCAGGACCAGCTGCATGCCGATGCGTCCCTGGACGTTGATCACCAGCGGACCCTGCAGGTTCGATGTGATCGAATCGTCACGCTTGTTCACGATGACGAGGACCTGTGCATCAGCGAGCTCGTTCATGCCGAGCTCCTCCATCTGGTCCTTCCGGATGTTCGCCTGGTAGTCGGTGATCCAGAGGGCGGGATCGGTCACCACGAAGGCGAGATCCGGAGCCTCGGTCGACTGCAGCCAGAAGAACACCCCCTGCTCGTCGGGCTGCAGCAGCACGAACTTGCTGTAGCTCGAGAAGCCGAGGAGGCCCGAAGAGAAGTTGATGACGCGATCATCGTCGATTTCGACGTTTCCGAAACGAGTGGTCTCGAGGTTCATCCGAACGCTCCAGCTCCACCGACCTCCATTCCATTGGTTCCCACCGGATCATCCGGGTCGGGACTTCCTGTCCTTGGCACCCTCCGGTCGGTGTAGAGGGGCCTCGGTTCGGACGCATCCGGCGTCCGTGTACTGCTTCGCTACCGGAGAAAATCCAGCAACGTGAGATTCGTGATGCGACCGGCGGTGCTGAGGCCGGCCTGCAGCTGCTGCTGCAGCTGACTGAAGCGGATCGCGGCACTGGTGACGTCCAGGTCCTGAATCGTCGACTTGAGCGAGAGATCCTGCACTCGAAGGTCCTCCTCACGAGTCAACGCCGCGTCGACCCGTTGTGCCCTCACGCCGGCCTCGGCACGAGCCTCGGCGGCGCGGGCGATGTCCGCATCCAGCTTCTGGGTTGCAAAGGCGATGCCAGAGTCGTCATCCGCCAGCAGGGCGTCGCGAAGGGCGATCAGATGGGCGAAGACGCCGTCCACGGCCACGGTTGCGCGGTCCTCACCGGCAATCGTTGCGCCGTCGGTGGACCCGAGGATGCCCAGATCCGAGGCCGCCCCGCTGTTGTTGCGGGCCACCACCGCGAAGTCGGAGCCCCCGGCGGTGAGATCCTCGAGGGCGAGGCCGTTCCCGTCGGCCGCCAGACCCACCTGGAACTCGCCGGGCACCCCCACGCCGGCGGCGGTCGCCGCCGCGGAGATGGCATCGACCACGTCCTGGACCGTCTCGGATCCGGCGAGGTCGACATCGAAGGTGCGGCCGTCGTGCAGCTCGATCGAGAAGTCCACGTCCCGGGAGGGGTCGGGAGTCCCGTTGACCGGATCCACCCCGCCGGTGAGGATCTCGACGCCCCGGCCGTCGTTGAAGTCCTCGAGTCTGGTCGCTCCGGAGAACGAGCGGATCCCGAGTTCGGTGGCGGTGCCGCCACCGCCGACCTCGCCGATGGACATCGATCCGCCGGACAGCTCGTTTCGGAACTGGATCCGATCGCCCGAGTCGGCGATCTCCACCCGCACCCCGAGATCGAGCTCATCGACGCGGTTCCTGAGGTCCTGAAGCGTCTCGACTCCGGAGAGATCCAGGTCGCGGAACTGGCCCGCGTTGCCGATGCGGATGGTTCCCATCGGCACCGAGACGCCGTCCAGCGAGGCGATGTCGGTGGTCCAGGTGAGTCGGGGCTGGAGATCGGAACCGGCGGTGGCGACGCCACCGGGGTAGGTTCCATCCAGACCGAGATCGGAGGCGGTGGTGGTGTCCCCGGCCTCGGTGATCGCGACCGTGACCCCCGCCGAGGGCGTGATCCGGAATCGATCCCCGGTGGCGGGATCCAGATCCACCACCGCGGCGGGATCGACGGTGCGGATCGCATTCTCGACCCGGCTGCGGACATCCTCGACCGTCTCGGCATCCGAGAGGTCGACGTCGATCGGAGTGCCGTCGACGGTCACGGTGATCGTCCCCGGAGCGATGCCCAGTCCCCGGGCGCCATCGAGATCCGAGAGTCTGGTGGCCGCGGTGGCGTCGGGATTCAGATCCCGATCCCCCTCGAGCCGGGCGCTGACCGCGCCGAAGGCCCGTTCACCCGACATGGTCATGGGCGTCGAGGCCCCGAGCCCGATGTCGTTGACCAGGCCGTCGCCCGATCCGGCGTAGCGGATGCCGCCCATCAGACCCTCGAACGGCGTGGTGCCGACCGCGCTCCCCCCGAAGAGGTGGAGGTCGCGATGCTCGCGATTGCCGATGCCCTGCAGGCTCTGGAGGATCGAGTCGATCACCAGCGACTGGTTCCGTCGGGTCTCGGCATCGCTGCCGACGCCGATCTGCGAGAGCCCCACTCCCTTGGCCTCCAGAAGAAGGTCGTTGACGTCTCCAAGGGCCGAGTCGAGGGTGCCCAGCACCGCGCCCGCCTCGGAGAGGTTCCGCAGCCGCTGGTCCCGCCGCTCGAGGACGTCGTCGAGGACCGCGATGGTCCCCGCCCCCACGGGATCCTCGCTCGCACGGAGGATCTCGCGGCCGGAGGCCAGCTTGACCTGCAGCTCGAGCAGCGCGGTGTTGCTCCGGGTGATGGAACCCAGGACCGTCTGCGATGCGAGCAGGTTCGGCACGCGGCCGAGGACTGAAGAGATGGCACTCATGTCGGGCTCCGATCCGGGGTCAGGCGATGCTGAGGAGGGTCTCCATCGCCTCGTCGATCACGGTGATGAAACGGGCGGCGGCCTGGAACTGCCGCTGCAGGGTCATGAGGTCGATCGCCTCCTCGTCGATGCTCACACCGCTGACCGACTGGCTCTGGGCATCGAGGTTGGCACGCACCAGCCGGCTCGATTCCAGACTGGTCCGGGCGGCGCTGGTCCGCACCGCGAGCTCGTTGACCGAGGACTGCCACTTCTCGCGGAGACTGCGGCCGTTGAAGGCGTCGATCGGCTTCTCCTCGAGGGCGACCATCTGCATCGCCGCACCGTTGCCTCCCGGCGTGAAGTCGTCGGAGGTGGAGAGGAGCGACGGATCGTCGAGCAGCGTCCGATCGACCGCGAGATCGGTCGCATCGGTGCCGGTGAAGAAGCCGTTGACCCCCACACCGGCGAGGAAGCCGCTGGTGTCGTCGCTGAAGGCGACCTCCCGGCCGCTCGCCGCGGTCAGGCTGAACTCGCCGTCGGCGGTGACCGAGGCGGTCACGTCGGGGATGCCGATCTCGACGTTGATCCGGTCGACGACGTCCTGAAGACTGTCGTTGGCGGGATCGACCACGACCTGGTGAGTGGTGCGGTTGCCGCTGGCAGGGTCGACCACGTGGATCTGGAACGAACCATTCTCGATCGGCCAGGGCAGACCCGAGTAGCTGCCGTTGAGGTTCGCGGCCGGATCCTCGAGACGGATGCTCCCGGTGAAGCCGGTGCGAAGCGAGGTCCCCTGTCCCTGGGAATGCACGCGGTTGACCTCGAACGCGAGCTGACCGGCGAAGTCGTCGATGGCGGCGATCGCGGGATCCACCGTCTCGTTCCGCTGCCGCACCAGGGCCCCGATGGAGCCGGACTGGATGTCCACGATGCGTCCGTCGTCACCCACCCGGACGGTGACCTCGACCCCGTCGGGACCGCTCTGCCGTCGGAGCTCGAGACCCCGGCTCTCGCCGGCGAGCACCAGGGGGGTGGATCCCACGAGGACGTCGACCACGCCGTTGGGCTGGTCGATCGTGGTCACGTCGAGGTAGCCCGCGAGTTCGTCGATCAGCTGGTCGCGACGATCCCGGAGGCTGTTGGCCCCGCCGGTGGTGCCGCCCTGGCCGCCCTCCGCGGTCGCGATCTGCTGGTTGATGTTCGCGATCTCGTCGAGGAGACCGTCGACGCGTTCCACCGAGGTGCCGAGGGACCGGTCGACCTCGTTTCGGAGCGTGACGTACTCGTCGCGGATCATGTTGACGTGATCCGCGACGCTGACGCCCTGCTGGAGCACCACGGTCCGGACCGCGTCGTCCAGAGGGTTGTTGGCCAGCTCGCTGAAGGCGTTGAAGAACGCGGAGAGTCTCGAGGACAGATCGTCATCGGAGAGTTCGTTCTGGATCGTCTCGACCGCGGAGAGGAATCGCTCGTCGACCCCCGCCGCGTTCTCGTCGCTGATCGCGTCACGGAGCCGCGACTGCAGCGCGTAGTCGATAGCACGGTTCACGCTGACCAGCGAGACACCGGTGCCGACGAACTGGTTCCGTCCGATCGCATCGGATCGACTCGGGGAGAGATTCGCGATCTGCCGGTGATATCCCGGAGTCGCGGCGTTCGCCATGTTGTTGCCGGCCACGCTGATGGCGGCCTGGCTGGTGAGCATGGCCGATCGGCCGATTTGAAGGGCGCCGTTGAGTCCCATGGTGAGCTCCTCAGCTGGTCAGGTCGATGCCGGCGACGAGGGGAGCACCCTCGCGAAGCCGACCTCGCCGTCCGTAGACCCCGGTACCGGAGAGCGCCCCAGTGACGCTCTGCACGATGCCTGCCATGTGTCTGGCAAGCGCCTCCCCCGCCGACTTCAGCAGGGACTGTTCGCGACGTGATCGTTCCACGAGCTCCCGAAGCTCCGCAGCCCGGACCTCCAGTCGGTCCGCGGCCGCGATGGGAAGCACCGCGGCGATGGTCGAGACGCTCGAATCGGGATCGATGCCCATCGCCGTCGCGAGCTCCCGGCCGGCCGCCTCGCGTCGCTCGTCGAGCATCTGGAGACGGCCCACGATCTTCTGCTGCACTTCCGCGATCTCGGGCACCGAGGCCAGCTCGGCGTTGCGGATCGCGTCACGCTGCCGGTCGATGGTGACGAGCAGCCTGCGATATCCCTCGGCCTGCGTGTCGAGGATCTCCTGCAGACCACGCAGCGCCGCGAGGGTCGCCGCCGATGGTCTCGGTCGTGTCGATGCCGTGGCGGTCATGAACGTTCCTCCGTTGATCCGGACACCTGCGCGCCGGAAGACTCGTGGATGCCGAGGGAGATGTTGATCCGCTCGAGCAGCCTTCGTTCGATCGAGACCACCCCGCCGAATCCCGGCGAGGCCACGATGGAGTCGGCGATGCTTCGATCCATCAGATGGCCGAAGCGCTTCTCACCCGGACCGGGGGCGAACATCCCGGTCGAGGCCGAGGATTCCCGAGCCTCTCGAACCAGTGGTTCGATCAGGGCGGTGGAGACCATCCGCTCTGCGCCCAGGCGGGCGAGCCCCTCCGGGGTCCCGGCTCGGGCGTCGGTGGGATCGGCCCCGAGCCGTCCGGCCATCTGCTTGAGGAAGGCGGCCTGGTCGGGCGAGGCGGATTCGACGCCCCCCGGACCCTCGAACCGGCGGCTCGAGGCGTCCACGACGCGTCCCGGTTCCATGCCGGGCATGTTCAACTGCCGATCGACGAGGATCGGACTGGTCGGAGTGTCGATCATCATCCGTCCGCCCCCGCTCTGATGAACATGGCGTTGCACTGGCCGGTGTTGCAGAGCTCCTGCAGCACCCGGGCCTGCGATCGCACCGGGACCTTCAGCATGTCGAGCTGCTTCTTGAGGGTGTGCAGGCTGATGGAGAGCTCCTCCCGCCCGGTCATCGCGATGAACGGCTCCATCTCGATCTTCGGGCTCTCGCGGGTGAAGACCCGCTCCGGCGTGATCTTCTGGATCGAGAAGCCGTCGATGCTCACCGTCGCGTCGCGGATCGTGGTGTTGCCGGTGATGACCAGGACTCCCGCGGACTCGTTCCAGCGGATCTCCGCCGGAGGCTCGACGTTGCGGAAGTCCACGGACATGCCGAGCACCCGTCCCGCGAAGCGGAATGAATCGGTCTCGGACTCCGGAAGCATCACCTTGATCTGCCCGCCGCTGATCACCGTGGCGAGATCCACGAAGCCGTCCTCGAGCATCTCCTCGTTGACCGCGTCGACGAGTCGTCCGAGATTCATCATGGTCCGATGGGCGGGATTCTTCACGTCGAAGGTGATGGACCTCCAGCCTCGGACCTCCTCCCAGATTGGAGCGGAGGTTGTGGCCAGTCGGGCACCGAGCGAGATGCGACCCCGGGTCGGGGACCCCGGCTCGACCTCGAGCACCCCTTCGGCGAACCCGATGACGTCGATGAGATCGATGCTCTCGATGGTGTCGTCGATGCTGGCGTCGGATCGACGCAGCGGCGTGATCAGCAGGGTTCCACCCGCGAGCGACTCGGCTCCACCGCCGAGGGCGTTGACCCGGCACTCGTAGGACTGGCCCGAACCGAAGAGGTTGGGGACCGTGGCCGAGACCTGGACGACGGCGATCGAGCCCTCGTCGAGAATCGCCTGGGGAAGGGTTCCCGAGTCGACGAACCCGGCTCGCTTCATCCGCTCGATGTAGTTGAGCGCTGCGGCGTAGTTGCCGCCGGTGTCGCCGGTGCCCTGGAGCCCGGTCACCAGACCCCATCCGGTGATGGTGAACGGTCGCTCGAACTCCGACTGCAGGAGATCCTGGAGACGGACGTCCTGGGCGTGGGCCGGATTGACGAGAAGGAGACCGACCAGCGCGGTCCATGCGCCGATCATGAGTGGAACAATGCTTCGAATGCGCAGAAAGTGCGTCTTCATACGGATCCTCCGTGGGAGACCCCTGACAGAGGCACGCCGCGTGCCAATCGGCCGGGACCCCGGGCCTGGGCGGTAGGCTTTCCTCATGGCGAAGGCGGATCCAGCCCCCAACCGCTCCTCCATCCCGGCCGGCCCGATCCTCGGAGCCGCGATTGCCGGAGGAGTGATCCTGCTGCTCGGTACCCTCGTCGCCCCCGGCGAGAATGCTCGCGGACCGGCGATTCTCCGCATCCTCCTGCTGGAAGGCTGGCCCGCCATGGCGTGGCTTCTGGCCGCTCTGGGGCTGGGAACCGGACTGATCCGACTCCTGCCCCGCTCCGGGGGCCGGCTCGATGCCGAACCATGCGGCGGGATTCGGATCGCGTGGCCACTCGGCATCGCCGTGCTGCTGATCCTCGATGCGACTCTTGGAGACCTCGGTCTGCTGGGTCGGGATCGGGGACTGGTGGCCTGGACGACGGTGCTGGCGGCGGGCATTCCGGGGCTGATCGTCCTGGTCCGGGCGCTCAGGGCCACCTGCGACCGGACCGGTCCGCTGATGCCGGGACTCGCCCTTGCCGTGCCGATCGGCGTCCTGCTCACCGCGGCCGCCTCGACCCCCGGCTGGCTCTGGGCCAGCGAGTTCGGTGGATACGACGCCCTCAGCTACCACCTGCAGCTTCCGCGCGAGTGGTGGTACGCGGGTGGGATCGTGGACACCCCTCACAACGCCTACGGATCACTGCCTGGAGCGGTGTCCGCCGCCTTCCTCCACCTGATGTCGCTGACCGGAGATCCCGCCTCCACGGGGGTGTCCAGTCAGCTGCTGGTGGCGGGCATGACGATCATCGCCGCACTCGCGACCGCCGATCTGGTGACCGCGGTGCTCGGCGAGGACTCGCGGTCCGCGCGGGCCATCGGCATGATCGCCCTCCTCTCGACCCCCTGGGTCGTGGTCACCGGCTCGCTGGCCTACGACGAGGCCGCGGTGATGCTCCTGACCGCGGCGGCCGCGAACTGGCTGGTTCGAGGGTCGGTCGGATCCACCACGCTTCCCGACCCCGCGATCGGCGCCCTCGTCGGACTGCTGCTCGGCGCCGCGGTGATGGCCAAGGCCTCCTCCGGCATCCTCGCGGTCATCCCCCTCGGCGCGGCCGCGATGGTCCTGTTCCCCCCCCGACGGTGGCCGGCCATCGCCCTTGCGACCGCGATCGTCGGTGCCGCGGCCTGCCTGCCCTGGCTGCTGCGAAACCTCGCATGGACCGGCAACCCGGTCTTTCCATTCGCCGCCGGACTCTTCGGCCGAGGCGACTGGACCGAGGAGCAGATGGCTCGATTCGCGGCCGCCCATCGAAGGGAACCGTCGATCGCCACGAACCTCGGAAGCCTTCTCGGAGAGTTCCTGTTCGACGACCTCCTCGGGGAACTCCCCGCCGGTGAATCCCGTCGACCACAGTGGCTGTGGCTCCCGATCATCGGGTTCGGATGCCTGGGCTGGCTGCTGGTCGACCGGAAGCACCGCCGTCGGGTGGTGATCGCGATGGCCACCGCCCTCGTGACGATCCTCGTCGCCTGGACCTTCGGCACCCACGGGAAGGCGAGATTCCTGCTGCCCGCTGCCCCCCTGCTGGCCGCACTGGTGGGCGCGGCCCTGGCCTCCTCGTCCTCGACGCGGACCGGTCGGATCGTGATCGTCATCCTCGCGTGGGGCGTGACGATCGGTCCCCTCGCGATCCACGTGACCGAGCGTGACGGGCGACCGGCTCGGGCGATCGATGCCCGTGGAGCCTTCGACGGCAGTCTGGTGGCGGAGATGATCCGGACCGCGGATCCCGCGACCGCCGAGGAGCTTCGTCGCGATGCCGGCCTCGCGTTCGTGCTGGGAGAACTTCCCCCCGGATCGAGGGTCGTGATGATGGGCGTCTCCGACCCCTGGCACCTTCCCTGGCCGGAGGATGGTGAGGGCCGACTCGAATACACCACGGTGTGGACTCGCGGCCCGGTCGAGCGGACCTGGGCGAAGCTGCCCGAAGGCACCGGAGCCGGGACCGCCGCACAAGCCGCGATCGACCGACTGCGGGAACGGGGCACCACCCACCTGATCGTCTCCCCCACCATGCTCGAGGTGTGGTCGAGAAGCGGCTGGCTCGATCCGACGATCACGCCCGAGCGCATCCGAGCCCTCTCGGAGGTCGATGGAACACGGATCGTGCACCGCCTCCCCGATGATGGGATCCTCCTCGCGATCGAGGAGCCTTCCACACCATGATCCATCAACGCGTACCGGGACTTCTGCTGCTGCTGGCCACATCCTCGCCGGCGATCGTCGGCTGCGAGACCCCGCCTCCCGCCACCCCCGCGACCGTGACCGAGATCGCTTCGGATCGACCGATCGCGGTCGTCGACCGGACCCGGATGAACCTCGACGACGTCCGTGCCGGTCTCCTCGAGGCCGCCGGGGCGGTCATCGTCCGGGAGCGTGCCCTTGATCGAGCGATCGCGCGAGAGGCGGCCCGCCGGGACATCGAGGTCGACGAGGCCGCGATCGCCCGCGAGCGGGCCCTTCTGGTCGAGACGCTGTCGGCGGGTGATCCCGATCGCGCGGAGCTGCTGCTGACCGAACTCCGGAGGTCCAGAGGCCTCGGCCCCGTCCGCTTCGCCTCGCTCCTCCGCCGCAATGCGCTCCTGCGTCTGCTCGTCGCCGACGATGTCGTGCTCGACGAGGATGTCGTCCGAGGCGCCTGGGACAAGGCGCACGGGCCCCGACGGGTCTGCCGGGTGATCGCGTTGCGGGATCTCCGCAGCGCCGAAGGCGTTCGGCGCCGCATCCTCGCCGGAGAGGACTTCGCCGTGGTCGCGGTGGAGACGAGCATCGATGCCAGCGCCCCGCGCGGTGGACGTCTCGCACCCGTCAGTCGCCTCGATCCCTCGTGGCCGGTCGGATTCCGCAGGGCTCTCTTCGAACTGGAACCGGGAGCCCTGTCGGAATCGTTCCCCGTCGAGGGTCGGATGCTGATCATGGAGGTCCTCGAGGAACTCCCCGGGGACGAGATCACCTTCGAGCAGGGACGCGCGGCGGCCGAACGGTCCGCGCGACTCGCGGCGGAAAGGCTCCTGATGGACCGCCTCGCCCGTCGCCTGGTTCCCGAGGCCGGGATCGAACCGCTCGATCCCTCCCTCCGGTGGAGCCTCGAAGGCGATCCCTCGACTCAACTTCGCAGATAGACCAGTCGTGCCGTGGCGACCGGAAGCAGCAACGCGACGGGTATGAATGCACCGACGCCGGGTGGAAGCCCCGGTATCGCGAGGGTCATCGCAACCAGGGTCCCGACCAGCAGGGGGATCCCGGTGGCGGCGGCCTTGAGACTCTGGACCAGCATCCCCTGCCCGGGGGACCGGATGAGAAAGAACGGAATCACGATCGCCGGAACGATCAGATTCACGAGAGCCCCGGAGAACCGACCGAAGATCGTCCGCTCGATCCTCGCACTCGCGGCCCCGCCCTGTTCGCGGAGATCTCGAAGCTGCGAGAGCGAGAGCATCTGGGCGAAGTTCAGGCTGTAGCGGGCGAGCAGCATCCTGGGAGAGAGATCGGTGGACCAGGTCTCCACCTCCCGACGAGCGGCGATCTCGTCCTCGCCCCCGACGATGTCCATCTCCCGGCCGTCCTCGAGAACCCAGCACTCGTCGGCCTCGTTCCAGACCGCGGAACCGGCGACCAGCCGGGACACCGCGGTCCCCGAATCGTCACGACGAAGCACCAGCAGTGAATCGAGCTCCCCGGTCCGGGGATCGAAGGAGGAGGCGTACATGAGATCGCCATCCGAATCCCGCATCAGGGGTATCTCGAAGGTCCTGATCCCCGGAGCGAGGATGGACCGATGCTCCCGCATCAGTCTCGACGCCACACGTGGCAGCACGAACTCCTGATCCACGAGCTGCAGGATGACGAGTCCGAACTGGGCGGTGAGGATCACCGCCGCGACCCTGTGAAGGGGGATGCCCGCCGCCATGATCGCGACCAGTTCCCGGGAGCGGTGCATCTGCACGATGGTGAAGCCCGCCGCCGCGATGCCGACCAGTCCGGTCATGAAGGCGAAGAACTGGAAGACCCGGGGGGCGTGAAAATCCAGGATTCCCTGGATCAGCACCACGACGAACGATCTCCCGTCCTCCTCGGCAACCCGACGAGCGGCCTCGGCGAATCGGTCGAACTGGACCACCACGTCGATGGAGATGGCGAACACGAACAGGATCCCGAACAACAGCCAGAAGTTCACGAGGTACCGGACGAAGATGTGTCGGTCGAGGAGACTCACGTCGGGGCTCAGTTGCGGACCAGCCGCCGCCATGCCACGAGGCAGAGGACGAGGAGCAGGAGGTTGCCGGACCAGATCAGCAGGTACCCGGTGACGGATGGTCCCTGAAGCAGGGTCTGCTCTCCACCGGAGATGAGAAGGATGTCCGCGATCGCGGGGATGAATGCCGCCAGATAGACCATCAAGGGCGTCGATCGCCGCAGGAGGATGGCAAGGATCGCACCGAGGATCAGCAGCAGTGGACCGGTCATCGACTGGGCGGTTCGTTGCTGGATCCTCGCATCGATGTTCCAGCGAAGATGGTTGCTCTCGTCCACGTATCGATCGAGAAGTCTGCGGACCCTTGCCGCGACGTCGGGGTTGGAGATGGTCTCCTCCCCGGACGACGCCCAGTCGAGGATGGTGTCGGCCTCGATGTCGGGATCGAACTCGTGACCCTGCAGGGACAGTGATTGCGCACTTCGGGGAATCCGTTCCGCGTCCGGATCATCGGAGTCCTGCTGATCCATGACGATATCCACCACCGGGATGCCGTCTCGCTCGGTCACCGACCACGTGAAGCTCCGGACCGCCGACTCCAGCACCCTCTGCCGGTCGCGGAATCGGACCGTGGAGACTCGACCGGCGTCGGAACCCGGTTCGCGCGTGATTGCAAGACTCCAGCTTCGATCGCGTCCCCGGTCCTCGAGGTCCAGCGTGCCGCGGGAGGCGATCCTCCGCCTGATCTCCATCCGAAGGTCCTCCTTGGCGCGCTCGATCCTCAAGGCGTCCACGGGAGTTCGGACCTTCCAGTAGTCGATGGGGTTCGACCGGACCTCGAGCAACCGCTGGAGGGTCATCATCCTGGGATTGGGTTCGAATCGCCGCCCGAGATCGATCGCCCTCGGTTCGGCGGCAGGCATGCGGACCAGCGTCTCCTCGTCGGAACGGAAGACCGTCGCATCCCCGAGCACGAGCTTGAGAATCGATCGGCCCTCGACCTTGTACAGATCAAGGGTCGCGTACTCCGCGGTGAACTCGGTTTCGGGGAGCCCCCTGCGGGTGCTCTGGACGGCGGCCACTCCGCTCAGGACGAGTCTTCTCTCGACACCGTCCCCCTCGGGATCCTCCTCGATCTGAACCTGGTCGGCATAGATCCGGGTGTCGCCGAGATCGAACGCCTCGCCCCGATCGACGGAGGTCGCGAGCAGGCGGGTGACATCGTGGGCGAGCATC
The DNA here is from genome assembly GCA_002709295.1 of Phycisphaerae bacterium. GTDB lineage: Bacteria > Planctomycetota > Phycisphaerae > Phycisphaerales > SM1A02. The sequence goes on along the minus strand of PAQL01000002.1, from coordinate 92,983 downwards.
GATTCCATCCTCGTGAAGAAGATCGGAACCACGTAGTTCACGAGAAGGACCATCACGAGGAACAGCGCCGTCGCGATGATCATGACCGGCCTCAGGACACGACGGTAGGACAGCCCCGAGGCGCTCATCGCGATGATCTCGTTGTCCGAGGCGATCCGGTGCATCACCAACGTGGCACCGAATCCCGACGCGAAGGGCAGCGCGTACTGCAACATCGGGATGCAGGCGAAACCGACGTAGCGGACGATGTCGAACCCGCCCAGCAGATTTCTCGCCAACGGCTTCACGGTCGCCCCGAAGGCGATCACCGTGACCAGAACCCCGGTGGTGACGAGGATCATCTTGAGAAGTTCGACCGCCACGTAGCGGGTCAGGAGACCAGGCATCGCCGCATGGTCCTCGGGCGGGCTTCGAGCCGCAACCCGCCCGGGAATGATCTCGGACGTTCGGGGTTCCGATTGCCCGATCTGTGACCTCCCCGACGGACCGAAAACCACCTTGCAGGTCGATTCCCGCACCCCTGGATCCGGGGCACCGCGGATCGACCGATGCGATGAATGAGGATCCGTCGTCGGAGGCTTCGACGATCGAGAGGGAGATGATGAGGCTCGAACATGATCGATGACCGCCCCCGCGGCCGCAGAGGACTCACCCTGATCGAATCCGTCATCGCCACCGCGATGCTGGCGGTGGCCGTCACGGCGATCTTCTCCGCCCTCGCCGCGGGTCAGGCTCACGCCCGGGTCGCCGCCGACGATCTCGCCGGCAGCGTGGCGGCCGAGACCCTGATGGAGCGGATCATCCACGGCTCCACGTCGACCGACCCCCTGGACTGGAACGGTCACCACGAATCACCCGGCTCGATGACCGACGACACGGGGCGTCCGCTTCCCGGCATGACCTCGAACGTCGGTCGAAGGGTCGTGGTGGAGAGGGCCGAACGCCGTCTCGGCGACGGTCCCGCCATCGAGGGTCGGCTGGTCCGGGTCCATGCCTTCGATCGCATGGATCGGGATCTCGTGGTGCTTCAGCGATGGATGCCCTCGACGGATGGAGAGGGATCATGAATCGTCGTCGTGGACTGACGCTGGTCGAACTGCTGGTCGCGCTGGCGGTGACGGCCCTTGTCGCGGCCGGGGTGGCGTCGCTTCTGGCCGGACTCGGAGCCGGCCTCGCCGTCGGGGCCGACACCAGGACCGGCATGCTCGCCTCGGTGTCGACCCACCGTCGACTCGTCGAATCACTCACCCCCGGGGTGGTGGTCCTCCGTGCCGACGGCGACGACGCCCTGGTCTGGTTCGGTGACGACGTGCCGGGAGGCGTGGTCGAGGCCAGCGAGGCCGCCTGGCTGATCCTCGATCGGGAACGAGGCGAACTCGGACTCGAGACGATCGAGTTTCCCGACGACCTGCCTCCGTTCGAACGGGCCCTGCTCGATCGAAGACTCGTCGAACGGGAGGACGATCGACGCACCCTCGCGGAGCTGCGCGGCCGCGGATTCACCCGCCGTCTGGTCCTCGCCGACGGACTGGTGGACGGCATGCTGTCCACGGAGAGACAGGGAGGCGTCCTCCGAATCGAGGTCCGCTTCGATCTGCAGACCGGTCCTGCCCCGTGGAGCTCGACGCTTCTGATGCCGGGCGAGGCTCCGGAAGGATGGTCGCCATGACGAGGTCTTTCACGAACCGCGGCCCTGCGCCGGCCCGTGGGGCCGCCCTCGTGCTGGTGCTGGTCGCGCTGGCGATCGGACTGCTTCTGACCGCGACCTGGCTGGATGGACGTCGGGAGTCGGTGCCGGTCGCACAGCGGGTCTCCGACGCCACCTCCGCCCGTCATGCCGCAGCCGGCGGACTCGAACTGGTGAAGGCGACGCTCGATGCGGAGGACGACTGGAGGGAGGCGATCGAGACCGGTCGGCTCGACGGTTCGTTCGAGTTCGAGGACGCCACGCTGGGCTTCGAGCTGAACGATGCCGACCACGGAGGCCCGATCGACACCGACACCCTGCGGGTCACGATCCGTTCACGGGCGACGATCGACGGCATCGCCGCGACCTGCGAGGGGTTCATGGAGTTCGAACCCGAGACCCCGATCGTCGATCTGGGCTACGGCGAGACCGGCATCGTCGTCGGACGCGAGATCCGCATCCTCGACCGGGCCGCGGTCCTTCCATGGCGAGGGGTGGACGATTCCGACTCCAGTCCGGTGGTGCTCGGCACCCTGGATGGCGTGCCGGAACGGATCGAACTCGGTCCCGAGGCCCTGCTGCCATCCGCGGAGATGATCCTCGTCCGCGATCGACGAGCCCGCACCGCATCCCGTGGTCGGGCCCGGACCCGTGAACTGCCCGATCCCCTGCCCGCGATCGCAGCGCCGATCCTTCCCGAACCGACCGCCGAACGCTCCCGGGAACGCCAGGTGGTCCGGGTCGACGAGACGCCTTCGGGCGATCTCCACAATCGATCGATCCGCATCCCCCGCAACGCCCGCCTGCAGTTCCGCGGAGATCGAACGATCAGGGTGCAGCGGGACCTGGACATCGAGGCCGGCGCCAGGATCGAGATCGACGGCGGCACCCTTCACCTCGATGCGGAACGGGACCTCGACATCCGCCGCGCGGAGATCCACGTCGGTCCCACGGGGCGACTGGTCGTCCGTGCGGGCCGCCGCCTTCGAATCGACGATGCCTTCATCGGGGACTCGGCGTTCGGTCCGGAGTCGCACCGAGAGACCGGAATGCTGCCGCTGGAGGCCGATGCGACCGCAGGCCGGATCATCCTCACCGCACGACCCGACGCCGAGATCATGGTCTCGGGGGACTCGTTGCTCACCGGGACGGTCATCGCGCCGGATGCCGTGGTGCGGATCCTCGACGACTCGATCATGCACGGACGACTGGTCGCCTCCCGGGTCGAGCTCCGGGACGACGCCCTTCTCCACGCCCGTCCCGATGACGGAAGAATCATCGGCCTGACCTCCATCGCCGGCCCCCACCGCGACGAGCAGGGCTACCTGAATCCCATGCTGACCTCGCCGGACCGTGCGATCGCCGCCGTCCTCCAGGAGATCGCCGAAGCGATGGGCATCGCGGTCTGTGCCACGGGTTCGATCGCACATCCCAGCGAGTCGTCCGTCGAGGCGGAGGCGGATCGCATCCAGGACGGTCTCGATCGGATGCGAGACGATCTGCGCGGCCCGTCCCAGCGGAGTCGGATGCGATGGGTCATGGACGGGGATTGCGGACGATGAGGCCTTCGAAGCGGCATGATTCAGGACCCTCGCGTCGAGGCGTCACCCTGGTGGAGCTCGCCATGGTGGGCGCGATCATGCTGTTGATCGCCACCCTGGCCCTCCCGATGCTCCAGAGGGATGCCGGATCCCGCTCCGCCGCGACCTTCGGACTGCTTCGAGACGATCTGGAGCAGGCACGACACCGGACCATCGCCGACCCGGAGAGACCGATTCGTCTTCTGCTCGACGACGATCATTCGGGATGGTCCCTGGTGACCGGCTCCGCGGATCAGCCGATCGAACGCCACGACGGCACACCGTGGAGAGTCAGACTGGGCGAGGGCGCCGCGGAACAGCTCGATGGCATGCTGGTGTCCAGATCCGATCGACCCGGGGTGCGCGAACTGCGGTTCGATTCCAGTGGAGTGATCGTCGGCGACGTGCCCCCGGCCTTCGAGATCCGGGATGGCGAATCGACCCGGCATCTCCAGGTCGGTCTGGTCACCGGAGTGGTTCGTCAGGTCGAGCGTTGAACGAACGACCGGATCCGGGAGACGCATCCTGCGAACGCACGATCCGCATCGCCGACTCGAGATCCAGGATCGTCACCTCCCCGTCCCCGTCGATGTCGAGGTGACGGGGCAGATCGACATCGCGACGACCGAGGGCGAGCAGCACCTTCATGACGTCGATCCCCGGGTCTCCGGTCCGGGACCTCTCTTCGCGACCGACGCCCTCGGATGGTCGGATCGGGGGTGGGACGATCTCCAGTGACGAGGACCGTCGAGGCACCCGGGTCCAGACCTCCCTCACCACCAGCGCCCCCTTCACCTCGCCGTCATCGCCTCCGATCGCCAGTCGAACCGGTGCCCGGCCGCCGAACACGGGAATCGACCACTCCGCGACCTCCGAGGCGGAGACGGATCCGGTGTCGATCGCGAGCCGGACGTCACGTCCGACTCCACGGAGCTCGAGACGCAGCACGTCCTCCCGGTTGAGGTCGAAGCCGCCGAATGTCCGTTCGGAGGCCCCCGCCGCCCCCCCCGTGACCACCGTGAACCTTCCGGTGCTGCACATGTTCCTGACCGAGATGAAATCACCCCCCGGGAACCACCAGGTGCACAGGGGGATCTCTTTCATGCGTGATCCGATCGAGAAGTCCGGTCCCTCGGACGGGACCTGCAGTTCGATCCCCGCGGCCCAGGTGTCGCCGCGAAGCGGCAAGGGGAAGTGCACGCGATCCGCGGGGACCACCCGCTCCGGAGCGGGGTCCGTCGTCCAGGACGGCTGACCGGCGCCGGAGACCAGGCTTCGCATCACGAGAAGCACATCGATCGTTCCGTTCGTGGAACCGGTGGGGTCGGTCAGCGTGAATCTCACATCCCGACCGCCGCTGGGAAACGTGGGCCCCCAGACGTCCGCATGAGTCCAGTCCAGCATCGAATTGAGATGCAGGTACTTCCCACCACCGATCGCCGTCCGCTTCTCCGTGGACGGTCCACAGCATGCAAGACAGTCTCCACCCGGATCCGGGGAGGATCGAGCCTCGTTCAGGAGCAGCTCGCCCCTCAGGATCACCCGACTGGGTCTCAGGTTGCAGACCATGAGATTCATTCCGAACGCCTCCGCATCCGGAATCGAGGATGGCGACCTTGGATCCTCGATGCGTGCGTTCAGGATCGTCGAGGCCCCCGCCGAAGCACGACCGGTCACGCGATAGCACACCGCATCCGGTGGAACCACCCATCCGCGCGCCTCCCCGGGGATCTGATCCGCGGGGACCTGGACGACCGAGAAGCCGGGCCCGACCTCCAGGGAGTCCGGGGCGCGATGCGTGCCGCTCTCGTCGCGAAGGAAGTCGCAGCCGCCTGGTCGCACCAGCAGACCGCGTCGCAGCGGCAGGGTCGCCGGAGCAAGGCTGCCTCGAAAACCGGGAATCCCGTCGGGATCGAAGCGATGCAGGAGTATCCGGTCGCCGTGGAGCATCGGCAGCGAGAGTCGGTCGCCTGATTCGGGAAGCCTCGCCACCGCGGCGAAGTTGGTCCCGTCCCTGCTCATCAGGGTCCGGCAGTAGTCCGGGTAGCCCATGGATTCCGCCGAGAAGCGGGCGATCACCGGTCCGTTCTCCTCGGGACGTGACCGGTGGATCCAGCTGGTGGTGTTGCCGGTGAAGCCCCCGAGGTTGAGAGCCGACTGCACTCCGCCCAGTCGACGGATCGCAGTGGGATCGTCGTCACCCGCCGGTGGGACATCGACCGCGTATATCGCGCCACCGACGTTGTCCCCCCCCACCAGGAGCTGATTGAGCTCGTTGCCGGGAGCGACGGCCCAGAACTGGTTGACCAGGACCTGATCCTCGCCCGCTCCACCCTGCCAGCGAGGGACTGCCGTCCAGAGACCGGAGTCCTCGTACCGTCCCCAGTCCTCGCAGCGAAGGAGTGCCAGCCGACTTCTGGTCGAATCCCCGATCGAGAGCACCAGACCGTTGGGGGTCCACCCCGCGGCGTGGTAGTGCTCCTGGACCGTTCCCCAGCTCGAGACGATCTCCTTCACCGGTCCGAAGGACCATGCGGCTCCGACCTCCGACCGCTGGACGCGGACCAGACCGCACTGCCCACCGACGGCGTACTCCCGGGAGGTGTGCTGCATGTAGTCGACGAAGGGAACGAACGCCTCGAGAAAACCGGGATCGCGGGTCGTCGGGTAGTAGGCGGTCATCGAACTGAGCGCGAGTCTGGGATGCTCCTCGGCCTGAAGCGGCGCGTCGTTCGGGACGTCCTCCACCCACACCCATTCCCACGCGCCGCTCGTGGACTCCTGCATCGCCCCGATCGTGATTCCGCGAACGGCGCTCGACGGAGGATCGACCTCCAGATTCACGACGGTCTGCTCCATGAGGACCATCAGAAGACCGGGAAGCATCGTCCCGCTGCGGATCCGATGGGTGGCGTCGAAACGCTCGAACCGGGTGCCGACCAGCGCATCGGGGACCGGCGAACCACCGATCGTCCGCCTCATCTCGAACCGCTGCCGGGGACCGTCCGCGAGCGAGCCGTCGCCCCAGATGGTGAGTTCGAACCGCTGGCCGTCGTAGATCGCGAGTCTGGGCTCGGTCTGGTCGCGGGAGAATCCCGGCGCCGCCATCGTGGCCGATTGAATCGAATCCGCGCCTTCGATCCAGGGGCCGGCCATTCCAGCCGTCCGCGGAACGTCGAACACCGGCTCGTCGCGGGCGACCTCGTTCCCACCGAAGTCGTCGAAGACGCCGCCTCCATGGTCGATGACGGGTTCGGGCAGATCGCCGATGAATCCACCGTCCACGACCAGTCTGCGCACGACCTGATCGTCCTCGGCGAACGCCGCAGTCGACCCGAGCGCCGAGGATGCGGCGGCCAGCAGCGCTATGATGGACGATCCACGGGACATCTCTGTGCAGGGGCTCCCACCGGGGTTCGACTTCAAGGATGGCCCCGCATTCCCGGAGGGCCAGGCCGAACACCTCGGATCCCCGAAATCCGGATCGAGTCCCCGGGCCCACGATCACCGGCGGTCAGCCCCCGATAATCGACGATCCGCAGGCCTACCGCAGTCCGTATTCCTTGAGCTTTCGGTAGAGCGTCCGCTCCCCGATCCCGAGGAGATTGGCGGTCTGCTCCCGATTGCCTCCGGTGAGGGCCAGGGTCTGGCGGATCGCCTCCTTCTCCAGACGGTCGAGCCCGACCCCTGCGAGCGAACCGCCGGCGAGGCTTCCGGAATCATCGTCGGCATCGCTGCTCCGGATCTCCTCCGGCACGTCGCGGAGCTCGATTCGATCGTTCTCGCAGGCGATCACCATGCGATGTACGGCGTTGAAGAGTTCCCGAACGTTGCCGGGCCATTCGTACCCCACCAGTCGAAGCATCGCCGGTTCGGAGACCGTCGGGATCGGCTGGTCCATCTCCGCCGCGAACCGCCCCGCCGCATGATTCACCAGCAGCGGGATGTCCTCTCGACGTTCGCGGAGCGGTGGAATGTTGATCTCGACCCCCCGGATCCTGAAGAACAGATCCTCCCGGAAGGCCCCGTCCTCGGAAGCCTGCCGGAGGTCGCGATTGGTCGCGCTCACGAATCGGACGTCGACCTGCTTGGGGTCGTTGGATCCCAGTCGGATCACCTCGCCGCTCTCCAGCACCCGCAGCAGCCGGGGCTGCATCGAGAGCGGCATGTCACCGATCTCGTCGAGGAAGAGCGTGCCTCCGTCGGCGTACTCGAACACACCCTCCCGGTCGCGGTCCGCGCCGGTGTAGGCCCCTCGGACGTGACCGAAGAGCTGATCCTCCAGAAGACTCTCGCTCTGCCCCGCAGTGTTGAAGGTCGCGTAGCGCTGCTTCGCCCGCTTGCTGAGTCGGTGGATCGCCGCGGCGACCAGTTCCTTCCCGGTTCCGCTCTCTCCGGTCACCAGCACGGGAATCGTGCTGGGTGCGACCTTGCGGATCTGATTGATCACGCCTCGGATCCCCGCGGACTCGCCGATGATCCCCTCGACGCCGTAGGCCGCATCGAGCTGCCCCTCCAGACGCGAGGCCCGGTGCCTCAGAAGGACCGTCTCCGCGGCACGATCGACGAGATTCCTGAACACCACCAGATCCAGCGGCTTCTCGATGAAGTCGTAGGCCCCTCCCTGGAGGGCCGCCTTGGCGGTCGGGACGTCACCGTGGGCGGTGACCAGGATCGTGGCGGCGTCGGGCTGCTGCTCCTGGACCATGGAGAGCACCTCGAGACCCGCCGTCTCGTGCTCCATCACCAGATCGGTGACCACCACGTCGAAGGCCCCGTGGATCAACTCCTCCCGCGCCGACTCCAGACCGTTGACGATGGTGCAGACGTGGCCCGGCTTGCGCAGGGCCTCGGCCATGACGTCGGCGTGCTCGGGCTCGTCGTCCACGATGAGCACCTGGGCTCGAGGCGGGGTGCCGTCTGCTTCCACACTGGTCGATCCGGTCATGGTGGGGATTGTAGGTCCTCGGGCCGAGGAGCCCCATCCGGGGTGCCGTCGGAGGCCCCTTCTCGCCGATACAGTTGCATGATGTCCTCTCGTCAGGTTCCCACTCGCCCAGACTCACCCGATCCCGACCCGGATCCGACGCCGGCCGATGCCGGGAGCCACCGGACGGACCCCTTCCGGGGTCGCCGCATCCATCTGCTGGGCATCGGCGGATCGGGGATGAGCGGGCTGGCCAGGATCATGCAGGATCGCGGGGCCGTCCCCAGCGGGGCCGACGCCATGGAGTCCGAGGTGGTCAGCGACCTGCGATCCTCGGGCATCCGGATCGCCACCGGTGACGACCCCCTTGCCGAGGACATCCCGGGGGACTGCGAACTCGTGGTCTGCAGCGCCGCGATCAGACCCGACGACCCCGCCCTGGAACGGGCCCGGGCCGCGAACCTCAGGATCCTGACCTACGCGGAGGCGGTCGGCCTCGCGATGAAGGGGCGGACCGGCGTCTCGATCGCGGGGACCCACGGCAAGAGCACCACCACCTCGATGCTCGCTCACTGCCTCGTCGAGTGCGGCATGGATCCCAGCTACATCGCGGGAGCCCGATGCCCTCAGCTGGGGGGCGGATGGCGGGTAGGCGCCGCGAACCTCGGCTCCGGCGAGGACTCGCGTCCCGGCATCTTCGTGGCCGAGGCGTGCGAGTTCAATCGTTCCTTCCATCGACACCGACCGACGATCGCCCTGATCAACAACGTCGAGGAGGACCACCTCGACTTCTACGGATCGATCGACGAGATCGTGGAGAGCTTCCGTGACTTCGCCCGGCTCCTCCCCCCGACGAAGGACGGAGGGCGACTCCTGATCGCCCACGAGGGTGGACACCGTCGGGAGATCTGCAGCGGGCTGGATTGCGAAATCCGCACCTTCGGCTTCGCGCCGTCGGCCGATCACCAGATCGTGCACGACGCCGCCGCGGGACGAATCGGCATCATGGAGGACGGCGCCTTCGTCGCAGGCTGGGACACCATGCTCGCCGGCGACCACAACGCCCTGAACGCCGGGGCCGCGGCGATCCTCGCCCACTGGCTCGGCGCGTCCTGGGACCGGATCGCCGGAGCGCTCGAGACCTTCGAAGGGGTGGAGAGACGCATGCAGCGTCTGGGCACCGTCGACACGAGGGACGGCGGGAAGGCGGTGGTCATCGACGACTACGGTCATCATCCCAGCGAATGCGAGGCGACCCTGCGGGCGATCCGAACGTCGATGCGACCCCGTCGTCTGATCTGCGTGTTCCAGCCCCACCAGCACAGTCGAACCCGGTTCCTGCTCGAGCAGTTCGCCCGCGCCTTCGGCCGGGCCGATCTGGTGATCGTTCCGGAGATCCACTTCGTCCGCGACAGCGAGGAGGAGCGTCGACGAATCTCGGCCTCCGACCTTGTCGACCGGCTTCGAGCCACCGGCACCACCGCGATGCACGCCCATCCGTTCCAGGCGATCGTCGAACATCTCGAGGAGGTTCTCTGCGACGAGGACCTCGTGGTGGTCATGGGGGCGGGCCCGGTCTGGCAGATCGGCCATGAACTGGTCGCACGCAACCTCCACGGGGGCGATTCATGAGCGGTCGTTCGACCACGGGGGGGATCTTCGGAGACCTGGACGTGCAGGTCGAACTCGACGCACCGATCGGCACCGACAGCTGGTTCTGCGCCGGAGGTCGGGCGGACGTGCTGCTGCGGCCCGCCGATCCCGACACCCTTGCGGAGATCATCCGCCGATGCCGACGCACCGAAACCCCGGTCCGGATCCTCGGCGAAGGCGCGAACCTGCTGGTCTCCGACGAGGGAGTGGGCGGGATCGTGATCCGACTCGACGCCCCCCCGTTCCGAAGCATCGAACGCAACGCCGACGGCGAGGTCGACCTGGTCCGGATCGGAGCCGGCGCGGATCTCTCGCGATCTCTGCTGGACCTCTCTCGCAGCGGTCTCGCCGGACTCGAGACCCTGATGGGCATACCGGCCTCCATCGGCGGCGCGATCCGGATGAATGCCGGAGGCCGCTACGGGGCGATCGGAGACACCGTCCATGCCGTCGCCTGCATCGACGCCCACGGGGAGAAGCGGGTCTATCCCGCCTCCGAACTCGATTTCGGATACCGAAGGAACAACCTCACCGATCCGATCGTGCTCTGGGCCGTGTTCAAGGTCCGGCAGGAGGATCCCGTGGTCCTTCGCGAACGAATCAAGGAGATCGCGGCCTACAAGAAGAGCACCCAGCCCCTCGCCGACAAGTCCGCGGGATGCATGTTCCGCAATCCGACGGACCCGGACACCGGGGAACAGGTGTCCGCGGGCAGGATCATCGACGAGACCGGACTCAAGGGTCTGCGGGTCGGATCCGCCTCGGTCTCGGAGAAGCATGCGAACTTCATCACCATCGACCGCGGCGGCAGGGCTGACGACGCCATCGCCCTGGGAGACGAGATCATCGGACGGGTCCTCGATGCCCGCGGCATCGAACTGGTCCGCGAAGTGGTGATCTGGCGTCGATCGATGGAGTCCGAGGCTTGAGGTCGAGCACCACGGTGATCGTCCTCATGGGCGGGCCCGATGCCGAACGGGAGGTCAGCCTCGCCTCGGGGGGACGGGTGGTCGCGGCTCTGGAGACCTTCGACGACCTGACGGTCGTCGCCCGGCCCGTGGATGCGCCGGAGGAATCCGGACTCCGAGCCATGTTCGAGTCCGACGGTGCCGACGTGATCTTCCCCGTGCTGCATGGAGCGTGGGGTGAGGGTGGCGCACTCCAGTCGCGACTCGAGCGGATCGGCACCCCGTTCGTGGGAAGCGGACAGGCCGCCGCCGAACTCGCCATGGACAAGATGCGATCCAAGGCGATGGTCGCCGAACTGGCCATCCCGACTCCGGCGGCGGAACCGGTCAGTCCGGGGCGGGAGATCGGGATTCCACTGCCGCTGGTTCTCAAGCCGATCGCGGACGGATCGAGCGTGGGGGTGCGGATGGCCTCGACTCCCGAGGAACTGGCGGAGGTCCGACCGGCCCTCGAGGCGGATCACGATCGGCTCATGGCGGAATCCTTCGTCCGCGGACGGGAACTGACCGTCGGCATGGTCGACGGGGCGATGCTGCCTCCGATCGAGATCATCCCGAGCACCGGCTTCTACGACTACGAGGCCAAGTACCTCCGCGACGACACCCGGTACGTCGTGTCCCCGGACCTCCCCTCCGGGGTCGAGGAGGATCTGGAGACCTGGAGCCGTCGCATTCTCGATGCCTTCGAGGTGCGGGATTTCGGCCGCGTGGACTGGCTGCTGCCCTTCGAAGGGCCCTCCGGACCCCGCCCCACCTTCCTCGAGGTGAACACCATTCCGGGCATGACCGACCACTCCCTGATTCCCATGGGGGCGGAGAGGATCGGACTCCCGATGCCGAAACTCTGCCGCCGACTGATCGAGGCGGCCCTCGATCGAGGCTGACCGGGAACCGGTTTCTGGGGTCCGATGCCGAAGTCGGTCGATGTTCCCGTCATGGCGAAACGTCGAACCAGTCGTGCCGGAGGCAGGAAGTCCGGTTCCAAGGCCTCCGATGGCCCGGGCTTCCTCACCCGCATGGTCGATCAGCTGACTCCCGGGCCCGGGGTCCGGATCGCGATCCAGGCCCTGGGATGGACCGGCCTGCTGGTCGGCATCGGGATGGGAACCGTGATGGGCCTTCCCGAACTCGAACAGCGGGCCATGGCCCGGGACCAGGCCCTTCCCGGTGATCTGCAGGTCGTGCTGCCCGAACCCGGCTGGTATGCGGAGCATCCGGAATGGACGCTTCCCGAGGTGAGACGGGCTCTTCAGGGCCTCGTGGTCGATTCGGTGGACGGCCATTCCCGATCTCCTCGAGTCCGCGACGGACTGACCGAGGCCCACCAGCGATTGAACGACACCCACTGGTTCCGGCGCATCGACCGCCTGAGGTGGATCGATCCACGCACCATCGTGGTCGACGGGGAGTGGGAACGGCCCGCGGCGTGGGTGGAGGCCGATCGGGGCGGACGACAACTGGACCTCCTCGTCGGCACCGACGGCCGACGACTTCCTCTGGAGGAGGAACGCAACGACCGACGCCCCCGGATCACCGGCGTCGACGCCGGATCGATCCCCGAAGTCGGCGGCGACTTCGGAGAGGACGTGCTTGCGGCCCTGGCCCTGCATCGACTCCTCGCTCCGTTCGACTGGAACGACCAGATCAGCTCGATCGACGTCTCCGGCCTGTCCTCGAGCGAAGGACTGGTCATCCGCACGAACCAGGGCTGCTCGATCGTCTGGGGGGCCTCGCCCGAGGCCCGGATCGACGCCAGCGAGGTGACCATCCGACAGAAGCTGGACTTCCTCGACTACTTCGATCGGAACTTCGGACGCATCGACGCCCGGTGCTCGCTTTCCAGCGGCCTCGGCAGGATCGATCTGCGAATCGACTACGCCCTGTGGATGGCGATCGACGGGGACACCGGGCCCTCCACCACCCGGTGACCTCCCGACTTCGGTCTATGCTCATCGGATGAGTCCACCCCACCGGCAAACCACGCCGCCACCGCTCGAGCTCCCTCGTGGACTCGTCTTCGGCGCCAGCACCTGGCTGGCCGCGTCCTGGGTGATCTCCATCGGCATCCGCCCCCCCGTCCAGCCGACCTCGACCGCCTACACCCCGGCCGCCCGCATGCTGGTCCTCGCGATCATGATCGGGATCCTCATCGCATGGCCCCTGGCCAGACTCTCCACCACGCGACCGACCCGTCCGCTGATGAGCCCCTTCCTCGACATGATCTCGCTGGCGGTCCTGACCCAGATCGTGATCTGGCCGCTTCGCCTCGTCACCACCTGGCCCGTCGCCACGACGATGCTCGTCTCGCTGGATCTCCTGGCCAACACCCTGCTGGTCGGAGGACTGCTGGCGGTGGTCGGAGGAACACGACGTGGAGCGACCCTGCTCATGCTCGCCCTGGTCGCCCTGGCGGTGGTTCCTCCGATCGTCTCGCTGAGCATCCCGATCGATCCCGCCCTGTCACCCAGCCCCATCGTCCGGATCTGGGCGATCGCCAGCGGTGGCCCCGGCCCCGTCGCACCCGGGGCATGGTCGGTCGGCCTCGTCACGGCTGCAGTGGCCCTCCTGGCCTGGGTGCTGGCAGGCCGCATTTCCGGGCGTGAACTGGCGGATCCAGACGGACTCCGCTAGCCTTGAACCCGCGTTGAACCAGGAAGATCCGCCTCGCCGCCGAGCGGCGAGGCCTTCCTTTTGACCCGCTCCAGACGAGCGACCCAGACCACCGGAGACCGAGAGATGGAATTCCTCACCCGCGCCGACAAGGACAAGCTCGAACAGGAGCTCAAGGACCTTCACGCCAGGGGCAAGGAGATCATCGTCCGCATCGCGGAAGCCAGGGCGCTCGGCGATCTCAAGGAGAACGCCGAGTACCACGCCGCCCGTGAGGATCAGGGCATGAACAACGCGAAGATCAAGGAGATCGAGACCCGGCTGGCCAATTCCCAGGTCACCGAGGAACTCGACATCCCCGACGACATGGTCTTCGTGGGCGCCACGGTGAAGCTTCGCGAGGTCGACACAGGCGACGAGGATCTCTACAAGATCGTCGGCACCGCCAGCGGCGACTTCTCGCTCGACTACATCGAGGTCACCAGCACGAGTCCGCTCGGCGAGTCCCTGATGAAGGCGAGGGTCGGTGACGTGGTTCGAGTCGATCTTCCGAAGGGCCCGACCCAGTTCGAAGTCCTCGAACTGGTCTGAACATCCCGACGCGGGCCTCGGAAAAGGCTCGTCGCCCGGTGACGGATCGATTCGACCACGGAAACATCATGGGTGAAGTTCTTCATCTGATAGACCGCCACGGTCTCGCCGGCGAGCTGATCCTCCTCGGCGACTTCATCCTCCGGCTGTGCCTCGTGATCATGATCCTCGCCCAGCAGCGAAGGAGTCCGGAATCCCGGATCGGCTGGATCCTGCTGCTCCTTGGCATCCCCCTGCTCGGCACGATCATCTTCCTGCTCGTCGGGGAGACCCGGCTGGGTCGCCTCCGGATCCGACGCCACCGCCGGATCCTCGAGGCGCTGGACCGTCCCGACATCCACGCCGACGGGGATCCGGACGCCCGCGCCCATTCGGAGCTCGATCGCCGGGGCTCCCACCTCGCCCGGCTCGCCGAGCAGATCAGCGGAGGCGCCCCCGTCCGGGGCAACAGCCTCGAACTCTTCGGCGACACCGACGAGGTGATCTCGCGGATGGAGGCGGACATCGACGGTGCCACCGAGCACTGTCACTTCCTGTTCTACATCTGGCTCGACGACAAGGCCGGCACCAGGATCGGGGAGGCCCTGATGCGGGCCGCGAGCCGGGGCGTGGAGTGCCGGGTCCTGGTCGACGGCGTCGGCAGCAAGGTCTTCCTCAAGTCGTCGCTGTGCCGACACATGAGGTCCGGCGGAGTCCGGGTGCAGGCGGCCCTGCCCGCGAACGCCCTGCGGGCGATCTTCGCGAGGCTCGACCTCCGCAACCACCGCAAGATCGCGGTGATCGACCGTGAACTGGCCTGGACCGGAAGTCAGAATCTCGCCGAGGCGAGCTTCGCACCGAAACCGAAGTACGCCCCATGGGTCGACTGCGTGGTCCGGATCGAGGGTCCCGTCGCCAAGGAGCTTCACCTGCTCTTCGTCGAAGGCTGGTACCTCGACACCGACGAATCCCTGGTGGACTTCCTCAGGGAATCAGTGCCGCTCCGGGAGGACGGTGTCATCGCCCAGGTCGTGGCCTCCGGGCCCAACTTCCGCAACCAGGCCGCGACCCAGCTCATCCAGTCCTGCATCCACGAGGCGGACCGGGAGATCGTGCTGACCACCCCGTACTTCGTGCCGGACACGGCCACGATCGTGAACCTGGCCACCGCCGGCCGCCGGGGCATCGACGTCACGGTGGTGGTTCCGAAACGCAACGACTCGCATCTGGTGGCCCTGGCCAGCCGGGCGAACTACGCTCCGCTGCTGAACGCCGGAGTGAAGATCCTCGAGTTCGAAGGTGGCCTTCTCCACGCCAAGACCATCACCATCGACCGGCAGGTCGGACTGGTCACCAGCAGCAATCTCGATCGTCGAAGCTTCGACCTCAACTTCGAGGCCGGGGTGCTGGTCTTCGACTCCGACTTCGCCAGCAACCTTCGGTTCCTGCAGCAGTCGTACATGGACCGAAGCGTCAAGGTGAGCAGGGACGAATGGAACCGGAGACACTGGGCGAGGACCGTCGTCGAGAACGCGGCGGGACTGCTCTCCCCCCTGCTCTGACGGACACGATGCTCAGGGCCTCTCGACCCGGACCCGTCGACCCGGGTCCGAGGTGACGTCCGCCATCCCGCCGTCCGGCCAGCGAACCCGGATGCGGACCGGACCGGAGGCCGCCGGTCCGAGTCCGAAGTGGGCCTCGGGAGCGACGTTGGACTGGAACGGACCGCCGCCCCGGATCCAGCGTCGCTGGACCCCCCGGGCGGTCTCTATCTCGACCTCGGCGCCGAGCGCCGGCACCGGCTCGACCACGATCCAGTCGTCGGTGCGGTCGTGGCGGTTCTCGAGGATGCGGAGGGATCCGTTCCGTTCCGCGATCACCACGTCGACGTCACCGTCCCGGTCCAGATCGGCGAAGACCGCTGCCCGGTCGTGACGCGGCTCGGTCAACCAGGCATTGGCCGCGACCATGGACGAGCGATCCGGATCGGTCGGATCGATGAAACGGAAGCGGTCGCCCTCCTTCAGCCAGAGCCCCGGAGCCTGGGCGTGGGTGCTGTCCATCGACTCCATCGTGGCCTGGGGATACACATGCCCGTTGACCGCGAGGAGATCCTCGTCACCGTCGTGGTCGAGATCGACGAACTCCGTCGCCCAGCCCAGCATCGGACGGGAACCTTCCGCGAGTCCCATCGGACGGGTCAGGTCGTCGAAGAAGCCCTCCCGGTTCACGTGCAGGGTGTTGGTGTCGCTGGAGAAGTTCGTGCTGAAGAGATCGGGGCGCGCATCCCCGTCGACGTCGGCGACCGCCATCCCCATGGTCGCCTGGGCATCGCCCTCCCGGTTCATCGCGATCCCGGTGCGCACCGCGATCTCCTCGAAGTTCCAGTCCCCGAGGTTGCGGTGGTACTGGTTCGGATGCGAATCGTTCCCCACGATCACGTCCTGCCGTCCATCCCCATCGACATCCAGGATGACGAGGTTCAATCCGTAACGGGCGGTGGCGGGGACCTCGCGGACTTCGAAGCGGTCTCCGACGTTCTCGAACCAGCGATCCGCTCTCGGCTCCAGACCGCGCGGCCCCGACAGGACCTCGATCCCTCGGAAGGTCGAGGTGCCCGGAGGATCGGATGGATCGATGTCGAGGTAACCCACGGTCACCAGATCGAGGTCGCCGTCCGCATCGAGGTCGCCGAGGCCGGCGGTGGCGGTCCATCCCGACTCCTCCTCGGGAAGACCCCATCGATCGCTGGCATCCTCGAAGGTCCCGTCCCCGCTCCCCAGCCAGAGTCGATCCCGACCCAGGGTCGCGATCACCAGGTCCTGATGACCATCGCCGTCGACATCGCCCGACGCCACGCCGAAACTCCAGTCTCGATGGGACTCGAGCCCCGAGCCCGCGGTCGCGTCCTCGAACTCGAGCCGCCCGTTCTCGACCAGCAGATTGCGGAGGTAGATCGCTCCGGGACCGGCGGCCGGCCGGTCGAGGGTCGACCCGTTGGGAACCACGAGATCGAGGTCTCCGTCGCCGTCGGCATCCAGGACTCCGAGACCGGTCCCCTTCACCTCGAGGATCGTGGTCGCGGGATCCTCACCCGTGGTGATGTCGATCGTCGCCAGCCCCGCCGCCTCGTCGATCCGTACGAGCCGGACCGGCACGGCATCAGCGGACTCCGATTCCTCCGGCGTCGCATTCCGTTCCGTGGAAGGATCACCGCATCCCAGAAGCACGAGGAGGAGACCGAGGCTCATGCGGGCGGTCATCGATCGCCTGCCGTTTCCTCGACTTCGGCACCGACCGGGCCATCGACCGGGGCGCCGACCCGGATCCGGGCACGGCGTTCCTCGCGTCGCGCCCATTCGGCCTTCTCCGCGTCACCGAGTCGTTCGTGTCCCCGGCCCAGCTTCGCCCAACCCTCGTAGTGATCGGAGAACTGGATGACCCCCTTGTGGAAGGAGCGGGTCGCCTCCTCCGTCCGTCCGAGTTCCCAGAGCGCATCGCCGCGCCGAATCCAGGTCTTGCCGACCGAGCGTCTCCGGCCGGCTCCCGCGGTCTCGATCTCGAGGGCGAGGTCCAGAGCATCGAGCGCCGCATCGGGGCGTCCCAGCTCGAGGAGCGACACCCCGCGACCGAACGCCGAATCCGCGGATCCGGGAGTGGATGCCAGATGCGCCGCGAAGGCGGCCTCCGCCTCGCGGGGTCGCCCGAGATAGAACAGGCACCACCCTCGGAAGTGATCGATGGAGTCCCGTCCCTTGAAATCGCCCGATCGGGAGCCGACCTCCTCGAGTTCCTCCAGTGCGACCGCGTAGTTCCCCTGCTTCTGGATCGCGATCGCCCTGAGCAGCCGAGGGCGGGGATGATCGGGATGATCGACGAGCACGGCCTCGAAGGCGACCTGGGCTTCGGGATAGCTGCCGCGGTCGAGGAGCTGCAATCCCAGGTCCATCCGACGGTCATCCAGCGGCGGCGGTGGCGAGACCGTCCGATCACTGGCCGATGGGCCCGGAGGATGGTCCGATACCTCATCGCAGCCGGCCCCCATCAACAGGGCGAGGATCATCCACCCCCCGTCACAGGCTCTGAAACGGTGGAAGCGATGTCGATCGGACATGGGTCTCA
Source organism: Phycisphaerae bacterium (assembly GCA_002709295.1). GTDB lineage: Bacteria > Planctomycetota > Phycisphaerae > Phycisphaerales > SM1A02. Next base: position 74,866 of record PAQL01000002.1, on the reverse strand, counting down.
TTATCACTCCGAAGAGGCGGAAACGCGGATCCNGAGNTCTNNCATCGCTNCTGAAGCTCTCCNGTGGCCGGGGGCCATCGNAGAGAGTTCTCGGCGGAGTCTCNGATTCATGGATCCGGANCGACAATCCTGCATCTCANCATTGGACCCGGCTCGATTGCCGGGCAACAATATGCANCGAGGATATCCGCCGGGTCNCCGGCACNGCAGAACCGCGTTCATAATCNCANATCCGNGNCCATGNCCTGCNACNCCGGTACNGGNCGCNTNCGTNCNTGTTGGAGTCGATCGTGACCACAACGAACTTCCGAGGAAACATCGCAGCCNTCATCGTTGCGGCCACCGGGGTCACCATCACCCTNACCGGCATCTCCTCGAAGGCCACGGCTTCCGGTGATGAACGTCGACGCGGTCCGATCGTTCCACAACCCGTGCAGGGCGAGCCGATCGTCGGACTGGACACGATCCAGACCGAACGGTTCTTCGAAGGCAAGGCGCTCTTCTCACTTCCGATCCCGGTCGAGGACGGACTCGGTCCGGTCTTCAACAAGTCCAACTGCCGGTCGTGTCACTCGAACCCCGACGGAGGTCCCGGCAACATCGCCGTGAACCACTTCGGCTTCATGGACAAGAAGAGCGAGGAGGGATTCGTGGCCCTCCCGGGCGGGACGCTGCTGCAACTGGTCGCGATCAACGATCCGGGTGGTGGCACCGTCTCCTGCGCCGAGGTCTTCCCCCCGGAGGCGAACTTCTTCACCAGCCGGATCACGCCGGGCATGATGGGCTACGGCCTGGTCGAGGCGATCCCCGACGCGGCCATCGCGGCCCTCGCCGATCCCACCGATTCCAATGGTGACGGGGTGAGCGGGAGAGTCCACTGGGTCGAGGATCTCGCGGCCCCGGCCGGTTCCCCCCTTCGCGTCGGCCGCTTCGGCTGGAAGTCCATCATCGCGACNATCGAACACTTCTCCGGCGACGCCAGTCTCTTCGAGATGGGTCTGACCAACCAGATCATCGGCGAGGAGACGGCCCCCAACGGCGACCTCAGCATTCTCGAAGCCTGCGACGAGGTGGAGGACCCCGAGGACCNCCCCGACAAGGAGGGGTTCACCTTCGTCGATCGCGTGACCCACTTCCAGCGCTACATGACCGCCCCTCCCCAGGCTCCGCGAAGCGGCATGCACGGAGAGGCCGTCTTCCTCGCTGCGGGATGCGGAACCTGTCACGTCCCCTCCTTCACCACCGTGAACAGCGTCGGCCTCGAATCCGCCCTGCGTGACAAGGAGGTCCGGCCCTATTCGGACTTCCTGCTCCATGACATGGGCCTGCTCGGCGACGGGATGCCCCAGGGCTCCGCGGGTCCCAACGAGTTCCGGACCACGCCCCTGATGGGCGTCGGGCGCCGCCTCGCGATGATTCACGACGGCCGGGTCTCCGGGGGCACCATCGAGGATCGGCTCGACCAGGCGATCTCCCTCCACGGCCCCTTCGGTGAGGGTGCCGCCAGTGCCGAGGCCTACTCGCTCCTGGACGCCGGAGATCGCTCGGCCCTGATCGAGTTCCTGAAGTCCCTCGGTCGGGCGGATTTCGACCAGAACGACGATGACGAGATCGACCTTGTAGACTGGTCGTTGTTCCTCGGTTGTTCGGAGCTGGATGTGGTCATCACCCCCGATGACCCCTGCGGCATCTCGGACATCGACCAGAACGGCATCGTGGACGAGAACGACCTCGCATCCTTCCTGCTGGCCTACCAGGGCGAGAACGGAGACTGCGACAACGATGGTGAAAGCGATCTCGAGGAGATCTTCAACGGGGCCGCCGACGCCGATGGGGACGGCATCCCCGACGACTGCCCGCCACCGTGCGTGGGCGACTACAACGGGGACGGCTTCGTCAACGGCGCCGACCTCGGNCTCATGATGGCGGCGTGGGGAGCCTGTGGTGGCTGCCCCGAGGACCTGAACGGGGATGGTGTCGTGAGCGGCGCCGACCTCGGATTGATGATCGCCGGCTGGGGCGTGTGCCCCTGACCGGCAACCGGGCGGGCCGATTCCTCGGGAATCGACCCCTTGGGGTGGAAAGACGTGAATCCCCGCGGAGCGCGGGGCAACTGGAGAGCCAGATGCAGCTCGGCATGAGAATCGGAACCGGTCTCGGAATCATCGCGAGTGCGACCCTTGCCACCACGGCACAGGCGCAGTGGGTCGACTACGTGGAGTCGACCGACAGTCGACTGGTGGTCGACGAGATCTACAAGGTGAACGACAACATCGAGAAGGACTTCGCCTGGGCCGATCTCGACAAGAACGGCTGGATCGACCTGATCATCGTCCGGAAGTTCCCGGGATCGATCGAGGGCGGCGCCAGGAACCTCCTTCTCATGAACGNGGGCGGCGTGCTCGTGGACCGGACCGATCAGTACGCCACCTCCACCAAGTCCGGTGGCGACAACGGTTTCTTCTCGCTGACCAACGACCGTGACGTCAAGATCGCCGACTTCGACAACGACGGCTGGCTGGACTTCATCACGACGACCACGATGAGCGACAACCAGACCGCCCGCATCGGACAGCCCAGGATCTACATGAACCTCGGCAACGACGTGGACGGCAACTGGCTGGGCTTCCGATTCGAGGACGACCGGATTCCGGTCCTCTTCGCCAAGAACGGCTCCGAGGCCAACCCCCGGGCCTGTGCCGTCGATGTGGGCGACCTCAACGGTGACGGCTACGTCGACTTCTACTTCGTGGACTACGACACGCCGGAGACGAGCGGCACCATCTGCATCGACCTCAACGGCGATGGTGACACCGACGACGTCGTGGACGGAGTCAACGAGTGCAACCAGTCGCCGAGCGAGGACCCCAACCTCGACTACGACGGCAAGCTGATCTTCAACCAGGGCGCCAAGAATCCCGGCTACTTCTACGACACCACCAACACCCGGATGACCAGTGGCCAGCTCGTCCAGGCGTTCGGGAACGAGTGTGCGGTCCGGGACGTGAACGGCGACGGCATGCTGGACGTGATCCGGGTGAACACCCTGGTCACCGGACAGGACATCGCGGTCCTGTACCAGACCGAGGGTTCCAGCTGGATCGGTCCGGTCACCGTCACCCAGGGNGCCCCGTACGGCATGAACGCGGCGGACCTCGACAACGACGGCGACATCGACATCGTCACCGCCGACGACGGCCAGGACGCCTACATGATCAACAACGGGAACAACGGGGCCGGTCAGGCCACGTGGACCCGCTACACGATCTCCGACTCCTTCAGCGAGTTCGGCAACTCCATCCAGTTCGGCGACCTCGACAACGACGGTTGGAAGGACATGCTGATCGCCGACGTCGACTCCGACCTCGGTCCCTTCTGCCCGAGCTCCGGCCGTCGAATGCACATCTACCAGAACACCGGGATCACCAACGCCCTCTTCGAGGAGGATGAACTGATCCTGCCCGAGTGGGCGCTGCAGTCCACCTACGACTCCGCGCCGATCGACATCAACAACGACGGCTGGCTCGATCTGGTGATCGGCGCCTGCTACGGCATCAGCGTCTGGATGAATGATCCGCCGATCGGCATCGAGTTCGAATACCCCACCGGGGTTCCGAGCTCCGTCGCCCCGGGAACTCCGACCGACATCGCGGTGGACATCACCGCGATCGGNGGCACGGTCCAGAACGGCAGCCCGGCCCTCGAGGTCACCATNGACGGNGGCACNCCGGCNTCGGTTCCCATGAGCGGATCCGGCTCCAGCTGGATCGCGACNCTTCCCGCGGTGGAATGCGGCGAGGACGTGTCGATCGCGTTCACCGCCAGCCTGCAGGGTGGCGGCGAGTANCGCGATCCCCCCGTGGGCGGCTACGNAATCGACGTGATCACCGATCTGATCGTCGCCTTCGAGGATGACATGGAGTCGGGCACCAACGGCTGGACCACTTCCAACGCCGGCGCCAGCGCCGGGGCCTGGGAGCTCGCGGATCCGATCGCGACCACCAGCGCCGGCCTCCAGTACGCCCCCGGCGATGCGGCCAGCGGCACGTTCTGCTGGGTCACCCAGAACGGTCTNCCCGGAGGATCCGCGGGNACCGCGGACCTCGACGGCGGACCGGTCACCCTGACCTCGCCCGTCTTCGATCTGAGCGAGGGTGACGCCACGGTCTCCTTCAACTGGTGGTTCGCCAACGACGACTTCGGCGGCACCGGAGAGGACACCTTCCTGATCCAGGTCAGCAACGGTGGTGCCTGGGTCACCGCCCGTTCGATCACCAACGGTCCGGCCGGGTGGAACTTCGCGTCCTTCCAGGTGGCTGATCACGTCACCCCGACCAGCACCGTGCAGGTCCGGTTCCAGTGCGCGGACAGCCCCAACAACTCGCTCACCGAGGTGGCCATCGACGACGTCATGGTCCAGCGGATCGAGTGCGAGGCCGACGACTGCCCGACCGACCTCAACGGCGACGGGACCACCAGCGGAGCCGACCTCGGTCTGCTGATCGCGGCGTGGGGGACCGACGGTGCGGACCTCAACGGTGACGGTGTCACCAACGGGGCGGACCTCGGCCTCATGATCGCGCAGTTCGGCATCGACTGCTGAACCAGCCTCGATCCTCCCTGGATCGAGCCCATTCGCAACGACGCCCCGCCGGCAGCCGCCGGCGGGGCTTTTCATTCATGATCGTCCGAGCCACGGAGACGAGTCGCCGAACCGTGGCGGTCTCCATCGCTCGGCTTCGCGATCAGCGACCGTATCGCACGCGTCCGGCGGGAACGGGGCCGTCCACCGTCATCACCTCGCCATCCGGCCAGCGGATCTCGAGTGAATCCAGGGCGGCAGCATCGCCGAGTCCGAAGACCGCGACCGGCTCGACCTGGGAGAGGTAGCTCCGGGTCGGCATGATCCGTCGAATCATGGTCCGGTCACCGATCCGACCGACCAGCACCGCTCCGATCGCATCGGGGTTTCCGATGGTCCCGTCCAGACGGACCTGGACGCTTCGACCGATGGACGCGTCGTTGCGGAGCACCAGCGGCGGCCCGGCCACCTGGGTCAGCACGAGATCCAGATCCCCATCAAGATCAAGGTCACCGCTGGCCAGCCCTCGGCCGACCACCCGGGTGCCCAGATCGCCGAGAGCATCGACGGGAACCTCGCGAAAACCGCCTCCCCTGCCGGGAGGCAGGCCTCTGAAGACCTGAGCGGCCTGCCGATACTCCTGACTCGCCTGAACGACGGTGATCTCCTCCTCGAGATGACCGTTGGCCTGGACCAGGTCCTCGATGCCGTCGAGGTCGAGATCGTTGAAGAGCAGGCCGAAGGTCAGGGCACGCCGAGTGGCCCCCGAGATCCCCTCCGCTGCCGCATCGTCGAAGAAGCCGGTCTCACCGGGGCGCCGCACGAAGAGGGAACTGGGCTCGTTCGCGAAGTTGCCGATCGCGATCAGGGTCTCCTCGCCGTTGCGGCCCGGTCGGGAGGCGACGTCGAGGCCCATCGCGCCGGTCGCGGCTCCGGAACGGTCGAAGGCGACGCCCATTCTTCGGCCTCGTTCCTCGAACCGCCCCTCGCCGTCGTTGATCCACGCGGCGTTGGGAGTGGTGTCGTTGGCACCGACGATGTCGAGATCGCCGTCGGAGTCGAGATCGACCAGTGCGATCGCCAGCCCCTTCCCCTCCGGTGCACCGGTCTCGGGGTTCATCTGACGAAGGCCCCGCTCGTCGGCGCGATCGACGAGATTCGTGGTGCCATCCTCGGCCTGCTCGTTGACCAGGAGGAAGGGCACGGTGCCGGAGAAACCGGTCGGCGGACCGTACGCCCTGCCCAGCCCGTCGATGCGGAAGTCCACGGCGGCGTCGATCTCGGGGCTCCAATCGACGTAGCAGAGGCCGATGAGGTCGAGATCGTCGTCACCATCCACATCGGCGAAGCCCACCGCGGTGCTCCACGCATGATCGTCGGGGATTCCGAAGTCCTCGCTGGCGTCGACCAGACGGATCTCGCCGGGAGACGATTCGTTCCTCAGAAGCCTGTCCCGCCCCATCATCGAGAGATAGAGATCGGGGTCACCGTCACCGTCGACGTCACCGGCCGCGATCCCCATGCCGTGGCCGTCGAAGTCTGGAACCCCCTCGACCCGCACGAAACGAGGCGCCCCGTCCTCACCGAGGGTGTTGCGATACGCCACGAACGCCCTGCGGGTGGATTCGTCGAGCAGATCACCACCATCCACGAAGACCAGGTCGGGTCGCTCATCCAGATCCAGGTCCACGATCGCGACGCCGCCGCCGAGGCACTCGGGAAGAAGCTTCCCTCCCCGGGCTCCGTTGTCCCGTTCGAAATCGATGCCCCAGGCCGAGGTCATGTCCTTGAAGGGCATGGAGAGATCCACGACCTCCGGAGCCGGGGACCGATCGACTTCAGGGGCCTCGACCCCGCTCTCGTCGACCAGCCGCTTCTCCTCCTCGCGAAGAAGGGTGCGAGCGAGGAGGACCCCTCCAACCACGATCCCGAGACCTCCGACCACCATCAGGCTGCGTCTGAATACGACACCGATCACGGCATCTCGATCGCGTGATTCCGGGGGCGGGGATCCGCTCATCGTGGAGGCTCCATCCTGGCCGTTCGATCCTGTTCCACCGTGGGAAGCTGCGGTGCGAGGTCGTAGATCGCCACGGGTTCCGCCGCGTGATCGGCGATCTCGCTGCGGCTTCTCGCCAGTCGGATCGCCTGATCCCTGGCGTTGTTGTCTGGACGGATGATCTCGAACTCCGCCAGCGCCTTCTCGGCCCCTTCGGGGTCTCCGGCCGCCTCGCGGATGCGAGCGGCGAGGAACCAGGACTGCGGCATCTGGGGATTGAGGTCGATCGAGCGTGAGATGGCCTCGGAGGCCAGTGTGATCTGCTCCTCGTACCGCTCGTCGGTCGCGGCCCGTCGCGCGAGCTGGAAGCGGACGGTCGCCAGTTCGTTCCAGACCCGCTCGTCGAGCGAGAAGTCGTAGCCCCGTTCGACCGCCACCGGATATCGAGCGGCGATGATCCGCTCAAGCCTCCGGGTGGCGCCCTCCAGGTCGCCTTGTTCACGAGCCGCTGCCGCGGCGTACCAGTCGGGGGCCCACGGCCACTTGAGCTCGGGATTCCCGGCCGCCCGGGCCAGAGCCTCCGCAGCGTCGTCGACCCGTCCCTCCACCAGCATCGCCCGCCCCTGGTTGAGGGCGCCGTCGGCGATGCCCATCGCCTCCACCTCGGCGAAGACCTCGATCGCCTGGGCAAGCTGCCCCTTGGCGACGCCTCCACCCGAACCGGCCCGAACCAGTCCGATGCCGTAGTCGTTCCACCGCTGCCATTCCGGGGCCTCGAGGGTCGTGGTCGCCGCCACCCCCGACTCGCGACCGATCGGAACCGTGACCGTGGTCTCGGCGAGATCCAGGATCGGCAGAGACTTGAGCAGTTCGGTCCCCTGCTCCTCTCCGAAGGCATGACGCATGAGGGCGGAGTCGAACTTCCGGTACCGAACGCGGCCGTGGATCACGAGTTCCCCACCCGCATTCTCGGGGACTTCCACGCGATAGTGGGTCAGGTCGGCCGCCCCGGGCGGAATCTGATGGTTGTAGAGGGGAACGAAGATGTCCTCGGGATTGCGACGCTCGATCCGGTTGCCTTCCCGGTCGAGCAGCCAGACGTCGAGGAACTTCGCCCATGGATCGACCACCCCGTCTTCGTCGATCATCCCGCTCGAGCCGAGCACCCGGTCGATGGTCTCCGCATCGGGACGAAGACCGATCTCGATCTCGATCCAGACCTCGTTGGAGTCGGCCGTGCCCTGGGTCAGGGGGTGGCCGAGAGTGAGGGTTCGGGTGATCGCCTCCAGCAGCAGGGTCTCGCCCGGCTCCACCCAGACCGGATTCATGCCGACCGGACCGCGGAACACCCCATCCACCCGACCTTCCTCACGGAATCCGATGAGATCGAGTCGGACCGCATCCTCGCTCACCCGGGTGCAGGCATCGACCACCCGCTGCAGGCGGGCCTCGGACTCCTCGCTCGGTGAGAGGGCCGCCTCGATCGCCGCCACGCCGGTGTTGGCCGCATGGAAGCCGTGGTGATGGACGGTCGGCACCCCGGAATCATCGCGAAGCTGGGCGGCGATCTGATCCGAGGGCACCAGGGGCATGTGGCATCCGTTGCAGTCCGCGGTGATCTTCGGAGGCCAGTACCAGGAACCGATGCCGCGGCCCGAGACTCCGGAGAGCCGCCAGGTGTCGTAGTGGTTCTGACCGGGAAGCCACTTGTATCCGTTCAGCGCCTCGGGGATGAAGACCTTGTGGCAGGTCCCGCAGAACTCCGGACTGGAGTGCACCGGCTTCAGGAACGTCTTCTTGTGGAAGCTCGGCTTGGCGAGGATCAACTGACGGTTCACCCACTGCAGGAACGCCGAGTCGCTGAATGCGAACGGATAGCGGGGAGGATCCTTGAAGGTGTAGGAGGCGTTGCCGAGGGTCGAGACGTCCTCGATGCCGTGGCAGACGATGCATCCGATGCTGGCGCTGCCGAGCGGATCCGACGCCACCGTCTCCGCCATGGCGGGATCGGTCCAGCGATCCTCCTCCCAGCTGCCCGACATCAGGATCGCGGGGTCGTGACAGCCGGCGCAGAACCGGCTGGGCCCGAGATCATCGAATCGATCGAGCATCGCCTGCCTGGTGTTGCGCACCGAGAAGGCGTAGAGCGGGTTGTTGAAGGAACTCGCGGCATGCACGGAGTCGGCCCACTGGGAATGGGCGTCCTCGTGGCACTCGATGCAGTGTTCGTTGCCGAGCAGGTGCTGGAGAGGAACCGTGCCTCCGTCCGCGGTCTCGACCAGCGAGGGACCGAAACGTTCGATGGTCGAACTCGCGAGGGCCACCAGACCTCCCGGGCGGGGGGCCGAGGGCGGAGGAACGACCGACACCGCGACGGCGAGAACCGCGGTGGCGATTCCGGCGATCCCCCACGGAACACTGCGACCCCATCGCAGCTTCGGACCGACCAGACGATGGAGGATGAACAGCCAGATCGCGACCAGGGGGCTGAGGGCATGGGTCCAGAAGAGGACGGTCCGGATCGCAGGCTGGTCGATGCCGAATCGGACGCCTCCGATCTCGACCCGCACCAGGAGCAGGCCGGTCACCAGAAGGGCCACTCCGACCCAGAGCAGGCCCCACCCGACGGCGACCGCCCGTCGATTGGGACGGAAGCGACCCCGCCAGGCGTGCTTCGCTCCGTAGATCACGAAGGGCACCAGCAGCAGCAGACCCAGCACCAGATGGATCAGGATCGCCCAGAGGTAGGCCTGATTCTCCTGAGACTCCCCCGTCCACCACGCGACGATGTCCACCCCCGACAGATAGATGCTGTCGATCATCAGGAGGCCGAAGAGTCCGAGCACGATCCGCAGCCAGATCCGCAGCCCTCGGGTCACCACGGGCCCCTTGGGGCCCCGGCGAGGAGACATCTCGGAATCCGTCGTCTGCGACGGCTCCGAGTTCCCGGCTCGAGTCTGGGCATCAGTGTTCATGATTCGGGCGGCTCCACACTCATAATCGGCCGTTCCGCCCTCTTCCCTGGACGATCTATGCCATCTGGCAACAACTGAATCGATCGGTGGTCAGTGAGGGACCTCCTTGACCGCATTTCGATTCCAAGCCGGCACCCGGACGACTATCGGGCCCTTGCCCTGGATCTTGCACTGACAGGCCAGACGACTGTTCATCTGAAGGCCCGGGGCCTCCTCGACCCGATCTTCCTCGTCCTCGTCGCTTTCCGAGATCTCATCCATCCCGTCCTCGACGTAGACATGACAGGTCGAGCACGCGCAGACTCCGCCGCAGGCATGCTCGATGTTGATCCCGTTCTCGACGGCCAGCTCCAGGAGGCTTTCCTTCTCCCCCCCCATCAGATCCCACTCGGCCCTCTCGGTGTCGGTGAGACCCTCGGGATCCTCGAGGATGAACTTCACGGGGACGACGGGTGGCCCGTGATCCTCGTCGCTGTGCTTCATGTGCATGGTCTGGATCCCTGAAGATGATCTGTAGACCGCAGGGGGTCGATCCCAGCCGGGATCCTCCTGCGTCGAAGCCTCGTCTCCTGCTCATGATAGGCCCTTCGAGGCCCGTTCACGTCGGTCCTCTCGAGGATGCTAGGCTCCATGATCCCGGATCGAGCCATCCTTCGGTCCATCGCCCTGGAGACCCGGTGAAACGTCAGGCACCATCATCTCCGAATCCGGATTCATGGATTCCACCGGATCCCCTCGGACTCACAGGGGCCGGATTCGCCACCGCCTGCCAGTCGGCCCCCGGGACCCCCCGCGGCCTCGAGGCGATCGCCGCCTATCGCCGCTTCCATCGGGAGGGCATCGTCCCCCCCGGGACCGATCCCCGACTCCACGCCATCGGCAGGAGGGAGATCGAGGGGGAGACGATCAAGTTCACCCTCGAACTGCCCGGCGGACTGGAGACCGAATCCGTTCTGATCCCGATGCGACGGCGGGACGGCTCCACCACCCGGACCCTCTGCGTCTCGAGCCAGGTCGGATGCGCCATGGGATGCCGCTTCTGCGAGACCGCCCGGATGGGGCTCATCCGCCATCTGGAGGCCTCCGACATCGTGGCCCAGTGGCATGCCGCCACTCACCAGGTCGGGCATCGACCGAAGAACATCGTGTTCATGGGCATGGGTGAGCCCACGGACAACCTCGACGCCGTGCTACCCGCGATCCGGATTCTCGCCGATCACGACGGGCCGTCGGTCGCCGCCTCGAACATCAGCGTCTCGACCGTGGGCAACCCGGACGGAATTCGAAGACTCGGGCGGCTCGCCTCCGAACCGGGCTTCCATCGACTGAACCTCGCGGTGAGTCTCAACGCTCCCAACGACCGGATCCGGGCCAGGATCATGCCGGTCGACCGGGACTGGCCGATGGACGATCTCATGGATGCCATGCGCGGCTGGCCGGGCCGGCCGAAGTCCGCGATCTGCATCGAATACGTGCTGATTCCCGGGGTGAACGACGCTCCGGAGCACTGCGACGAGGTCTGTGAATACCTTCGGCCTCTGCGCTGCTCGCTCAACGTGATCCCCTACAACCCCCGCCGCAACTCACCGTGGCCGGCTCCCACCGAGTCCTCCGTGGAGGCGTTTCTCGCCCGCGCCATCGCCAACGGACAGTTCACCAAGCGTCGAGGGACCAAGGGACGTGACGTGATGGCGGCGTGCGGACAGCTCGGCAATCCCGACATCCGGGCCCGTCGCCGGGTCTCCGATGGAACCAGGGTCGGTCTCACCAGAGGATCGGTGGCCCTGGATTGAATCGAAGACTGGATGAAGCCGAGGACCTCGATCACGATCCCGCCCTCCGCACGGGAACGAGCAGTCGTCGATTCGCCGCCTATCGGCGGGTCCTCGCGGCCCGCAGACGACAGGCGAGGGAGGAACCCTCGGCGGTCACCCGGGCGGGATCGATTCGAAGCCTGAAGCGGACCCGCAGCGCCCGGGTCCTGCTCGGCACCTTCTTCTCGCTGCTGGGGCGTCGAAGACTGCCGATCCTCTTCTCCCTGGGCACCCTCACGATCGCGACATTGCTGGGCCTCCTGCCACCGGCGGCCACGAAGATCGCGATCGACTACGCCTTCACCCGGACCCCCCTTCCCCCGTCGACCGATCGGTGGATCCCCGAATCCTGGGGCATCCAGGACGATCCCAGACGCCTGCTGGTCGCGATCGGGATCGGCCTCGTGGTGCTCGCGTTGATCACGGTCGCGGTGAGCCTCGCCGGTCGATGGCAGGCCACCAAGGCCACCCGAACCCTCGCGGTGGACCTGAGAAAGCGGGTCTTCGAACACACCGTCCGCTTTCCCCTGCACCGGATCAACGAGCTCCGGGCCGGAGGGGTGGCGAGCCTGCTTCGAGAGGATGCCGGCGGGGTCGCGGACCTGGTCTTCGGACTTCTCTACAACCCCTGGCGGGCGATCATCCAGCTGAGCGGCAGCCTGGTGATCCTCGCGGTCACCGACTGGAGACTCCTGCTCGGAGCGGTCGCGATGCTGCCGATGGTCTGGATCACCCATCGGACCTGGATCGGTCGCATCCGCCCCCTCTACCGGGACATCCGGGCCCAGCGATCCAACGTGGATGCGCACGCCACCGAGGTGTTCGGAGGCATGCGGGTGGTGAGAGCGTTCGGAAGGGCGCGAAGCGAGTCGATGCGGTTCGTGCAGGGCAACCACCTCATGACGAGGCAGGAGATCCAGGTCTGGTGGTGGTCCAGGATCACCGAGACGGTGTGGGCCCTGGCCATTCCGCTGGCCAGCGCCGTCCTCCTGCTCTACGGGGGGTTCCAGGTCGTCGACGGCCGGATCACGACCGGCGACCTCGTGATGTTCCTGACCTACCTCGTCCTCCTGCTCGGCCCGATCCAGACCCTCGCCTCGAGTGCGACCAATCTCCAGACCAACCTCGCCGGACTCGACCGGGTTCTGGACGTGCTCGCCGAGGACACCGAGATGCCGGATCGCCCGCAGGCCCAGAGCCCCACCCCGGAGTCGGTTCGAGGCCGGGTCGAGGTCCGTGGACTCTCCTACCGCTATCCGGAGCGGGAGGAGGACGTCCTGCACGACGTCGACTTCACCGCCGAACCCGGCCAGCTGGTCGCCTTCGTCGGTGCCTCGGGTGCGGGCAAGACCACCCTCTGCAATCTGATCGCGCGTTTCTTCGATCCGACCGGCGGTTCGATCCTGCTGGACGGAGTCGATCTCCGCGACCTGCGACTCGACGCCTATCGAAGACTCCTCGGGATCGTCGAGCAGGACGTGTTCCTCTTCGACGGGTCGATCGCCGACAACATCGCCTTCGGTCGCCGGGGGGTCGACGAGGAGATGGTCCGCGACGCGGCCCGGGCGGCCAACGCCCTCGATTTCATCGATGACATGCCCGACGGCCTCGACACCCTCATCGGGGAACGCGGCGTCAAGCTGTCGGGTGGCCAGCGTCAGCGACTGGCGATCGCCCGGGCCCTCCTCGCCGATCCGAGGATCCTCATCCTCGACGAGGCGACCAGCAACCTGGACACCGCGAGCGAACAGCTCATCCAGGAGTCGATCGAACGCCTCCTGTCGGGTCGGACCACGTTCGCGATCGCCCACCGGCTGAGCACGATCCGCCACGCGGATCTGATCGTGGTGCTCGAGGGAGGCTCGGTGGCGGCGACCGGCAACCACGAGCAACTCATCGAACGCAGTTCCACCTATCGCGACATGGTCGCGGTCCAGACCGCTCGACCGGAACGAACCCACCAGGATTCCTGACCCCCACCGGGCTCACAACCCGAACGGCACCATCGGATGACGACCGACCTCGACCTCGTGATCGCCGGCGAAACGCTCCAGCTCCTTCCCGAGCGGGCACTGCTGCTGCGCGAACGCTCCGTCCTCGTGATCTCGGATCTCCACCTGGGCAAGGCGGACACCCACCGGTCGCTCGGCATCGACATTCCGGAGGGCGTGGTGGAGGAGTCGCTCGACCGACTCGAGCGGGCGATCCTCCGCACCCGGGCCGGAAGGGTGGTGATCCTCGGGGATCTCGTCCAGTGCGAGGAGGGCATGGAGGAACCGGTGGTCGAGCAGTTCGAACGCTGGCGACGCCGGGTCACGCTTCCGATCTCGCTCATCGGCGGCGACCACGAGCTCGACGTCTCCATCCCCCGCGCCTGGCGGATCGACGACGACGGCCACCGACTTCGGATCGGGCCGTTCCTGCTGCAGCACGAACCGCCGCCGTCAGCGGACGGCGAAGGGACCGACTTCGTTCTCGCCGGCCACCGTCATCCCGTGCTGTCAATGGGTTCCGGGGCTCGACGGTCGCTCGCCCATGCCTTCGTCCTCGATCCCCATCAGGTGATCCTGCCGGCCTTCACCCCGTTCGCTCGCGGGGCCAGGGTCCGCCCCGACGCGGATCGTTCCCGGCGGGTCTTCGCGATCTCCGATGGACGGGTGTCCGAGGCCTGAGCTGCAGCGGAGACGGCGGACTCAGGCGGCGGGAGGCGCCTCGTCCTCGTCCTCGACTTCGCCCTCGACCATCTTCCCGTCGAGTTCCGCGTCGAGTCGCCTCCCGAACCGGGCATAGACGACACTGGTTCCGACCATCAGCAGTCCGATCCCGAGGGCCGAGACGACCCGGTACTCCGGCTGGGTTCCGCTGAGATCGAGCACCAGGAACTTCACCGCGGTGATGCCCAGAAGCACGAGCCCGCAGTGCCTGACCACGGGGACGCTCCGCATGAATCCCACGACCACCAGTCCGATCGCGTAGAACGCCCACCAGATGCTGAGCCCCGCCTGGGCGAGGATCGTGCCCGGTCCGAGCAGGTCGTAGAGGAGGATCGATCCGCTCGCGAGGCCCATGACCAGGGCGAGGCCCGGAATCACCCCCTTGAGCGACGAGGGAAGCGGCCGGGACGTGACGGCCTGGACGCAGAGGATGCCCAGCAGCACCAGACCGAACCACGCGTTGGCACTGAAGGTGACGCCCTGCTCGACCATCGACCTCTGCTCCCCGAGCATGGTCAGCAGCCCGAAGGTCCAGGACAGGACGGCCGCCAGAGCCATGGAGAGCGGGACGGTGGGACGAACGAGCCCGGTCTCCCCGCATCGAAGCAGACCCAGCAGCAGCGGCCCGGCGAGGAGGCCGATGGAGGCGATCACCAGTGCCTGCCCCATCTGCAGATCGGAAGCCACATCGCCCATGATCAGAGCGATCGACGCTCCGGCGCCGGCCAGACCGAGGATGATGGCGGCCGCGACATCCGTGGGAAGCGAGATCGAACCCTCGTGCCTGCCGGGTCGACGCACGTCCAGAAGCACCAGCGGCATCACGAGGATCCCGTAGGCGAGCAGCACGACGGCATGCCGGGTGCCTCCCTCGTCGGCCGTGAGCATGGTCGCGACCACGAACCCGATGACGAGGATCGCGAGGCTGGCGATCCCCATCACGAAGGGGAAGCCCGCCATCGCACGTGCCCCGCGGAAGCGGGCCACGACAGTGTCGGCGAGGAACGGTGCAGCACACACCAGAAGCCACCACCCCATCTCCCCGATGAAGAGGGCGGGGATCATGACCGGAAGCAGTCCGAGCGCCAGCAGCAGACTCGGCCAGACCGCGTTCCGGGGTCTTTCATCAACGGACGGATCGGTTTCTCGACCCGGCCAGAGGATGGCCAGCATCACCGCGGAGGCGAGGGCGATGGGGATCGTGATCGCCTCGACCACCGGCTCCATCTCCCAGGGCGTGTCGTCGAACCAGTCCGGACCTCCCCAGTTGATCATGGTCACGATCGAGGCGGCGAACTGCGAGGCGAGCACCAGGATGCCTGCGAAGATGCTGGTGGCCACGCTTCTGAAGCGGCGTCCGTGATATCCGAGGGCCAGGGCGGTCACGGCCCAGGCGAGAGGAACGCCGAGGCCGGGCAGCAGCAGGGCCACCGACACCATCGCCAGAGTCAGTCCCTCGAGCCAGGCGGTGCTGGCCAGGGCGTGCATGCAGCGTTCCCGACGTCGAGTGGGTGCGTCAGGCCGGTTGAAGGCTCCGAGGCCGACCCCGGACTGGAAGGCGAAGGCGACGCAGAGCCATCCCAGACCGAGGGGGATCCATTCCCCGATCGAACCCGCTGCAAGTCCGCGCATCGCGATCGGCACCGGGATCGCGATCATCGCGGTGCTGGCCACCATGAGTCCCGCACCGTCCCTCCATTCGAAGCCGCGATGACCCGAGCTGACCGAGGAGAGATGGATCACGAACCACCAGGCCGTGGTGGAGACCAGCACGATGCCCCACGCCGAGTCGGCGATCGCCGACAGCAGCCACGGGGCCGCGCCCAGAACGAGGATCACGAACATGACCCAGCGCAGACCGAGGAACGGACGCGGTCGCACCATGCTCAGCCCGAAGGCGACGACGAAGATCGCCGTGAAGTAGATCCCCGCCGCGACGTGGCTTCCATCGCCGCCGGCGAAGTACGGCGCCAGGACCGCCGCGACGAGACTGCTCGCCCCGATCAATCGTGATGCGAATCTCGTGGTGACGATCAGACCGACCGCGGCGGCCACCGCCATCGCGATCAGGGATCCGGTCGGCCCCACCACCCCGAGGACCGGCCCCATCGCCCAGCCATCGACGTAGAGGGTGCCGACTCCGGCCATCGCGAGGCCGACCGCCGCGGGATTCCCGATTCTCCGCCGCAGCAGATCCGCGGGAATCAACATGCCGACCCCGGCCACCGCGAGCAGCACCGCTCGGACCAGGGGCGGAATCGCTCCGATCCATCCACGATCCATCGCGAGCTTGGCGAAGAAGGCGGCGGCGGCCACCACGAGCAGACCACCCACGATCGCGGTGATCCTGGTGCCGATCACCTTCTCGTATCCACCGGATCGAATCACGGGCGCCGGGGGTGGTGCTGGAACGCCCGGGACCGGCGTCGACACAGGAGGCGCGGTGGGCGGCCCCGTGGGTGGCGCGGGAGCTTCGGGTCGATCGGAGTGGGATGTGGTGTCGGTCGTGGAAAGAGACGCGGCCGACGGGACGGTCGGAGTCGCCTCGTCGGCCGCTGTTGAATGCCCCGAGGGGACATTCGACGGCTCGTCTCTGATTGTCGCGGACCTGTTCGAACCGGTCGGTCGATGCTCGCCGGCGGCGATGGATTCCCGCTCCGCAGACTCCAGCCTTTCCAGCCGTAGCTGCAGTTCCTTCAACGACTCTTCGATGCGTCCAAGTCGCTCTTCGTCGTTCACGCCATGAACCCTATCGGTGCGACCGACGGTTCGTCAAGCGAAAGACGACTTTCAGGCGATGCGGCCTCGCCATGATCGGCGACCGACGAGGTGCAGTCGAAGACTCCACCACTGGATGGCGGTGAGCACAAGCAGCCCGACCGGATGCAGCATCACCCCCACCCAGGACTGATCGAATCGAGCGGCCAGTCGTGACCGAAGCAGCAGTTGGATCAGGATCGCCGTCGACGCACACCCCAGGGCGAATGTGGAAATCGCCGGAGTCGCGACGTCGAGGCCCCCGAAGGCCCCGAGGGCCGCGATCCCCGCGACGATCCACGGAGCCACCTGCCCGCCCAGATGCAGGACGGTGAGGAGAACCAGCAGAACCGGGTTTCCGAGCCCCTCGTAGGCGTTCTTGGCGAAACCGTGCCAGGTCTCCGAGAACCCGTGATACATCCGACAGGACACGATGTCGGTGCCGTCGAAGAGATCCGTGGCGTGCCCCTGCCGCCGGAACACCCGGGGAAGATGGACGCCGTCGTGCATGGAGTCGCGGATGGCTCCGTGACCACCCACCTCGGTCCAGATCGATCTTCGACAGAGGATGAACTGACCACACGCGGCGCTGGCGGCCGGGTCGAGGGTCCGACGCATTCTTCCGAACGGCAGGTAGGAGAGAAGGATCACATGGATCATGGGAACGATCAGCGACTCGCCGATCGAGCCGGTGCGTTCCCCGGGAAAGGCGGAAAGAAGAGCAATCGGTCGCTCCGGACGGCTCCGGGCGTGGAGGGCCGCCCGCGTCCGACGGAGACTCGACGGCTCGAAGCGGACATCCGCATCGGTGAAGAGAAGCCAGTCGCCTTCCGCCTGCCGCCCCATCGCATCGCAGGCATGCTGCTTCCCGTTCCATCCCTCGGGAAGCGGTTCCACCTCGGCCGCCAACACCCTGGAATCCTCCTCGACCAGACGAGCGAGGATCTCGGGAGTGCGATCCGTGCTTCCATCGTCGTAGACCATCACCTCGGTTCTGGATCGGGGATCCGCATCGGCGGCTCGAAGGATGCTTCGCACGCACGCCTCGAGATTCTCCTCCTCGTCGCGGGCCGGCACGCAGACGGTGAGCGACCAGCCCTCGTCATCGGACTTCGGTTCCTCCGGAGCGACACGAAAGGCGGCGAGATTGATCGAGGAGACCAGCAGCGCGAAACCGCTGACCGCCAGCGCTCCGATCATCCACCAGTCGAGCCATCCGAGCTCTGCGAGCTCGAGGCCGAACATCACCATCACCCCAGGGGCGGTCACGTCGTCGCCTCTCCCTTGTCACGGGCCTGGACGGCACCGGACCGTCCACGGAGTCTCAACCACCCATCCATGATCGGATTGATGCGGCTGCGGCTCCCAAGATCAGGATCGAGAAACTCGAATGCCGCGGGGTCGCGGGCGATCGAGGCGGCCGCCAGTCGTTCCGAGGCGTCCACCATCGCATCGGTCATGCTGCGGTGCCAGTCCCCGGTCGTGGGACGCTCGGAGGTCGGGGCGACCACGGGGCTGACCGACATCAGGAGTTCGGGACGCTTGTCCTGCCAGAAGGGGTACTCGACCGCCACCGCCCGCACCTCGGGCCGTGCCGGACTGGCCGCCGCGATGGCCGCCGCCCCCGGCCGGAGTCGGATCGGCTCCCGTGCGTCCGTGAAGGTTCCCTGCGGGGTCAGTCCCAGGGTCGGACGGTCCTCGGAGTGCTCGAATCGCGACAGCACGTACTGCTTCATGGCCTCGAGGGATCCGGGATCGTCGGGATCGATGCCGAACATCCCGAACCTCCGGAAGAAGTCGAACCGCTCCAGTTCGGAGGCGTCCATCGGCACCAGCAGATCCCGGGACGGGATGAACCTCCGCCAGATGACGAGGCCGACGAGGGGGTCCCACCAGGAGGCGTGGGTCATCAGGAGGATGACCGGGGCGTCGACGGAATCGAGTCGGGCCAGATGCTCGCCGTCACCGCTCAGCACCCGCGCCGCGTGAAAGCGGCGACGCACCATCCGGGCCGCGTATCCGGAGAAGAATCTTCGGAAGCGGGGGGAGGGCCGGGCTGGAACGAGCTTCCCGTTCACACCGCCATCGCGGACTCGACGCATTCGGTCTCTCCTGCCGATCCCTGCCTCGGATCGCCGATGCCGAGATCCTCGGCGACCGCGAGCGCGGCGGTGACGCCGCTCATGAGCACCATCGGAACACCGGGACCTGGATTGGCGCTGCCTCCCGCGAGATACAGGCCCTTCAGGACGC
The DNA here is from genome assembly GCA_002709295.1 of Phycisphaerae bacterium. Lineage (GTDB taxonomy): Bacteria > Planctomycetota > Phycisphaerae > Phycisphaerales > SM1A02. The sequence continues at coordinate 55,772 of PAQL01000002.1, read as the reverse complement.
GACTGCGGTTCTTCGGCTTGAACCCGCCGGCGAGCCTGCCGTGGCTGGCCAGACCGTAGATGGCCCCGCCTTCGGCGTTGTACATCTGATCGATGTCCTGAGGGGTGAGGTGCCTCTCGACCACGATGTGCTCCTCGATGTCCTCCATGCCGTGCCGCTTGAGCTTGTCCATGATGACGGGGCGGTACTGCTCGAGAAGCCCTCCCGGCCCGTTCCATTCCTGGCCGGGGCGGAGATACGGGGTGTGGATGAGGGCGTAGAGGGCCTCGCCGCCCTCCGGAGCCTGGGCGGAATCCGTACGACTCGGCACGCAGAGGTAGACCGAGGGATCACGGGCCGGAATGCCGCGGTCGTAGATGTCGCCGAACTCGAACTCCGGATCCCCGCTGAAGAGGAAGTCGTGGTGAAGCAGGTGGTCGTACTGCCGGTCGAGGCCGAGATAGAGGACCACCCCGCTGCATGCGGGGTGATATCGCCGGCCGATCTTCGCCTGCTCGTTCAGGCTGGCATCGTTGCCGAGAAGGTCGCGGTAGGTCCTTTGAACATCGCAGTTGCTCACCACGATGTCGGCATCGATCACCCGGCCGTCCTCGAGTTCGACGCCGGTCACCCGGCCTCTTTCGCGTCGGATCCGCTTCACACCGGTCCCGAGGATGATCGAGGCCTCCTCCTCGCGAAGGATCCGCTCGAGGCTGCCGGCCACCATGCGGGTGCCGCCCATCGCGTAGCAGCATCCGTGATCGACCTGGGCCGCCGCGATCAGGGTGAGGATCGCCGGGGCGAGGAAGGGACTGGAGCCCACGTACTGGAGGAAGTGCTCGCAGAGCTGCCCGAGGTGAGGTTCGCGGATGTGCTTGTGGATCGTGCGCCCCACCGTGGAGTGCATGCGCATCGCGAGCACGTCCTTGAGGATGCCGGGTTCCGTGGTGGGCGTGGTCTTCATCATGTCCAGGACCCCGCCGAGGTCCTTGTAGAAGAAGACCTTCTCGCTCAGCCCGTACATCCGACGGCTGTATTCGATGAAGGACCTCCATCCATCTCCGGCCCCCTGACCCGGGAACTGTCGATCCATCGCGGAGGCCATCTCATCGACGTCTCCACGCAGGTCGATCACCGTCCCGTCCTCGTAGAAGCATCGCCACTGGGGCTGCAGATCGACGATGTCGATGTAGTCCTCGACCCGACGCCCGGTCCGGGAGATGATCCCGCGGATCACCTGGGGCATGGTCAGGATGGTGGGCCCCATGTCGAAGGTGAATCCCTGCTCCTGCAGGACGTTCATCTTGCCACCGAGATGTCGGTTCCGATCGACGATCGTCACGTCCAGGCCACGGGTCCGCAGCTCGACGGCCGAGGCCAGGCCGGCAAGGCCTCCCCCCACCACCACGACCTTGGTTCGTTCCTTCGACATGCTGCAGGGTTCTCCAGTCTCTGGGCCGGACGGATGGTCCGGCGGAAATCACGTTCAGTCCCGGTTCGGTGGCGGCGTCACGCCACGTCCTTGAAAATCGACCAGTCTTCGAAGCATCCCCTTCGCTCGCTCGTCCGGTTCTCCGGGCGGGATGCGGAGGCGGCCCGTTCGAGACACCATCACCGGCCGGGTCATCGTGAGCAGACCCTCGATGCCCTGACTGGCTCCCCAGCCGCTGTCGGCGTGGGGGGCCAGAGTGGACGCGGGATGGGCGAACGGAACGATCGTGTCGTTCACCGTCACCATCCCGCCGCCGAGGGCCCCGACAAGGTCGTCGGCCCGACGGGGATCCCGGGTGAAGATGCTGGTCGCGAGATGCTTGCCTCCTCGACGGTGTCGTTCGAGAAGCTCCTCCCGGGTCCGCCAGGTCGTGGTCACGACCAGGGGCCCGAAGTGATCCGCGGAGAAGGCCTCCGCATCGACCGGACAGTCCATGGCGACCTGGGCCCGGACCATGTCGTCGTCGCGAGGATCCTCGACGAGGCTCGCCAGCCTTGCCCCACGACGGACCGCATCGGCGACCAGTTCACGATGACGGACCGCGGCGGACCGGTCGGCCAGACGACGCAGCGGCGCTCCGGCGGCCAGCGGCACGATCGCGGCTCCGAACGCCGAGTCGATGGACTCGTGGACGAGGATCCTCCGCGGCGCCATGCAGGTCTGCCCGTGGTTCATCAGCAGGCCCGCCCATGCGGCCCGGGCGGCAAGCACCGGATCGGCGTCCTCGAGCAGCACCACCGAGTCGCAGCCCGACAGCTCCATGGTGCAGGGAATCAGTCGCTCCGCACATGCGATCGCGACATGACGACCGACCGCGGTGGAGCCGGTGAAGACCACGTGGTCGAGCTCCGGCTCCTCGAGCAGGGCCGCTCCGGCCTCCCGATCGGCGGGGCGGATGTCCAGTTCGTGCTCGTCGAGACCGGCGTGTCGGGCCAGCTCGAGAAGCCGGGCCTGGGTCCGGGGCGTTCGTTCCGAGGGCTTGACCACCACTCGATTCCCCCCCATCACCGCCTGCACCAGCTGCACCCCGAGCAGCTGGATCGGGTAGTTCCAGGTGGCGATGATCCCCACCCGGCCCAGAGGGACCCTTCGCGATCTCGTGGACTGGCCCAGAAGCCACCAGGGTCGGTCGCGAAGCCGTCGGTCGGCGAGGATTCGATGAGACCGCTTCGCATGCCAGCGGCAGGACGCGACCGTGGGGAGCAGCTCCGCCGCCACGGTCTCCCATTCCGGCTTGCCGATCTCCGCCCCGGCCAGTTCGACGAACATGTCCACATCGGCTGCCAGCAGGCGGCCGAATCGTCGAACCCATTCACGGCGTTGGCTCGATGCGGGGGACCCCAGACGGGAGGGCTCGGTGATGGTCCGTGCCCGGTCTGAAGCGACCGACGGCAGCACGACCGGGCGGGTCCTGCTGCCGGCGTCGGACGATGGATGGGGATCACGGGCCAGGTCAGACATGATGGTCGGGACATATGAACCGATGGGCAGCGCCTTCGGGAGCAGATCCCCTTCGGATTCGCTACTTTTGAGTCGGATTTTCGGATGCGGCGAACACCGCCACGCATCCACGCACCCCGGTGAACGAAGGATTCTGCATGATCGCCACCTCGCCGAACTCGGACCGTACCGGATCTCCCCGGATCGGCATCGTCGGCGCCGGTCCCGGGGGGCTCGCATCGGCGATGCTCCTCGCCCACGCCGGGGCCGAGGTCGTCATCCACGAAGCCCAGCCCCGGGTTGGTGGTCGGACGAGAACCCTCGAGATCGGGCCGTACCGCTTCGACACCGGACCGACCTTCTTCATGATGCCATGGGTGCTGGAGGAGATCTTCGGCCGTTGCGGACTGCGCCTCTCCGATCACGCGGACCTTCATCGCCTCGATCCCATGTACCGCCTGGTCATCGGACGTCCCGAACAGGACCCGCTGGTCATCGATGCGACCCAGGACATCGACCGGATGGCCGCGACCCTCGATTCCATCGAGCCCGGAGACGGGGCCGCATTCCGCCGGTTCATGACCGACAACCGTCGGAAGCTGTCGCTCATGACGCCCATCCTCCGAAGGCCGGTGCGATCGCTTCTGGACCTCGTGAAGATGGACGCCATCAAGGTCGGCCCGAGTCTGAAGCCATGGCAGTCGGTCCACGGCAATCTCTCGAGCTACTTCAGGAACGACCACATCAGGCTCGCCCTCTCCTTCCAGAGCAAGTATCTGGGCATGAGTCCCTTCGAATGCCCGGGCCTGTTCTCGATCCTTCCCTTCATCGAGTACGAGTACGGAGTCTGGCATCCGAAGGGTGGATGCAACGCGCTCGTGCAGGCGATGGCCGAGGCGTTCGAGAAACTGGGCGGCCGGATCGAGCTCGCCGATCCGGTTGAGGAGATCGAGTTCGACGGTCGCCGCGCCCGCGGCCTCCGCACCGGTTCGGGAGCCCATGCCTACGACGAGGTGATCGTCAACGCGGATGCGACCTGGGCGATGAAGAACCTGATCCCCGCGAATCTGCGTCGGAAGTGGTCGGATCGGAAGATCGACACCCGCCGTTACAGCTGCAGCACCTTCATGCTCTATCTGGGTCTCGAAGGGGACGTCGATCTCCCCCACCACACGATCTACACCTCGAAGACCTACCAGGACAATCTCGAGGACATCGGCGACGGACGTCTGACCGAGGATGCCTCCACCTACGTCCACAACCCATCTCGGATCGACCCCTCGATGGCCCCGGAGGGACACTCCTCTCTCTACGTGCTCGTCCCCACGCCGAATGTCGGCAAGGGCGACATCGACTGGCAGCAGGAGGGCCTCAAGTACCGCGAGGCCACCCTCGACCGACTCGAGACCGTCTTCGGGATCAAGGACGTCCGCTCACGGATCCGTGCGGAGAGGATGATCACCCCCGCGGACTGGGAGGCGGAACGGATCAACCTCGGGGCCACCTTCAATCTCGCCCACGGCCTCGATCAGATGCTTCATCGACGCCCCCAGCACCGGCTCGAGGACGTCGACGGGGTCTGGATGGTCGGAGGCGGCACTCATCCCGGCTCGGGGCTGCCGGTGATCTTCCTCTCCAGCCAGATCACGGCGGACCTGGTCTGTCGGGAGCACGGCCTCCGGGAGACTCCGGCATGGACTCCGACGGAGACCGTCGGCGCCTCGTGATCGGCTACCCCGTACCATCCGCGGTGTGAGCCTCACCTACGCCGACTATCTCCGCATCAACGAACTCCTCGAACTCCAGTCCCCCCGATCCGAGGGGCCGGAGCACGACGAGCTTCTATTCATCGTCATCCATCAGGTCTACGAGCTCTGGTTCCGCCAGCAGATCCACGAGACCGAACGCCTGATCCAGGTGCTTGGAGAGGACGACCTCTTCTCCGCCGAAGCGACCCTGGGAAGGATGCTGACCATCCTGAAGACCATGGTCGCCCAGGTCGACGTCCTCGAGACGATGACCCCGGTGTCCTTCCTGTCCTTCCGGTCGTTCCTGGCCAACTCCAGTGGATTCCAGAGCGCCCAGTTCCGGGAGTGGGAGTTCATGCTCGGTCACAAGCGACCACGTCCCCTCGAGAACTACGAACCCGACAGCCCGGAGCGCAGGGCCCTCGAGCGACGACTGGCCGAACCCTCGCTCTGGACCGCGTTCCTCCAATTCCTGGCCGGACGCGGCGTCGCCGTCCCCCCCGAGGCCACGTCCGCCGCGGTCGAGGAACCGACCGTGATCTGCGAGCCGTTCCATGATGAACTGGTCCGCTTGTATCGTGAGGACCCGGCGCTCCGCAGCCTCTGCGAACTGCTGGTGGATCTCGACGAGGGCATCCAGGAATGGCGGTACCGACACGTCAAGATGGTCGAGCGCACCATCGGCTTCAAGAAGGGAACCGGAGGATCGCCGGGGGTCACCTACCTGCGAGAGACGCTGTTCAAGTCGTTGTTCCCCGATCTCTGGGCGATTCGCACCGAGCTCTAGGGATGACCGACCTCAGCGGCTGATGCCGCCTTCCCCGCCGAGAATCCGGAGACGTCCGCTTCGCAGGTCCCAGAGGACCCGCTCGGCGCGGATGGGCGTGGTCGCCGCTTTCGTCTGCACCGTGACCACGCGACCGGGCGCCGCCCGGAGCATCGCGATCCCGGTGTCCACGTTGTAGTCGAACTCCTCGCATTCGACGTCATGCTCCGGGGTGCGGACGAAGACCCTTCCCATGCCCCGGACCCGGACGATGTCCGCCGGGCCCCCGAGTTCGATCCCGCCCTCCGCCTGACGCGGCTTCACCGGCTGATCGGAGTCCGGACGATCGAGGGTGACCTCCAGCCGGTCCCCGGTGAGGGTCATGGTGTCCTGCTCGACAAGGCCGGCATGAAGGACCTCGACGCCCTGCTCCATGACCACGAGGTAGCGACCGTCGATCTCCCGATTCATGGACATCCGACGTTCCCAACGGAAGCGAGTCGTGCCGTCCACCCCGAACCCGGCCTCTACCGGCGCGTCGATCCGTCGATCCCCGGACGGCCGAGGGTCGTGGACCAGAAGGCCGCCCGCTCCCTCGACCAGGGCTTCGCCGCTCTCCACCCGGTAGTCGACGAGGTCTCCGGTGACACGGAAGAGCCTCGGGTCGCCCAGCTTTCGATCATCCTCCCAGGTCCGGCTCTCGAGGATCGCATCTCCCCGGGCCACCATCCGCTCCAGGCTCGTGTCGCCCCGGCGGGCCAGCAGATCAGCCTTGCCACGCTCCTCCCGGTCCCGGACGCCGCCCGCGCCATGGGAAAGATCCAGGGAGACGGATCGAGCATCGAGGCGATCACTGGTGCGGGCGTCGGGCGTGCTTCGAACCCGGACATCACCTTCGAGATCGAGCCGACCGGTCTCTCCGTCGGGGGCCTGGCGATACGCCATCGCCTCCCGCCAGGTCGCGGCCAGCGAGGTTCTCGTCGTGGGGTTCGGACGCTCGATTCGAACCTCGGACGGTTTCACGATCGGATCGTCGTAGTAACGGAAACGCCCGGGTCCGGGGCTCCGGACGGTCCTGGCGGTGTCGTTGAGTCGAACCTCCCGCATGCGGTCCGCGATCACGTTGCCACGAAGCACCATGACGTCCTCTCCCGACAACTCGAGCAGACCGGCCGCGGCATCGCCCTTGAGCTGATCGGCGAAGACCCTTGCCCCTTCATCGAGACGGATCTGCACCGCATCGGTCGCGCTGAGGCGATGAATCTCCACATCGCCCATCTCCGGCTGTCCGGCGACGTCTCCTGCGAGACCGCCGGCCAGACCGCGTTCCGCACGATCGGTGCTGCCATCGGATTCGCGGAAGGTCACGACCAGTCGCTCGGTCCAGAGCGTCTGGGACGGATCCTTCGCCGAGACCTCTCCCCTGGCGATCATCTCGCTCGGGATCGTCCGACCGTCGTCGGTGCGGACCAGACCGAGATCGATCTGCGAGGCCTCGAGGGACCCGTTCTCTCCGACCCGGTCCACCCGGGCTCCACCGAGGGCGAGGATCCGATCGATCGCGTCGGCCTCACCGGTGGGATCGAAGTCGACGACCAGTGAATCGGACCCCAGCTTGAACTCGTCCCCGACCACCTTCACGTCGCCGTTGAACCTCGCCTGCTGGAGACGGGCATCGGTCCCTTCCACGAAGTCGAGGTCGACACCTCCCTCCCAGACGATCTCCAGACGAGGCGGCGCATCGGCGGGGTCGTCCTGGATCGGGGTCCCCAGCGCGGTGAGCGTGGCGGAGACCAGTGCGGCACTCGCCTCGGAGGAGGCATCGGCCAGCATGCGATCGATCATCAGATCGACCCCGAGCACCCCGCCATCGACCGCCGCTCGCAGCGATTCGGAGGCGTCCTGCTCCAGCATCATCCGACCGGGGCCGATGAGCCCTCCCTGCCCGGTGGTCCGCTCGAACCAGAACCGACCACCATCGAGGGTGAATCGAGGACTGCCGAGGTGCAGCGGGTGGGCCTCGTCACCGACCAGTTCGACTCGATCGTCCCGGGTTCGATACTCGAGGAACTTCGCCTGCCCCGCGGCATCATTGGCCTCGTCCTCGATCTCGATCCCGCGTCCCTCGAATCCCTCGACGATCATGACGGAGTCGTCGGAGGAACGAAGTCGGTCCGCGGCCGTCGGATCCGGCGTCATCACCAGCCGTCCCGAGTAGCGGACCAGCACCACATCCTCCTCGACCGACCGATCGAGGTGAGTCGCGGTCAGGATTCCGGCCGCGACCATCGTGGTGGGCGAGTGCACGGAGATCGGCGGCATGATCCGATCGGCTCCGGACGAGAGCAGATCGACATCCTCGCCCTGATCACCGAGCTGGAAGAAGGCCAGAAGTCGATCGCCACGAACCATGCTTCGCTGAACTCGCCCGTCGGCATCGAGGGTCCGCCGCTCGATCACGACATCGTCCTCGAGCACCAGCCGGTAGACGGCCTCGCGATAGACGGGATCATCCTCGTCGGTCGGCGCCGACCGTCCGATCCCGGACGGGACAGTGCCCCGGGAGGACGTCTCCGGGGTGTCACCGGACGCCATCACCCGATCGGAGATCCCGGCGGCAGCGAGCGGATCCGGGGTGCTCGACCCGCGAACGACGGCATCGGCACGACCGGAATCGATCTGCCCACCCGGCTGGATGCGGATCGGCTCCAACGCCCGCTCGACGGTCAGTCGCTCGATCCTCGCCCCCTCGTCACCAAGGACGATCCGAAGATCCTCCCCGACGAAGACCGCATCGGCGGTGGCCACCCGGACGCGTCGGCGGCTGCGGATCTCGCCGATCCCGGAGTCGTATTCGGCATCATCCGCGGTGATGACGACCGATGGCGCACTGGTGGCCGGGTCCTGCCCCGACTCGAAGAGCCGGATGCGGACATCGCCATCGAGCCGGCCGGATTCGAGGGCCTGATCGGGCACCCGCATCGTCCCCTCGACGGCCTGCATCTCCACCAGTCGCCCGCCGGAACCGTGAATCCTCGCCCAGGGCCGGTCCATCTCGACCCATGAATCGGGAAGCGGATCGATGCGAGCCGCGCCGTACTCCTGGGCAAGTCGCCCGTTCTCGTCGGCGACCTGCACGGACGCGCCCTCGCGTAGTCCGGCGAGCGCGTCTCGATCGATCGAAGTGGCGGGGTCCGCGAGTTCATCCCGGGTCGGGACGGTCGGAATCACGATGCGTTCCAGATCGACGGTCCGTTCACGCCGCGTGTCGCCTGTGTCCTCGCCGCCCAGCTGCCAGATGGCCAGCAGCAGCAGCGAGGCCAGTGCGACACCTCCGGCGATCGTGTACAGAGGCCGACGATCCACCGCACCGCGTCGCCCGGGTCTGAACATCGCTCCCGACATTCTGATCCTGAGATCGTTCCTGAGATCCGCCATGACGCCTCCTGCGTTCGAATCCGGAAATCACGACCCGGGTCAGGATCGTCGGTCAGGCTCGCGATGGAAGGCCACTTCGGCATCCCAGGCGCCACGGGCCTGAAGAAGATGCTCCACGACCTCGCGAACCGCACCTCGCCCTCCTGGCGAGGTGGTTGCGAACCGAGCGATCGACTTCACTTCCGGCACCGCATCGTTCACTGCAACAGGGTAGCCGCAGCGATCGAGGACGGGCAGATCCGGCAGGTCATCCCCCACCATCGCCGCCTCCCGGGCCGAGAGGCCGAGCTCGGAGAGAAGCTCCTCGAACACCGGCCCCTTGTCGGCGACCAGGCTTCGAACGATGTCGATGCCGAGCTCCGCGGCGCGTCGCTCGAGGGCCTCGCCCCCTCGCCCGGTGATGATGGCCACGATGCCTCCGGCCCGCTGCCAGGCACGCAGGGCGGTCCCGTCGCGGACGAAGAACCGCTTGGTCTCCACGCCCCGGTCGTCGATGAGGATGGACCCATCCGTCAGGACGCCGTCGACGTCGAGGCAGAGCAGGCGGATGTCCGCAGGGTCGGTCGGATCGGTGGTCGACATGCTCGAAGCCTATCGACTCGTCGGCGGGCCCGGTCGATCAGCCGGTTCCGGCAAGGACCGTCCGGGGCAGACCGTCGCCATCGGACGCGTGCAGGGCCTCGGCGCAGCCGGCGAGCCGGTCCGCGATCCGCTCGAGGTTCGATGGGCGACGGTCGGGATTCGGATCCAGACAGCGATCCACCAGCTCCTCGAGCTCCGGCGGAGCAGAAGCGGCGAGGCGGCGAAGCGGCGGTCGTTCGACCGTTCTGGTGATGCCACCCGCGGCGTAGCGTCCGGTGAGCTGGCGATAGATCATCGCTCCGAGGAGGAAGGCGTCGGTGCGGGCATCGATCGGGCCGAGCTCGAGCTGCTCCGGGGAGAGGAAACCGGGGGTGCCCTGGATTCTCGACTTGACCTCTCCGAGCCGGCACGACTGACCGAGGTCGATGAGCGTGGCCCGTCCCGGCCCGGTCCGGATGACGTTGCCGGGCTTCAGATCGGCGTGGGCCCATCCGAGGTCGTGCAGATGAGCCAGCCCCGCCGCGGCATCCGCGAAGATCGAGACGAGTTCCCAGAGTGGAAGCCGTCCCGCGACGTCGAGCGGCCTGCCATCCACGAAGTCCATGACCAGGGCGATCTCGGTGGTTCGCAGAAGCTCGCGGTAGCGCACCAGTCGACGGGAACGACGGACGGTCCGTGATCTCACCCGGGAGGCGACCTGGTGCTCGCGTTCGGCCTGGGCCAGGAAACGCCTCTGGTCGGTGGACGCGACCCGGACATGCTTGAGGGCGAGCAGCTCACGGCTTTCGGGGTCGTGAACCACGAAGAGCCTGCTGGCGGCACCCTCGCCCAGCGGCGCGAGCACCCGGTATCCATGGATGAAGTCGGGATGATCCTGCTTGAGATAGACCATGACTGCCCCTGCTTCTCGACCCACTGGTTGAAGAGTGCCTGTCCCGGTCCTTCGGGCTCTCCACCCTGAAGGTCGCCAGTCCTCACTGTTCGGATTTCCCGGCCGATGGTTGCATCCAGCACCTCGATTTCATGGGAAGAAAGGTGCTTCGATCACGATTCCGGACCTGCATCGATCCCGGTCGGCCCCGGGTGATTCAGGCGGCTCGTGCCGACCCCGTCCCGGATCCCCGGGACTGACCGATCCGCATCGAGGAATCGCAGGCGACCTCCGGGACGAGTCGCTGCAACGCGTCTCCGACCGCCTTGATGGATGCGGGGCGACGAAGCGGGTCCGGATGCAGGCAGCGAACCAGGAGGGCCGCCAGCCGGGGCGACATCGACGACTCCTCGATCCGCCTCCTCCATGAACGATGCCGGACGAGCCAGCCCTCTCCGTCGAGTTCCTCTTCGAAACCGGACTCGAGGTCCGAACCGCCCAGAAGACTCCAGACCATGGCCGCCAGACCGAAGATGTCGGTTCGTCCGGTCGCCACGCCACCAAGGTGGCATTCCGGGGCGAGGAATCCGCCACCGGCCTCCTCGGCATCGAACCTCGTCCCTGCCTTCACCGCGGAACCGAAGCCGATGATCCTGATCCCGCCACCGGGTTCACGCAGGATGTGGCCGGCGTCCATCCGGCCATGCACGATCTCGCCTTCATGAGCATGAGCGAGCCCTTCGCACGCACCCGCGGCCGCAGTCAGCACCGCGGCCGCATCGATCTCGTTGGACTCGGAGAGATCCGACGCGTCCACGAAGCGAGCCACCAGGGTGACTTCGGTCGTCCGCAGTCCCTCCCGGACCCGGTGAATCCTCACCGCCGGGCGAATGGTCGGATCGGACAGGCCGGACAGCACGTCGTGCTCCCGGAGGATCCGCTCGAACGAATCCGGCTCCGACGCCCGGCAGGCGTTCTTCAACACCACCAGGTCACCTCGTTGGGCGTGGGCGGCCAGAAAGACGCCTCGATCCGGATCGTTCCCGAGACGGGAGAGGATCCGGAATCCGTGCTTGATGTCGCCGGCCCGAAGATCCCTCGAAGTTCGAGGCCCACTGACGCTCGATCGCATTGCTGCCACGTCACGCTCCTGCTCGATCCCGACCCCAGTGTCGGGATGCCCCGGAACTGAAGCTTCAAATCGAATATCGACGTGGACAAGCGGAACCGGAGATGGAGCTCCATCTCCGGGACGGGTCGTGCGGGTTGCAGGGATCGGACGGTCTGCGAAGCCCCCTCAACCTCCCTGAGGGAGGTTCCAGGTGACCCAGACCAGGTCGTAGGCGATGTGGCCCCCGGCGGCGATACCGAAACCCCGGATCAGGTAGAGGGCCGAGAACCAGAGCCCCGCCAGGAAGTAGAACGCCACCGCCCCGAGGTCGCCCGGATGATGGGCGTAGGTGAACAGGAAACTCGACAGCAGGACCGCGGACACGATTGCGGTGCGGTTGGAGAACTTCAGAAGATCGGCTAGCAGGGTGTGGACCATCGCGATGAGCACCCACCTGAAGATCAGTTCCTCGTACAGACCAGCCCCGACGGCCATCGAGAGAAGACTCAGGATCCCGGGATGCGCCTCCGGAGCCATCCCGGCGATCTCCTCACCCACGGTGTTCATCGCGGGGGTCAGGGAGATCACGAAACCGAGCACCACGACGGGTACCGCGACGAGACTCGATTCCAACCACATCAGCGGGACCGTGGGACCGTCCAGTCGCCACGGGTGTCGAGCCATGACATGCCAGGCGAGAAGGCAGACCACGAGCAGGATCGCAGGGATCGCCATGCCCGCATCGGCCAGACCCACGACCCCGAACAACGTCCCGAAGATCCTCTCGATGCCTTGATACGCGACGATGTCGAGTCGTCCCGAACTCATCGGGATCAACAGCAGGCTCAGTTCATAGAACAGGACGAAGGGAAGCAGGAAGATGAGGATGGCCAGCGGCCTCCTCGATCGCGCCCAGTACGGACCCTCCGCCGGATGTCCATCTCCGGCGAGGGTCTCGGTGCTCTGGTTCACGGGTTCGCTCGACTCGAAGCGGATGGCATCAGGGCCTTCGACACGCTCGTGAGCGGAGGGGTGACGAGGGAGGGAACACATCCACCTCGTTCATCGACACAAGCCGTCCGGATCAGGCCGCGGACTTCAGTTCACGCAGCTGGCGGGAGAGACGGCTCTTTCGACGAGCAGCGGTGTTCCGGTGGATCGTCCCGGTGCACGCGATGCGGTCGAGGATGCCCTGCACCTTGCGGTACTCGGTCTCGGCCAGCGTGAGATCCCTGGCCTGCACGGCGGAGAGGAAGGACTTCACCTGGGTCTTGATTCGACGCTTCCGCCAGTTGTTGAGCGCACGGCGCTTGGCACTCTGACGGACTCGCTTCTTGGCTGATTCGGTGTTCGGCACGAGGCCAGCTCCTGAAGGGGGGAATCGGTCATTATCCCCGACTCCCCGGAGGATGCAACCCCTCCCGAGGCATGTCCTGGCCGTTTGGAGGGCGAAATCCGGCCCCCGGGCGGCTAAAATGGAGGCGGATGACCGTCTCACCCTCCGATTTGAGCTGTTCAGCGGCCGTGGATCGGCACGCGGACACCCGCACCGCCGCCTGGACGGTCGGGGAGCAGCTCGCCTCGAAACTGGTCACGACCCCCTCCCTGGTGGTGGTCGTCGGAAGCTACCACCACGCCGCCGCCATCCCGGTGGCCACCCAGACCATCCGGGAAGCCCTCGGGGAGCCCGCCACGGTGGGCATCACCTCGGCCGGAGTCCTCGCGGGTCCGGAGGAACATCACAGTGGTCCGACGCTCGCCGCCCTGGCCATCGGCGGACCGGGCATCCGCGCCCGGTCGTTCGCCTTCGACGTCAAGGACGGCCCGCCGGATGTCTGGACCCGGCCCATGGTTCGCAGCAGGCTGAAGCCGGCATCCCCCCCGAAGCTGATCGCCCTCTTCGCGGATCCGTTCACGGCTGGAAGCACCGCGCTCCCATGGGTCTTCGAGTCGGCGGTGCCCGCAGGCACGCCTCTCATGGGCGGACTCGTCTCGGGTGGCAGTCAGCCCGGCACCAACGTGCTGGTCGCCGACGATCAGGTCCGGAACACCGGAGCCGTGGGATTCGTGCTCGAGGGCGCGATCGAGGCGACACCGATCGTGGCTCATGCCGGCCGGGCGGTCGGTCCCCCGCTCATCGTCACCGACATCGCCGGCGGCACGGTCAAGGGTCTCGGGGGGCGTCCCGCCGCCGAGATGTTCGACATGGTCCTGTCCGGGCTGAAGCCGGACGATCGTGCTCGGCTGGAATCGCGGCCGCTCATCGGGATCGCCGCCGACGCGATGAACCAGAGCCGGGGTCGAGGCGGTTTTCTCATCCGACCGGTCGCCGCCGTGGATCGATCCAGCGGCAGTCTGCTGGTTCCGGGTGCCGCCCCCCGCGGCAGCACCATCCAGTTCCAGATCGTCGACGGCGAGACCGAGCGGCAGGATCTCGCGATGTCACTGGACCTGGCGATGCTCGACGATCGGCCGGTGCTCGGCGTCCTCGCGGCGAGTTCCGCCGGCCGAGGTCCGCGTCTGCTGGGAGGCGACACGCATGATGCCGCCAGACTTCATGCCCGCCTGGAGGAACCCCCCCTGCTCGGCTTCGTGACCGGGGCGGAGATCGCTCCGATCGCGGGAAGACCCCGCCTGGCCGGGCTGGGACTCTCAGCGGTGGCCCTTCGAAGCCCCTTCCGGGCGAACGGGGCCTGATCAGCTCCCCGCCCCCGGCGTGATCGCGAGGTTCCGGAACTCCCGGGCATCCTCGCCCCCTCTCCCCGGTAGGGAGGAAGTCTTGTTCGGAGGTCGGGAGAAATCGGCCGATAACAGTGCAGGTTCCGGTTTCCTGAAACCGGGGCCGGTCCGGTGCGATGAATGAAGTGTCGCCGGACCACCATTGGATGTGGGATTCGACCCACCGGTCTGGGACACTCGACGAGGACGACCTGAAGAGGTCACCGGCTCTACTGGAGGCCACAACGCTCATGGGCATCGGCACGATCCTGGTCGAACGCGGACTCATCTCCGAGTCCCAGCTGGAGGAGGCGATCCTCGAACAGAAGCGGACGGGCGAACGGCTGGACCACACCCTCGTGCGGCTGGGTCACGTCGGACCGGATCGCGTCCTCGAGGCCATCGGCAGACAGTTCGACATGCCCATCGTGGATCTCTCCGAGATCAAGGTCGAGGAGGAGGTCCTGCGAATCCTTCCCTCGCGTCTGGTCTTCAAGCAGCTCTGCGTGCCGATCCGCCGGGAAGGCAACACCCTCCAGGTCGCGACCTGCGACCCCTTCGAACTGAGCGCCTTCGACGAGCTCCGGCTGCTGACCGGACTCGGAGTCGAACTCGTACTCGCGGACGAACGCGATCTTCGGAAGTTCATCCGTTCCAACTACGGCGTGGCCGGAGACACCCTCGATGCCCTGGGTGGCGACGAGGATTCCACCCACACCACCGAATCCATCGACGGCGAACTCGACGCCGACGAGGAGGCCAGCGTCATCAAGCTCGTCAACGATCTCCTGCTGGAGGCGATCCGCGAACGAGCCACCGACATCCACATCGAACCGTACGAGGACGAGCTCTCGATCCGGTACCGGATCGACGGCGTGCTCGGCGAGGCCGGGGTTCCGGCGACGGTGAATCGTTTCCGCAACGCGATCGTGAGTCGCCTGAAGATCATGGCGAGCCTGAACATCGCCGAGAAACGTCACCCCCAGGACGGACGAATCACGCTGCGTCACAAGTCACGGGAGTACGACCTTCGAGTGTCGATCATCCCGATGATGTTCGGCGAGGGCGTGGTGCTCAGGGTCCTTGACAGCGGCTCGGTTCGACTCGGACTCGACGACCTCGGGATGCCCGAACCCATTCTCGATCGATGGGACGGACTGATCGCCAGGCCTCACGGCATCGTGCTGGTGACCGGCCCCACCGGGTCGGGCAAGTCCACCACCCTCTACGGATCCCTGAACCGGATCGTGAGCGATGCGGTCAAGGCGATCACCGTGGAGGATCCGGTCGAGTACCAGGTGGAGGGCGTGAACCAGATCCAGGTCAACAGCCAGACCGGCCTGAGCTTCGCCGCCGGACTTCGTGCGATCCTGAGGCACGACCCCGACATCATCATGATCGGCGAGATCCGTGACCGTGAGACCGCGGAAGCGGCGGTCCAGGCCTCCCTGACCGGTCACCTCGTCTTCTCCCCCCTCCACACCAACGATGCCTCGGGAGCCCCCAGTCGCCTGCTGGACATGGGGGTCGAACCGTTTCTCGTCGCCTCGAGTCTCGAGGGGGTCCTGGCGCAGAGGCTCGTCCGTCGAATCTGCTCGGAATGCGGCCGCCAGAGACAGATCCACGAGAACGAGGTTCCGAGGGGCCTGACGATGCCCGAGGACGGCATGGTCCCCGAGCCCGTGGGGTGCCGGGACTGCCGTCGAACGGGTTTTCGAGGCCGTCAAGGGGTTTTCGAGCTGCTTCGGATGACCGATCAGCTTCGCGAGCATGTGACCCAGCGATCGTCCGCCACGGCCCTTCGTCAGGCAGCGTTCGAGGCCGGGGAACTGCATCCCCTTCGAGAGGCGGCCTGGAACATGGTCCTGCAGGGCCTCACCAGCCCCGCAGAAGCTCTTCGAGTCATCCGAGACTGATCAGAGTCGAATCGGGGAACCGCAACCCCCCACGCCGGGAACCGAAGAGGTGGCTTGACGGGAGTCCGTCATCCCTAGACACTGGTCCGTTCAGGGTCCGTTCCGGAAGTCCCGGCCGCGGCCCGACCACCAACCGGACGTCATTCGTGACCCCGGAGAGGACCCTCGAGGCCGATCGAGGACATTCCGAACCGCATTCCCCCCCCCGGGTGCCTGTTTCCCGAGGGGGCCGCAAAGACCCGACCCCACACCGCCTCTGAACTGGAGGCGAGGAGACCCGAAGCAATGGCTAGAGGATCTGGTGCCGGTACCGGCGTGATCGTCGCCCTCGTCGTGAGTGTCGTCTGCAACGTCGGCCTTCTGACGATCACGTTCATGATGTACACGGGCAAGGCCGAGGCCCTCGAGAACGAAGCCCAGGCCAAGGCCGACCTGAGCGCCTTCGTGGCCTCTTCGGAGAAGACCGAGTCCTTCGAACGGCTCATGGACGCCGCGAAGCAGGATCGCAAGTCGCTCTACCGAATGCTCGAGGATCGTCGCTCCGAGGTCGCGACCTTCGTGACCGGCAACCCCGGAGCCGGCATCGCGGAGATGCGATCCAACCTCGGGCTCTCCGACACCGACGTCGTCTCCAATGCGATGACCGACCTTCGTCGTGAGCTCACCTCCACCAACAACACCGTGTCGAGCCTGCAGCGGCAGCTGGCAAGCACCCAGGCCGGCAACCAGGAGCTCCGCGACCGCGCCGACAAGGCCGAGACGATGAGCGATGAGAAGGTCGCCCAGGTCGAGAAGGAGTTCGACGGCTACAAGGTCGCGGCCGGCCGCTACCAGACCGAGGTCGAGGACGCCATCGCCTCGATCGACGACAGCCGGGCCAAGCTCGATCGCGACTACCGCAACCGTCTTGCGACGCTCCAGGGACGCCTCGATCAGGCGAACCAGGAGAACAGCGTCTTCCGAGCCCAGATCGACGAGCTCCGCAAGAAGACGGAGAACTACCGGGTCAAGCCACAGAGCCCCGCCGAGCTCGTCGACGGTCGGGTCATCAGCGTCCCCGGCTCCGGCGGCCAGGTCTTCATCGACCTCGGACGGAACGACCGAGTCGTTCCCGGCATGACCTTCGAGGTCTACGAGGACGCCTCCGGGATCCGACCCGACCCGCGAACCGGCGAGTATGTCCGCGGCAAGGCCAGCGTCGAGATCATCCGGGTCAACGCCGACACCTCGGCGGCCCGGATCACCCGTGAGATCCAGGGCCGTCCGGTCGTCAAGGACGACGTGATCGCCAACGCGGTCTTCAACCCCGACTACCGGTTCAAGTTCCTGGTCCACGGCCAGTTCGACATCGACGGTGACGGCAAGATCTCGGTCGCCGAAGCCGACTACGTCCGACGACGGGTCATGGAATGGGGCGGAGAACTCGTCGAGGGCGACAAGCTGACCGGCGACCTCGACTTCCTGGTCCTCGGCGAACAGCCGCCGATGCCCGCCCCCCTGCCTCCGGACAACACCCAGGCCGAACTTCGTGCCTACCTCCAGCAGCGCGAGGCCCTCGAGCAGTACAACCGACTCTTCGACCAGGCCTCGCAGGCACAGATCCCCGTGCTCAACTGGAACCGGTTCCAAACCCTCACGGGCATGACCAACCGCTGAGATCACCTCACGGAAAGGCGCGAGCGAATCCAGGACCCGGACCGGCTCGCCCGGTCCGGGTCCTTTCCTCCTCCAGCCACCCGCTTCCCCGGGCTCCGATACGAATCCGCGACACCGTGTCCGATGACGCCACCATGCCGACCCGCTCGCTGACGACGAGGCTCCAGCACCTCGCCGAGTACGTGCCGCTCCGCGCCCTCGCCGCGGCGATGCAGTGCGTCGAGCCGAGCCAGAACCTCCGGACCGCCTCCCTGATCGGTTCGATCTTCGGAAGATGGGGTGCCGCACGCACCGAGCGGGCGAAGTCGCACATCCGTCAGGCGATGCCCGAACTTTCCGAATCCGAGGTGGATCGGATCGCGAGAGAGTCGATCCGATACATGTTCCGGGTCTTCCTCGTCGATGCCATGGCCATGCCCCGGCTGATCAACCCCTGGAGCTGGCAGGACCACGTCGAACTCGACGAGTTCTCGGAGGGCGCCAGGCTTCTGATGTCCGACGAACCGGCGATCCTGATCACCGGACATTCGGGCAACTGGGAGCTGCTCGGCTTCACGCTGGCCACCGTCGGGTTCCCCATGACCGCCCTGGCCCGCCCGCTGGACAACCCCCACCTCTACAACTGGGTCCTGGGACTTCGCGAAGCCCGAGGCCTTCGGGTCCTGACCAAGTGGGGCGCCTCGGATCGAATCAAGGAACTGGTCAAGAGCGACGACCCCGCGGATCGACGGATCGCCTTCATCGCCGATCAGAATGCCGGTCGGGGCGGCCTGTTCGTCCCGTGGTTCGGACGCATGGCCTCGAGCTACAAGTCGATCGGCCTCCTGGCCATGCGCTACGACATCCCGATCATCGTCGGGACCGCGAGACGGACCAGCCCGGATTCCTTCCACTATCGCATCGAGCTCACCGATCGGTTCGGCCCCGACGACTGGACCGACGCCCGGGATCCGCTCTTCTACATCACCGCGAGATTCAATCGCAGTCTCGAGCAGGTGGTCAGGAAGGCACCGGAGCAGTACCTCTGGATCCATCGTCGATGGAAGAGCCGGCCGAGGTGGGAGGAGTCGGGCAAGCCCATGCCGGCCTCGGTCCGTCGAAAGCTCGAGGAACTGCCGTGGATGGACGACGAGACGATGAGTCGCCTCCTCGACACCGGAGAACCCGGAGCCCCTCTCTCATGAGCGACGAAGGAGTCTCGAACGGAGGCCGGTTCGAAGGACGAACGATCCTCGTCGTGGACGACGATCCGGACATCCTCGCCTCCACCGCCCTCGCCCTCACGGCCGAGGGCGCCGAGGTGCTCGAGGCCGAGGATGGAAACACCGCCGTCTCGATCTTCCTCGCCTCGAACCCTGATGGCGTCGTGCTGGACATGATGCTCCCCCGCAGATCGGGGTTCCTGGTCCTGGAGAAGATCCGGGAGGAACAACCCGAAACCCCCGTCGTGATGGTCACGGCGAACCAGGGACGGAGACATCATGCCTACGCGGAGAACCTCGGGGTCTCCGCATACCTGGTCAAACCGGTCCCCATGATCCGACTGATCGAGACCCTAGACGGCCTCTTCGAGGACTGACCGACGATCACGAGGCGGTCAGAACCGTTATTCTTCCGCGACCACCATGGCCACCTACGCCGTCGAACAACACCGTGAAGACCCGGACTCCGAGGAGCTGAAGTCGCTGGGCACCCGGGCCGAGCTTCGAGCCGCCCTGCTGCCCTTCAACACCTCCGCCGAGACCGAAAGCGCTGCCGAGGAGGAGCTGTACGGCCCCGGCATCAGGGTCACCCTGCCCCCCTACGACCCCAGCGACGAATCCGGGCCCATCACCCAGTTCTCCCTCTTCGAGGACGACGAGGACATCTCCAAGGGCGTGCTGCTTCGCATCGCCCGGAGCTTCGACTGGGACCTGATCGACCTCTCGACCTTCAGACGACTCCACATGTATCGCCCACCCGAGGGGGATGATGATTCCGACTGATCGGCGACGGGTCGTCGTGCTGGGGACCACCGTCTCCGGAAACCATCCGGGTCGTTCCGGAAGAGCCCGGGGTCGCCGGAATCCGCTTCAGCAGCCGTGACCCCGTGGCGAGCCGCTCCCGGCGAGAAGGCTGACATCGAGCACGAACCACTCGAGAAGCGGGTCGCACCTGCTCGATCCGGACTCTTGATCCTTCAGGAATCGCGCTGAAGACGCCCGACGTCGATGGCGGTGGTCTCGATGGAGACCGCCTTCTCATCCAGCCTGGCCAGCTCGAGCTCCACCCGGGAGATCTCGTGGTCGATGCCGGTGGCGGCACCGGCGAAGGCGTCCTCCCCGGTGATGCAGGCGATCGCATCCCGGCGACCGGCCCGTTCGAGTCGACGCCGGATGAACCCGGCTTCCTCCAGAATCACCGCCCGAGTCTCGATCAGCTGCCGCCTCAATTCGAGCAGACGTTCGACCGTCGGCGTCAACGGCCCGGCGCAGGTGCCGGCAAGCCGCAGACGGGGGCTCCGGGAATCCTGCCCGGAAGTCGCCCCGGCTCTCCGGGGCGTGATGACTTCGGTCATCTGGTTGGCGGTCGAGGAATCGGACATGGGGGAGGAATTCTCCGGGCCGGAGCGCTTGGAGGCAAGTTCAACGGACATGTCTGGTTGGGTCTGGGACACCCCGATTTTCGACCATCGGCGGGCTATCGGTCCAATACCGGGCCGAAAACCCGGTTTCCTGAATCGACAACGGTCTTCTCCGGATGGCCTGAGAACCTCGGGATTCCTCCGCGAGGCCGGGCAAAAGCCTCCTCCACATCCCATCCACCGGCGAAAAGGCATCGGCTTCCGATCGCTCAGGCTTGTGGCCCGCGGTGGGGATCCTCCTCCTCGTCCTCATCGACGCCACCCAGTCGCGACACGCCGATCGACATGCCGAACCCGACGAGGATCAGCCCGATGGACGCGGCGGCCACGAGGGGCGAGGGCGTGAAACCCACGGTCGGTCGATGCTTCAGAGGCACCTCGGCGGCCTGGAGCTCGGTCTCGATCAGAACACCTCGAACATGGGATCCGACCTCTGGCACCACCGGCGTGCGATACGGCCACAGGCCGGCCACGGCTCCCAGAAGCAGCCCCAGAAGCACCCCCAGCGTCGGATGCCGATGGTGATGCAGCAGCCATCGCACCCCATTGCTCACGAGGACGATCCCGAGAAGCACCCCCACCCCGATCGCGATGATCGGTGGAGCCGCGGCCAGGACCTCGCTGATCGCCCCCGATCGGAGGGCATCGACGAACGAACTGATGGCATCGAGAACCGGCACGTACTGGCCCAGGACCAGAAGCAGGTATCCCCCGCTCACTCCGGGCAGGACCATCGCCGAGGCGCCGGCGAACCCGGCGATCCCCAGTCCCGCAATCCCCCCCACGGCCAGTCCCGGCTCGCCCTCACCGGTCTCCTGGAGGATCGCGAGGGCGACCATCCCGCAGAAGGCGATGATCGCGGAGACGACGGCGCCCCGGGTGATGGGTCGGATCATGCGGAGGAGCGTGGGCGCTCCTCCGAGGGTGAGACCGATGAACAGGCTGTAGGCGACCCACCGATGCTCGAGCACCGCATCCCGAATCGTCCCCGCGAGAAGCCCGATCGCCAGCACCGCGGGAATCGCGACCGCAGCGAGCACGATCCATGGACGCCACCGCCGAACCAGCCTGGTCGCTGCGGAGACGGCTTCGACGAACTCCGGGTAGACACCTGCGGCGAGGAGCATGGTTCCGCCGGAGATCCCCGGCACGAGATTGGCGAGGCCCATCAGGACGCCGCCAAGCGCGGCTCGAATCAGCAGGAGGACGCCGATCGCACGGGGGGACCGGTGCCTGGCTGGCGCGGAGGAGTCGGCTTCTTCTGGGCGGTCGTTCATGGGCCGGTCACCGGGAGCCGGCGGTTCGAGACGTATACTCGTGGTCTCGAGATCCGTCCGGGATCCCATGGACATCGACCATGCGACCGGGACGGCTCGAACCTTCACGATTCGGAGCAATGAAGACGATGACGACCCCGGATTCGATGAGAAGAGTGCTGGTGACCGGCGCCGCGGGGTACATCGGATCCCATGCCTGCATGCGGCTGATCGAGTCGGGATGCCGGGTGGTCGGCCTCGACGACCTCTCCCGCGGGCACCGGGGTGCGACCCGGGCCCTGGAGAGCGCGGCTTCACGAGCCCCGGGCGAGTTCGAGTTCGTCGAAGGTTCGATCGCGGATCGAACCGGAACAGTCGAACTGCTGACGGATCGACGCATCGAGGTGGTGATGCACTTCGCCGCCTTCGCCTACGTCGGCGAATCCGTGGAACGACCACTCCTCTACTACGACAACAACGCCGGCGGCGCCTGCCGTCTTCTTCAGGCCGTCGAGGAGGCTGGTGTCCCCAGATTCGTCTTCTCGAGCACCTGCGCGACCTACGGGGAACCGCCCGAGGATCGGATTCCGATCGCCGAGGACTGCCCCCAGTCTCCGATCAACCCCTACGGCCGGTCGAAGCTGATGGTCGAGCGGATGCTCGAGGACCGGGTCGAGGCCGCAAGGACCGCTGGCACCCCCTTCGCCGCCACGATGCTTCGCTACTTCAACGTGGCCGGTTCCGATCCCGAAGGCAGGGTCGGTGAGGATCATCGTCCCGAGACGCACCTGATTCCCATCTGCCTTGAAGTGGCGGCAGGCCGGCGGGAGGCCCTCGTCATCCATGGCGACGACTATCCCACCCCCGATGGAACCTGCATCAGGGACTACGTCCACGTGGTCGATCTCGTGGATGCCCACCTCGCCGTCATGGACGCGATGAAGGACGGTGAGCTGCGTCGCTACAACGTCGGACTCGGACACGGCTGGTCGGTTCGAGAGGTCCTCGAGTCGTGTCGACGGGTCACCGGCAGGGACATCCCCGCGACCATGGGACCACGACGCCCCGGCGATCCACCGACCCTCTTCGCGAATGCGTCGAGCATCGGCAGGGATCTGGACTGGAGCCCGCGTTTCACCGACCTCGACGAGACGGTCGCGACCGCCTGGCGATGGATGCAGGCCAATCCCTCGGGATATGGAGCCGACTGACGCGCTCAGAATCCGATGCCGACGCCGACCTGGACCGCCAGACCGTCGAATCCGGGATTGCTGTTCGAAGTCCGCGCGTTGGAGAGGTGATACCAGCCGCAGGCGACATGGAGTCGAAGCCGGTCATCGATCCGGAACGTCGCCCCCAGCCCGGCCTGAGGAGAGAAGTTGAGACGGGTTCCTCCGGCGGGAAGGGGCGATCCGAACCACGCGAGTCCGATCCCGACTTCGCCGAAGAGCGTCCAGCTCTCCCGTTCGAGAAAGTGCCACCGGGCGCAGCTGGCCACCCCGATGGAACCCGTGTACCCGGTGCCCCCCACCCACGCGCCGCCCGCCTCGAACTGCAGACCGAGACTGAATCGATCCTGGACGAACCAGTCGACCCGGTTCCGGACGAAGGCGAGCTCGGTGATGCCGAACTCAGCGCCGACCATGCCCCCCACCGTCCATTCGACGAACCCCCGGCGACCGTATGCCTGCGGCTCACCGGCTGTGGGAACGGGCTCGGCCGCCGATGCGGCGCTCGATGCCTCCTGCAGCATCGCCAGCGGGTCGTATTGAGCCTGGGCCGACGTCGTGATGCACGAACCCAGCAGGAGGCCGATCCAACGGCGAGAGATCGACGAACCCGTGATCGACATGGCAGCAGTTCCTTCGCAAGGTCCTCGGGAGAGCGATGTGAGGCTACACGGAGACGCCGAGAGGATGAATGCAGGACGTTCGACCCCCAAAAAACAACCGCCCGGTCGCTCCGACCCGACCGGGCGGTCCACGGGCCGTGATTCCGAAGTCACACGGCCACGAAGAAGACAGGTTGTTCCGACTGGATCCCCACCCCGGAGGAGTGTGGATGCAGCCTCGAGCCGACCCGAGCACCCCCCGAGGGAGACGCTGGGGCCTGCGGGCGGGTCACCAGAGGGACCCACTCTTCTCGATTTGGCCGTGACGAGGGCTTCTTCAAGGAAGATCGCCGTCATTTCGGGCCAGATCGGCCCCGTTTCGAAGGTTTTTGCCGCCAGATCTCGGCAGATCGACACGCCTGAGAGCCGTGTCGTATCCTGTGCCGTTCCAAAGCGGCCCTTCGGAGGGGACGTCTGGACACTACGGGCTTCAGAGTGGTGGGTCAACGGGTAGAACCCGCGAAGTTGCCCAAAATCGCTAATCGTTTCTGGCAAAGGACTTATGAACAAAGAGCTCCCCCCCGAACCCCTCGAAGTCGCCGTGGCCGCGATCCTTGAGAATCATGCTCGACCGGATGGCGAGAAGCCCAGAATCCTGGCTGCATGGCGCCCGAAAGGCGCCATTCGAGGTGGCGTGTGGGAGTTCCCCGGCGGCAAGATCGAAGAGAACGAAACGCCATCTCAGGCCGCAGTGCGCGAGACACGTGAAGAACTCGGCATCGACATCGAGATCATCGAGCCGATCGCGATCAACGAGGACATCGATCACTCTCAACCAAGAGAGAAGCACGTGCGCGTTCATCTGCTTCTGGCCAGGAGCATCGACGGAGATCCCACGATCTCGGAACGCCCCTGGAAATGGATCCCCCTCGAGGAGCTTGCGGACCATCCATGGCCGCGAGCGAACACCAGATTGAACGAGGCCCTGAAGTCCTTCCTCTCCAACACCACGGAGTGAGCTTCGAGAGGCCCCCCGGCGATCAGTCCAGAAGTCTGACGCGTGCATCCATGATCGGTGGAAGCGTCTGATTCCTGAACTGCACGAGCATCTCCGCCCGTCTCGGATCATCCTCTGGGACGTCGACGGTCCCGAAGGGGGCCGGTGCGTCCAGCCAGCTCGAGGCCTCGCGAATCCTCGACTTCTGCCCTTCATCAAGCTCCAGTCCGCCGGTGCTCATGTCCCGCATCCCCCATCCGATGGCATCGCACGTGCCCAGCGTCGCGAGAAGCCCCCGGGTGGTTCCATCGAAGGTGTGACAGACCCGGGGCAGGTTGCACATCACGACCATCACATCGGTGGCCCGATCTGCATCCCCCTCGACCACTGCCAGCCGCAGATCGGACCAGAGGGTCTTTCGCATTCCGCGCACCGACATGGAACGGACCTTGTCCGGTTCCGGCAACGCCCCCCAGCCGCCGTCCAGGGCGATCAAGGGATCGTTGAACTCCCTGATCTTCACGAACACCGGAGTGAGTTCCTCTCCCGGCGTACCGAGTCCGCGGAGCCAGTTCTCGAACTCGGCCTGCATGCGAGGAGAGCCGTAGAGGATGCTGAGGTTCCCCTGCCTCGGCCACACTTCGAGCGAGGACTGCCATGCGGTGCCGGCCTGGGCGGTGCCGCCCTCGGCGGCGGTTCCGAAGATCTCCCCCTCGACGGACGAGGAGGTCGAGGAGCCGGAGTCTCCGCAGGCGACCACGAGAAGCGTGAGCAGAAGAAGCATGGGCCGGAGAGCGACACGACTCGCGGCCGCGGAACACTGGAGAAGTTCATGTCTCATGCGATGCAGGGGAATCGATGCCCGGGCTGCTGTCAACCACCGATCGAGCTCATCGCCCGTTCTCCCCGGCCACGATGGACCTCGGGCTTGAAGGCCGTGCACCGGGCGAAGGCATCACGGATGACCTCGTCCCCGGAACCGAGGAGTGGAGCCAGCTCGACCTCGCCTCCGTCGAAAAGACAGCTGCGAAGGGTGCCGGTGGCGGTCAGTCGAAGACGATTGCAGGTCTCGCAGAACGGTCGGCTCATCGCATGGATGAAACCGATCCGACCGCGCCCTCCCGGACAGGCGAAGAGCCGGGCCGGACCGACGCCGGGATCCGCCCCGAACTCGAGGGGCTCGAGCCTGCCCAGGGTTACGGACAGGACCTCGATCATCTCCTCCGCGGTGACGAGCACCGTGGACGGATCGACGTCGGCGAGCGTGCTCTCCCCCAGAGGCATGAACTCGATGAAACGAACCGTCGAGTCGTGTCGGATGGCGAAGCGGGCGAAGTCCAGGAACTCGTCGTCGTTGACACCCCGCATCGCCACCACGTTCAACTTCGGCGGACCGAACACGCTCGCAGCGGCCTCGAATCCCTCGATCACCCGTTCGAGACGCCCTCCCCCGGTGATCTCGCGATAACGGTCCGGACGGAGGGAATCGATAGAGATCGTGAGACGATTCAGACCGGCGTCGTGGAGCGGCCGGATCAGACGTGGGAGATGGATCCCGTTGGTGGTCATCGAGATGTCGACGCCCGGCAGCGCCCTCAATCCCTTCACGACCTCCGACAGATCCGATCGGAGCGTGGGTTCCCCACCGGTGAGCTTGAAGTGCCGGACCCCGAAGCCATGGGCGACCCCGGCGATCTCGACGATCGAATCGACATCGAGGAGATGCTCCTTCGGGACGAAGGAGACCCCTTCCTCGGGCATGCAGTACCGACAACGCAGATTGCAGCGATCGGTCAGCGAGATTCGAAGCATGCGGACCGCGGAGAGCGATCTCGGGCCCTGGGCATGGACGGGGCGCTGAGGGCCGTCGTCAAGGACCGGAAGCGGAATCGCAAGGCGGGCTGCCATATCGATCCCGATCTTACTCGCACCGCCGGGGATCCTCAGGCGGTCTGAAGCATCCCGGGATGCCCGTCCTCGAGGCGGCGTTCGATGGCGTGCCGAAGATCGGGGGGAACCACCGGCTTCCGGAGGACCTCGACCCCCTCGAGACCGATCACCCCGCAGGCCGCCGGAGTCGCGGCATCCAGCGCGGTCACCAGAAGAACCGGCACCTCGGAACGCTCGCGGATCCGCCGTGCGAGCACCGCGCCGTCACCACCGGGCATGTTGAGATCGGTGACCACGAGGTCGAAACGCGTTCGGATGAACTCCCGCCATGCGGAGGCTCCGGTCCGGGCGGTCACACAGTCGCACCCGAGACCGCTGGCGACCCTTGCGATCATCAGAACGCTCATCCGATCATCGTCGACGACGAGCACCTTCGGACCTCTTCGACTGCCCACGGTCGGCCACCCTCCTCGATCCGGGTTCATCGACGGGATCGGCACACCACATGCCATCCCGCGGCGGCGGACCCGATCGCGATCCGCGGGGTCCGACCATGATGGATCGACCCGCCTTCGCGAGGACTTCAGAAGGATCCGGGATGTCGTTTCATTCGTCCTCGGACGACCCTGCAGGCATGTCGGGGTCCCGGCCGGGATCGGAACCGGGATCAAGCCCGGGAACTCCCGGCTCGGCGACCGGGTCGGGCTCGACCGGCTGCACGGCACCCTGCACCGGCTGACCGGGTTCGACCGGACGGAGGCCGTCGGCTCGTTCGACCTTCTCGACCAGCCCCTCCTCGATCCCGGCCTCGGGATCGATGGGATCACGACGGTCGAGCGCCGCAAGGCGATCACGTTCGATGATCGCCCGCTGGATCACCGCATCGGTGGACATGTCCTCGATCACGAGCTTCACGTGCCAGGAGTTCCGGCTTTCAAGCTCCATGGGGAGCAGCTCGGCGATCAGGTCCGGCCCGGGGAGATCCCATGCCGGCGGAGCGGCCCTGCGACCGGTGACCGCAGGCTCGTATCCGGGCTTGACCACCCGCAGGTCGTAGGTCCCGTAGTGGAGGATCTCCACCTCGCAGGGGGTGGATCCCACCTCCCGATCGTTCATCCAGACGACCGCTCCCGACGGCTCGGAGGTGATCTCCACGACCCGTCGGACACAGCCCCCTCCGACGAGGAGACCGCCCATGATCAGTCCCATCAGGACGATCCGACCGGCCCTGCAGGCCCCGGAGATCGCCTCGAACGATGATGAACGGTCGTCTGGCATGGTGCTGGTTGTAGCCGAGCAGGCCCCGCTCGGCAAGCCTGACCCGAGGTCGGATACGATCGGGGCATGGCATTGCTCGAAGTCAGGGATCTGCAGAAGAGCTACGGTGGCCGGAAGGTCGTCGACGGGGTCGGATTCGAGGTCGATGCCGGCGAGATCGTCGGCCTCCTCGGCCGCAACGGAGCCGGGAAGACCACTTCCTTCCGGATGACCATCGGGATGCTCACCCCCGAGGAGGGGAAGGTCGTCTTCGATGATCGGGACCTGACCACCGAGCCGATGTACCGCCACGCCCAGTACGGCATGGGGTACCTCAGCCAGGAACCCAGCGTCTTCCAGAAACTGACCGTCGAACAGAACGTCCTCGCCATTCTCGAGACCCGCGGCCTGGACCGCGACGCTCGACAGCGACGCTGCGACGAGCTTCTGGAGCAGTTCGGGCTCATCCACAAGCGCAAGGAGTTCGCACGAACCTGCTCCGGCGGAGAGAGACGCCGCCTCGAGATCGCCCGCGCCCTCGTGACTCGTCCGAGGCTGATGCTCCTGGACGAACCCTTCGCGGCCGTCGACCCCCACACCGTCGAGGAGCTGCAGGCCGAGGTCCGTCGTCTCGCCGACGAGGGGATCGCGATGCTGGTCACCGACCACAACGTGCAGCAGACCCTCCGCATCTGCGATCGGGCGTACATCATTCATCAGGGACAGAACCTCAAGGAGGGCGACCCCCGGTCGATCATCAACGATCCGGAGGTTCGAAACGCCTATCTGGCCAGCACCTTCCGAGGAGACGAGTTCGACTGATCCGGGTGCTCCGGGCCCGTCGAGCGGGACCGGTTCTCAACGCTCGTCCGGATCGTCCCTCGAGCCGGACGCTTCCGCGAACTCCTCGTCGAATCGCTCGATCGCGATCCGGTCGATCCGGGTGGGTGATGCCTCCAGGACCTCGAATCGGAAACCGTCGGCATCGAACGACTCGCCCGTCTCGGGAACCCTTCCCAGTCGCTCGAGAACGTAGCCGGCGACGGTGTCGAAATCGTCGTCCTCGGGAATCCTCGCGTCGAGCAGCTCGTTGAAGTCGTAGATCTGAAATCGCGCGTCCAATTCCCATCGGCCGGGAGACACCTCCTCCGCGGAGGGCGGATGCTCCTCCTCGGTGTCGTGCTCGTCCTGGATCTCGCCCACGATCTCCTCGAGGACGTCCTCGATGGTCACCAGACCACTGGTTCCGCCGTACTCGTCGACGACGATCGCCATGTGGACCTCGCTTCGCTGGAAGTCGGCAAGGAGATCCTTCACCGGCTTGGTCTCGGGGACCCGGATCGGCTGCCTGAGCACCCGCTCGAGCCTGAACTCTCCGGCGTCGGCCCCCAGATAGGGCACGAGGTCCTTCACGTACAGGATGCCGAGGATGTCGTCGAGATTCTCGCCGTAGACGGGGATGCGGGAATGCCCCGCAGCGACGATGAACTCCCGCATCGAGACCAGATCGTTGCTGAGCGGAAGCCCCTCGATGTCCGTCCGAGGGGTCATGACCGTCCCGACCTCGGTGCTGTTGAACTCGACGATGTTCTCGAGCATCTCGGCCGAGATCTCGTCGAGCTCGCCCTCCAGCGTCGAGTCCTCGATGGAACGACGAAGTCGCTCCTCGGCCTCGTGCTCCCGGAGGTTCGCACCGCTCAGACGCCTGACCACCTCGTTGAAGAGCATCGCGACCCGGGCCATCGGCCCCATCACGAGATCGATGATCCTCAGGATGCCCAGTCCTCGGACGATGAGACCCGGTCCGAGGTATTCGGCGATCGCACCCGAGAGCACGCTGGTGGCGAACCAGAGCAGAAGGATCGCGACTCCGCCCGCGATCAGGACCTCGAGGACGTCGGGCTCTCCGGAGACGATGGCGAGCACCAGACAGACCGTGACCCCCACCCGAAGCACGGTCCGGATGAACGCCACCTCGATGGCGATCTCCGCCCGTCTCCGGAAGATCCAGTCCAGGTGGATCTCCGAGCGCGACTTCCCGTCACGGCGACCACGTCCCGCGAACCGATGCTCGAGTTCGCTCCGGCTGGGCTCCTGCAGGGCCAGGTGAAGACTGCTGGTCCAGGTGGCGAGCACCAGAAGAACCGCCACGGCTCCAAGAAGGATCCAGGTCATGACGCCTCCCCCGGTCGAAACACGGGGCCGACTCCGATCTCTCGAAGCACCCGATCCTCCTCGTCATGCATCCGCTCGAAGGATTCGGCATCGTGATCGTCATGGCCGAGACAGTGCAGAAGGCCGTGAATCGAATAGAGCAGGAGCTCGCGTCGGACGTCATGCCCGAACTCCGCGGCTCGCCGTCGCGCCTCATCGACGCAGATCAGAAGATCGATGTGCAGTCCGTCTTCCTCGTTGCCGTGGAACGTCAGGACATCCGTGGTGCCGTCGAGATCGCACCATCGACGATGAGCCTCCGACATCGATTCGTCACCGACGGCTCTCACCGAGATCCGATGAATCCGCGGCCCCTTTCCGGTCGGGCAGGCCACCGGTACCGCCTCCTCGAGACGATCAACCACCCAGGCCGCCTCATCCCGCCCCACATCCGTTCCGGGCTCCAGATCGAGGGTCACGGCAGGAGCCGATTCCGCTCCGGGACACGCCCCGGAATCGGGCGCAGCCGGAGGTTCGGAGGGCTCGCCATCGGCGATGCCTCGTTGGCCTCCTCCATCGTCGGAATCAGGACCATCCACGATGCAACTCGACTCCGAGGAACCGTCAAGCACTGGAGTTCACCGTGACCGGAATGAATTGCGGCTTGACCCGCGCCTCGAACTCACCGCGGTACTTGTTCACGATCGTGCGCACCGCCCAGTTGTTGCCGTCCGCCAGTCCGCAGATCGTGGTGCCGGGAGTCAGTCCCATGGATCCCGCGATCTCCAGAAGGAGGTCGAGATCACGGGTGGTGCCGGCTCCCCGCTCGATGCGGCTGATCAGCTTCAGGATCCAGCCCGATCCCTCGCGACACGGGGTGCACTGGCCGCACGACTCGTTCTTGAAGAACCTCGCGATGTTTCTCGCCACCGCCACCATGTCGGTGTCCTCGTCGAAGACGGTCGGACATGCGGTGCCCAGTCCCATCACGTCGTACTGGCCGATGTCGAAGTCCATCGGTGCGTCGAACTGGTCGGGCCCCAGCACCCCCATCGAGACTCCACCGGCGATCGCACCCTTGAACCGCTTGCCGTTGCGCATGCCGCCGCAGAGATCCTCCACCAGCTTGCGAAGCGGAATGCCCAGATCACACTCGTAGACGCCGGGCCTCTCGACATGGCCCGACACGCCCATGAGCTTCGTTCCGTAGCTCGGGGCCCCACCGCTGGAGCTCTCGCAGCCGTGATCCTTCCACCAGTCGACCCCGTGCTCGAGGATCGGCACCACGGCTGCCAGCGTCTCGACGTTGTTCACGATGGTGGGCCGACCGAAGAGCCCCTTCACCGCAGGAAACGGGGGCTTGATCCGAGGCCAGCCCCGCTTGCCTTCCACCGCCTCGAGCAGCCCGGTCTCCTCGCCGCAGATGTAGGCGCCCGCACCACGGTGCAGGTAGCAGTCGACCTTGAAGTCGACCTTGCCGCGGAGAAGTCCGTTCCCACCGAAGATGCCGTTCTCGTAGGCTTCCTGGATCGCACGCTCGAAGACCTTCGCCTGATGGTGGTACTCGCCCCGGATGAAGAAGTAGGCGGTGTCGAGCTGGCAGGCCCAGCACGCGATCGCGATCCCCTCGAGGACCTGATGCGGGTCGAAGTCGACGAGGAGCCGATCCTTGAAGGTTCCGGGCTCCGCCTCGTCACAATTGATCGCGAGGTACCGACGTCCTCCGTCCGGCTCGGGCAGGAAGGACCACTTGAGTCCGCAGGGGAATCCCGCGCCGCCCCGGCCCCTCAGGACCGCGGCCTTGACCTCCTCGACCAGATCCGCGGGCTTACGGTCCAGAGCCGCCTCGAGGCCCTTGTAGCCGTCGGTACGGACGAACTCCTCGTAATGAACGGTGTGACGATCCTTCGGATCGCCCCACGGAGCCGTGGGAATTCGCTTGGTCAGGACTGGATCTGTGATCGGCATGGTTCTGGCTGGTCGCTGGAGTCTGGAATGCGGTCAGGATTCGGTCTGACTGGGGGGTCTCTGGTCGGGATTCCGAACTTCGACTTCCTCGATCACGGTCCTTCGGAGGACCACTCCGTCCCGGTCCTCGACCTCCTCGGTCCTGCGGACCTCGGTGGTGTTCGTCTTCGCCGCGGGGTCGGTGCGGATTCCCTTGACCACATGCCCCACGAAGGCTCCGAGCGAATGCATGATCGACTTGTCGTTTCGGGTGCTCATCTCTGAATTCAGTGTGCCTCCGGATCGCCGCCCGCCTGACGGACCCTGCCGATGAGCTGATCGACGGTCTCCAGGGTCAGGTTCTCGTGCAGCGTTTCGTTGAAGAGGGCCACCGGAGCGGTATCGCAGGAACCGAGGCACTCGAGGGCGAGCAGGGTGAAGAGGCCGTCCCCCGAGGTCTCGTGCAGCTCGATCCCGAGAGTCTCCCGACAGTGGTCGAGAAGCTTCTGGTGGCCGCAGACCTCGCAGGCGATCGACTGGCAGATCCCGATCACGCACTTCCCCACGGGCTCGGTGGTGTACTCCTCGTAGAAGGTGACGGTGTCGAGCACCTCGGCCGGAGGAATCTGCAGGAAGGACGCGATCTCGATCATCGCCTGGTAGGGAACGTGACGGTACGCGTGCTGGACATCGTGCAGAATCGGCATCAGGGCGCCGTGCGTCGTCTCGTATCGAGGCAGCACCTTCTCCGCCCACGTCGCCTTCATCGCGTCCGTGCACCACGGCTCGCTTCGGCGTTCGATCTCGGTCTTGTCTGAATCGACGACCTTCCAGGACATCTTGAGCTTCCGAGGGCGGGTGGACGGGTGATGATCAGCGGTCGAGTTCGGCCGCGATGATGTTGAGCGAACCGAGGACCGCGACGACGTCGCTCACGAGGTGACCCTCGATGAGCTTCGCGAAGACGGAGTAGTTGACGAACGAGGGAGGACGCGTCCGCGTCCTCCAGGGATACTTGGTGCCGTCGGCGACGATGAAGTAGCCGAGCTCGCCGTTGGGGCTCTCGATTCCACCGTAGAACTCGCCGACCGGCGCATCGACTCCCCGGTTGTGCATGATCAGCTCGAAGAGCTGGATGGTGCCCTCGATCGAGCCGTAGACCTCGCCCTTCTCGGGGATGCGGAGCTTCGAGTCGGCGAGACTGTCGATCGGCCCCGACGGGATGTCGTCGATCAGCTGTTCGATGATCGACACAGACTCGTGCAGCTCCGCGAGACGAACGAGATAGCGGGAGAGCGAGTCGCCGTCGGTCGAGATCGGCACGTTGAACTTGACCGCCTCGGCCCCCTCGCCGTCCCAGTTGTCGGCGTAGCAGAGGTAAGGATCGGACTTCCTGACGTCGTGGCGGACACCGCTGGCACGGGCCACCGGACCGCTCAGGCTCCAGGCGATGGCGTCCTCCCGACTGATGGTGCCGACCCCCTTGACCCGGTCCACGAAGATGCGGTTCCGGTTGAGGCAGTTCTCGAGGTCCTTCTGGGCACGGGGCAGTCGGGTGTGGATGAATTCCTTCACCATCCTGCGGAAGACTTCCTCGTCGGCGATGTCCCGCCAGGCTCCACCCAGCCGGGTCCAGTCGGGGTGGAACCGCTGGCCGGAGAGGTACTCGACGATGTCGTAGATGAACTCCCGCTCGTTGAAGCCGTAGAGGAATCCCGTGAACGCGCCGAGATCGAGCGCCGCGGCACCGATCGAGAGCAGGTGATCCTGGATCCGGCCGAGTTCGGCCATGATCGTGCGGATCACCTTGCAGCGCGGCGTGATGTCGATGTCGAAGAGCTCTTCACACACCGTGTGCCAGGCGATGTCGTTGACGATCGGCGAGACGTAGTTCATCCGGCTGATCGTGCAGACGTACTGGTTGTAGTCGTGATGCTCGCCCAGCTTCTCGAAGCCGGAGTGCAGATAGCCGATGTGCGGGGTGCATCGAGCCACTCGCTCACCATCGAGCTCCAGCACGATGCGGAGCGTGGTGTGGGTGGCGGGATGCTGAGGGCCGAAATTGAGAACCCATCGATCCGCCGCCTGCACGTGATCCTGCAGGTATTCGGTGGATTCGATGTCGAGGCCGAAGACCTCGTCTGGCTTCATGGTGTAGGGCATGGGTCGGAGTGGGCCCGGGGGAGAGATCGAACCCCGTCGGGGCCCGGAGTGGTCTGAAGCTCAGTATAGAGTTGCAACGCGGCCATCCGGCACCGATCACCCATGATCTGGAGCCCGAAAACCCGGTTTTCATGATCAAGGACGGGGTCAGGCCCGAAAGACCGCTCCCAGTTTCCGCCCCAGAAGCAGGCTGGCCCCCGCGAGGGTGCAGGCCAGCAGCAACATCGCCCAGGTGCCCATCGCCGCGGCGATGCCCGGTCCGTCCCCCAGCCGCTCGAAGAGGACGTAGATCGCCTTGGTGATCGGGTAGTGGATCTCCCGCTGGGCCAGGATGAGGCTGTCGCTCACCTCGAGCATCGCGAAGCTGAAGGCCAGCAGCGCCCCCGCGATCAGGTTGGCCGTGACCAGGGGCACCACGATCCGTCGGAGAACCGTGAAACGTCCCGCCCCGAGGCCGCGAGCGGCCTCCTCCAGATCGACCGGCGTCTGCTCCAGACCCGCGACCGTGGATCGGACCACGTAGGGAAGTCGTCGGACCGCGTAGGCGACGATGAGGAGCGGAATGGGGTTGGGATCGGCTCCCAGGATGTCCGCGACCCCCGAAAGCGGTCCGTCATCCAGCGCCGACACCATCGAGGAGGGCATCACCGCGGCGAGCCAGCCCGGCACCGGACCGCGGAAGGGCCACTCCAGGGACATCGCCACGTACCCGAAGGCCATGACCAGGCCGGGAACCGCCAGCGGAAGCATGCAGAGCGCATCGAGCAGCGATCGGCCACGGAGCCTCGTCCGGACGATGATCCGGGCCGCGAGGATCCCGACCAGAAGATCCAGAACCACCGCGATCCCCGCGAGCATCAGGCTGTTTCGGATCGAACCGATCGCCAGCGGATGACCGAGCGCCTCCTCGTAGTTCGACCATGTGAAGGCCCGAGGCAGGATCGACTGGTACCACTGGCCCTCGACCGAGACGCTGGCGAGGATCACGCCCACGTGCGGAAGGGCCGCGATGCCGATGACCACCGCGAAGAGCGTCGCCGCGGCGAGGCCGGTGACTCCGCGAAGCCTGGTCTCGGAGTCACCTCGGGAGGCCTTGGCACTCGCACCGACGCCGCGAACCCCGGGCAGGATCCGCCCCACGAGATAGAGCAGGACCGCGGTGGACAGCATCACCACGGTGAGGGCGAACGGTTCCGCACTGGTCTCCATCTGCTTCAGACCGTCGAAGATCTGGACCGGTGTGACGTTGCGGAACTCGAACATCAACGGCGTGCCCAGTTCCGTGAAGCTCCAGATGAAGGTGATCGTTCCACCGGCGAAGAGGCCCGGCCTCACCAGAGGAAGGGTGATCCGACGGAATCGCGTCCAGGGCCCCGCCCCGACGTTGCGGGCCGCCTCGTCGAGTGCCGGGTCGAGATTGGCCAGCGACGCCAGCAGATTGAGATAGATGATCGGATAGAGATGCAGGGCCTCGACCACGATCACGCCCACGATGCCGCCGGTTCCGAACAGATCGAACGGCGCATCGAGGATCCCGGCATCCTGCAGGATGGTGTTGAAGGATCCGGCACGACCGAGCAGATGCCGGACTCCGATCGCCCCCACGAAGGGTGGGAGGATCAGTGGAATCAGGACCAGGGCGGAGAAGAACGCCTTGCCCGGGAAATGGTGGCGGGCGGCCACCATCGCCAGCGGCATCGCGAGGATCGTCGAGAGGATCGTGGTGGCCGTGGCGATGATGAGGGCGTTCACCAGCCCTCCACGCAGCGAACCGTCCTGCAGGACGTCGAGCACGTGATAGAGCGTGAAGCCTCCATCCTCGGTGAGGAAGGCTCCCCGGACGGTCAGCCAGATCGGGTACAGCAGCACCACCCCCAGCAGCGCGAGCAGGGAGGCGAGAAGCAGATACCGAGCTGGGGTGTTCCGGCCCATGGCCGGGAGTCTACGGGCAGCCCGCCCTCGGGGCCTGCCGCCCGGTACCCGCCGGCCGGGAACCCGCCGGACCGATCATCCCGTCCAGTTGGCGAGCAGGACCCCGATGTCCCCGCCCCCCACCTCGCCGCTTCCATCGAGATCCGCGGCGGGATCGTTGGTGCCGAAGGCGGTGAGCAGGATCCCGAAGTCCGCACCGTCGACCTGACCGTCACCGTTGAGGTCCCCGACGAGAGGTTCGTCTCCGGTCTCCGGAATCCAGAACGCGATCGCGGCTCGGGCGGAGGTGGCCACGTCGTCGACCCGCATGATCCTCACCGCGTAGTCGCCCGCGGCGAGGTCCCGGACATGAAGAACCTCGACGTTGTCCACCCCGCTCTCGCTTCGGACGTTGCCCGAACCGAAGACCTGGGTGCCGGTTCCGACCAGGGAGACGGGGCTCCCGTTCCCATCGAGGGTGAAGAGCTCGAGATCCGCGTCGGCGACGCTGCTGCTCGAGAAGTTGCTGGCCACGATGCGATGCCAGGTCAGAGCGATGCCGATCTCCTCGGCGGGCTCGGCGAGTGAGAATCGATGCCAGAGGACCTCGTCCGAGCTCAGCAGCTCGAAGTCCCAAGCGGGGCCGTCGATCGTGTTCTCGGCGGGCACCTCCGCGGATCCGTCCTGTTCGAGACCGGTGAAGATCCGGTGGGACCGATCGATGTTCAGCACGCCCGCCCCGAAGACCTCGTCCAGCGGACGCGAGGTGGCGCCGCGATCGGCTCCTGCGCTCGAGGGATTGTTCGTCCAGGCGGCGTCGCGGACCGCACCCGCGAGCAGCACGGACTTGAGGACGTAGGGCTGGGTCGAGGCGCTGTTGCCGGAGAGATCGGGGTCGACCGCCGCGGTCTCGAGGAGAAGCGCGGCACAACCACCGACCAGCGGGGCCGCCCAGCTCGTGGCGCTTCCGGGCGCGACCAGCTGAGGCCTCATACGGCCGGGACCGTCGAGGTTCGCGGAAGTGTCGTCGAAGGCGTGATTCCCGTCCACCAGCCCGACCGAGATCCCGTGGTACATGCCGCTCATGAGAGGCTGGTTCGAGCTGGTCGAACCGTTGTTGGTGCCCGCGATCCACAGCGTCCGGAAGGTGTTGGCGGCCCAGTCCGCGCGCCGCAGCGCATTGTTGTCGTTGCCGACCGAACCGAACGAGCCGATCCAGCTGTGGTTGAAGATCTTCAGGCCCGACGGCGGGGACGGAGGCGAGGTCGACTGTCCGACCCGGAGGTAGCCGTTCGTGACGAAGTCGTTCACGTCCCACAGGACCACGGTTCCGATCCCCGGCGCGGGGCTCAGGGTCTGGCCGTAGTAACGGGTCGCGACGGTGTTCGCGTGACTGCTGCTTCCCGCCGCGCCGCTTCGCTCGATGAAGTTGATGCCGGCGAATTCAGGATCGCTCTGAACCGGCCCGTACCCCGGGTCCGGGACCTCGACCTGACCGACGACCACGCCGGCGCCGGTCGGAGCCGCGGCTCCCAGCCGCTCCACGAGATCGGTGTGGCCGATGTCGTCGAGAATGTCGTCAGCGTTCAGAGTGGACACCGACAGGAGCACGCTGGCCGTGCAGACGGTGATGAATCGGATCTGGGACATGTCGCTGGCTCCTGACGTTCCCACGGAAAGGGACGGACACCCAACCATAGACGCGCCGGGCTCCGATTCCACCCGGGATCCGGACGAATCGCGTCCGAAAACCCGCAGGAAGTGCGCCAGATCGACCCCGCCCCCCTTCGTGGTCCGATCCGGGGGTTCTGGTCAGCGGATCGCCGAATCACGACGGATCAGGATCTCGACCCTCGCGTTGTCGTCGGGATCGCCACCGAGGGCCTTGTCCCGGCGTCGGGGCTCGCTGGTCCCTGCGGCAGTGATGCGGATCCGACGCCAGTCGATCCCTCGCTCCGCGATCATCTCCGCGATCTTCGCCGCACGCTCCATCGCGATCCGGAACGTCTTCGCAGGATCGTTCCAGGCCTCGACCTGGGCGGCGTGGCCCCGCACCTCGATCACGTTCTGTCGTCCCTGGTGCCGCATGACGAACTCGTCGATGATCTCACCCGCATCGCTCGAGGGGTGCAGACCGTGCCGCTCGAAGGGGATGTCGGTCGCCTCGCCGAAGAAATCGATGTCCCGCGGCGATCGAACCTCCGATTCGTCACCCTGCAGTCCGCGATCCCGGGCATGACCCGCTCCGCGCTGGGCGATGGCGTGAAGGATGTCCGCGTCCTCGGGGTTGTCGGGATCCAGGGGATTGCCGAAGGCCTTGCGAACCGACTCGATGAACTCGGGATCGATCTCCAGCGGCTGATGCGCGACACCCTCGCTCTCCTCCCCCCCGCCACCGGGGTTGCCGCCCTTGGGCTGGACGTTCAGGGCGAAGAGGATGACGAAGAAGCCCATCAGCAGCATGACCATGTCGGCGAAGGAGATGAGCCACTCGGGTGCTCCGCTCTCCTCCTCCTCCTCGTGACCACCAGCGTGGCCTCCGGGGAAGCCTCCGTGGTGACCGGAGTCGTGCTTGGCATGATCGTCGGACATGCGTGGATTCCAATCGAGCCGCGGTCAGGCCGCGAGCTTGAGCTTTCCGCGTCCGGCGAAGGGGACGAAGGCGAGCATCTTCTCGGTGGTGGTCCGGGGGTTGTCCCCGGCCTGGATGCTCATGATCCCCTGCAGGACCATCTCCTTGGAGAGGATCTCCTCGCCGGATCGAAGGGACAGCTTGTCGCCGATGGGTCCGGCGATCGCGTTGGCGAGCACCGTTCCGTACATCGTCGCCGTCACCGCGACCGCGAGCATCCCGCCCAGCTCCTCGATGGAGCCGCCGAGGGCGCCGAACATGCCGATCTGGCCGATCAGGGTCGCCGCGAGACCGTATCCCGGTCCGTAGAGCTTGATGAGATCGAAGAACTTCTTCCCGGCCTTGTGACGTTCCTGCATCGACATCACCTCCAGGCGGAGGGTCGATTCGATCACGTGCTCGTCGGTGCCGTCCACGGCCATCTTCAGAGCCTGGGCGAGGAACGGATCCTTGATGTTCTCGACCTCGGATTCGAGGGCGAGAATGCCGTCGCGTCGGGCCTTGTCACTGAGGGTCGACATGATCGACACCGTCTCGCCGACGGACTGGGAGGGTTCGCGGAAGAACGCCTTGATGTAGCCGGGAACCTGCTTCAGCTTGTCCATGGGCATCGCCATGAAGAGAACGCTGATGGTTCCGCCGAACACCATGATGACGCCCTTGAGCGACCAGAACATCATCAGGTTGCCACCATGGCTCACCACGAGCATGACGGTCGCCCCGCAGACGACGACGCCGAAGATGCTTCCGATCAGACTGGCCTTGTCCATGCCTCGATCCACCTCCCTGACCGTCGTCGACCGAATCGGACGACCGACGAGCGACTGATCGCACGATGCGATCCCCGTCCTCGCAACGATCGGCCCACAGGCAAGGCGTCTTGATGAAGATGTCCACCCCGATGAAGGACTTCGGGGAAAGGGTCCGGTCGTGCGGATCCTGCGGTCGTCGACTTATCGGCGGCAAGGGGGCCGGGAGGGTTCGAGGCCCTCAGGCGGGCACTGCAGCCCGCTTCAGCGCCGCTGCGGGTCGGAAACCGACCGTGCTGGTGGCAGGGATGTCGATGGACTCTCCGGTGCGTGGATTGCGGCCCACGCGAGCCGCCCGCTCCTTCCGCTCGAAGGTCCCGAAACCGGCGATGGTCACCGAACCGTCACGATCAAGTCCGTCGAGGATGGAGTCGAGCACGGCCTTGACGGCCTTCTCCGCTCCCTGGCGGGAACCACCGAGTTCGGCGGCGACGCATTCGACGAGATCGCGTTTGTTCATCTTCCACTCCGTTCTGGACCATCGAAGAGGGAACCCTATTCGATTCCCACCGTCCTTGAAAGCGGAACGGCGGTTCGGGGGATGCTCGGTGGACGGCGCCGTCGATCATCCACCGCATGTCCCCCGGGCCCCGGCCCCGCCATCCGGACCCGGAAGGACCTCGGGCGGGATAGCATCGCGGACATGGCCCCTTCTCCATCCGATTCCAGCCCCCTGGTGGTCCGCACCGAACACCTCGATTCCGGTGCGGAGGCGTGGCTCGAGGAACGTTGCCGAGTGCGGCACGCGGCCGTCGACTCCGAAGAATTCGCTGCGCTCGCATCCGAAATCCGCGGCCTGGTGGTCCGCACCTACACCCGGGTGGACGGGCAGCTGCTCGAGCGTCTCCCCCGACTCGAGGTCGTCGCCCGGGCCGGTGTCGGACTCGACAACATCGACGTCGCCGAGTGCCGGGCCAGAGGCATCGAGGTGGTGCACACGCCCGATGCGAACACCCAGGCGGTGGTCGAATACGTGACCGCGCTGCTGTGCGACGCACTTCGTCCCCGACTGACCCTGCAGGAACCGATCTCCGGGGAGGATTGGAGCGAGCTCCGCGAGGAGGTCTGCGGAGCCTGGCAGATGAACGAGCTGATCCTCGGGATCCTCGGCTTCGGCCGCATCGGCCGTCGTGTCGCGCAGGTGGCAGACGCCATCGGCTTCAAGACGATCTATCACGACCTCCTGGAGATTACGGGTTCCGAACGCCACGGCGCCGAACCGGTCTCCCTGGATGCCCTCCTCCGGGACAGCGACGTCCTCACCGTGCATGTCGACGGGCGCGATGCCAACCACGACCTTCTGGATGCGGCCCTTCTTGCGAAGATGAAGTCCGACGCGATCATCCTGAACACGAGCCGGGGTTTCGTCATCGACGAAGCGGCCCTCGCCGCCTGGCTGGGAGCGAATCCCGCGGCCCTGGCGATCCTCGACGTGCACGCCGAGGAACCGTTCACCGAGGAGGACCCCCTGCTCGGACTGAGCAACGTGCACCTCGCACCGCACCTGGCGAGCCGGACCACCACCGCCATGGCGAACATGAGCTGGGTGGTCAAGGACGTCTGGCGGGTGCTGGAGGGTGAAGCTCCGCTCCACCCGGCCCCATCGCTCTAGAGCCTCGGAGGAGAGATCCGGACCGGGGGCCTCGGCGTCACGAAGAGGACGAGCCGCACCCCCGTGGGAGGTGCGGCCCGATGTCTCGATCGTGAGCGGGGATCCGACTCAGGAGCAGAGGCCCCATGCCGCGAGCAGGATGCCCATGTCGCCGCCGTCGACCCGGCCGTCTCCGTTGAGATCACCCACACACGACTGGGGCGCGATCCCCGAGTAGCGAGTGACCGTCCCGTAGAGCATCTGGGCGACGTAGACGTCGTCCCCGATGACCTCCAGCCCGCTGGGAATCCAGAGACCGCCGATCAGGGTGGTGGTGGAACCGTCCTGCCGGACACGCATGACGCTGCCTGCACCCATGGCGGGCAGCCCCGTGTCCGGGTCGAAGTCACCGCCGGAGGAGACCAGGAGGCTGCCGTCGGAGGCCAGCGCCACGTCGAGCAGCGTCTGGAGTCCCGTGGCGATCGTGGTGACGGTGCCGTCGGCGGCCAGCTGGAAGACGTTGGCGTTGCCGGCGATGAACGGGAAGCCGGTGAGTTCGACCAGGTACGCCCCGCCCATTCCGTCGGCGATGATCCGGGTGGGGACCGCCTGCGAGAAGGGAGGCGTGGTGCCCTTCGGATTGGTCTTGTTCGGAAGTTCCGCGAGCACCGAATAGCTCTCGGAGACCGTGTCGTATCGGATCACCGCATTGGCGCCGGCATCGACGATCCACATCTCGGTGCCGATCTGGATCGCGGAGTAGGTGTTCGAATCCGGATAGCCGGCGTCCTGCCTGACGAACGGGAAGACCGGAACCTGTCCGATGAGGGCCGCACCATCGACCGCGTAGGGGCCGGCGCTCAGCACCGTGTAGGTGGGGTCGTAACGCAGCACCGATCCGAGATAGGGATAGGCCGAGGGGACGTTGGGGCCGCCGGTCGCCAGAAGCAGCGAGCCGTCCGGAGCGAAGGAGATGTGATGGGCGCCTGCGGGTTCCATCATCGCGTTGAAGGCGACCTGGATGTTCTCGACGAGGGGGACCTGTGTGTAGCTGCCGTCGAGATTCGCGGCGAGCATCGAGACCCGACCGACACCGGGGGTCCCGGGCGGATCCGTGGGGGAGGGCGCCCCCATCTCCGACACCCAGATCTGATCGTTCGGATCGGCTTCGATGCCGATCGGAAGGACGAGTCCTTCCGCGATGACCTGACTGGGATCCCCGGCGTGGGAGACGGTCGCGAGAGACCAGGTCGAGGACAGACCGATCACGGAAAGGAGCATCGCGGAATGGCTGATCATTTCTTTCTCCGATTCTTGTTCTGCAGGCGAGGACGTGCGTCTCGTCGCGACGTCCATGATGGTGCGGGCGAGATTATCAGGAACAAAACCTGAAACCCCTGGAAATCCCGTCTCATCCGACAGGCCAGGATCGATCCGGTAGCATTTCGTCCCCGTAACCCTCTTAAGGCCTTCGACATGACCATCGAGATCGCATCCGTCCACTCCCGCCAGATTCTTGATTCCCGGGGCAATCCCACCCTCGAAGCCGAGGTGATCCTCGAGGACGGGTCCGCCGGTCGGGCCGCGGTCCCCAGCGGGGCCTCCACCGGGGAGAACGAGGCGGTCGAGCTTCGAGACGGTGGAGACGCCTGGCTCGGCAAGGGCGTCGAACAGGCGGTGACCAACGTCAACACGCGGATCGCCGAGGCGGTCGAAGGTCTCGACGGACTCGATCAGGAGACCCTGGACGCCACGCTCTGCGACCTCGACGGCACCGAGAACAAGGCGAACCTGGGCGCGAACGCGACGCTCGCCGTGAGCCTCGCCGCGGCCCATGCCGCGGCCTGCGCGACGAACCAGCAGCTCTACCGCTACCTCGGCGGCACCACCGCCCGCGTGCTGCCGGTCCCGATGCTCAACATCCTCAACGGCGGCAAGCACGCCGACAACACCGTGGACTTCCAGGAGTTCATGATCCAGCCGGTCGGCTTCGAGGAGTTCGAGGTCGGCCTGCGAGCCGGCGTCGAGTGCTACCACGCCCTGAAGGGTGTGCTCAAGAAGCGGGGACTCTCCACCGCGGTCGGCGATGAAGGCGGCTTCGCCCCGGACCTCAAGAGCAACGAGGAGGCCCTCG
The DNA here is from genome assembly GCA_002709295.1 of Phycisphaerae bacterium. Classification (GTDB taxonomy): domain Bacteria; phylum Planctomycetota; class Phycisphaerae; order Phycisphaerales; family SM1A02. Next base: position 12,860 of record PAQL01000002.1, on the reverse strand, counting down.
AGGTGATCGCCGAGGCGGTCGATGCCGCGGGCTACGACTTCGGGGGCGAGATCGTGGTCGCACTCGATCCGGCGACCAGTGAACTCGCCAACGAGGCGAAGAAGCTCGGCAAGGAGGGGTACTGCTTCTTCTCCAGCGATCCCGAGCGGGTCATCTCCGCCGAGGAGATGGTCGACCTCTGGGCGGGCTGGTGCGAGAAGTGGCCGATCGCCTCGATCGAGGACGGTCTCGCCGAGGACGACTGGGACGGCTGGCGACTCCTCACCGAACGACTCGGCGACGAGATCCAGCTGGTCGGCGACGACCTCTTCGTGACCAACCCCCGATTCCTCGAGCGAGGCATCGAAGAGGGCTGCGGCAACGCGATCCTCGTCAAGGTGAATCAGATCGGCACCCTCAGCGAGGCCCTGGATGCGGTCAACCTCGCCACCCGGTGCGGGTTCGCCAGCGTGCTCAGCCATCGCTCCGGCGAGACCGAGGACGCCACCATCGCGGACATCGCGGTCGCCACCAACTGTGGTCAGATCAAGACCGGGGCCCCCTGCCGCTCGGATCGCAACGCCAAGTACAACCAGCTTCTTCGCATCGCCGAGGAACTGGGTCCCAACGCCAGATACGGCGCCTGATCATGATCAGGTCCGCGGTCGTCTCCTGCGTGATCCTGAGCGGCCTGCTGCCGCTCGCCGGCTGTCGAACCGAACCCTCCTCCACGACCCCGGTCCTGGACTCGTTCGCCCCCGATGGCGCTGGCGGTCCGACCCCCGACCAGGTCGAATCCCTCCAGCAGGGCGTGGGCGACGGCGTGGTGATCCGATTCGAGGCCGGCGACGAGATCGTCCTCGAGGTGCAGGTCTCCGGAGACGTCGTCCGCAGTGGGGACGACACGTCGCTGTCCTTCGTGGTCGAGCAACCGGTCGAGGCCTGGATGGGACCGGACGGCGTTCGCCTGCGGACCGCAGACGGCCCCTGGCTGAAGCCGATGAATTTCTTCAGCGGCAGCCTTTCGACCGGACTGTCCCTCTCCGCCGAGGACCGGATCAACCGGGCGAGCGTGGTGATCGAAGCCGATCTCCGCTAGATGTGCCGGCGAGGAGGGCCGACGACCCTCGCGATGTCTGCGAGCAGGATCGGACCGACGCCTCGATCGGGTGGTTCAGAAGAACGCGGAGGTTCCGGTGAGCTCGCGGCCGAGCACCAGCCGGTGGATGTCACGGGTCCCCTCGTAGGTCGCCACCGACTCGAGGTTGATCATGTGTCTCATCACGCAGTGATCGTCGAGGATCCCGACCCCGCCGAGGAGATCACGGCAGAGCCGGGCCACGATCTGGGCGCTCTCGCACGCGGAGGTCTTGGCGAGCGAGACCTGGGGCCCCGTGCCGTCGCCGGCCTCCTTGAGGTCGGCGAGCCGGTCGGCGATGGCCTGCATCTGGACGATGCGGATCCAGCACTCGCTCATCTTGTCCTGGGTGAGCTGGTAGTGGTCGAGGGTCCTGCCGAAGACCTCCCGGACCCCGGCGTGTCGAACCACGTCCTGCAGACAGGCCTCGGCGGCACCGATCACTCCCCAGGCGATCCCGAAGCGGGCCTGGTCCAGACAGGTCAGCGGTGAACGCAGGCCGCCGGACTCCGGAAGCAGGTCGTCGTGGGTCAGCGGGACGTCATCGAACTCGATTCGGGAGGTCCGCGCCACCCGAAGGCTGTACTTGTTCCTGATGAGCTCGGCCTTGAAGCCCGGACGGTCGGTGGGGACCAGGAAGCCCCGGATCGCCCGGGACCCCTCGGGATCGTCGTCGAAACCCTCGGCCTTGGCCCAGACGATCGCGACGTCCGCGATGTCGGCGTTGCCGATCCACATCTTGTTCCCGCTCAGACTCCAGCCACCATCCACCCGCCGGGCGGTGGTCGTCATGCCGCCGGGGTTGGAACCGAAGCCGGGCTCGGTGAGTCCGAAGCAGCCCAGCGCCTCCCCGGTCCGCATCAGGGGAAGCCAGTGATCGCGCTGGGCATCGGAGCCGAAGAACCGGACCGCATTCATGGCGAGTGAACTCTGGACGCTCGCCATGGTCCTGAGACCGGAGTCGCCACGTTCGAGTTCCCGCATTATCACGCCGTTGGTGCGCGGCGTGAGTCCCGGGCATCCCCACCCGTCGATGGTCGCCCCGAAGCAGCCGAGATCCCCCATCTCGCGGACGAGATCCACGGGGAAGTCGTGCCGGTCCCAGTACTCGTTGACCACCGGGAGGAACCGCTCGTCGACGAACGCTCGGATCCGGTCGCGGAGTTCGAGGTCCTCCGTGCTCAGACGGTCGTCGAATCGGTAGAGATCGAGATCGGGGCTGTCGGCAGGCATGTCGGGCTCGAGGGGGTGTTCGGGGGGACCACGGGACGGATTCGACCGGCGGCGTCGGTCCGATGCAGGGGCGGGGCGATCTCCTGCCGACCCGTTTGTCGTAGCATCGTTCCCGATCCATCGGCCTGGAGGCCTCATGCACCCCACTCGTCGCCTGCTTCTCCACCATCTGGTCTTCCGGGCCGCGAGCATCGCCCCAGAGGAGACGGTGGTCTCCTTGACGCCAGAGGGCTCCTGCGAACACTCATGGCGGGAGGTGGGACAGCGGGCTCGACGACTGGCCGGCGGCCTCGCCGGACTGGGACTTGGCGAGGGTGATGCGGTCGCGACGCTTGCCTTCAACGATCACCGGCATCTCGACGCCTACCTCGCGGTGCCGTGCCTGGGCGCGAGGCTGCACCCCGTGAACACCCGCTGGAGCGACGACGAGATCGTGCCGGTGCTGGCTCACACCCGGGATCGCATCCTGATGGTCGACGGCGGTCTCGCGGATCGGGTCGGCCCGATCCTCCGACGCTGCCCGTGGATCGAACACGTGGTGTCCATGGGCCCCTGGGCCGGAGGGGACGTCTCCACGATCGACCACGACGATCTGGTCGGTGACTCGGTCCCGGTCGAGGGATGGCCGGAGCTCGAGGAGACCGCGGGCATGGCGCTCTGCTCGACCAGCGGAACCACCGGGGGGCCGAAGACCGTCGAATACACGCACCGGTCCACCTGTCTGCAGACCATGGCCCTCGGACTCACCGACTGCATGCGACTGTCGGGCGGCGACACCGTGCTCGCCATCGTCCCGATGTTCCACGCCATGGGCTGGTGTCTTCCCTACGCGACCGCCATGCTCGGCTCGAGACTCGTCCTCCCCCATCGCGATCTCGATCCGATGCGGATCCTCGACGTGATCTCCGAACACCGGGTGACCACCGCGGCCGCGGTGCCCACGATCTGGAACGGGGTGCTCGCCGCCCTCGACTCGGAGCCCGGTCGCTGGGACGTCTCCTGCCTCGATCGGATCGTCTCCGGGGGAGCGGCACCGACCCCGGCGATGATCCGGGGATTCCGGGACCGTCACGACATCGAGGTGATCCACTCCTGGGGCATGACCGAGATCAACCCGGTCGGGACGATGTCCCCCGCCGTGACGACCCGCGAGGAGGCCGCGATGTCTCCGGAGGCGAGGATCGACCACCAGACCGTGGCCGGTCGACCGCTTCCGGGTCTGTCCCTGGAGATCGAGGACGATGAAGGCCGCCCGGTCCCCCATGACGGTTCGGAGACCGGACGCCTGCTCGTCTCCGGCTGGTGGGTCGCACCGGGCTATCTCCACGACCACCCCGATGCGGCTCGATTCCGGCCCGACGGCCGTCTCGACACCGGGGACGTCGCCTCGATCGACGATCGAGGACGGATGGCGATCCGCGATCGGGAGAAGGACCTCATCAAGTCGGGAGGCGAATGGATCTCCAGCCTCGACCTCGAGCGGGCGATCGGGGATCTCCCCGCCGTGGCCTCGGTCGCGGTGATCGCACGCCCCGATGAACGCTGGGGCGAGCGGCCGGTGGCGATGGTCGTCCTCCGGGAGGGCGCCAGCCTCTCGATCGAGGAACTCAGATCCGAGCTGTCCGGAAGCTTCCAGTCCTGGCAGCTTCCCGACGACCTCCGGGAGATCGAACGGATGCCGCTCACCTCCACCGGCAAGATCGACAAGAAGACCCTGCGAGCGGGACTCGGTTCCTGAGCCGCCCCCCCTTTCATGAGCGTCCTCGCAATCTGCGATGATGCCGCATCCTTCGGGATGCCGTCATGTCCGACCATCACGACTCCAAACCGACGCCCTCCCGCAGCCGCATCTTCCGCGGCATGTGGAGCCTCATGGAGGGCGATCGCCTCCGCTACGGACTCGCCCTGGCCTCCCTGCTCGCCGCGGCGGGCATGCTGTATCTCGTCCCCCTCGTGCCTCAGGCGGTCATCGACGTGGTCCTGGGTGGCGAACCCGAAAAGGCCTCCGGGCTCTCGTGGCAGGTCGTCGACCTGCTCGGAGGCCGTGAAAGGGTCGCCGATGCGCTCTGGCTGCCCCTCCTCCTGATCACCGCCATCGCCACCGTCGCCGGTGTCTTCACCTACGGAAGACAGCGATGGTCGGCCATCGCGAGCCAGAACACGGCACGTCGGATCAGGGATCGACTGCAGGACCGGATCCAGCGCCTCGACATGCGGTCCTACGACCGACTCGACCGGGGCGACCTCCTCCAGCGCTGCACGAGCGACGTCGACACCACCCAGGTGTTCCTCTCCACGCAGGTGGTCGAGGTCGGACGGGCGATCGTGATGCTGGCGGTCGCGATCCCCATCATGTTCGTGATCGACTGGCGGATGGCGACCGCGGCGGTCTGGCTGCTTCCGCTCATCACCGGCTTCTCCTTCTTCTACTTCAAGAAGGTCCGCGCCCTCTTCAAGGACAAGGACGAGGCCGAGGGGCGTCTGACCGCCGCGGTGAACGACAACCTCGTCGGCATCCGGGTGGTACGCGCCTTCAACCGCCAGGATCACGAGATCGAGCGGTTCCGTCCCCGCAACGACGATCATCGCCGGCTCGATGCTCGTCTCTACACCGTGTTCTCCACGTTCTGGTCGCTCAGCGATCTCCTCTGCTTCATGCAGCAGGCGTCGGTGGTGCTCGTCGGAGCATGGCTTCTGGCCGACGGTCGGATCCTCGTCGGCGAGTTCTACTTCTTCTTCGCCGCGGTCGGGATGTACCTGTGGCCGGTCCGGATGGCGGGCCGGATCGTGGCGGAGTTCGGCAAGGCCACGGTGGCGATCGACCGCATCGAGGAGATCCTCGAGCTGCCGGTGGAGACCGAGGTCGAGTCGGAACCGGAACGAATCCCCGACGACGGCTCGATCTCCTTCCGAGGAATCGGTTTCGCCCACACCCCCGATCAACCGGTGCTCGACGGCATCGATCTGGAGATCGCGGACGGCGAGACCGTGGCGATCGTGGGCCCCTCGGGGTGCGGAAAGTCCACGCTCGTCCAGCTTCTGCTGCGGTTCTACGAACCCGACACCGGGCACGTGGAGATCGGCGGGGTCGACATCCGCACTCTCGATCGACACGATCTCCGAACCCGGGTGGCGACCGTGCTGCAGCAGCCGTTCCTGTTCAGCCGGACGATCCGCGAGAACATCCTGCTCGCGGATCCCGGGGCGGACCACGCCTCGATCGAGATCGCGGCCGGGGAGGCGTGCATCCATGATTCGATCCAACGATTCGATTCGGGATACGAAACCATGGTGGGCGAGCGCGGTCTCACGCTCTCCGGCGGACAGCGACAGCGGATCGCGATCGCCCAGGCCCTCCTTCAGAAGCCGTCCATCCTCGTGCTCGACGATGCCCTCTCCGCGGTCGACACCGGTACCGAACGTTCGATCCTCGAGGCGATCCGTTCCCGCCGGGGTCGACACACCACGGTGGTGATCGCTCACCGACTGTCCACCCTGAGAGAGGCGGACCGGATCGTGGTGATGTCCGGAGGTCGCATCGAGGCGAGCGGCACCCACGCCGAACTTCGCGATCGACCCGGACTCTACCGACGCCTCTGGGACATCCAGAGCAGCCTCGAGGCCGATGACGACAGGCCGCTGCGTCGGGGAGAGGAGGCGTCGTCATGAGCGAAGGCATGTTCGAGGAGGAGGACTTCACGCCTCGACAGGTCGACTGGCGGCTCTGGCGGAGGATCCTCGGGCACCTCAAGCCCCATCCCCGCGCGGTGATCACGATGACCGGATGCGGTGCGATCCTCGCGGGGGTGGAGGTCTGCCTGCCGCTGGTCACCGCCCGCATCATCGATGCGGCAAGTGGACTGGACGGTCGGGAACGGGCCTCGGAGATCCCCGGGTGGGGCATGCTCTACGGAGTGATGCTGGCGATCTTCGCCCTGCTGGTCCTGCTGTTCATCCGTGCCGCCGGCACCCTGGCGACCGGGGTCGCCTTCGATCTCAGGAACGGATGCTTTCGAAGGCTCCAGGCCCTCCCCTTCGGATTCTTCGACGTCCGCTCGACCGGATGGCTGGTCGCGCGGGTGACCAGCGACGTCACGAAGGTGACGGGCCTGCTGCCCTGGCTGCTGCTCGACGTCTTCTGGGGCACCAGCATGCTGGTCGGGATCCTGATCGCGATGTTCTCCGTCGAACCGGGACTCGGCCTGGCGGTCTCGATCATCGTGCCTCCCCTCGCCCTGTCCACCTGGTGGTTCAAGCGGAGGATGCTGCTGTCCAGTCGACGGATGAGGCGGGCCAATTCCCGGCTGACCGCCGCCTACAACGAGACGATCGCGGGAGTCAGGACCACCCGGATGCTCGCCCGCGAGGAGGACGCCGCCGCCGAGTTCCACGAGATCAGCGGGGAGATGCGGTCATGGTCGGTCCGAAACGCGCTGCAGTCGGCGGTCTACCTTCCGATCGTGATGAGCCTCGGCTCGATCGGGGTCGGACTGGCCCTCTGGGCGGGCGGGGTCCGGGTGCAGGAGTCGACCGGGCTCACGCTCGGCACCCTGATCGCGTTCATGCAGTACGCGATGCTGTTCAGCCAGCCCATCCAGGAACTCGCACAGCGATTCGTCGATCTCCAGAACGCCCAGGCCGCCGCGGAACGTGTTCAGGAGCTTCTCGACGAGGCACCTGCGATCCGTGATTCCGAGGAGGTCCTTGCCGCCATCGAACGCCAGGCCGCCACCCCGGTCGAAGGCCGGGCCCCCGACGGAGGGGATCCGGAGATCGACACCGTCCGTTTCGATGGTGTCGGCCACTGGTACGTCGAGGGCGAACGGGTCCTCGAGGACGTCTCCTTCGAACTCCGTCCCGGCACCACCCTCGCCCTGGTCGGTCACACCGGAAGCGGCAAGACCACGATCGCCGGCCTCCTCGCCCGCTGGTACGAGCCGACCGAGGGTCGGATCCTCGTCGACGGCGTCGAGTACCGGGAGCGGGGTCTCGACTGGTGGCAGTCCCGGTTCGGAGTCGTCCAGCAGGTCCCCCACCTCTTCACCGGCACGATCCGAGACAACGTGCGCTACGGCCGTCTCGACGCGACCGACGACGAGGTCCGACAGGTCCTCCAGCGGGTGCATGCCCTCGACTTCGTGGAACGGCTCGAGGCCCCGGACGGCGGTGACCTGGACTTCCAGGTCGGCGAGGGCGGTGAACGTCTCTCGATCGGCCAGCGACAGCTGATCTCCCTCGCCCGGGCCTTCCTCGCCGATCCTCCGATCTTCATCATGGACGAGGCCACCAGCTCGGTCGATGCCGAGACCGAGGCGTCGATCCAGGATGCGGTGGAGTCGATCCTCGCGGATCGGATCTCGGTGGTCATCGCCCATCGCCTGTCGACGATCCGCCGGGCCGACCAGATCCTGCTGCTCGACCGTGGTCGAGTGGTCGAACGCGGCTCCCACGAGGAACTGATGGCGATCGACGGCCGCTACCGCAGGCTGTACCTCGATCAGTTCGTCGACGAGGAGGAGCGGCGTCTGCTGAGCTGACCCGTCGGCCGAGGGCAGGTGCTCACGGGCGGCGTTCGTCGAGGAAGGCCGACACCACCTGTTCGATCTCCCGGTTCACCTCCAGGTCGTCGCTCAGATCGTTCCGGATGGTGGCCGAGACATGCTCCCAGATCTCGAAGCGATCGGCGCCCGAGGTCTTCGCCTTGTCCATCTCCCCGGAGAGGAATTCGAGGGCCTCGTCGAGCGCGGTTCGATCCTCCACGGTGGGCACCCCCGAGGTCTCCCTCGCCAGTCGCCCGATCTCGCTCATCGCCTTTTCGAGCTCGGTGCGGTCGCGGAAGACCGACTCGAGGATTCCGACCCTTCGTCCGGGAGCGAGAAAACCGCTGAGGACGAAGATCAGGAACGGGGTGCCACAGACGAACATCGGCGCGAAACACCACGCGGGGAAGCTGCCCGGGGCGAGCTTCCATCCGTTGAAGAGGGCGATCACCACGTAGGCGAGGCAGGCCAGGAAGCTGAGGAGGATGCCCATCCTCCGCCGGTGGTCCCACCGGTGAAGGGCCTCGACGTGATACTTCGCCTTCAGCCTCTCCATCTCGTCGGTCGGTCTCGATCCGGTCATGGGCATCCACTCACGGGGTGATCTGCTCGGTCCGGCGTCGTCGCCGCCGTCCGGATCGACCGGCATCGGTCGCTTCCGTGCTCATCAGCACGGGCATGCTATCCAATGCGGTGCCCTTCAAAATAAAGACCCGCCGGAACCGGACCGCACGAGGCCGGTTCCGACGGGGACGAGTCCCGCCATGCCGGGATGTGTCAGGGGGTCATGCCGAAGGCGGCGAGCAGGATGCCCAGGTCGGATGCTCCGACGACGCCGTCGCCGTCGAGATCACCGAGACCGGAGCCGCCCCAGTTGGCGAGGATGATGCCCAGATCGGAACTTCCGACCACTCCGTCTCCGTCGAGATCCGCCGGGTGCCCGTTGGATTCGCCGTCGCAGAGGGGCAGGGTGATCTCCATCGGGAAGTCGCAGCACTGGGCGAGATTCGCGACGTGCAGCGTGGCGATGAAGGCGATGGTGTCTCCGGGCGACTGCGAGGTGGTGATGATCACCGGTCCGATGCTCATGGTGCCGAAGGGCGCGGTCGCGGGGACATCGAAGTGATCCTCGTCGAGCATCCAGGGGGCACCGGGATCGGAGAGCAGGAAGACGTGCTCGATGACGTCGGGTGACAGGTTCACCAGGTCGAACTGCAGCTGGTAGATCCCGGCAGCCTCGTCGATGCACACGATCTCCAGCCCCTCCTCGATCGCACAATCGCACTCGGGGATGACCAGGCAGAGTTCCTCGCCGAGACCGCAGCATTCGCCGAAGTCCGCATCGAAGAGCGTGAGCTGGAGGCAGACCGTCTCGCCCGCGATCGGGCCGTTGACCGTCAGATCCAGGATGCGGGTCTCGCCGGGAGCGAGCTCGGGGACGAGATTCATCACCCCGGGGGAGACCGGTCCCGCGACCAGCAGGTAGTGGGCGGGGGTCGAGGAGTTGTTGGTGATCTCGAGCTCGAGGGCGTAGTCGACGGAGAGTCCGTTCTCATCGACCAGGCATTCCAGTTCGCCGGTCGCCTCGAGGCAGGGACCCGAGACCTCCCGGTAGCAGGTGAGTTCGATCGAACCCATCTGGAACTTCTCGGGGAAGTTCACGTTGACGTCGATGTCGATGATCACGCTCTGGTCGGGCGTGTCGCCGAGGACCGGGATGCCGGTCGCACCGTAGAGATAGGGGCTCGGGTAGTGGATGGCATCGGCACTGAACCAGCTTCGAGCCTCGGGACCACCGTCGAAGTCGACACCGCCCGCGGTGTTGTTGCCGACGCTGTAGTAACCGACCACGTAATCGGTTCCAAGGACCCAGCCGGATCCGTCGTGGCAGAACCTCAGGCCGCGGGAGTTGTGGGCACCGGAGAGCGTCGCTCCATTCATGGATCGCTCCGCGATCAGCATGCAGCACTGGTCGTCGAAGGTGATGTCGGCGACGGGATTGCTCAACGACCCGTTGTTGAGGGCCGGCATCTCGAGCTCGAGCTGCCTGCTTCCGGGCACGATCGCGCCCGAGGGATCGAGCCGGACCGACCAGATCTCGTTGGCCTGCACCAGGTCCAGGTTGGCGGAGTCCTCCCACCAGACCGAGTAGTACAGACGGTCCATGGTCGGGCAGACCGCCCAGACCCGCTCGCCGAGCGGTGCGAATCCGTCGGCATCACCGGCTTCCGGGGCTCCACCCGCGGTGAGGATGTCGGTGGCGTGGTCCCAGGCGTCGAGGATCGAGCCGGAACCGTCGATTCGATAGATGCGCCCGTCATCCATGTTGCTGGCGAAGAGGACGTCGCGATCGAAGTCCCATGCGATGTTGCCGATGCCCGGCCAGGCTTCCGAGGCGGGCTGGATGGAGGGATCGAGGGTCTGGGGAAGGGTTGCGAAGAGACTGGGGGCACCGGTCGCCGAATCGATCTGGTAGATCGCGCCGGGACCGCCGAGCGCCCCGACCGCGTCACGGGGGATGCCGTAGTTGTAGACGGAGCTGTGGGCGAGGAAGGCGTTGCCGATGCCGTCGATCGCGACCCCGAAGACGGTTCCGAGGTTCGTCCTGGTCCAGTCGGGATGGGTCCAGGTCGGCGCCGCCCAGTTGCTTCCGAGCGGAGCGGCGGCCTCGTCGGTGAGGTCGAAGGCGAGGAGCGGCGACTCGATGCTCGTCGTCGCGTCGCGGGTGAAGAGCATGATCTGCCCGCCGTCGAATCCGGCCTGATCGAGCCATTCCGGATCACCCTCGCGACACTCGTTGCAGGGGCCGGAGGGCGGCGTGCCGGTGCCATTGCCGGGATCGCAGTCGCTGCCTTCGAATCCCAGCATGAAGTCGCCGGGGCCGTGGTCGCCGTTTGCGGCTGATCCGATCTGGATCAGGTACCGCTCTCCGCACACCACCTCACAGACGAGGTCGGACTGCTTGCCGCATTCGTTCTCGGCGCAACAGATGGGCGCAACGTGATCGGGATCGGGACAGTCGCATCCCGGCCAGAGCACGATGCGGGTGTCCACGTTGGTGAGCCCGCAGGTAGAGATGTTCACCCAGCCGTCGACCGGGGCCTCGAAGCAGTACCAGACGTCGTGATGCACGACGTCGCCCTTGAAGCATGGAGCGGAGAAACCGCTGGTGGTCATCTCGTTGAGATTGAACGAGTTGAGCCCCGGCAGGGCCGGAACCGCGGTGTCGCAGTTGTCCTGGGCCAGGACCGTGGGGGCGATGAAGAGACTTCCGGCCGTCGCGATGGCGAGACCGACGATGGAGGAGCCACGCCGGGCTCCGGGAATTCGATTCTTGAATGACATGGATGGGTCCTCGGTTGAGAAGCGGTGTCGAAGGACCGTTCCGGCGGCCCTGCACCACACTTCCGAGGTCGAGAGGGATATCTCTCACCTGTCGGGCGGGAAAAGCCGCGCTTCTCCGGCCGGGATGTCCTCAGACCTCCCGGAGGGCTCTCAGCGGCCCCGGATCAACCGTTTTCGACGTCGAGAACCAGGGCCAGCATGGCCTCCGACTCCCCGAAGACCCGTCCGATCCCGGTGATCTCGTTGAAGTCCTCGCTCCCGAGGAAGCAGGCCATCGAACGAAGAATCATCTGGGCGTAGGCCTCTCCGAGGGAGAGGCGGTCCTGCTCCGCCCAGGCTCGACGGAGGGACGGCAGGCCGGCGAGGGCGAACACGAAGGGGCCGCGGACCCCGGTCGGCAGCCGCTTCACCCCCTCCTTGATCCCGCCCTCGTCGAGCGGCCCCAGAAGCTCCACGTCGCGGGCGACCTGGGCGATCGCACGCTTCTCCGCACGCTCGAGGATCGCCTCGACTTCCGGTGAACTGGGTGTCCGGTCGCTCATGCGTAGGAATGCAGTCCCGAGATGACGAAGTTGATCACGATCCAGTTGAAGAGCATGACGGCACACCCGATCACCGCGAGGATCGCCGTCCAGAGCCCCTTGTCCCGCGCCTTGAGCCGGACGTGGACCAGAATCGCGAAGATCACGAAGGTGTTGAGGGCGAAGACCTCCTTGGGATCCCAGCCCCACGGTCTCCCCCATGAATGGTCGGCCCAGATGGCCCCCATCACGATGCCCGCCCAGAGCAGGACGAAGCTCAGCTCCATGAGCAGCATCGTCGTCCCGTCGAGGATCTCCCCGAACCGCTCCCGGCGCCGGGCGGAAGCGGCGTCGTCGTCGAGATCGGCCAGGGTGTGACCGTTGGGCCCGGTCAGAACCAGCGCCCCCGCCCCGCCGGCCCTTGCGTACACCGCCTTGCCGCCGATCAGGCGGTAGACCATGTACATGGTGGCGGTGACCGAGGCCATGAAGATCAGGGCGTAGCTGAAGATGATCACGTTGGTGTGGATGTAGAGCCACACGTCGTGAAGCACCGGCATCATGTTCGAGATGTTCGGGTTGAGATAGACCGGGAGGAAATTCGCGGTCATGAGGGCCACCATCGCGGTGGCAGCCGCCCCGATGGGCACCAGTCCTCGGAACGACGTCCTCCGGAGGAGGAACACCTCGAGCAGGAGGGCGCACAGCACTCCGAACCAGCTTGCGGTGGTCACCGCCTCGAACATGTTGGAGTTCGGCCAGCGACCGCTGATCCACCAGCGGAGACCGACCGCGAAGGTCTGGAATCCGAAGGCTCCGACGAAGACGAACATGCCCGACCACATCGCCCATCGCCACCGGTACACCGCGCCCAGCAGCAGCAGGATGATCGAGAGCATGTAGAACAGCCAGCCGCGAGTCAGCTGGTTGGCCTTGAAGTACCAGTTCTCCCAGGAGAGTCGATCCACGGAGGGATACCCGGCGGGATTCAGATCCCGCAGAGTGACCGCGAGGGTCTTCGCGGAGGCGTTCACCCCTTCCGCATCCGATTCGCTCCAGGCATTCACCAGATCGCGCCAGGCACCGGCCGCCCGTCGCTGCATC
>PAQL01000001.1 GCA_002709295.1 Phycisphaerae bacterium | reverse complement strand
CTGTGCGCTGACTGCGGTGGTGAACAGGCCGATGACGGCCAGGACGACGATGGTGGTGGTGCGATGCATGTCTTTCTCGATCGCGTTCGGGGAGAGCCGGGGACGGCGGATCCCAGTGTAGATCGGGGCCCGACCGGATACAAGACCAGATCCGTGTCCTCGAACGCCTCCTCCCCGCCAATGAACGCCGCCCCCGGCCGGAGCCGAGGGCGGTGTTGTTTCGAAGCGGGTGACCGGGGTCGAACCGGCAACATTCAGCTTGGAAGGCTGACGCTCTACCAATTGAGCTACACCCGCGTGGGGTGGAATGGTACCTCAATCGCNGGAGGACGGCCACCNGCGANGGGTGGCCCCNCGGAAGGCGCCGGCCGGGGNATCACTCGAGCAGACGGCCCTCGACCTCGGGCTCCTCGAAGTTCGNGAAGTGCTCGCGNAGATAGTCGGGGACCGGATCGACCTGGTGGCGGCTGACCTGCTGGCCGCCCATNGCNTCGAGCTCCACNACGTAGTTCACGAGGTGTTCGGGGGTGGTGTCGGGGAAGTCCGATCGCTGGTGCGATCCGCGACTCTCGGTACGGGCGAGGGCGCCGTGGATCGTGGCCTCGGCACTGTCGATGGCCCCCAGCAGGTCGAGAGCGAGNGCGAGGTCGCCGAATCCCTCGGCGCTCGGACGGACGTCCACGTTGGCGGCCGCCTGGCGGAGCTGGTCGAGCTCGACGAGACCCTGCTCGAGCTTGTCTCCGGAACGGACCACGCCGCAGTTCTGCCACATGATGTTGCGAACCGCACGCTGCATGGGACGGGCCAGTTCCTCGCCCTTGGTGGTCAGCTTGTCGAGTTCGTCGTTGGCTTCGGCGATGACCGAGCGACTTCGCCGCTGGAGGTCGAGATTCGCGGAGTACCCGGCCGCGGCCTCTCCGGCCCTCTTTCCGAACACCAGGATCTCCGCGAGCGAGTTTCCGCCCAGACGGTTGGCGCCGTGGACGCCGGTGGTGCACTCGCCGGCGGCGTAGAGACCCGTCACCCGGGTCGCGTGCGAGTCGGGGTCGACCACGATCCCGCCCATGCTGTAGTGCGCGGTCGGAGCGACCTCCATGGGCTGTCGCGAGATGTCGAGCATCTGCGATTCCATGAACTGCCGGTACATGCGGGGCAGCTTCTCGAGGATGTACTCCTTGTCCCGGTGGCTGATGTCCAGCAGGACGCCGTTGTTCTCGGTGCCCCGGCCCTCGATGATCTCGGTGTAGTTGGCCAGCGCGACCCGGTCGCGGGTGGAGAGTTCCTTGCGTTCCGGATCNTACCGCTCCATGTANCGCTCGCCNTNNGCATTGAGCAGATGNCCGCCCTCGCCCCGGACCGCTTCNGTCACCAGGGTGCCGGCCAGCTCCTCCGGGAAGACCATGCCGGTGGGATGGAACTGGACGAGCTCCATGTCCGCCAGCTGGCACCCGGCCCGCAGGGCCAGACGCATCGCATCACCGGTGTTCTCGTCACGGCGGGAGGAGCTGATCCTCCAGATGCGGGTGTGGCCGCCCGCGGCCAGAACCACGGAGTCGGCGATGAAGGCGGTGCGTTCACCGGAGACGGTGTCGAAGGCCAGCGCTCCGAAGCATTCCTTCCGCCCGTTGGAATCATCGACCAGCAGGCGGGAGACGTACTGCATGTCGAGGATCGGGATCCCCAGTTCCTCGACCCGGTCGGTGAGGGTGTTGAGGATCGCCCGACCGGTGTAGTCGCCGGCGTAGCAGGTGCGTCGGTAGGTGTGGGCTCCGAAGTATCGCTGGTCGAGGGCGCCGTCCGGGGTCCGGGCGAAGGTCATCCCCCATTCCTCGAGTTCCCTCACGCGGTCCGGAGCCTCCTGGACCAGCAGCTCCACGGTGCGNGGCTCGGCGAGGTGGTAGCCCTCCTCGTAGGTGTCCACGAAGTGCTGCTGCCAGGTGTCCTCGGGGTCGACCGTCCCGAGCACCGCGTTGATNCCCCCGGCCGCCAGCGCGGTGTGGGCATCCTTTCGCATCCGCTTGCCGAGCACCAGCACCTCGGCTCCGGACTCGTGGGCGGCGATCGCGGCGCGGAGGCCGGCGCCTCCCGATCCGATCACCAGGACGTTGGACACGTTCGAGCGGCAGTTGTTGTTAGGCATCGTTCCAATGTATAGGCGCGCGGCGGAAGACGCGGTGCTTCTTCGGCATGATCAACATGCGTTTTCATCGACCGTGATAACTGGAGTACTGATTCCGTGGTCGGTGTCGGTCGGTCACCGCAATCCGGCCAGGAAGTCCTCCGCGTTTCCTCGATGTGCGGCCTGCTTGTCGGCATCCATTCTCCTGCCCGTGGCGCACATCATCGCCCATCGGGGATTCCTGCCGAGTTCGTCGGCGTGGTCGAGGATCCACCGCCAGTAGAGGCCGTCCCAGATCGCGTTCCAGTCGCCGTTGCGATGATTGCTCATCTTCTTGACGTAGGCGGACCCGGAGAAGTACGGCTTGGTGGTGATCAGCCCCCCGTCCGCGTTCTGACTCATCGCGTAGACGTTCGGAACCATCACCCAGTCGTAGCTGTCGACGAACATCTCCATGAACCAGCGGTAGATCTCGTCGGGGTCGATCTCGCAGAGGAACATGAAGCCGCCGAGCACCATCAGTCGCTCGATGTGGTGGCAGTACCCGGTCTCCAGGACCCGGTGGATCGCGTCGTCCACGGGATCGATTCCGGTGGTCCCGTCGTAGAAGGCCTGCGGCATCGGGCGATGGTGGCCCCAGTGGTTCGTGGTCCGCATCCGGACCCCGAGATCGACGTAGGTGGCCCTCATGAACTCCCGCCAGCCGATCACCTGTCGGACGAACCCCTCGAGGGAGTTGAGGGGGACCTCGTGCCGGGAGGCATGCTCGAGAGCGGACTCGATCACCTGATCCGGGGTCAGAAGTCCGATGTTGAGCATCGGGGTCAGCACCCCGTGCCACAACCAGTTCTCGCCGGCCGCGATCGCATCCTCGTAGTCGCCGAACCGCGCGAGGCGTTGTTGAAGAAAGCCCTGCAGCCAGGCCGCGGCGTCGGCGTGGCCGGTCGGGTAGATGGAGGCCCCCAGTCGGCCGGGGTTGTCTCCATAGGTCGTCTCCACGTGCTTCCCCGCCTCGATGTCGAACCGGTCTTCGGCGATCGTGGGGATCGTGGGGATCTCCTTCATCATCGCCCTGGGAATCTTCTTCCGATTGTCCTCGTCGAAGCTCCACTGCCCTCCCTCGGGTTCGTCGCCGTCCATGAGGATGTCGAGTCGGCGACGCTGGTGCTTGTAGAAGTCGGCCATGAACCATCTCTTGCGGCCGGCCCGCCAGTCCCGGTTCTCCTCGTCGGTGTTGAGGAACATGGGGGTCGGCCGGGAGTCGACGGTGATCCCGGCCTTCTCCGCATGTCGTCGGAGCCTCCGGGCGAGGAGATGATCATGCACCTCGGTCACCTCGATCCGCTTCACCTTCCTCCGGGCGGCGGCCTCGAGGCAGTCGGCCAGGGGGTCGCGGCCCGGCGCGTGATCCCAGTAGTCCACCTTGCAGCCGCCGCCCTCGAGTTCCGCCTCGCGACGCTTCATCGTGGCCCGGTGCAGCCGGAGCTTCTGCTTGTGAAATCTCGCCGGGTGATGCNTGTCGCCGAAGAAGAGGGAGTCCTCGACCATCGCGATCCGCCTCCCCGGACCGGTCGGCGAGGGGTGGTCCGCGAAGAGNTGATGCGGAAGGATGAGCAGAAGGTCGTCGGAGGAGGCCATCGGCGGGTGAGTTCCTGAATCGGAGGTGTCCACGGACCCGAAAGCCGNAGGGTGGCCGGCGTGGTCCCGCGGATTCGATGGATTCGAGAGCTTCGATTCGCCGATCGTCCGGAAGCCGGGCCTCGTGTTCCAGTCCGCACCCCGCCCGACGGGCGACCAACGGAGTTCACGCTCATGATCCATCTCTGCCTCGCCGCCGCCCTGATGTTCGAATCCAACACGGCCGAGGTCGGTCATCAGGAACTCTCGGTGCGCATCGATCCGACCACCAATCGNNTGCAGGGTGTCTCCACCATGATGATCNCGGAGGATGGCGACCTCCCCTACCGGATCCACCGGTCGTCGAGGATCCACCGCGTCACGGTGGACGGCGAGGACGTCGATCCCGGAGCCGAACCGGTGTTGCGGGATCTGCGATCCGGGTCCCGGGTGGTCATGCACTGGAANGGAGTGCACAAGGAGGACGTGCAGGCGGGAGAACGAGCGGGTCGGATACACAACCAGTCCGTTCGAGCCCATGCGGCCGGGGACGGCGTCTTTCTCTCCGGGGGCAGCGACTGGCACCCCCAGCCGCTGGGGCCACGCAATCGGCCGGCCCTGAGAACCGTCTCCCTTCGGGTGGAGCCCATGGAGGAATGGAGGCTCGTGGCCTCCGGAGACCCGCGGGTTGATGAGGCAGAAGAGCCGTGCTGGTCCTGGACGACCCCCCTGCCGGTCGCCGGCGTGTCTCTGGCCGGCAATCGGCACCTTGCCTTTCATCGGGCGATCGAGACCGTCCATGGTCCGGTGGACGTGGTGGTGCAGGTCTCGCCCTCCAATCGCGAGAAGGCCGGGCACTATCTCGATGCCGCGGAGGACTATCTCCTCCGCTACACCGGACTCCTGGGCCCGTATCCCTTCGAACGATTCACGGTGGTGGAGAACTTCTTCTCCTCCGGATTCGCCTTCCCGGGCTTCACCCTGCTCGGACCGCGAGTGGTGGGCATGGCCCCTCGTTCTCTCAAGCCCGGCTACCTGGATCACGAGCTGGTCCACGCCTGGTGGGGCAACGGGGTCTACGTCGACCCGGACGACGGCAACTGGTGCGAGGGACTCACCAACTTCTGCACCAACTACGGCCGCCGGATCATGGAGGAGGGCCCCGAGGCCGGGAGGCGGTACAGGCGGGCGATCATCAATCAGCTCTCCGTGGATCCGAGTCTGGACAACGGGCCCCTCGGCGATTTCGGACGAAGGGACGTCGACCGGTTCGTCGGTTACGACAAGGGATCGTTCGTGTTCATGATGCTTCAGGAGCTTCTCGAGGAGGGGCTTCCGGACGGGGCGTTCGAGGAGAGCCCGATCTGGGACATGATGCGGTCCCTCGTGGCGAATCACCTCGGGGAACGCATCGGCTGGGAGGAGATCAGGGTGGCCGCGGAGGCGGTCCGGCCGGATCGCCCGGCCGGATGGTTGATTCCGTTCTTCGAGTACTGGGTTCGGGAACATCGGATTCCCATGACCCATCCCCGTCTGGTCGGCGTCCCCCCCCAGTCGATCGATCGAATCGAGAGAAACGACGGGACGGAGGTGCTCGTCGATCCCGAAGCCCGCCACTACCGGATGGTTCCCATCGCCCTCACGAGTCCCACCATCTCGGGAACCCTGGGCGGCGGTGTCGAACTGAGGGTCTCCGATGACTCCGGGGTCGCACCGCCGGACCTCGCCTGGACGAGGGAGGTTCCGGCGGGCGGGAACCTTTTCCTGGTGGGCGCGTCGGCGGTCGCGGAACAGGCCTCCCTGATCGCCCGAACCTCCGACCCGATCGTGATCGACGGCGATGGTTTCAGCGTCGGTGACGAGCGATGGGCCGGGCCCGGTCACTCGGTCCTTCACACCATGCATCATCCCGACCTGCCGGGGCGGTACATCACCGTGTTCCACAGCAACGGGAGGACGGGGGGCCAGCGATTTCGACTGGTGTGGTACTACCGAAAGGACACCACCGTGGTCTGGGACGGCGACCAGTCGATCCTCCGAAGGGTCCACGAGCCCGAGGCCTGGATGGAGTACGGCATCGAGTCATCGGGGCGGTGAGGACCTCCAGCCGGTCCGTCGAGCGGTCACCTGCGGGTGGCGAGCGACCTTCTTCCCGCCTTTCGCAGCGAGAACCCGAAGCCCGGCCAGAAGCACTTCTGCGCGAGGGTCCAGAGGCGGGCGGCCCAGGGCCGGACCCATGAATCGACGGTCACCACGACCCGGCATCGGGCCTCGGATACGGACTCCACCGCGACCTTCAGGCCGTGAGGCCTGATCAGCCGGAAGGCGAGGAAATAGGCGCCGTAGCCGTACTCGATGTCGCGTTCCGCCCGGTCGTCGCCGACCTCGATTCTTGAGACCACCCCGCAGAAGTTCATGAACGGCCCGTGGTGCGCGTTGAGGGTGCCCACGTCGAAACCTCCGGCCACGATGCCATCAGGGCCCGGCGTCTCCAGGAACTCGACTCGATACGGCCATGGCTGGCCGGCGGTGAAGGTCTCGGGTCTCATCAGCCACTTCCAGATGTCCTGCCAGGAACCGTCGGTCTCGAAGGTGTGCCGGTAACGATGGGACTGGAACCCGGGTGGACAGCTCTGTGATGGCATGGTCATGATCGATCTCCTGTGTGGATCCGGCGGTCGTCGATTGTTCGTCGGCGAAGGGTCACCGGATGGGGTGGCCTTCGCAGGATCGGTATGATCCCGTGCATGACATCGACCGAGCTCTCCCCGGTGCACTATCTGCCCATCGCGACCACGGTGGTGGCCCTCGCCTTCCTGCCCGTGCTCCTTCTCCGGGCTCGTCTCCGGGGATGGCCGCCGCATCTGGTCTGGTGGGCGATCGGGGTCGCGTGTTACGGATCGGGCACGATGATCGAATCGATCATCACCCTCGGCGGAAACTCCGCGGAACTCAATCGCTGGTGGTACCTGGCCGGGGCGATCCTCGGCGCCTGGCCGCTGGCGACCGGCAGCGTCTATCTGGTCCTCGCCCGCCGCACGGCATCGATCCTCACCGCGATCAGTGCGGTGCCCCTGGTGGTGGCGGCGGTCGCGGTGATGCTCTCCCCCATCGACGCGGCCCAGCTCGCGTCGCATCGTCCTTCGGGTTCCGCGATCGAGTGGACCTGGATCCGGGCGATGACGCCGTTGATCAACGTGTACGCCGCGTTCTTCCTGGTGGGCGGCGCCGTCTGGAGCTGCGTCCGGTTCCGGGGAGTCATCGGCCAGCGGGGACGCGTGATGGGCACCGCCCTGATCGCCATGGGCGGGCTTCTTCCCGGGATCGGCGGCGCCATGGCCAAGACCGGCATGGTCGAGGCGCTCTACGTCGCCGAACTCGCCGGTCTCGTGCTGATCTGGGTCGGATACGAATGCTGCACCCGGTCCGGAGATCCCGTCGCGATCGAGTCGATCCCATCGCGGTCGGTCATTCCGCCGGAGACGATTCCCGATCAGGCCGCTTCGTGACCGGATCCTCCGATCGTGACGGGCGGATCAGTCGAACGATCGGCGACCCCATCGCCCGAAGGATCCACGCCAGGCAGAACACGACGCACAGCTGATAGAGGGCGGTGCCCGTGTCGAAGAGGGCGGTGGCGTTCCAGTCGTCCCCGACGAAGTCCCACACCCACATCCGGCTGCGGACGTATCCCGATTCCGGCGGCCGGTCGAAGACCGGCGGATAGATCAGGATCCCGGCGAGCCAGTAGGCGAACGGGATCTTGAACCACCAGGTCGTCGTCAGCTGTCTCATCCTCGGCTCCGATTCGGACGGGGCGTGTCGTGACTCAGGTGAGCTTCACCACCACGATGGTGACGTCGTCGGCGGCCCGATCGTGGCCGCGGAATCGATTGGTGTCCTCGATCACGGCGTCCATGATCTCGCGCGAGGAGCGATCACGATGGCGATGGATCAGCTCGCGGAGTCGATCCTTGCCGTAGAAGTCACCATCCGGGGAGACGGTCTCCCAGACGCCGTCGGTGGCGGTCACGATGATCGATCCCGGGCCGTGCAACGGCTCCTCGTACTGATCGAAGTGCTCGTCATCGACCAGGCCCAGCGGCACGCTGCCGCCATCGGGCTCGTGGAACGTGTCGCGAAGCGGGTCGTAGACGATCGGGGGATCGTGCCCGGCGCTGGCCCACAGGAATCCGTCGAGCTCGGGCTTCAGACGGATGAAGAGCATGGTCATGAACCGCCCCATCGGGATGTCCTCGACCAGGGTCGCGTTGACCCCTCCCAGCAGGGTGCCGAGATCGGCGTCCACATGCAGGCGGGCCCGCAGCGCCGAGCGGGCACTGGCCATGATCAGCGCGGCTCCGATCCCGTGACCGGTCACGTCGCCGAGGGCGATCAGCTGGCAGGGATTCTCCGCGTCGGTCCCGGGATCGGCTTCGGGGAAGTCGAAGTAGTCCCCGCCGGTCTCGTCGGAGTAGATGCTGGTCGCGGCGATGTCGACCCCGTCGATCAGGGGCGAGGACTGCGGGAGGAGATGCTGCTGGATCTCCATCGCGACCTCGAGGGCGTTCTGCATCTCGAATCGCTCCCGCAGACCGCTGGTCATCGAGGAGAGATCGCGGGAGAGCTCGATGAACTCCCGCCCGCCCCGGGGATCGAATGTCGCCTCGAGGTTGCCGCCGGCGATCGCCGCGGCGGTGCCACGCAGTGCGAGGATCGGGCGGACGATCGACCGTGCGACCGCGAAGCCGATGAGTCCGCAGCCGATGAGGATGAGCACGCCGGCCAGCAGCATCCGGCTTTGGACCTGCCTGACGCCGGAGAGGAGCTCCCGGTCGGGGATCGCGATCACGAGGTTCCACGTGGGGCCCCAGTCGATCGCAAGTGGTTCGGATTCCGCCTCCCACCAGGTGCCGGAGGGCTGCTCGACCCGGGTGTTGTAGGTGGCTCCACCGCCTTCGGCGATCGCGGAGCCCGCCACGCCGGCCAGCACCGGATCGTCCACGGCGGTCGCCGGGAGCACCTTGCCGTCCATGCTCCTGCGAATCCCGGGGTCGTCGGTGGCGACGATGTTGCCCCCGGAGTCCATGATCATCGCCCGGCCCTCGCGGCCGATCGAGATCCGTCCCATCTGCTCGGAAAGGTCCCGGGTGGTGAACCCGATCTCGATCAGCGCGAGTCGGTTGCCGTCCTCGTTCGTGATCTCCCGGGCGAAGCCGGCCCCGATGGGCGGGGTCTCGTCGGTCGTGGCCCAGACGTACAGCGGGCTCCATGCCCCCTTCTCCCCGGCCTCGACCGCGGTCCGGTACCAGGGGCGTTCCGACGGGGTGTATGGATACGAGCCAAGGGACTCTCCCGTGGGGAGACCCCGGTCGTCCAGCAGTCGTTCGACGGCGTTGCCGTCGCCGGAGTCGTCGTAGGTGACGACCTTCCAGTCGCCCTCGGTGCGCTGTTCGACCCACATGACGTCGTCGCGGGCGTTGGCCACCAGCACCGAGCCGATCGATGGAAAGGCCCGGGCGATCTCCGCCGCCTGCGGGATGCAGGCCTCCAGATCCGAGATGTCGGACACCTCGAGCCGGCCCGACGAGATGCTCTCGCTCATGAGACCCGCGACCCGATGCGGGGTCTCGAGGGTGTCGACCACCGCCAGTCGCATGCGTTCGGTGACCTGGTGGATCAGCTGATCGAGCAGATCCCGGGTCGAGCGCTGCATGCCCGCGGTGGTGAGGGCGCCCATCAGGAGCACCACCAGTCCCATCACGAAGGACAGGACCACGGGATAGGTGATCGCGATCGACAACGTCGATCGGGTGCCGGTCCTGGTTGCTGCCTCGGGTGAAGCCGGATCCATGCGCTGATTGCGGGGTGCTCAGGTCGTGGCGGCCGACGCATCCTTCAATGCGTTCTTGACGGCATCGAAGTCCGGCAGTTCGCCGGGGTTCTCCTGGATCGCCGCGTGCACGATCCTGCCCTCGGTGTCCACCACGAACGCGGCCCGAGTCGAGACGCCCTTCTGGCCCATGAGGTCCTCGAGGAGGGTCCCCCACTCGGCGCAGGTGGTCTTGTTGAAGTCGCTGAGAAGCGGGAAGGGCAGCGATTCGAGCTCGCGGAACTTCGCGACCACGAAGCAGCTGTCGATCGAGATCCCGTAGACCTTCGCTCCGAGGCTCGTCCATGCGTCCCAGTCGTCGCGGACGGTGCAGAACTCCTCCTGGCACACGCCGCTGAAGGCCAGCGGAAAGAAGAGGATCACGGTCGGACCGGCGGACCAGTCGACGTCGACCGTCTGACCGGGGCCTTCGGGGAGGGAGATGGCGGGGGCGATGTCGCCGGGGGTCGGGGCCATGCTGCGATGCTCCTGTGCAGGGGATTCGAGGAATTCTGGTTCCCGGACCAGTCGATCAATGGTACCCCAATCCCCGGTCCCCAGTCGCTCCGGGCCGAAGGGGCGTGGATGAAAGACGCCCGGGTTCCCGATTTCCGGTTCCCCGGAGGGCTTCCGCGATTATCTTGAAGGCAGCGACCGTCCGGCGGAATCCGCTTCGGAAGGACGCCAACCATCGCGGGGGTCGCTCCCCCGTGCACTTTCGGTCGCCCTGGCGCACCGTTGTCGTGACCGCCCGCTCGATCGGGCTCGTTCCTGAGGAGATTCGCTGACATGATTCGACGTAACACCCTGCTTGGCGGCGGGATGACCCTGGCCACCACGCTCATCCTCGCCGGTTCCGTCATCGCCGGAGATGAATTCCCCTCGTGCGGCGACCCTGCATCGGGCAGCTGTCTCGAGGCCAACGGCACGCCGGGCTGCGTCGACGAGACCTGCTGCGAATCGGTCTGCAGCAGCTTCGACTCGTTCTGCTGCGAGGTGGAATGGGATTCGACCTGCGTCGATCTGGCCCTCACTCTGTGCGGCGGAGATTCCGGATGCGGCGACCCCGCCTCCGGCGGCTGCGACGTCCCCAACGGCACCCCCGGGTGCGATGACCTCGACTGCTGCAACTCGGTCTGCAAGATCGACCCCTACTGCTGCGACGTCGCCTGGGACTCGATCTGCGTCAGCGAGACCGCGGTCGCCTGCTTCGATGGCGAGCCGCCCGAGAACGACGAGTGCGTCGATGCGATCGACCTGGGCACCGGCGACCTGGTGGTCGCCTTCGACAGCCTCGGCGCGAGCACCGGCGACATCCAGCTTCCCCCGGAATGCGAGAGCTTCGGCGAAATCGTGATCCGCGGCGACATCTGGTACACCTGGACCGCGAGCACCAACGAGATCGCGGTGTTCTCGACCTGCAACGACGCCGACTTCGACACGCGTCTGGCCCTCTGGAGCGGGGACTGCGACAACCTCGTCTTCGAGGCCTGCAACGACGACGGACTCGGCTGTGCCGGATTCACCTCGGAGATGGTCGCCTCGGTCGAGGCCGGCAAGACCTACTTCATCCAGCTCGGCGGGTTCAACCCCCCGGCCCAGGGCACCGGCAACCTCACCATCTGCGAGGGTGACGACTGCCTGGCCGGATGCCTCTCCGAATGCTCCAAGGAGGACGTCGTCGAGCTCGAGGGCTGCGGCGACGACACCAACGGCGGCTGCAACGGCGTCGGCTACCCCTCCCAGCCCGTGAACATCGGTGACACCATCTGCGGCACGATGTGGGCCGCCGGTGGAACCCGCGACACCGACTGGTTCGACTTCTCGATCGACGCCACCTCGTTCGTCACCATGACCTGCAACAGCAACGTCTCGACCGTCCTGCTCTTCGTGAGCAAGGAGTGCCCCGAGCCGAGCCTGGTCATCGGCGAGGCCGTGGAATGCGGCGGGAGCGTCACCGCCTGTCTCCCCGCAGGCGACTACTACGCCTTCGTGGGCCTCAACGGCTTCGACGGCGTGCCCTGCGGCAGCGGGCCGCTCAACCTCTACCAGGTGGCCCTGACCGCAGAGCCGGCCGACGAGATCGTCGGCGACGTCTGCTCCGACGCCATCGCGCTCGGATCCTTCGAGGGCGACGTCGAGGTCGACACCGCCTGCACCGGCACCGACGGTGCCGATCTGCCCTTCGAGTGCGACAGCTTCGGATCGGTCACGATCTTCAACGACCTCTTCTACAGCTGGACCGTCCCGTCCGACGGCGACTGGTCGGTCTCGACCTGCAACCAGGCGAGCTTCGACACCCGTCTGGCCGCCTACGACTCCTGCGGCGGCGTCCTCATCGCCTGCAACGACGATGGTGACGGTTGTGCAGGTTTCTCATCGCTGATGTCGCTGCCGGCGCTGGTCGCCGGTCAGGAGATCATCATCCAGATCGGTTCCTGGGACGGCAGCCAGGGCACCGCGACCATGACCATCGGCGAAGGTGGCGGCGGCCCCGAGCCGCCGTCGAACGACGAGTGCGAGGGGGCCATCGACATCGTCGACGGTCCGATCGTGATCGACACGTTCGGTGCGACCAACTCCGGTCAGGTCCTGCCGCCGGAATGTGCCAAGTTCGGCAACGACCAGATCAACAACGACCTCTGGTACCGATACGTGCCGTCCTGCGAGGGCCTGGTCACCATGTCCTTCTGCACGGTCAATGATGCCACCTTCGACACCAAGATGGCGGTGTACCAGGATTCCTGCACCGGTTCGGTGGTCGCCTGCAACGACGACACCTGCGGTCTGGTCTCCGAGGTCAGCTTCTCGGCGGACTGCAACTCCGTCTACTACGTGCGGGTCGGCAGCTACAGCACCACCGGATTCGGATCCGCCACGCTCGACGTGTCGTGCTCCGGAACCGACTGCGGCGGCGGTGGAGGCGGCTGCCCGGCCGACTTCAACGGCGACGGTGATGTCGATGGTGCCGACTACGGCTTCCTGCTGGTGGCCTGGGGCGACTGCCCGGGATGCCCGGAGGATCTCAACGGCGACGGTGTCGTCGGTGGTGCCGACGTCGGTGATCTCCTGGTCCAGTGGGGTCCCTGCGACACCCCCTGACCTCCCGAGGGCATGGGCTTCTCCGGAAGTCCGCCCGACGGAACGGCTCGATGACATCGGGTCCCCCGGCCGATCGGCCGGGGGACTCCGTCTTTCCAGTCGACCCCGGGAGACGGCGGGCTATAGTCGTTCACCAGCGCAACGGGTCGGGTGAACGGGCAACTTGCGGCCGACTCGATTCCGGCCGGATGGACGGCCAGACAGAGGATGTGACCAGGCATGGCTCCTGATTCGATTCGAAGGGCGGCGACACGATCGAGTGCATGGCTTCCGGCCGTGCTCCTCTGCCTCGCCGCGTGGATGACTCCGGCCCCGGCCCACGGCCAGGTCTGCGAGAAGGCGATCGGAGACTGTCTCGATCCTCACGGCCTGCCGGGCTGTTCCGATCTCCAGTGCTGCGAGACGGTCTGCCTGCTCGATTCCTTCTGCTGCGAGGAATGGGACGAGAACTGCGTCCAGCTCGCCGACCTGTCCTGCGTCGGGCTCTGCGGCACCAGCATCAGCGGCTCGTGCTTCTCCGCCAACGGCACGCCGGGGTGCGATGATCGGGCGTGCTGCGAGACGATCTGTCTGGCCGACCCGTTCTGCTGCAAGAACGCCTGGGACGGCAACTGCAGCCTGCTCGCGGGCTTCGCCTGCCAGGTGCCCGGCGGCGAATGCGGGGACCGGGGGACCGGTGACTGCTTCGACTCCAACGGCACCCCGTCGTGCGAGGACGAGACCTGCTGCCAGGCGGTGTGCGCCATCGACCCCACCTGCTGCGACTCGATCTGGGACGAGCTCTGCGTGGCCCTCGCTGAAAGCGCCTGCGGCGGTCTGTGCGTGGTCGGCACCGATGGAACGGAGACGATCGAGGCCGAGGCATGCGACGGGAAGTCCAACGACCCCTGTTCGGGGGGTGAGGCCGAGCCGGTGGGCCCCGACGGCGTCGTCGCGGGCACGTTCTCCTCGACCGCGGACGTCGATGTCCTCGAGCTAGATCTGACCCCGCTCGATCTGGACGGTGACGGTCTGGTGAGGACGCGGGCCCTCTTCGTGGCGAGCTCGGCGACGATCTCGTTCCGACCCGGGGGGTGCGATTCGCCGGCCGAATTCGAGATCGCCTCCATCGGGTGCATCGGGGTCCCGGAGAACCGCTGTCTCGCGGCGGGGGTCTGGACCCTGGAGATCCGCTCCACCGGCGAGGTCGGCGACTGCGAGGACCTCGCCTGGAAGCTCCGCCTGGAATCCGCCGACACCTGCGGCCCCGTCTGCGGCCGGCCGGAGTCGTGCCTCCAGCCCCACGCTCATCCCGGTTGCGAGGATGAATCCTGCTGCAACGAGGTCTGTGTCGTCGATCCGGTCTGCTGCGACTGGAGCTGGGACTCGACCTGCGCCTCTCATGCCGCCGAGATCTGCGGTGGCGATCCGCCGGCCAATGATCTGTGTGCCGATGCGATCGAGATCGACGAGGGCCTGCACGACTTCCGCCAGCTCCTGTCCTCGTCCACCGGTCCGGCATCGGAGTGCGTGCCTGCGAAACTCCGTGGCGGCGACGTCTGGTTCCGGCACCTGTCGACCTGCGACGGGCTCATGAAGATCGGAACGTGCAGCCTCGCCGACTTCGACACCGTGGTCGACGTGTACCGCGGTGATTGCGAGTCTCCGGTTCCGGTCGCGTGCATCGACGACGACGTCTTCTGCACGTTCGACACCGCGTCGATCTTCTTCGATGCCGAATGCGGAGTCGAGTACCTGATCCGGATCAGCGGAGTCGAGGGCTCGATGGGCAACGGCGCGGTCGAGCTGCAGTGCTTCGTCCCCCCCTGCGATGCGTGTCAGGGCGACCTCGACGGCGACGGCGAGGTCGGAGGGGCCGACTTCGGCCTCCTGCTCTCGGCGTGGGGCGCCTGCTCCGAGGACTGCCCCGCCGACCTCGACGGAGACGGCGAGGTGTCCGGAACGGACATCGGTCTGATGCTGGCGGTCTGGGGCGACTGCTGAGAATCAGGCCGGGGCGGCGGTGTCGACGCTCAGGGCGCGTCGCATGATCTTCCCGGTCGGGTTCCGCGGCATCTCGTCGATCAGCCGGATCTCGCGCGGCACCTTGTACTGGGCGAGGGTCTCGCGGCAGTGGGATCGAAGCTCGGTGGCATCGAAGGTCGCATCCTCCACCATCTCGACGAAGGCGAGCGGGACCTCCCCACGGCTCTCGTCCGGCTGCCCGATGACCGCGGAGGCCTTGACGCCGGGGTGCCGGTCGAGGACCTCCTCGATCTCGCGGGGAAAGACGTTCTCGCCACCGATGATCAGCATCTCCTTGATGCGGCCGGTGATCGAGAGGAACCCGTCCTCGTCCATCCGTCCCATGTCTCCGGTTCGGAGGAATCCGTCGGCGTCGAACGCGGCGGCGGTCTCCTCGGGACGCTTGAAGTATCCCGGGGTCACGTTCGGTCCCCGCATCCGGACCTCGCCATCCACCCCCGGCGGACAGATCGAACCGTCCTCGGCAACGATCCGCTGCTCCATGCGGTGGACGATCCGGCCGACGGAGTGAGGGCGGTATTCGTCGGGAAGGCAGACGTTGGCGACCGGTGCGGTCTCGGTCATGCCGTAGCCCTCGCAGATCCGGACCCCGAAGGTCTCGTGGAAACCGTCGCTCACCGCGTCGGGGAGCGGTTCGCCACCGGCGACCGCGAACTTCAGCTTCGAGAAGTCGTCGGCCCGGGCGGATTTGGCCAGGCGGAGGGCGTTGTACATCGACGGGATGCCGATGAACACGGTGGGGTGATGTTCGCGGGCGAGATCGAGGATCCGCTTCGGCATGAACTTCGCGGTGTAGACAACCCGGCAGCCGAGGCTCAGCGGGACCAGGGTGAGGGCGGTCAGCCCGAAGGTGTGGAACTGAGGCAGCACGCCCAGCATCAGATCCTCGCGGGTGAACTTCACGAACTCCACGACCTGGTCGATGTTCGCCTGGAGATTGGCGTCGGTGAGGATCACGCCCTTGGGGCGTCCCGAGGTACCGGAGGTGTAGAGGATCACCGCGGTGTCGTCGGGGGCCATCGGCCGTCGCGGAGTGCGTGGCGGGAGTCCGCCGATCTTCATCTGGTCGAGACGGATGGTCTTGATGCCGTCGGGGAGCGGGCCGGTGAAGTCCAGCATCGGCCCCACCGTGATGACGGTGTCCAGTTCGGCGTCCTCGATGACGAAGGCGAGGTCCTCGCTGGAGAGCAGGTAGTTGAGCGGGATCATCGTCCGCCCGAGTCGCCAGCCCGCGAGCATCGCGGCGGGAAACAGGCCCGAGGTCGGGAGCATGACTCCCACCCGCGGCCGGTCCGAGGTCTGCTGGATCGCCCCGGCGATGTGGCTGGCCAGATAGCGGAGCGTGAGGCTTCGCCACTGCTTGAAGTCATCGACGATGATCTTCCGGAAGGGGTTGCGGCGAAGGCGACGGATGATTCGATCGTGAAGGTCCATGGTTGACTCGGACGATACTGTCCACATGAACATGCTGCGAAACCCCGGTTCGATGCTCGTGCGAATCACGGTTCTGGTCTCGTGCTGTGGTCTCCCCGCCCCGCTCGCGGGCTGCGACGACTCCTGGGCACGGGATCGGGATGCCGCCCTGATGGCCCTGGAACGGGGTGACGACCGCACCGCCCTCGCGGATGCGGAGCGGATCGTGTCCCGCGGACCGCGGTCCATGAAGGCGGAAGCCGCCTACATCGGGGGCATCGCGGCCTATCGCCAGGGCAGCTATTCGACGGCCCTCGAGCTTCTGAGGGAGGCCGAGCGAAGCGACGATCCGGAGATCCGGGGACGGGGCCTGGTCCAGGCCGGCACGGTCCAGACCGCACTGGGGCGCACCCGGGAGGCGGCAGCGAGCTTCGAGCGAGGCGGCGCCCTCCTGGAGGGTTCGGTCGCCGGGGCGGCCCTTGTGAGGGCCGCCGACGCCTACAAGTCCCTTGGCCTCGAGGCCGATGCCAGCCGCTGTCTCGCGCGGGCCCGTCGGCTCGGAGGCGAGGAGCTCGCCTCGGGAAGGGTGGCGGGGTTCACCATCCAGTTCGGGGCCTTCTCCAGTCGCGAGAACGCGGAGAAGTGCGTGCGTCGGGTCTTCCCGGCCAGTCGTGCCGCCGGTCTGGGCATGCCCGAGCTGGTGGAACAGTCCGGTCTGTACAAGGTCCAGGTCGGCACCTATCCCGATCTGGCGGTCGCCGGACGGGCGATCGACCGGATCAAGCGTTCCACTGAAGTGCTCCCGACCATCGTCGCGATCGGTGACTAGCCGGTTGCCGCCGGCGTCGCCCCGCCGGGACCCGCTGGGAAGCGGCGGAACCACGAGTCGCATCGATCCCTGGATTGGATCTGGATTCGTTCGAAGGGCGTATACCATGGCCTCATGGCGCCCCCTTCCACATCCTCGAACCGGCTGAAGCGGTCGGTGGTGGGCGTGACGCTGGGGATGCTCCTCGCCGCGTCGCTCCCGATGTCCTCCCATGCATCGGGGATGCAGGACGGCGGTGTGTTCGATCCGGACATGGTGAGGCCTCCGGAGCCCATCCCCGACCGGGGCCCGCTGCCGGGCATGGTCGATTCCGCCCTCTCCCAGGCGATCGCGACGGATGTGAAGGCCTCGGAGGATGGTCCGTATCGAGAAACGCTTCAGGACCTGCGACGACGATGTTTCGGCCCGACGCGGGGGGCGGAGCGACGGACCGAAGGGATCGCGGAGCTTCGTCGATACGAGGATGCCGGGCATCTCTTCGCGATGCCGGTGGTCTTCGCCGCCGACCGAGACGACGTTCGAAGGGCCGTGATCGATCATCTTTCGCTCCAGGGCGAACGTGGCCAGGCGGCCCTGGCCTGGACGGCGGTGCACCACGAACGGGACGACTGGCGACGGGCCGCCACCGAGGCGCTGGTCCGACCGGCCACTCCATCCACCCTCGCGGTGATGCAGTCCGCCTTCGCGGCCTCCGAGCATGCGGTGGTAGAGCGGGCGGGGACCCTGGCCGGAGCCCTTGATGCCAGGGTCGCGATCCCCCACCTCATCGCCACGCAGTACTCCGCGGACACGGTGCGTCGCGAGGGCGACCTCGCCTGGATCGCGATCGGGACCCAGCGCTCGTACGTCGCGAACCTCATTCCGGTGACCGGAGACGGATCGGGCGCCTTCCGTCCGGTGCCCGGGGTCCTCACCGAGGGATTCGTCTTCCGCGTCTCCGATGCGGTGGCGGTCGTCCACCGAACCGTGGTCCACCAGGTGCTGGTCGACATGACCACCGAGGCGGTCGGCGAGGACACCTCCAGAAACGGCTGGAGCCTGGTTCGATGGCGTGACTGGTACAACCGGGTCTATCTCCCGATGGCCCGGGCGAAGCACCAGGAGAGGATCGACGAGCTGGATGCCCGCGACTTCGCGGAGATCGAGCGGCGAAGGCGCGAGGCCGAGGCGGAGGACCGCCTGGACTGAACGTCCGGGCCTTCGGCTATCCTGCCCCGACCATGTCGACCCCATCTCCCGAAGACCGGCTGGTCCGCGAGG
Organism: Phycisphaerae bacterium; assembly: GCA_002709295.1. Classification (GTDB taxonomy): domain Bacteria; phylum Planctomycetota; class Phycisphaerae; order Phycisphaerales; family SM1A02. The sequence continues at coordinate 53,191 of PAQL01000001.1, read as the reverse complement.
ACGGCAAGCCCTCGATCACCGCCTACGTCATCGCCTACAACGAGGCGGAGAAGATCGAGGCCGCGATCTCCAGCGTGCTCTGGGCGGACGAGGTGATCCTCGCCGACAGCCATTCGACCGACGGCACCATCGAGATCGCGGAACGTCTCGGTGCCCGGGTCGTGCAGATCGACTTCGACGGCTTCGGAAAGCTGCGCAACAGTGCGATCGCGGAATGTCGCGGAGACTGGATCTTCTCGCTCGACTCCGACGAACGCTGCACGCCGGAGGCCAGGGATGCGATCCTGAAGGTGACCGAGGATCCGGATTCCGCGGACATCTGGAAGGTGCCGCGTCGCAACTGGTTCATGGGTCGATGGATCAGGCACTGCGGGTGGTATCCGAACTTCCGTCAGCCCCAGCTCTTCCGCAACGGCCGGATGCACTACGACCAGCTGCCAGTTCATGAAGGCTGGATCGCCGCCGACGGGGCGGAGGTCGATGTCCTGCCCGCCGACATCTGGCAGGTCCCCTTCCGGGACCTCGGCGAGGTGCAGCACAAGGCGAACCGGTACTCGACCCTCGGAGCCGAGAAGGTGCTGGCCCGAGGCGGTGGGAAGTCGATGCTCTGGGCGTTCCTCTGCGGCTTGAACGAGTTCAACAAGCATTACATCTTCAAGCTGGGAATCCTCGACGGCTGGGCGGGCTTCGTGATCTCCTTCGGAGCCGGCGAGGGCGCGTTCTACAAGCACGCCAAGGCGTGCGCCTCGAGACTGGACGATCGCCCTCCCGACAGTCCCCCGCTTCACCGCGGAGACGGGTCCACGGGCGGAACCGACGTCCCGGCGACCCGCGACTGATGCCGTCGTCTCTCTCGGTGATCGTGACCACCTACGAGTGGCCGGAGGCCCTCGAAGCGGTGCTCGCCGGTCTTGGCGCCCAGGACGATGACGACTTCGAGGTCGTCGTCGCCGACGACGGTTCCGGGGCCGTCACCCGCGAGCTGGTCGAGCAGGCGGCGGGTCGTGGAGCCCTGGCCGGACGCTTGAAGCACGCATGGCAGGAGGACGACGGTTTCCGGGCCGCCCGGTGCCGGAATCTGGCGGCCTCGATGGCCGAAGGATCGATCCTGGTGATGCTCGATGGCGACTGCGTGCCCCGGCCCGGTTTCGTGAGGGCCCATCGCCGATGCCGTCCGGGAGTGGCGTTGCGAGGCAGCCGGTGCCTGCTCCAAGAGAATGCCACCCGGGAGGCCCTCGAGGGTGGCGAAGCCCTCGGCGGATTCACGCATGCCCGCTGGTTCTCCTGGTGGCGACGCGGTCGGGTGAATCGACTGCCGCTGCTGGCTGGAACGCCGGTCCCGTGGCTGGGCCGCCGACTGTCCTGGAAGTCGTTCCGCACCTGCAACGCCTCGGTCCATCGGAGCGATTTCGAGGCGATCGACGGTTTCGACCATGCGTTCAAGGGGTGGGGATACGAGGATTCGGATCTGGCGATCCGTCTCCGGTCCTCCGGAGTGGTGATTCGTGGAGCGACGCCCGCCGCGGCGGTGCTCCATCTCTGGCACGACGAGCAGGATCGATCCCTGGAAGGCGAGAATCGAGCGAGACTCGAGGAGCTTCGGGACTCCGGCCGCACGGTGGCGAGGGCGGGCCTCTCCACCCTTTCCGCTTGACCGCCGGACTCAGGCGGAAGCGATCTCGAGGATCGCGTCGGCAAGCCGTTCGTACTCCTCGTCATGATTGTGGACGTGGACGCTGAAGCGGACGAATCGCTTCTGGTCGTGGGTCACGACGGGCACCTCGATGCGGTGGTCCTCGAGCAGGCGTCGATGCACGGGATCCAAGCCGATCGTCGGTCGCCCATCGGGGCCGGGCACGGCGTTGCTCGAACTCAGCGGAGGGCCGCCGTGTTCCGGCTGCAGGGAGGCCGGAAGTTCGACGGTCGCCATGAACCCGGTCATCGAGCCGTCGAGCGGGCAGATGGGTTCGACCCCGAGTCGATCGCAGAGCATCACATGGGCGTCGACCGTCATCCGGTGGTTGCGTCGTCGGACCGAGTCCCACCCACCGAAGCGGTCCATGAAGCGGATCGCGTCGGGAGCCAGCAGCCATGGCGTCGGATCGTGGGTCCCCTGCCAGTCGAACTCCGCGGCGAAGGACTGGTCGAGGTGATGACTGATGACCGGCGGCTTGATGATCGACTCGAAGCCTTCGGCGACGGTGATCACTGCGGCTCCCCGCAGGGCGCACGGCCACTTGTGGAGGTTGCCGGTCCAGGCGACGGCCCCTTCCGCAGCCGCCGCGGCCCGGTCGATCATGCCCGGGGCGTGAGCGCCGTCGACGATGGTCCGGATGCCGGCCTCGGTGGCGGCATCGATGATCTCGCGGATCGGCAGCACCAGGGCGGTCGGGGACGTGATCTGATCGAGCACCAGCAGTCGGGTTCGATCGGTGAAGGCGGCGGTGAAGGCGGACACGACCTCCGCGGTGGTTCGCACCGGCAGCGGAAGTTCGACCTTGCGGGGCACGATGTCTCTCCGGCGGCCGGTCTGGACGAGGGTCTGCCAGACTGCGTTGTATCCCTGGTCCACATGCAGGACCTCGTCACCGGGTTCCATGGGGAGCGACTGAAGCATCGCATTCATGCCCGCGGTGGCGTTGGAGATGAAGGCGGCCCGCGCTCCGTCCGCGCCGAGGAAGTCCGCGACCTCGATCGCGGCGTCGCGGGTGCCTGGAATGCCTGCACGCCAGACACCTTCGACGGGATTCCGCTCGATGGCGGTTCGAAACGAGGCGGCTCGTTCCAGGAGCGGAGTGGGCACGGCGCCGAAGGAGCCGTGATTCAGAAAGGTCAATTCCGGATCCATGGCCCACAGGGAGCGAGCCTGCCGCCCCGGTTCCAGAGGCGGACCGGGCCAGTCGGATTCCAGGGATGTCGGGGAGAAGGCCATGATGCCAAACCTACCAACCGGATCGAGAACAGGAAGTCCACGGTGATGACTGGACTTTGGCACCGAATCCGGAGACGACCTGAGGCGGGTCTAGGGTGATTTCATCGCCCGGCGTTCGGGCATCGGCACCGTCTCGCGAACGGCCCCCGGCGAGGCGGTGTCTTTTTTTATCGGAAACCGGCAGGATCAGCCGATTCGGAGTTTGATCGGGGTAACATATACCGAACGTTTTCTGGAGCCCGACCCTACCATGTTCCGAACAGATGATCAGACCGGGACCGTTCAGGGGTGGAGAGACCTCCTCCCCATCACGGCACCCATCATCAGATGTTCGTTCGGACCGCTCCAGAGACACGATCATGACCATGCCCCTTGTTCAACTCGGCCCCGGTGGCGACTACGTTCGAAGGCTCGTGCCGGAGGGCGACCGCCTCAAGGTCGTCACCCTCGCCTACGGGACCGATCTCGACCGGAACCCCGATACCGATTCCAACCCCAGCCGCAACCCCAGCCGCAACCCCAGCCGCAATCCGAACCGCGACAGCGGCGGCTGGTGGACGGCCATGGTCGACAGCCTCGTCCATCTGCTTCGCTGGCTCGGCCTGCTGGGCTCTGCGGGAGCCATGACGGCGATCGACCGCCAGTCGTCATCGGACCGCCGCGACCCGACTCGTTCCAAAGCTCGATCCGGGGAACGATCGGAACCCGGCCCTCGGTCTTCGCATGCCCCTGCGATTCCGCTGTCGAAGGCCCGTCGGCTCCATGTGCCGTCGCAGCTCGACGATGCGGTCCCGGTTCGAGGGTCGTTGGTGGAACGATTCCTCGGGATCGACCGGGTCGAGATCAGTCGAAGCGCACGGATCGCCTCGAAGACGCACCGGTCCCGCGAGGAGCGTCATCCAGCCCCGGACTCCGCGTCGTCACCGAACCGTGTTCATCCCCCGCTCCAGTCGCCGGAGGTGGAGCCCCCTCGCTCCACCTCCTCGGCGACAGGCCGCCTGCGCGTCGAGATCTGCCGACTGACCGCCGAGGCGATGCTGGAACAGCGCCGCCGCCGTACGTCGATCGCAGGCATCGATGTGAATCGATCGTCTCGCTCTTCGCTCACCCCCGTCTCACCGGAGTCTCGTCGTGAATCTCACGCCCAAGCAGCTTCGAGTCCTGGACTACGTCCGGTCCTATCGTCAGAGCCACGGCTGTTCCCCGACCATGCAGGAGATCGCGGACGAACTCGGCGTGAGCAAGGTCACGGTCTTCGAGCACGTCGGCGCGCTGGTCGAAAAGGGCGCCCTCACTCGAGAGGCGAACAAGGCACGCTCTTTGTCGGTGGTCGATGAAGACGATTCCGGCCTCGCCTTCCCTCTCGTGGGCAGGATCGCGGCCGGTCGTCCCATCGAGAAATGCGAGACCCGCGAGGAACTGCACCTCGGGGAGATCTTCGGCCCCCGTCTGGGCCGCAACGGCGAGATGTTCGCCCTCCAGGTCGAGGGCGAATCGATGCGGGACGAAGGCATCTTCGACGGCGACTACGTCATCGTCGAGAAGCGATCCACCGCGCGGAACGGCGAGCGGGTCGTGGCGCTCCTGCCGGATGGCGAGACGACCCTGAAGACCTTCTTCCGGGAAGCCGACGGCACGATCCGTCTGCAGCCCGCGAATCCGGAGTTCGAACCGATCATCGTCCGGGACTGCCGCGTCCAGGGTGTGGTGATCGGCGTGATGCGACGCTACTGATCGCCGCGGCCGGCCGAGTCGGAGCTCCCCCGGCGCATCGATGCGTGGATCATGAAGAACGCTCGCCGATCACTCGGCGAGCGTTCCTGATTCATGGTCGTCCCCGGAACTCCCGGAAGGACGCGATTCAGCCTTCGGTGCCCCAGCGCTCGATCAGTCGGCCGAGATCGGCACCGTCGACCTCGCCGCTGCCGTCGAGGTCCGCGGTGCTCTTGGGGTTCGCCGGCCCCCACTGGGCGATCATGAGTCCGAGGTCGGCCGGGTCGACGCTGCCACTGCCGTTGAGATCGGCGGTGCTGTGGACCGTGATGCTGCCGTTCCGAGGGTCCAGCGCGGCGACGGAGAAGTCGTAGTTGAAGAACTGGATGTTCGACAGGTTGACTGGAATGACGGTGCCGGGAACCGCGTCGGCGGGAATCGGAACCTCCAGCGTGACGAGGTTGTGGTCGCCGGGATCGACCTGGTCCTCGGTGAAGACGCAGACCGCGGAGACGCCGACGTTGCTGGTGGGCGCGTTGTCCCAGCCACTCCAGCTGGTGTCGAAGATCGGCCCGTCGTACCGAACCTCCTGGACGAGATGGCCGACGGCGTCGGCATTGAACTCGAAGCCGCCGATGAGGTCGTGCGTGGTCGCCCTGATCTGAACCTCGGCCACCTGGCCTCGGGTGCAGTTCATGTCGGCGGCCTTGAGAATGGTTCCCTTGTCGGCCATGGCGATCGTCGCCGTTGAAGTGGCCAGAAGGACGGGGATGATGGCGAGAGAGTTGTGCATGGTGTGATACCTCCGGCGTCATGTAGACCGTACCTCGGGAGGTGTGACACCTCGGACTGAAAAAATCGGATGTCACCTGCAAGCCCGTTCAGGGCCGTCTCAGGCGGAATTTCCGGTCGCGACGGCAAGGGGCCTGATGAATCCCCGGGCTGCCTCGAGCGGATCCTCGCCGGTGCTCACGGCTTCGGAGATCGTTCGCACCAGGGCCGATCCGACGATCGCCCCATCGGCATCCGAGAGCACGGCCGCCACGTGGTCGGGGGTCGAGATCCCGAATCCGGCGGCGAGCGGCAGCGACGTGAGTCGACGGAGTTCGTCGACCCGTTCTCGGAGATCCGGAGCGTCGCTCCGTTCTCCGGTGAGGCCTTTGCGTGCCAGCACGTAGAGGAACTCCCGGGCGTCGGAGGCGATGCGGGCGGCCCGATCGGAACCAGTGTCCGGTGCGATGAGGCTGGTGAAGGCCATGCCTCGGCGTTTCGCCTGCTGCTGCAGCGGCTCGATGGCATCGAGATCGGCATCGGGCAGGATCACGCCGTCGAATCCCGCATCGGCGAGACGGTCCATGAAGGCGGCGCCTCCGAGGCGGTCGACGATCGAGATGCTGACCATCGCGACCACCGGGATCGAGATCGAGGATCTGATGGATGCCATGTCGTTCAGCACGTCGGCCACGGTGGTGCCCGCCATCAGGGCTTCGTGCATGGCGGCCGCGATGACGGGGCCGTCGGCGATCGGATCGCTGAAGGGGATCCCCACCTCGACGGCATCCGCTCCGGCCGACTCCAGAGCCTGCAGCAGGCTGCCGAGGGAGCCGGGGCCGGGATGGCCGGCCACGACGAAGGGCATGAGGGCCCCACGCTCTTCGCTGCGGCATCGTTCGAACATGTCCTGAACTCGACCCATGGGCGGGCATGGTAGCCCGGGGAGGCCGTTTTCGGACGCCAATGGGCCGATCCGCCCGGAACTCCCATGGATCGGACCGTCGGGTGCTGGACCGGATGGGGTCATTCGGTCGATTCAAGAACCATGAAGACCGTCCAGGAGAAGTCGCATCTGATGATCGGGGGCGTGATCGTCCTGCTGCTCGTCGGGGTCTCGTGGTTCATGGCCACCCGGGAGGCCTCGGCCGAGTCGGTCTCGAGCCTGGTCGGTCGGGACTGGTCGTCCGCGAGTTCGGTCCTGGGGTTCCCCGCCTGTCGGGCCGCCGGGTACGAGCTGACCGCCCGGGAGAGTGCCGCCCGGCGTGCCGAGGGCGAGAGTGCCCTGGTCGTGCCCCATGCGGAACTGATGCTGATCGATCCGGGAGCGGTGCAGGGGCGGGGATCGAGGGTGTCCAGCCGCGTGCTGGTCTTCACGGATGATGCCACGATCCGGACGTTCCTCGATCGGCACGCCTCCGGAGATCTCCAGGACACCCGGACGGAGACCCGGATCGCCATCGAGCGCCCCGGGACGGTGCGGGTGGTGGAACTCGACTCCCGGGAGAGGATCGTCTCGATCCGGGAGATCAGACCGGTCTTTCTCACCGTCCGGAAGCGGTGATCTCGAGCCGGGTCGACTAGGCTGCCGGAGTCTCGATCCCGGAGGCCCCAGATGACCCGCACCGCCGACGAATGGTTCGACGCCTACGGACACAGTCACCAGAACGCCCTCAACAAGGCGATCCACTGGGTCTGCGTTCCCATGATCACCCTGACCCTGGTCGCCCTGCTCTGGTCGCTGCCGACCGGACCCCTGGCGTCGGTGGCACCCTGGTTCAACTGGTCGATGATCCTCATCGCGATCGCGCTGGTGTTCTACCTCCGCATGTCGATCTCGATCGCGATCGGGATGGTCGTGGTGGTCGGGGCCGGCATCGGTCTGATCCTCGCCTGGGAACGGTTCGTGGATCTGCCGCTCTGGCCGGCGGCGACCGTGCTGTTCGTCCTCTCCTGGATCGCCCAGTTCGTCGGTCACAAGATCGAGGGCGAGAAGCCCTCGTTCCTCGAGGACATCCAGTTCCTGCTGGTCGGTCCCGCGTGGTTGCTCCACTTCATCTATCGCAAGGTCGGCATCCCCTACTGATTCCACGCCCGGGAGTCGAATGATGCTGCGGTGGCTTCTGATCCTGTCCGGTCTCGGATGGTCCTCGTCGGTCGGGGCCACGACTGCCGACCCGCCCCGGAACATCCTGCTGATCGTCTCGGACGATCATCGCGCCGACGTCCTGGGGTGCGCGGGCCATCCCGTGGTGCGCACTCCGGCGATCGACCGGCTCGCGACCGAGGGGGTCCGTTTCGAGAACGCCTTCGCCCAGACCAGCATCTGCGCGGCGAGCCGGGCGTCGATCCTCACCGGGCTTCCCGAGCGGTCGCATCACCACACCTTCGGACGACCTCCGCTCGCGCGGGAGCTGGTCGAGGACGGCTACCCGTCCCGGCTGCGGCGTGCCGGCTACCGGACGGGATTCGTCGGCAAGCTCGGGGTGTCGATCGAGGGCGGCCGGTCCACGATCGACGAGATGTTCGACTCCTTCTCGCCGATGGGCAGAACCCCCTACCGCAAGACCCTTCCCGACGGAACGATTCGTCACGCCACCGATCTGACCGGCGACCTTGCGATCGACTTCCTCGAGTCCGTTCCATCGGACGTGCCGTTCTGCCTTTCGGTGAGCTTCAACGCGGGGCACGCCGAGGACGGGGATCTCGAGGATCACTATCCGCCTCCGGCCACCGAGCGATCGCTCTACGCGGACGAGGCGATGCCGAGACCTCGCCTCGACGACCCTGCGATCTTCGAGTCGCATCCTGCATGGCTTCGGGTGTCGATGAACCGGATACGGCACCGCTGGCGGTGGGACACCCCGGAGAAGTACGACCGGAATCTCCGCGACTACTTCCGGATGCTCACGGGAATGGATCGCAACATCGGTCGGATGATCGAGGCGCTCGAACGGCTCGGCCGCCTCGACGAGACGGTGGTCGTCTTCATCGGCGACAACGGCTACTACATGGGGGAGCGTGGCTTCGCCGGGAAGTGGTCGCACTTCGATCCCTCGCTCCGCGTGCCGCTGGTGGTCTTCGATCCCGACCTGCCCGCGGATCGAAGGGGACGGGTCGAGGAGCGGATGGTCCTGAACCTCGACGTTGCACCCACGCTGCTGGCGGTCGCGGGGATCGAGGACCGAAGGCCCGCATCCGATGGGGGCGCGATCGACTCCGCGATCCGAGGGCGGCCCCTGCCGATCGGGGGCGAGGGATCCGACCGATCGGGATTCTTCTGCGAGCACGGCATGAAGCATCCCGACATCCCCCGCTGGATCGGATGGCGGACCCCCACTCTCAAGTACGCGAACTATCTCGACCATCCCGAGGACGGTGAGTTCCTGCATGATCTCTCGGCGGATCCGGACGAGCTGGTGAACCTCGCCGGGGATCCCGCATGGCGCGAGGTCCTTCTGGAGTCGAGGCGATCGTGTCGCCGAGCCCGGATCGCGGCCTCCGCGGCGGGGCCTCCGCTGCCGAGGATCCTGATGATCGGGGACTCGATCTCGAAGGGCTACCACCGGACGGTGGTCGATGGGCTCGACGACGAGGCGGTGGTCGTCCGGCCCGGAGAGAACTGCGAGGGGACGACTCTGGGCATCGAGCGGATCGAGGAATGGCTCCGGATCGAGGGGGGCGACTTCGACATCGTGCATTTCAACTTCGGATTGCACGACCTCAAGCGGGTCGGGGCGGACGGGCGGAACTCCGACGATCCGAGGGACCCCCCCCAGGCCTCCCTGCCGACCTACCGGCGACAGCTTCGCGCGATCGCGACATCGATCCTCGAGTCCGGCGCGACGCCGATCTTCTGCACCACCACCCCGGTGCCGGAGGGGGGCGTCCGTCCTCATCGAGATCCCGCGGACGTCGGTCGCTACAACCGGGCCGCGGTCGAGATCATGAACGAGCTGGGGATCGAGGTCGCGACCCTCGGCGAGTTCGCGTCGAGCCGGCTGGAGGAGATCCAGCGGCCGGCCGACGTCCACTTCACGCCGAGCGGATCCGTCGTTCTGGGCGACCGGGTGGCGGGAGGACTGAGGTCGGCCCTGCGAAGGCTGCCCGGGAAGGACTCCGGGCGACCGAAGGATCCCCGGCCGTGAGGTCGATGGGCGTCCTGTCGGCCGTCGAGGTCGATCAGCATGGTCCCCAGTTGGAGAACATCAGGCCCATGTCCGCGGCGCCGACGATGCCGTCCTCGTCGAAGTCCGCGGGACAGGACTTCCCGCAGGGTCCCCACGAGGCGATGAGCGATCCGAGGTCGTTGGCATCGACCACGCCGTCGCCGTTGAGATCGAAGGTGCTGCAGTCGGTCACGGAAATCCGCTGGTAGGCGAAGGTGCGAAGCACGGGGATCCCGGCAGTGTCGGTACCGGCGATCGGGATGAAGCCGTTGCTGAACGCCGAGGCGGAGACCCGGGGATCTCCGAAAGGATCGATCGTCGTCTGGGTCTGACGAGCCAGGAAGGGACGCGCTTCGGATCCGGTGACCGCATCGGGAACGAGGATTCGATCCGCCCGATAGATACGAAAGAAGCCCGTGCCGTCACGTCGTTCGAAACCGACGACGACCTCGAGTCTGGAATCCCCTTCGATGTCCGCCAGCGCGATGCTGACCGCCTCGGCCTTGAACCCGATGGATCCGAAGACCTCCGAGGATCGGAGCGGCCGAAGCAGGTCGATTCGATTGGCGGAGGTGAGCACGAGGGTCTCGACCTCGCCGTCACCGTCGATGTCTCCGGAATCGAAGTCGAGCACCCGCCCGGAGACCGCGATGGTCCTCTCGATGTCGAAGCCGTCCGTGGAGGGTCGCAGGACCTGGAAGACCGGTGTCGCGACAAGTCCGCTCGCGGTCGAGCCGACTCCGACCGGGGTGTCGGGGTCCTTCTTGTTCTCCTCCTCGATGGGGTCGGTCTGGCCCGGTTCGTCGCCGACCTCCGTCTCGCCGATCTTGACCACCTGGGTGCCCGAGGTCCCGAACGACTTCGCGGTGCCGCGCCCGGTGGAGGCTCTTCGCGTGGTCATGGCGACCCCGCCCGAACTCGGCAGCAGGTTCGCCGAGGGAACCCGGATGGCGGCCAGGGACACCGGGCTGTCCGGAGAGTCGATGAAGGGGCCGGGTGCGAAGTCGTCCGCGGCAAGGAAGATCTGCAGAAGACTTTCGTTCAATCCGTCGCCATCGAAGTCGATCTCGCTGGCGACCGCGATGTCGGTCCGGCCGTCGTCATCGAAATCGCCGGTGGTGGCGGCACGGACCGAGGGCTCGGTCTCGAAGTATTCGAGCCACTGATATCCCTCGGTCGTGAGCTCGAAGACCTCGTGCTTGCCGGATCCCTGGACGACGACGAGGTCGTCATCGCCGTCCTCGTCGTAGTCGATCGGGACAAGGTCGATGGGATCTCCGCCCAGCAGGAAGTCGAAGCTGGCATCGGTGGTCCCGGTGGAGTCGGCACGTTCCGCCTTCACGGTCATGCCGGTGAGGGATCCGTCGGTTCGCTGCTGGATCTCGACCAGCAGGTCGCGGCCGGGCGGGGTCTCGGCGCGACCGAACTCGGGCAGGGTCGTCGAGGCACCGCCGAGATCGGCGTCGATGAGCTGAAGCGAATCACCGGGCGGCAGGAAGGACCCGTCGGATGGCACCAGCTCGAAACCACACGGGGCCACGACCTGGCCGAGGATCATCAGGCTCTCATCGATGTCGGCGGCCCGATCTCCCAGTTCGAACCGGAGTGAGGCGTACCGGCTTGCGTTCAGGGTCAGGACGTCGATCTCGCGGCCGGAACCGATGGTGAATCCGGAGCCGAGCCGGCCGAGACCAAGTTCGAGCGTGTCGATGAAGGCATCGCCCTCCCCGCGAAGTCGAAAACGGGCGGCCTGGTCGTTCGAGATCGAGCCGGTGATCTCGAGGAGCTGCAGGATCTCGAAGTCGTAGAAGGATCGCTTGCTGGCGACGGACACGAAGTCGATCTCGCCCGCGTCGACGTAGATGCCGTTGACGAAGGTCCGACCGGAGAAGACGGTGTAGGAGTCCGGAAGGATGAAGTACGCCGGGGTGACGTCGTCGGGCACCTGGCCGAAGGACCAGTTCGACGCCTCGTTCCAGTCGCCGCCGTCGGGGTTGATCCAGTAGTTCTCGGGCGCCTGGGCGTGCAACGACCCGGTCAGCATGCAGATCAGCAGGGGAATGATCGCCAGGCTCGCTCGAGCGTTCATGATCGTCTCCGGTCGCTTGGTGGCCGTGTCGAGGCGCCGGCGGCATGCCGGCACGCCCCCGGGTACGTGGCCGAACCGTGCGTGTGACACCCGAAGCTACCAATCCGCCGTCCGGAGTCCAGAACTTTGCCTGGTGTCCGTCAAGTCGTCGACGAAATGGGGCCTGGGCGTCGGGAATCGCCCTTGCTTCCGGTCGTTGTCGATGTTCGCGGAAAGGAGGCGTGCCCGTGGTCGGTCGACGGGGTGATGAATCTGCCGTGGATCACGGAGCCGAGCAGAGTCCCCAGTATCCCAGGACGTAGGCGAAGTCGGCACCGTCGACCTGGCCGTCGCCGTTGATGTCCGCGACCAGGCAACCCAGGGCATCGACGCCGATCCGGTCTCTCACCGCCACGAAGTCCGCGGCATCGACATCGTCGTCGCCGTCCATGTCACCGGGCGTGCCCTCGGTGATGCCGAAATCCGCCATGGCGGCGCGGGCGTCGTCTTCGTCGTAGTCGCCGTCAAAGTTGATGTCGCCGAGGACGCATCGCGCTTCGAGCATGTTGTTCCCACTGCTCCGGCCGTTGATCGGATCGCCAGCGATGCTGCCGTACCCGGAGGGGTTGGCGTTGCCGCAGAAGTTGCAGTCGGTCAAGGTCGGGCTGCTGTATTTGTTGTACATCCCGCCGCCGATTTCTTCGGCGCCGCTCTGGATCGCCAGGTTCTCGAAGATCGTCGCGTTGGTCTCGCCGCTCTGGCAGATCAGAACCCGGTGGGCCAGCCACGGCTTGCCGTTGGCCCCCCAGCCGTCCGGCACGCTCGCCGGATCGCCAGCCTTGTCGGTGGATCCCCGCAGCGTGATCGCCTTGCCGAGGGTGTCGATCTGCTCCCCCTCGAAGTACGTCTCGGCCGAGAGCTGGATGACGTCACCGTCGCTCGCGTCGTTGATCGCGGCGTTGATCGAGGTGTACTGGCAGCCGGAGGCTCAGACGGTGAGGGTGTCGCCGCTGGCTCTCGTGGAGGATGCGAAGAGGCCGCTCGCGGCCAGGGCGACGATCGCGAAGGATCGGTGCATGTCTTTCTCGCTGGTTCCAGGGTGGATTTCGCTGTTCAAAGCATGAAGAGCGAGGGAACCAGATCAAAGGAATGCACCGAATTCCATGGGTGCGAACCGGACATTCTCCGTTACGCCACGAACCCCGCCCTCGGCGAGAAGCCGGTGGCGGGGTTCGTGGTGAAGTGGGCCATACTGGACTCGAACCAGTGACCTCTTGTGTGTCATACAAGCGCGCTAGCCAGCTGCGCCAATGGCCCATCGATGCCCTTGCGGGCTGCAGGAGGAAGACGATAGCAGACCCGAACGGGCGAGGCAACGGAGGTCTTGGAACGGCACCCGTTGCCCGGGCACGGAAACTGCAGGGGCTGCAGGGCGGATGACCCACGGTGCTGCCAGATACCCTCGGGGGCATGAACGACACCCCGCCATCCACGCCTGATCACCCCGAGCACACCACCTTGAAGGAGAAGGAGCGGCGCTTCGTCCTGGAGGTCGTGCAGCCCGGACTGGCCGGGCTCATGGATGGGTCGGTCTCGACCCTCGCCCCCCTCTTCGCCGCCGCCTTCGCGACCGAGGACAACACCCAGACCTTCAAGATCGGTCTCGCGGCGGCGGTCGGTGCCGGGGTGAGCATGGCCTTCGCGGAGGCCATGAGCGACGATGGCAGGATCAGCGGTCGCGGGTCTCCCTGGACCCGGGGCACGGTCTGCGGGGTGGCCACCACCATCGGCGGCATCGGCCACACCCTCCCCTACCTGCTGCCGGGCTTCATGACCGCCACGGTGCTGGCCACCATCGTGGTGATCATCGAGCTTCTGGTCATCGCCCTCATCCGCAAGCGCTACATGGACACCCCGCTGCTGAAGGCGATGTTCGGCACCGTGGTCGGTGGTCTGATCGTGTTCCTCTGCGGCATCCTGATCGGGGTGGGATGATCCGGTGTCCGGGTGGCCGAGGGGGTCGACACGCCGTGGGGATGTCGTGACCAACCGATGAGAGCACCGGTTCGTCATGAGGTGACGGATCGGCCGCAGAAGGCAGCAGTCCGGTCACGCTTCGAATTGTCATGCCGCCCCTGGAACGGACCCTGCGGCATCTCCCGAACCGACTCAGGTCACGGACGCGCATTGGTCCCGGAAGAGCTCTGGCAGACATCGGCGGTCGAGTCCCGTTCCAGGCCCGCAATGGGCATGAGCGTGGATCGAGGACGCCTTGCTCTGACATTCGGAACCTAACATCCAGAGATCTCGTGGCAAGGTGGGAATCCACCTACCACGGCCTGTCGATCGCAGCAGGGATCGTTCTCGACCTCCCTGCCGTGGTCCCCGGGTGCTTTCGAGTAGATTTCCGCCCAAGGAACCCATCCCCATGTCGCATCGAATCCTCATCGCTCTGGCCGTTCTTCCCCTGCTGATGACCGCCTGTGGTCCCGTCAGGGGGTACACCGGTTCGGCTCGTCCGGCCTCCGAGGTGGCCAACATCCAGCCCAATCCCTACTGGAGCGAGATCGGCATCCAGGTCCTCGGGGTCGACGGCATGGAGGTCGAAGCGGACATGTCCATCGACGTGCTGCCCGGCAGCCGGGCCCTGCGACTGCAGCTTCAGCCCTACTCGCGCACCGAACTGCAGCAGGCCTCCGGTGCCGAGATCCAGATGGACACGATGGACGACGTCGAATGGCAGACCACGATCGACTGGACCGTGGAGCTGGCCGCCGGCGGCAAGTACGCACTCACCGGCACCTGGCAGGATGAGGCCTTCGAAGTTCATCTTCAGGACGCAGACACCCGGGCGATCATCGACACTCGTGAAGTGCAGGCGGTCCGCCGCGATCCCTGAACGGCTCGGATGAGGACGATCCGTCGACGGTTCCCCTCAGGACGAGGGCATCTCCGCCGCCAGGACCTCGAGACAGCGATCGATCCGAGCCAGCACCGACTCGCGTCCGAGGATCGCGAGCGTGTCGAAGATCGGCGGACTCACCGGTCCCCCGCTCACGGCGATCCGCAATGGCTGGGCGATCCTGCCGAGATTGCCCTCGGCCTCCGCCTCCGCGAAGGCGGTGATCGCCGACTCCAGGGCGGAGGACTCGAACTCCTCGATCTCGTTCAGGACCGGTCTGACCCGACCCAGCATCTCCAGTCCGGCGGGCTCGCCCTTGAACATCGCCTTGCGAACCGGCTTGGTGACCGGCCAGGCGATCGCCTCGTCCGCATCCACGAGGAAGCGGTTGGTGCGGAAGGGTTCATCGAGGGTCTTGCTGCGTTCGCGGCTGGCCTCGCAGAGCATGGCGAACTGATCTCCGTCGAGTCGATCCAGGAACTCCGGGTGGAACGCCTCGGCGTGGGCGCGGGCCCGGGAGGCGAACTCCTCGGGGGTCATCGCCTGGATCGCGTCGAGATTGAAGGCGAGGAGCTTGTCGCGGTCGAACTTCGCCGGTGCCTTCTGCACCCGGTCGAGATCGAATCGTTCGGCGAGGAAGGCGTTGTCGAACTTCTCGAGATCGTCCCCGGCACTCCAGCCGTTGAGGGAGAGGAAGTTGCACAGCACCTCGGGCAGGTAGCCGGATCGCCGGAAGTCGGAGACGTTGATCTCGGGGAGGGCGACGTCGAGGGCGTCGGCGATCGCTTCAAGACGATCGAGGTCGAGCTGGACGGTCTTGTCGCCTCGCCACCGGTCCCAGGTGTCGCCGTCGACCATCGGCTCGCCGGTGTCGTCGAGCGGACACGCCTCGATCTCCCGTTCCCGAACCGCCGCACGCAGCGCCTTGTCCTTGTCCCGCTTGCTCATCTTCGAGCCGTCTGGGTTCATGATGAGGGACAGGTGGCCGTAGGTCGGTCGTTCGAAGCCCAGGGCGTCCTGGAGGACCATGTGCCGGGCGGTGTTGTTGAAGTGTTCCTGGGCCCGGAGCACGTGGCTCACCTTCATGAGGGCGTCGTCGACCACCACCGCGAAGTGGTAGGTGGGATAGCCGTCGGCCTTGCGGATGACGAAGTCGTCGATCTCGCCCGCGGGCAGCGTCGCCTCCCCGAGCACCTCGTCGACGATGGTGATGGGTTCGTCGGGGGTCCGGAAGCGGATCACCGCGGGTTCGCCCGCCGCCAGCTTCGCCGCGACCTCCTCCTCGCTCAGCTTCAGGGCGGCCCGGTCGTAGCGGTAGGCCACCTTCGCCTCGCGGGCCGCCCGTCGACCGGCATCGAGCTCCTCGGGCGTGTCGAAGGCGTGATAGGCCCGGCCCGATGCCAGCAGCCGATCGAGATGCTCCTGATAGATCTGCAATCGCTCGCTCTGGAAGTAGGGACCGTGATCGCCGCCGCCGCAGTCGGGGAGCTCGGGGATCGTGGGGCCCTCGTTCCAGTCGATCCCCAGCCAGGCGAGATCCCGCATGAACCCCAGGCTCGCCGCATCCGAACTGCGCTTGCGGTCGGTGTCCTCGATGCGAAGCACGAAACGGCCGTCACGGCCCCGGGCGTAGGCCCAGCAGTACAACGCGGTCCGCGCTCCTCCCACGTGGAGATGGCCGGACGGACTGGGGGCGAATCGGGTGACGACGGTCATGGCATGGGGCTCCGGGCCGGTTCGGTCCGGCGAGGAGCAGGATACCCGCCGAGGGACGGCTCATCGGTCGACCCCCCATGCCGTTCCATGTCACCATGCCCGCATGGCACCGCCGCAGAACCTCGACCAGCGTGACGATTGGATCCGGTTGCCGGAGTCGGTGATCGGGATCATCTCCGACACCCACGGTCGGGCGGAACGGACCGAGTCGGCGGTGCGGATGCTCGAGGATGCCGGCGCCGAGCTCATCCTTCATCTGGGGGACGTCGGGTCCGACGCGGTCCTGGATCGACTGGTGGATCGCCGGGTGCGGATCGTCCTGGGCAACGTCGATCCCCCCGACCTTGCTCGCTACGCGACGCTGCTGGAGATCACGGTCGATCATCCGACCATGAGACTCGAGGTCGACGGTCGACGGATCGGTGCCACCCACGGTCATCTGTCTCCGGAGCTGGATCGGCTGGTGGCCGAGGCGCCGGACTATCTGCTCCACGGCCACAGTCATGTCGCCAGGGACGAGCGGATCGGATCCACGAGGGTGCTCAATCCCGGGGCGGTTCACCGGGCCGCGGTCCGTTCGGTGGCGATCCTGGAACCCCGGCGGGATCGATTCGAGATTCTCGAGCTCCCGCCGGACTGAACCCCCATCCATCGCATCCCGAACCCCCACGCGGCGAAAGAGACCTCATGGCGATCCTCCTCCTGATCCTCCAGCTGATCGGCACCTGGTTCCTGGTCGGCCTCATCTGGACCATCCAGGTGGTGCACTATCCGCTGTTCGCCGGTGTCGGAGCCGACCGTTTCATCGACTACCAGCACGCCCACGCACGGCTGATCACCCTGGTGGTCGGTCCCCTCATGCTGATCGAGGCCGCGACCGCCCTGCTCTTCCTCACCATCCGTCCTGCGGGCATCCCGGCGTGGGTGGCCTGGACCGGGGCCGCGCTGCTGCTGGTGATCTGGGTGTCGACCGCCCTCATCCAGGTGCCCGACCACGGAAGGCTGGCCGGGGGTTTCGACGTCGATGTCCACCATCGCCTCGTGACCACCAACTGGATCCGTACGATCTGCTGGACCGCCCGGGGGTGCCTGCTCGCATGGGCGACCTGGTCGCTGCTGACCGCCGTCCGAGGCGGATGACTCGTAGCATTCCGTGACTTCAACCACTCCGTCGGAATCAACATGGACACCCTGACCTCCCCCGGCTCCGGCGGCACCGCCCCCGCCGACCTGCCCCGCACCCTCGATCGGCTCCTGGCATCGGGCTGGCGTTCCCGCTCGATCAAGGAGGAGCTCCGTGGCAACCTGGTCGAGGCGCTGGAGCGCGGCGACGATCTCTTCCCCGGGGTGATCGGGTACGACGACACCGTGATCCCGGAAGTGGTGCTCGCGGTCATCGCCGGACACGACATGCTGTTCCTGGGCGAGAAGGGGCAGGCCAAGAGTCGGGTGATGCGACTCCTCCCCCGCTTTCTCGACGAGTGGATCCCGTATCTGGACATCCCCGGCTGCCCGGTGCACGAGGATCCCGAGCGTCCGATCACCGCCGCCGGCCGGCGCCTGCTCCGGGACGAGGACCCCGCCGGGATTCCGATCGCGTGGTGGCATCGAGACGAGCGGTATGCCGAACGGCTCGCTCCGGGGACGAAGTTCGCCGATGTGATCGGCGAGATCGATCCCGCGAAGGTCGTGGCCGGGGCGAGTCTGGGGGACGAGGAGGCGATCCACTTCGGACTCGTGCCCCGGATGCACCGGGGGATCTTCGCGATGAACGAGCTTCCGGATCTGGACGAACTCGTCCAGACCGGCCTCTTCAACATCCTCGAGGAGCGCGACGTCCAGATCCGTGGCTATCCCGTGAGCTTCGAGCTCGACATCGCACTGGTCTTCAGCGCCAACCCGTCGACCTTCAATCGATCCGGCAAGGTGATCCCGCAGCTGAAGGATCGCATCGGTTCGACCATCCGGACCCACTACCCCACGGATCGAGTGACCGGCATGGCGATCACCCGCCAGGAGGCGGGACTGGATCTCGAGGGCGATCATCCCGTGCTGGTGCCGCCCTTCATGGATGCCCTGATCGAGGAGATCGCGGTCGCAGCCCGTCGATCCCCCTACGTCGATCATGAGAGCGGCGTATCAGCCCGGTTCGCGACCGCCAACTGGCGGGCGATGGTCGCCTCGGCCCGCCGCCGGGCGATCGTTCTCGGCGAACGGCCCGCGGTGCCTCGGGTGAGCGATCTCGCCCATCTGCACGCGACGGCGGTCGGCAAGCTCGAACTCGACCTGATGGGCAGTCACCAGATGAACGAGCGTCAGGTCCTCGATGCGATCGTCGCCGATGCCGTGGCCACGATCTTCCGCGAACTGGTCGACGAGGCCGGGCTGGAGCCGATCGCCACCGCCTTCGGAGAGGGCGTGAGGATCGAGGTCGGGGACCTCGTTCCGTCGAGCGACTACGAGGGGGTGCTGGCGAGGATTCCCGAGGTGTGGCAGCGATCCTTCGAGGTGAACGCCGCGAGCGATCCCTCGGTGCGGGCCTCCGCAGCGGAGTTCATCCTCGCCGGACTGCACGCGACCGACCGCATCTCCAGGAGCGAGCGATTCGGCCGGACCATCTACGAGACCGGTCCGTGAGCAGGCCCGACGAGCCACTCCCGCCGAAACGACCGGGCCTGGGCGGCATCGTCCACACCTACCGGGGATACGACCCGGTGCGCTTTCCTCCGCCCAGCCGCCCCCCGGGCGAAGGCATGGCCGGCCTTGGGGATCGCATGCTCGCCTCGGGTGGTCGTCGGCGTTTCACGCCCGAGGAACTCGCCGATGCGATCCGCATCCCTCCCGAAGCCATCGCGGGCCTCGGTCCGTCGATCGACGCTCTCATCGCGAAGCTCGAGGAACGCCGCCGACGAATCCTTGAACACTGGAACCCCGCCCCGACCGAGCAGGAGGCATCGGCCGCGGTGGACGAGGCCGCCCGTCCCTTCATCGAGGATCAGCGGCTGCCGGAAGCCTTTCGCACCCGACTGTCGCGGGAGATCCGTGAACGACAGATCCGAGGACTTGAGCAGCTCTGGTACCACCTCGATCGCGAGGATCCCGAACAGGCGGGGCTGAGATCACGCCTGCCGGGCATGGTGGAGTCCATCGTCCGCCTCGATGCCATCCAGGGGCTCTGCGAGGGCTGGTCGTTCACCGGCCGCACCGTGCCCACGATCGAGGAGGCGATCGAGATCCGGGAGGAGCTGGAGACCATCGACCGACTGCTCGAGCAGCTTCGGGAGGCGATGAAGAACGCGAAGCCCGCCATCGTGGATCTCGAGGAACTTCGGGACTTCGTCGAGGAGGCCGACCTCGAGGGATTCGAAGAGGCCCGCCGACGCGCCGAGGAACTGCTCGAGCAGCTTGCGGAACAGGAAGGACTGGTCCGGGACGAGGAGGGCTGGACGATGGGGCCCTCGGCCCTCCGTCGGTACCAGTCGACCCTGCTGGCATCGGTCTTCGGGTCGATGCAGGGTGGCCGTCACGGTCGACACGACCCGGTGGAGCGGTCCGATGGAGCGATCGAACTTCCCGCCACCCGTCCATGGTGCTTCGGTGATCCGGCGTCCTCTCTCGATCTTCCCGCCTCCGTGGTCAACGCCGTGATCCGGGACCCGCAGGCCCCCACCGCCCTCCGGCCCGAGGACATGATGGTCCACCGGACCCGCTCCACGACCAAGTGCGCGACGGTGGTCATCCTGGACATGTCGGGTTCGATGCGCTGGGGCGGGCAGTACGTCGCGGCGAAGAAGATGGCCCTCGCCCTCGAGGGCCTGGTCCGGCGCGAATACCCCGGTGACCGACTCCACTTCATCGAGATGTACAGCGTGGCCAGAATCGTGCCACGGGGCGGGGTGGTCGATCTCCTGCCCAAGCCGGTCACGATCCGGGATCCCGTGGTGCGATTGAGGGCGGACATGTCGGACCCCGACATCGGGGAATCCGATCTGCCCCCCCACTTCACCAACATCCAGCAGGCCCTGCGTCTGGCCAGGCGATTGCTGGCCAATGCCGACACCCCCAACCGGCAGGTGATGCTGATCACCGACGGACTTCCCACTGCTCATTTCGAGGATGAGAGCCTGTTCCTCCTCTATCCCCCCGACCCCCGGACCGAGGAGGCGACCATGCGGGAGGCGGGGCTGCTGGCCAGGGAGGGCGGCGTCCTCAACGTCTTCCTCGTGCCCAGCTGGAGTCAGGACGAGGACGATCTCCGCTTCGGCCGTCGAATCGCCGAGTCGACCGGGGGCCGCGTGGTCTTCACCGCCGGGGACGACCTCGATCGCTTCGTGGTCTGGGACTACCTCGACCGAAGGCGGCTGATCGTCGGCTGAAGCCCCGTCTTCGGAAACCGCGTGTTTTCCCTGTCGATTGTCGCCGGCGGCATGGACGAACCGCGTGAAATCCGCATAATCACGAGCTTGAGTCGTTCGTGACGGATCGCGACGGCATTCGGTGTGGATCCGCCAGAGGGCTGCAACGGTGATTGGCCACCGAGACAGCATGGCACCCGACCTCGTCCTCAGGGACGCGGGAATCCTCACCCCCCAAACTCATCATCTCCGACCTGACGGCCCTGCTTCGACGCGGGGCCGTATCGCTGTCGGGGATCACCTCAACGCGACCAGCGTCGACAGCAGGAGCCGACATGTCGAGCCAGCAGCCCATCGAGTCGTTCATCATCGAGGAAGGTAGCGTCATGGACCCTGGAGCCGATCGTCCTCCCGCATCCGAGTACTTCGGTCATCTCACCTTCACCGGGGACGTCATGATGCGTCGGCTTCCGCCCGACGTCGCGATGAGTCTCGAGGCGACGATCCGGAAGGGTGCGACGCTCGATCCGGCGATGGCCAACACGGTGGCCGCCGCGATGAAGGACTGGGCGATCGAGCACGGCGCAACCCACTTCTGCCACTGGTTCCACCCGCTCACCGGAGCGACCGCCGAGAAGCACGACGCGTTCCTGTCGGTCAACGGCGACGGGGTCGCGATCGAGAAGTTCAGCGGCAACGCGCTGATCGTGGGCGAGCCCGATGCCAGCTCGTTCCCCTCCGGCGGCATCCGCGACACCTACGAGGCCCGCGGCTACACCGCCTGGGACGCCAACAGCCCCGCCTTCCTGCTCACCAGCCCCGACGGGGTCACGACCCTCTGCATCCCCACCGCCTTCGTCAGCTACACCGGCGAGGCGCTGGACACCAAGACCCCGCTGCTCCGCTCCATCGAGGCGGTCGCCAAGCAGGCGATGCGTGTCCTCAGGATCTTCGGCACCGACGACGGCGTCTCCCGGGTGGTCGGCACCCTGGGATGCGAACAGGAGTACTTCCTCGTCGACCGGGAGCTCGCCTCCGAACGACTGGACCTCTCGATCTGCGGCCGGACGCTGGTGGGCGCGATGCCGCCGAAGGGTCATCAGCTCGACGACCATTACTTCGGGGCCATCCCCGCCCGGGTGCTGAGCTACATGACCGAGGTGGAGACGAGGCTCTTCGAGCTCGGCGTCCCGGTGAAGACCCGGCACAACGAGGTTGCTCCCGGCCAGTACGAGATCGCCCCGACCTTCGAATCCGCCAACGTGGCGGTCGACCATCAGATGGTCGCGATGCACATCCTGCGTCAGGTCGCCTCCAGTCACGGGTTCAAGTGCCTGCTGCACGAGAAGCCTTTCGCGGGCATCAACGGATCCGGCAAGCACGTCAACTGGTCGCTGTCCACCGACACCGGAGCCAACCTGCTCGATCCGCAGGACGAGACCCACACGAACATGCAGTTCCTGTTCTTCCTCTGTGCGGTCGTGCGGGCGGTCGACCTGCATGCGGAGCTTCTGCGGTCCTCGATCGCCTCCGCCGGCAACGATCATCGACTGGGTGCCAACGAGGCCCCTCCCGCGATCATGTCGATCTTCCTCGGCGAGATGCTCACCGACATCCTCGACCAGGTCGAGAGCGGCAAGCCTCGTTCGACGGTCAAGGGCGGCACCCTGGATCTCGGGGCCAACACCCTCCCCCTCGTGCCCCGGCACGCCGGCGACCGCAACCGGACCAGTCCGTTCGCCTTCACGGGGAACAA
This sequence comes from Phycisphaerae bacterium, assembly GCA_002709295.1. Classification (GTDB taxonomy): domain Bacteria; phylum Planctomycetota; class Phycisphaerae; order Phycisphaerales; family SM1A02. The sequence continues at coordinate 30,809 of PAQL01000001.1, read as the reverse complement.
GTTCGAATTCCGGGCCGTGGGTTCCACCGCCCATGTCGCCTGGCCCACCACGGTGCTGAACACGATCGTGGCCGAGAGTCTCGACGCCATGTCGACGGAGCTCGAGAAGAAGGTCGGCAAGAAGCCCACCCCCGCGAAGCTCGAGTCCGCGGTCCGCACCCTCCTCAAGTCGGTGGTGAAGAAGCATCGCCGGGTCTGCTTCGACGGCGACGGCTACAGCCAGAACTGGCACGAGGAGGCGGCAGGCCGTGGCCTTCCCAACCTCGCCAGTGCCGCGGACTGCCTCTCGCTCATCGGGGCGAGGGACACCGCTCGGATGTTCTCCAAGTACGGCGTCATGAGCTCCCGCGAGGTCAAGGCCCGGGCCGAGGTCCTGCAGGAGCAGTACTGCACCCATCTGGAGATCGAGGGTCGGACGTTGTCCACCATGGTCCGGACCGAGATCCTGCCCGCGGCGATGCGGGCCCAGGCCGAACTGGCCGATGCGGTCGGCGCCACCCAGGTCGCGGGGGTCGAATGCCCCGAGAGCGAGGAGGCCCTCAGGCTCCACGTCGCCGGGGTCGCCGCCCTTCGGCAAGCGATCGCCGCAGTCGACCAGGCCCTTCAGGATGCCCCGGAGGCCGTCGAGAAGCGGGTCAAGCACCTCCAATCCAGGCTGGTTCCCGCCATGGAGGCTGTCCGTGCAGCCTCGGACGGGCTGGAAGCGGACATGGCGGCCGATTGCTGGCCGATGCCGACCTACGCGGAGATGCTGCTGATCGATCGCTGAGGCGGCACCGCCCGGACACCATCCACCGCCCCTCCTCGCTCCCCGGGGAGGGGCGGTGTCGTGGTCGATTCCCGGGCATCGGAGGTCGGCATGAATCCGGGGCGGTCGGGACGGATCCGGGCGGTTCACTGGCTCCCGGGCCTGGGCACCGGTATCCTGTTCGGCTTCGCCCCGATCGGGGCTTCCTTCCAGGTCCAGGATTCCGAGCACGATGAGCGATTTCTCCTTCGACGGCGGTGGCGGCTTCGAACCTCAGGTCGAGATCACCGAGTCAGGCCCCTGCAGCCGGACCCTCAAGGTGACGATTCCGGCGGCCGCGGTGGACGATCGGCTCGAACTCCAGCTCGGCAACGTCGCCAACGAGGCGGCGATCCCCGGCTTCCGGAAGGGACGGGTCCCTCGGGCCATCCTCGAGAAGCGCTTCGGTGAGAACATCCGGAACGAGACCCGGGGCCAGCTGATCTCGGATGCCTTCCAGCAGGCGATCAAGGACAACGAGATCGAGATCATCGGCGACCCCGACTTCGGCGACCCGGACTCGGTCCCCATGGTCGAATCCGGAACCGACTTCGTGTTCACCGTCTCGGTGGAGGTGGTGCCGGACTTCGAGCTTCCCGACCTCGAAGGCGTCCCGGTCACCAAGCCGATGATGGAGGTCACCGACGAGATGATCGACGCCGAGGTGGTCCGCAACCGGTACCGCTTCGGTGCTCCCGCCCGCATCGAAGGCCCCTTCGAGCCGCTGGACCGGATGGTCGGCGAGGTGGTGGTGCGGGTCGAGGGTTCCGACGAGCCCTTCTTCGAGCACGAGAAGGCCGTCGCGGTCGTCCCCGCCGAGGAGGACGAGGGCAAGGGACAGTTCCTCGGACTGCTCGTCGAGGATCTCGCCACCCACCTGACCGGCAGGAAGGTCGGCGACGTGGTCGAGTTCGACACCGTCGGCCCGGAATCATTCGAACGAGAGGACATCCGGGGCAAGAAGGTCAGCGTGCGTTTCGACATCAAGGACGCGGAACGAGTGACTCCTCTGGAGACCTCCGAACTCGTGGAACGCTTCGGGCTCGACGACGAGACCGGACTCAAGGAGCAGCTCCGGCTGGCCCTCGAGAACCGCCGCGACTCCGAGCAGCGATCGGCCGAACGCGAGCAGGTCTACGAGTGGCTGCTCGACAACATCGATTTCGAAGTCCCCCCGAAGGTCAGCGAGGCCCAGGCCGCGAACCTCGTCGAACAGCAGCGGGTCGACCTGCTGGGACGTGGACTCGACGAGAACGAGGTGGAGCTCAAGCTTGCGGAGATGCGGTCGGAGAGCGATCGATACTCCCGGGACCGCCTCCGCCTGATGTTCATCATGACGCGGGTCGCCAAGCACTTCGAAGTGAACGTCGGCGAGGCCGAGATCAACGGTCGGATCGCAGAGATCGCCGCGGCACAGCGGGTCCGCCCCGACGAGGTTCGAACCGAGCTTTCCCGCACCGGACGCATCCGCGAGGTCGCGATGTCGATCCAGCAGGCCAAGGCCGCCGATCGCATCGTCGACACCGCGAAGGTCACCGAGATGCCTGCGGACGAATGGAACGAGCAGGTCGAGAAGAAGGTCGCCGATCGCAAGAAGGCCGCGGCCGGCTCATGACGGCATCCGGCCGTCGAGTTCCCTTCCCGATGCTCGCGGCCCGGACAATCCCGGTCCTCGCGTCGGCGGTGTCGGCCTCGGGCGCCGGATTCGGTGGTGCCGCGGTCGATTCCGGAGTCGGACTCTTCGAGTCGGTGATCGTCGTGTGCGGAATTCTCGTGGTGGTGATCCTCGCGGGAGGCACCATCGCGCTGATCGCTCGCCGCCGATATCGACATCAGGACCATGGGGTGTCGATCGGATTCACCCTCGAGGACCTTCGACTGATGCATGAACGTGGCGAACTCACCCTCGAGGAGTTCGAGAACGCCCGCGAGAAGATGCTCGGCAAGGTCCGCGGAATCGACGGTGGCTCGCCATCGAGGTCCGAGAGCCGGGTTTCCGGAGCGATCCCCCCTCCCAGACGGAATCGCACCGATTCGGAACCGCCGGACGGGGTCTGATCGAAGAAGGAACCGGGATTCCGGTGGAGCCGTGCCACCGGGCTCCCGATACAATCAGCGAGCCCCGGTTCCGGCCGTGCATCGGCTCCGAATCATCACCGCACCGTTCCCGAGAGTACGAATGCCACGCAGTTCCGATCCCAGCAGTCAGGGCGAACCTCGACATTCCGCCCGACGCCCGGTGCCCGTTCCGAACGCCTCCACGCCCCAGCCCCCTCAGGGTGGCGGGGACGGCCCTTCCGGTGGTGGCCCCGGCGGCCCCGGTGGCCCCGGCGGCGGCGGATCCAACGGCGGTGGCCCCACCGGCGGTGGTGGCGGCAATGGCAGCGGATTCAGGGGACGGAAGATCACCACCTGCTCCTTCTGCGGCAAGACCTCCCGCGAGGTCGGTCCGATGGTCGAAGGCCCCGGTGACGTCTACATCTGCACGAACTGCACGGATCTCTGCCAGAACATCTTCCGGCAGGAGCGTCGCCGCGTCGATCGCGGTCGTCCGCTCTTCAGCTCCATTCCGACCCCCCGACAGCTTCGCGAATTCCTCGATCAGTACGTGATCGGACAGGATCGGGCGAAGCGTTCCCTCGCGGTGGCGGTGCACACCCACTACAAGCGACTGATGCACGCGGAAGTCGAGGATTCCGAGGTCGAACTCGACAAGTCCAACGTGCTGCTGATCGGTCACACCGGTACCGGCAAGACCCTCCTCGCCCGGACCCTGGCGAGGATCATCAACGTCCCCTTCGCCATCGGCGATGCGACCACCCTGACCGAGGCCGGCTACGTGGGCGAGGACGTGGAGAACCTCCTGCTCAAGCTGCTTCAGGCCGCCGACTACGACCTCGAGACCGCCCAGCGCGGGATCATCTACATCGACGAGATCGACAAGATCGGCAAGACCAGCAGCAACGTGTCCATCACCCGTGACGTCTCGGGCGAGGGCGTGCAGCAGTCGCTGTTGAAGATGCTCGAGGGCACCGTCGCCAACGTCCCCCCCCAGGGCGGGCGAAAGCACCCGGAACAGCAGTACATCCAGCTCGACACCTCTCACGTGCTCTTCGTGTGCGGAGGCTCCTTCGTCGGTCTGGAGGACATCATCCGCAAGCGACTCGGCTCCAGCCGCATCGGCTTCGCCGGGGCTGTCGACGGCGATGCCACCGACGACAGCACCGCCCTCTCGCGGGTCGTGCCCGAGGACATCCTGGAGTTCGGCCTCATCCCCGAGCTCGTGGGCCGTCTTCCGATCGTCTGCCCGCTCGAGCCTCTCGATCGCTCCGCGATGGTTCGGATCCTCACCGAACCCCGGAATGCGATCGTCAAGCAGTACCAGCACCTGTTCTCCCTCGAGGGCGCCGAGCTGGAATTCCATGACGAGGCCCTGAACATGATCGCCGAACGAGCCATGAAGCGGGACACCGGTGCCCGGGCCCTGAGGGCCGTCATGGACGAGATCATGGTCGACCTGCTCTACGACCTCCCCGAACAGGACAACGACGGGGTCGTCTATGTGATCGATCCCGATGCCGTCGAGAACGGGGCGGACCTGGAACGCATGGCCCGTCGGAGCAAGGAGTCGGCGTGAATCCGTCGCGGCGAGAGGCCTATCGACGCCTCGAACAGTCGCTGGCGGAGACCGCCCCCTCCGATTCGATCGCAACCCGACTCGACACCTTCGTGGAGCTCGCCTGGCGTCACCTCGAGAAGACGGGGGTCAGCTGGCTGGGCTTCTATGCCATCGATCCGCACGACCCGGACGCGATGCTGCTGGGACCTCGACGCGATCGGCCAGCCTGCTCCCCCATCGGCCTCCACGGAGTCTGCGGCCAGGCCCTGGTTCGCGGGGTGACCAGGATCGTGGGTGATGTCTCCGAACTCGGGGCCGACTACATCGCCTGCGATCCCCGGGATCGATCCGAAATCGTGATCCCCCTCCGGCTGGGGACGGACGGCCCTCATCCGGCGGACACCGTCCTCGATCTGGACAGTTTCGAGCCCGATTCGTTCTCGGACGAAGATGATCGTCTGCTTCGAGCCTGCCTCGCCCTGGCCGGCCTGCTCTCCCCCGGGGACGATGGGCCGACCCGGCCTGAAACGGGCTGATGGCCGATCGGCGGCTTGCCGATTCGCAGGGATCTCGTATACTGCCCGGCTTCACTCTTGGAGACGCAGTCATGCCTCGTCGATGCCATTTCCTTGGAACCGGGACCAGTTCCGGCCACAAGAAGACCTACCGCGGACGTCCGAAGTACCTCGGTGGCGTCGGTATCAAGATCACCTCCAAGACCAAGCGAACCTTCAAGCCCAACCTCCAGAAGGTCAATTGCCTGATCGACGGGGCCCCCAAGCGGGTCTACGCGTCGACCAAGGCGATCAGGATGGGCCTGGTCGTGAAGCCTGCCAAGCGGAAGTACACCTACACCCGCGAACAGAAGGCCGCGGCGGGCTGATCCGCCTTCCCGGACTCCTGCAGGCTCGTTTCCCGAAGCCCCGCTTCCGAAAACCACTCCAACCCCGAAAATCCGGAATTTCTTCCGGTATTCGGTGTTGATTCCAGCCTTCTGAACGATACTCTTCCTCGTCCGCCAGCGGCATCACCGTTCCAGCCCTCCTCCAACCTCCAGGGCGGAACACGCACCCCTCGCCGCGACCGACAGCGCCCAGGTCCATCGGCCGCCCTCGTCCTCGATCGACTCGGACAGGACTCCGACCCGAAGCGTTCCGCACCGATCCGACATGAACGTCCGACCTCCGGTCCACCCGCCCCTCGGGTTCCGGATTCCTGTCACCGATGCTCCGCCTCGGTGAACGCCGGTCATCGCCGACCTCCGTCCGGAGGCCGGTGCGTCCTCGGTGCGATCCCTGTACGTCCCCTTCGGGGGCGCCTCTCCTCCTCCCTTCGGTTCTTCACCGAGGTTCCGCACCGTGTCCGCAGGCCAGTACAACAACGACCGGGACAGGATCCTCGCCGCCACCGATCTCGTGGCGGTGATCGGAGAGCAGGTGCGCCTCGAGCCCAAGGGTGCGGAGTTCGTCGGCATCTGCCCCTTCCACGACGACAGTCGTCCCTCGATGTGCGTGGTCCCCGCGAAGGGCTTCTACCACTGCTTCGCCTGTGGTGCCCACGGCAATGCGATCGACTTCCTCATCAACTACCACCGGATCGAGTTCCGGGAGGCGCTGGAGACCCTGGCCACCCGGGCCGGACTGGAGCTCACTCGCGGCCCGCGCCGCGACGAGGCCGAGGTCACGCGTCGCACCGAGATCCTCCGGGCCAACCGACTCGCGGCCACGTTCTTCATCCGCATGCTTTCCGGGGATGCGGGGGTCGAAGGACGCCGCATTCTCGACGAGCGAGGCATCTCCCCCGAGCTCGCGGAGCGTTTCGGCCTCGGTCTCGCCCCCGATGCCTGGTCGACGCTCGCCGACCGGGTCGCCGAGCGATCCGCCTCCGGACAGCTGGTCGATGGAGATCCGGTGCCCTCCCCCGAGGTCTTCGAAGCCGCGGGACTGCTCAGACCGTCCAGTCGCGGCACCCTCATCGACAACTTCCGAAACCGTCTGATCTTCCCGATCCGCGACGAACTCGGCCGCCCCGTGGCCTTCGGAGCCCGCCGGATCGATCCCGACGACGAGCCCAAGTATCTCAACAGCCCCGAGAGCGAGGTCTTCCACAAGGGCCGCACCCTCTACGGGCTGGATCTGGCCTCCCGGGCGATCGCCCGCACGAGGACCGCGATCGTATGCGAGGGCTACACCGACGTCATGGCCCTGCACGGGCATGGCTTCGAGAACGCGGTCGCGACCCTCGGCACCGCCCTCACCCGGGAGCATGCCGATCGGCTCGCCCGGTTCTGTGACACGGTGGTGCTCCTCTTCGACGGAGACGCCGCAGGTCGCCGGGCCGCCGACCGCGCGGTCGAGGTCTTCTTCGCGTCGGAGGTCGACATCAGGCTCTGTTCGCTGCCGGAGGGACTCGATCCGGACGAGCTGCTTCGGAGCGAGGACGGCCCCGCGCGGTTCCAGACCGCGATCGACGAATCCGAGGACGCATTGAGGTCGCTGGTCAAGGACTTCCGCGACCGCCTTCGTGACTCCTCCGGCGTGACCGCCAGGCAGCGGGTGGTCGACGAGGTGCTTCGTCGGCTCGACGGGCTCGGGCTGGAGGGCCTCGCCGGAGTGCGACGCAAGTTCGTGCTCCAGCATCTGGCCGGAGTGCTCGGCGTCGAAGTGGGGATGCTCGAACGCGAGGGTACGCCGCGTCCGGCGCGAATGGTCGCCGACGCTCCCGACTCCGCTCCGGTGGATGTCGCGGAACCGATCCTGAGGGCCCACGGCCGGCGCCGTCGCGCCGAGGAGGGCCTCCTCCGTCTCGTGCTCGCCGAACCCGCCCTTGCCACTCGGCCGATCGATCTCGGGGACGGTGCCCGCCCGGTGGTCGAGCGCTTCGAGGCGATGCAGTTCGAGGATCCCCCGTGCCGCAGCGCATGGCAATGCATCCTCGACGGAGCCGCCGACGGGCACGTGCCCGACGGATCGGATCTGGTCGCCTCCATCGAGGACGTCGGCCTCTCGCGGATCGTCGCGGGCTGCTTCGCCGAGGGATACCGCCAGATCCGCGATCTCGGCGACCCCGCCGTCTCGGATCCCGGGCCCCTGCTCGAGGAGGCCTGCCGGGAACTGATCGCGGCGATCGACCGCGACATCGTGCTCGCCGACCGCGCCGACCTCGCCTCCCGGCCGGTCCGTTCCGCGGACGAGGCCGCTGCCGCCCTCGAGCGGATCCGGGCCGCCGGCTCGGATCCGGCCGCAATCAAACGACGTCGTTCCGGAATGACCGGGGGATACGACTCCCCCGATCGGAATTCCGGCCCACCCGTGGATCGGACCGACCCGTCCGACACCACGGATCACGAATCATCTCACGATCACGACCTGCCGTGATCGATCCCCTCCTCCGGACGGCTCCTGGCCGTCGTCCCAACTGGAGCAACGCGTGCTGCCTCTTCCCCTCGATCCCCATCCAGTTCTGAAGCAACTCGTTCGTGTCGGCCGTGATCGCGGCTGGATCTGCTACGAGGAGATCAACACCTGCCTTCCCGACTGCTACGTCGATCCGGACGCGATCGATGCGTTCATGATGGTCGTTCGGCTCGACGGAATCGAGCTCATCGACGAGATCGAACGTCGACGACGCGGCCTCGACCAGATGCCCGCCGACCTGCAGACGGACCTCAAGTTCCAGAGGGACAACGAGCGGAAGACCGCCCGGGCCCCGAAGGTCCAGATGATCGAGGAGGAGGGCGAGAGCAATTCCGAACGCAACCCGTTCGACGACGGCGAGGATCTCGGAGAGACCGCGTCGAGCACCACGCCCGCGACCCAGACCGAGGAGGGCGAACCGGAACTCCTCGATGACGCCGAGACCCAGGCCGCGGTCGAGCAGGCCATCGCCGAGCAGGGCTCGAAGCGCATCGACGACCCCATCCGGATGTACCTGACTCAGATGGGAACCATCCCGCTGCTCACCAGGGAGCAGGAGATCCGTCTGGCGAAGAAGATCGAGACGACCAGGATGTTCTTCCGCCGCATGACCCTCGAGAGCGACTACGCGGGTCGCCAGGCGATCGAAGTGCTTCAGCAGGTGCACGACGGCCAGCTCCCGTTCGACCGGACCATGAGGATCTCGACCGCCGAGGACAACGCCAAGGAGAAGGTCGCGCTTCGCATCCCCTTCAACAGCAGCACGGTCCGCCAGCTCCTCGAGTTGAACGAGGAGTGCTGGGAACGCCTCTCACAGCCCGGCTGCACCGAGGCCCGGGCCCGTGCCCTGAGGGCGGAGATGGAGGAGCGACGTCGCCGGATCGGCACCCTCCTCGAGGAGTGCTGCCTCCGGACCGGCCGGATCCAGCCCCTCATGCGCAAGCTCCAGGCCGTCAACAAGAAGATGCGTGATCTCCAGAAGCGCATCCAGAAGGCGGAGAAGCACCCCGACCGCTACGACCCCGAGGACGTGTTCGTCATGCGGGAGGAGCGCGAGGGCCTTCGAAACCTCGTTCTCGAGCAGCCCGAGGAACTCGCCGAGCGGGTCCGGGAGATCGAGAAGGTCTTCGAGGAGTACGAGCAGGCCAAGCGAGACCTCTCCGGCGGCAACCTTCGTCTCGTGGTCTCGATCGCCAAGAAGTACCGCAACCGCGGACTCCCCTTCCTGGACATCATCCAGGAGGGCAACACCGGCCTCATGCGTGCGGTCGACAAGTACGAGTACAAGCGCGGCTACAAGTTCTCGACCTACGCCACCTGGTGGATCCGGCAGGCGATCACCCGTGCGATCGCCGACCATGCCCGGACCATCCGCGTCCCGGTCCACATGATCGAGACCATGTCCAAGCTCCGGAACATCCAGAAGACCCTGCTCCAGGAACTCGGTCGCGAGCCCACCGTCGAGGAGATCGCGGTCAAGGCGAAGATGCCGATCGAGGAGACAAGGCGGGTCATGAAGATCTCCCGCCATCCGATCAGTCTCGATCGGCCGGTCGGCGAGAGCGAGGACTCCCACTTCGGCGACTTCATCGAGGACGAGCGACAGGAGTCGCCCTCGGATTCGGCCACCAGCGACATGCTGAAGCAGCGGATCAACGACGTCCTCCGGACCCTCACCTATCGGGAACGGGAGATCCTCAAGCTTCGCTACGGCATCGGCGACGGCTACACCTACACCCTCGAGGAGGTCGGCAGGATCTTCAAGGTCACCAGGGAACGGGTTCGCCAGGTCGAGAGCAAGGCGATTCGGAAGCTCCAGCATCCGATCCGTCGACAGCGACTCGCCAACTTCCTCAACGGCGAGGAGTGAGACGGGCGCATTCGATCATCCAGCCATGCACGCTCCGACCGGGCGACCTTCAGGGTCGCCCGGTCTCCTTCTCGAAGGCCGTGGTCATGTTCGAGGGAGTCAGGGGATCCGGGAGACGGTGATCGTCTCGAGATGCTCGAGCACCCCCCACCGGCCTCCTTCCCGGCCGAACCCGGAATGTCGGATCCCTCCGAACGGAACCGAGGCGACGGCGGGTGCCCCGTCGTTGACGCCGATGATTCCGGCCTGGAGATCTCTGGCGATCCGTTCGATCCGGACGGGATCGTCGGTGACCGCGTACCCGGCGAGGCCGTGGTCGGAACGGTTCGCCAGTTCGATGGCCTCCTCATCGTCGGTGAAGCTTCGAACCGGACAGACCGGCCCGAAGGTCTCCTCGTGCCAGCACCGCATCCCGGGACCGGTGTTCAGGAGCACCGTTGGTTCCGGGAAGCGGTCGGTCAGACCGGGTGGATTCCGCCGCCCCCCGCCGCTGGCGATCTCTGCGCCCCGGGCCAGGGCATCGTCGATGTGGTCGAAGACCTTGGCGACCGCCACATCATCGATGAGGGGGCCCAGATCGACGCCGTCGCGATCGCCGCGCCCCGACACCAGGTTCGAGGCGGCGTCCGCGAGTCGTTCCACGAAAGCGTCGTGCAGGCGGTGATGCACGAGGAAGCGGTTGGGACTGATGCAGGTCTGACCGGCATTGCGGAACTTCGCCTTCATCGCCACCTCGATCGCGCGATCCAGGTCCGCATCCTCGAACACGATCATCGGAGCATGACCGCCGAGCTCGAGGGAGAGACGGAGAAGGTTCTCCGCCCCACCTCGCATGAGATGCCGCCCGACCTCGGTCGAACCGGTGAACGAGATCTTCCGAACCCGGGAATCCGCGAGAAGGGCGTCGCCGATCGGGCCGGGCGTGCCGGTCACCACGTTGAGCACCCCGGGCGGAATGCCGGCTTCCAGTCCGAGTTCGACGAACGCGATCCCGCTCAACGGCGTCTGCTCGGCCGGTTTGATCACCTGGACGCATCCGGCGGCCATCGCGGGAGCGGTCTTCTTCGCCAGCATCGCGATCGGAAAGTTCCACGGTGTGATCGCCGCGGTCACGCCGACGGGCCGCTGCAGCACCCGGACGTCCTTGCCGGGGATGTCGACCCGTTCCTCCAGGATCTCCACGCCGGCCTCCGCGGCCACCGGGAGGAAGGAGGCCGCGTAGTCGATCTCCGCCCTTGATTCAGCGAGCGGCTTACCCTGCTCGCGGGTCAGAATGGAGGCCAGTCGTTCCCGATCGGTCTTCAGGGCATCGGCGAATGTGAGGAGAACCTCGGCTCGCTCCGAGGGCGGCACGAGCCTCCATTGCTCGAAGGCGGAGGCCGCGGCGTCGATCGCCCGGCGGGTCTCCTCCGGCCCGCTGTCGGGCACGGTGGCGACGAGCTCGTCCGTGGCCGGGTCGAGAACCTGCAATTCCCGGCCCTCGATGGCCGGGATCCTGTCGTTGCCCACGATATTCGCTGTGTTCATCGGATCCTCTGGACGGGTTCGTCGAAGGGTACCCCGGACGAGCCGGTACAATCTTGAACATCATCGGAGAACCCACATGGCCAAGGCCGTCGCCGACCCCGGGGAGATTCGTCGCTTCGCCCACGATCTGAAGCGATTCAACAACGAGATCCAGGGGCAGATGCAGACCATGCAGGCCCGCATGGGCACGCTCGCCCAGTCCTGGCGCGACCAGGAACAGGCGAAATTCGAAGAGGAGTTCGACGCCACCATGAAGACCCTTCAACGCTTCATGAAGGCCTCGGAGGTCCACATCCCATTCCTGCTCCGAAAGGCTCAGAGAATCGAGGACTACCTGCAGCAGCGGTGACCCGCTGTCCGGACTCCCATGAGCAACGAACGAGCCGACGTCCGATCGATCGAGGTCATCGATGCCTTTCGCGCCACTCTGGCGGGTTTCGTCGATGCCGGCCGCGCCGCCCTGCTCGAGGCCGAATCGGATCTGGAGAAGACCATCCTCTGGCTCGATCGCGACCGGATCGGGCACTGGAACCGCCAGATACGAAAGCGGCAGGAGCTCCTCACCCGGGCCAGGAGCGAGCTCTACCGGAAGCAGATGCAGACCTCCGCCAAGGGAGGACGAGCCGGTGACTCCGACGAGCGGAAGAACCTCCAGCGGGCCGAAAGGCACCTCGAGGAGGCCCGACGAGGACTCGAGGCGACCCGCACCTGGATTCGCCGTCTGGACCGTGAACGCACCCTGTACAAGGCGGCGGTCTCCCCCCTGGCCACCGCCCTCGACCACGATCTTCCCCACGCGATCGGCCTCCTCCGGAAGATGAGCGAGAATCTCGAGGCCTACACCTCCATGCCGGCCCCGGAACTCGCACGGCTCCTCGGGCCGACCGAGGACGAGGCGGAGAGCACCCGGCGCACCGCCTCGGCGACGATGGAGGTTCCGGCGAGCGAGGACGAACCCGACGAAGAGGAGACCGGAACGGTCCCGTCCAAGGACCGACAGGAGCCCGCCCCGTGAGCATGACCTCGGCCCGTTTGAGAATCCATGGAGAGTTCCGTGATCTCATGATCGCATGGGGACGCACCAACGAACGATGGAGGGACCCGGTCTCCCAGGCGTTCGAGCGACGTCGCCTCGCCCCCATCGAACTGCGGATCAGATCCACGGTTGGTGCGATGGAGAAGATCGAGTCGATGATCGGCCAGGCCCGCAGGGAATGTGGAGACCGCTGACCGATGCCCGAGTCCCGTGAACGCGAACCAGGCCCCGTTTCGCCGGATCTCCTCGCCGAGATCGCGGAGGTGCGTCATGCCGCCGATCGTCTGACGAAGGAGACCACCGAGGCCGCCGAAGAGCATCGCCGAGCTCTCGAGACCCGGGTCAGGGAGGAATCCGAACGGCACCGTTCGGAATCGAACCGGATCGACGAGACGCGGACCAATGATCTGGCCGCCGCCGAGCTCCGTCATCAGGACGCGATCGATTCCGCCGAGCGGACCTGGGAGTCGACCCGATCGGATCTGGAGAAGCAGGCCGAGGACATGCGGATTCGGATCCGTCGACGATTCGCCAGCAACAAGGAGGCCGCTCGAACCGCGCTCGAGGAGGCGACCTGGCTTGCCGAGACGGTCTTCGAGGCCAACGAGACCCGGCCACGGGAGGATCTCGACAAGCTTCGCACCGAGATCGGCAACACCATGGCCGACTTCGACGAGCTCGATCTCCGGATGATCAGGGAGACCAGGCGATATCGACAGCCCAGGCCTCGGGCGATCGAGCTCGACCATCAGGACCGCAGCGAGGCGCAGCTCGCTCCCCTGCAGGTCATGAGACGAACCTTCGGAGAGGCATCCGCCGCCGCGGAATCCTTTCGCAGACTCAGACTTCCCCGGCTCTTCCGCGGTCCGATCTTCGTGCTTCCCGCCGCGTTCTTCATCGGTGCGGGGGCGGGCCTGGGAGCGATGTTCTCATCAACCGAATCCGGTCCCGTCGGGGTAGGCGCCTCGGTCGGACTGGGAGTGTTCCTTCTGGTCTTCTTCGTGCTGTACATCGTGGCGAGGCGGGAGGTGGTGGCGGCATGGAGGCCGTACGACCGCGCCGCCCAGCTGGCCCGCTTCGCGGCCGAAATCGCCGAGGAGGCGGGCCGGGTCCGACGAGCCGAACAGGAACAGGCTCTGGCCGAGACCCGGGATCGGGATCTGAAACAGGCCCGGACCCGATTCGAACCGATCGGGGACCTTGCGAAGGAGAAGGCCAGGGTCAAGCTCGCGGAGATCGAACGACGTCTTCCCATCAAGCTCGCCCAGACCGATTCGATCCGTGAGGAGCAGATCAAGGCCGCGAACGCCGAGATCGTCGAGGTGACCGAGGCGATCGAGCGAACCCATCGCGAGGCGCTGCAGGAGGAGCAGGATCGTCATGCCGAAGCCGAACGCACCATCGAGGAGGAGGCGGCCCGCGACTGGCAGGACCTGGAGTCCCGATGGCACGCCGGGATAGATCGCCATCTCGGCGCTCTCGGAGACCATTGCGAGGACATGCGGACGGCATTCCCTCCCTTCACCGATCCGGCATGGCGGTCATGGACCCCCGCGTCCGCACCGCCTCCCGCCATCCGTGTCGGGAATCTGAAGTTCGACCGGACCCGGATCGAGGGCGGCGTCCCGACCGACCCGCGTCTGCAGCTCGAGCACGAGGACGTGATCGACATCCCCGCGGTGATCTCCCTGCCTTCAAGGGCAAGCCTCGTGCTGGATGTCGATCCGGATCACCGTGAGACCGGACTGGATCTTCTTCGCGGCATCATGATGCGGCTGCTGGCCTCGGTCCCCCCGGGCAAGGCCCGTTTCAGCATCTTCGATCCGATCGGCCTGGGCCAGAACTTCGCCGGCTTCATGCACCTGGAGGACGAGCTTCCCGGCATGGTCGGGGATCGGATCTGGACCGAATCCCGGCAGATCGAACAGCGGCTCGTTGACATCACCGAGCACATGGAGACGGTGATCCAGAAGTATCTCCGCAACGAGTTTCCCACCATCGACGCGTACAACGAGGCCGCCGGAGAGATCGCTGAGCCGTATCGATTCCTGGTGATCGCCGACTTCCCCGCGAATTTCACCGAGGAATCGGCGAGACGGCTTGCCAGCATCCTGCAGAGCGGACCGCGGTGCGGCGTCTTCACCATCGTCCTCCGAGATCGGCGGGCGGAGGTCCCCGAGAAGTTCGACATCACCGACCTCGAGAGGCACGCGGTGATGATCCGCTCCGACGAAGGCCGCATGATCTTCGACACCGACGGTCTCGAGGACCTTGCCTTCGCTCCGGATCCGGGGCCCGATGACGATCTGCTGATCTCATTCGCCCACCAGGTCGGCCGAGCCGCCCGGGATGCCGGACGGGTGGAGGTGCCCTTCGAGACGATCGCTCCATCCGACGACGAGTTCTGGACCCGATCCACCACCCGCGACGTCCATGTCGCCCTCGGCCGGGCGGGAGCGACCCGTCTTCAGGAGCTCGTGCTCGGGGTCGGAACCGCCCAGCATGCCCTGGTCGCGGGCAAGACCGGTTCCGGCAAGTCGACGCTGCTTCACGCCCTGATCACCAACCTCGCCTGCTGGCACTCTCCCGACGAGGTCGAGTTCCACCTCGTCGACTTCAAGAAGGGCGTCGAGTTCAAGACCTACGCGACCCATCGACTCCCTCACGCCCGGTCCGTCGCGGTCGAGAGCGATCGCGAGTTCGGGCTGTCCGTGCTTCAGGGGCTGGATGCGGAACTCTCCGAACGCGGCGAGATGTTCCGGGCCGAGGGCGTGCAGGACCTCGCGGGCTGGCGGTCCCGACGACCGGACGATCCGATGCCGCGGGTGGTGCTGGTCATCGACGAGTTCCAGGAGCTCTTCGTCGATGACGACAAGGTGAGCCAGGACGCATCGCTGCTGCTGGATCGACTCGTGCGGCAGGGTCGGGCCTTCGGCATGCACGTGCTGCTCGGATCCCAGACCCTCGGCGGCGCCTATTCCCTGAATCGCTCCACGATGGGCCAGATGGGCGTGCGGATCGCGCTGGCGTGCAACGAGCAGGATTCGATGCTCATCCTCTCCGACGACAACGTCGCCGCCCGACTGCTGTCCCGTCCCGGCGAGGCGATCTACAACGACCAGGGCGGACTGGTGGAGGGCAACAGTCCATTCCAGGTCTGCTGGCTTCCCGACGAGACCCGGGAGCGGTACCTCTCCAGAGTGGCCGAGCTTGCCGAGGAGCGTGGAATCGAACGGGGATCCTGCGTGGTCTTCGAGGGGAACGCTCCGGCGATCCTCGCCGAGAACCGGCCGCTGCGCACCATGATCGAGACCGATCCCGCCACCCGTCCCACGTCGATCCCGCTCTGGCTCGGAGACGCGGTGGCGATCAAGGATCCGACCTCCGCGACCCTTCGACGGCAGGCCGGATCCAACCTCGTTCTGGTCGGACAACAGGACGAACCCTCGCTGGCGATCAGCTCCGCGATGCTGATCGCGGCCTGCGCGGCACACCGGACCGACGATCTGCGATGCGTCGTGCTCGACGGCACCACGGCGGACGATCCGAATGCGGGATTCCTCGAATCGGTGGCCGGCCATCTGCCCCACCGGATCGACCAGCCGGATTTCCGAGGTTCCGGCGATGCCGTTCTGGAGATCGGAGCCGAACTCGCCCGCCGGATCGAGGAGGGCGACACCAACGGTTCGACGATCCTGCTGATGGTGCACGGGCTCCAGCGCTTCCGGATCCTGCGTCGAGCCGAGGACGACTTCGGATTCTCCACCGACGAGGGGCCACCGACTCCGGACCGGGTGTTCGGGGAGATCCTTCGCGAGGGGCCCGAACACGGCATCCACACCCTCGTCTGGGCGGACACGGTGTCGACCCTGGAACGGTCCGTGGATCGCCAGACGATGCGGGCCTTCGATCAGCGGGCGATGTTCCAGGTCGGAGCCACCGACTCCAGCACCCTCATCGACTCCCCCGCCGCATCGATGCTCGGGGCCAATCGAGGGCTGCTCTACAGCGACGAGCGAGGCACGATCGAGAAGTTCCGTCCCTGGGCGCTTCCGAGCGAGGCGTACCTGGTCGCTGCGGGACGGGCGATGGAGTCGCGAAGCGCCCGGTGAGCCGCCTCAGGCATCGAGACGCCGCCACCGATCCTTCAGGATCGCGGGAGACACCTTGACCGCGGTCCCCAGCTCCTGGGCGAAGAGCTGGATCCGGTATTCCTCCAGCAGCCAGCCGAACGCCTCGATGCCCGGATCGATTCGTCCGAGGCGATCCAGGTCCCGGCACCGCGCCTCGTGCAGTCGCCGCCATCCCTCGAACTCCTCTCGCCGGTCCCGATCGCGCTCGAGTCCGGCTCCTCGCAGGCGATCAAGTCGTCGCCTCGCCCCCTCCAGATAGCGTGGCAGGTGTTCCAGTCGCTCGGGAGGGGTCGACCCGGCGAAACCCGGCGGCACGAGTCGTTCCAGATGTCGTTGCTCGTCCCGACGAACATCCGCCCAGGACGCCGGTCCGGGTGACTCCAGATCCATCAGCAGCGACTGGCGGGTCTGAAGGATCGGTTCGACGAGGTCGCATGCGCGTTCAAGGGAGGGCCAGAGATCGCGACGGACGACGTCGTCGAGATCGACGAAGGCCTCCTCGTCACGGACCATCGCGAGATCGGCGCCCCGCACCGCGACCGCTATCGCGAGATCGGAGAGGCCGCGAGTGAAGGCGGGTCCGGACTCCAGGCTGGATGCGGCCAGTCTCAGGCGTTCGAGATCCGGCAGATGATCGAGATGATGACGGATCGCATCCCCGACCTGCAGGGCGAGCAGACGAAGCACGCCCCGACGCTGTCGTTCCAGCGCGGTGGTCCGATCGTCGGTCACCCGGACCCGGACATGGTCGCCCTCGTCGGAGATCGCCGGATAGGCGATGATCGTGGCGGTCCCTCTGCGAAGGATCACGTCCTCGGGAAGAGTTTCGAAATCCCATGACGTGCGATCCCTGATCGCTGCGAATCGCGAGGCGGTGTCGTCCTCGACCGAGACCTCCACCGATTCCTCGAAGGCCTCTCGGGCCCGATCCCGATGCGAGGCCAGCAGCTCCTCGTAGCGTCTGGTGCAGGCGAGGATCCGCCCCTCCTCGTCGACGAGTTCGAAACGCATCAGGTGGTGAGGCTCGAGCAACTCGAGCCGGAAGTCCTCGGGACGGATCTCGGCGCCTCCGACCATCGAGAGGTACCCGGCGTAGGCCCGGATGAGGGACCCTTCGCCGAACGGTAGATGCTCCGCCGCTCCGGTCGCGGTCTCGAGGATGGGCATGATTCTCGTGCGCATTCGTCGCGGCAGACTGCGGGCGAGAGCATCGAGCTTGTCGATCAGCAGGCCGGGAACGAGCCATTCGAACGATGCCGGTTCGAAACGCCCCAGCAGTTCGAGGGGGATCGTGGCGGTGACGCCGTCGCGGTCGTCCCCGGGTTCATGACGGTAGGCGAGACCGACGTCGACTCCACCGATGGCGATTCGATCCGGGTAGGCGGCGGCATCCGGCCGTTCGCGGTCTTGATCGGTGAGATCGCTCTCCTTCATCCGCAGGATCGATGGGTCCCTCCGCTCGGCCTTCCGTCGCCAGGCCTCGAATGCGGGGACGTTGTGAATCCCTTCCGGTAGTCGCGAGTCGTAGAAGCGATGGAGGCGATCGTCCTCGTCGACCGGCACCACGTCCCGTTCGCGATCCGAAAGCCTCGCCAGACCTTCGCGAAGTCGTCGGTTCTCATCCATCCATGGGGCGTCGGTCTTCAGCCCCTCCGCGACCAGAGCCTGCTGGATGAAGACCTCCCGGGCCGCGGCCGCATCGATCGGCGCATACGGAACCCGGCGTCGTTCCACCGCATCGAGGTCACCACAGGTGACCCGCTCCCAGGCGGAGACGAATCCGGTCTCGGGCACGAAGTGCGGTTCGAAATGGGACTTGCGAACCAGATGCGGGGCCACTCGCTCGATCCAGTCGCCCCGGATCCTTGCGCAGGTCCGGGCCCAGCGGCGAGACGTCTCCACGATCTCCGCAGCGACGATCCAGGGAGCGTCCTGTCGTCGCAGCACGCTGCCGGGGAAGATCTCGAAGGTGCCACCCATGAGGCCGCGGTACTCGCCACGCTCCCCTCGACGACCGATGTTGGACACCAGCCCTGCGAGGATCGCCCGGTGGATCGCGCCGCCGGGCGGATCCTCCCTCACCGGTCCGACCACCGGACGTCCTCGTCCCTTCCGACCCTGCGATGATCGTCGGGCGAGGAGATCTCCGGCAAGATGTCGGAGCTGGTCGTGCAGGTCCTGCCACTCCCGCATCCGGACCAGGGACAGGCCATGTCGGCGGGTCCAGGTTCTCAGAGCCGAGGATCCCCTGGTCTCCCGAGCGTCGGTCCACGCCTTCCAGATCCTCAGAAAGGAGAGGAAGTCGCTGCTCGGATCCTTGAACATCGCGTCGGCGATCGAACCGGCCCGGTCTCCCTGGCGTTCGCGCGGATCGGACGCGGTGAGCACCGAGGCGATCACCAGCAGCTCGGGCAGGCACTCCTCGTCGATGCCCGCCAGCACCATGCGCCCGATCCTCGGGTCGATGGGGAGTCTGGCCAGATCGCGACCGAGGGCGGTCGGTTCCCGACGACGATCGACCGCTCCGAGTTCGTAGAGCGTCTCGTATCCGTCGCGTATCAGGCGGCCGGAGGGCTTCTCGACGAAGGGGAAGGTCTCCGGATCTCCGAGACCCAGGTCGGTCATCCGGAGAATCACACTGGCCAGACTTGAACGGAGGATCTCGGGAGGCGTGAACTCGTCGCGGCCGCGGAGGTCATCTTCCGCGAAGAGTCGGATGCAGACCCCGGGTGCGATGCGGCCGCACCGTCCCGAACGCTGATCGGCCGACGCACGGGCGATCGGTTCCACGGGCAGACGCTGAACCCGCCGCCGAGGGGAATAGCGGGCGATTCTCGCCAGCCCGGTGTCCACGACGCCACGAATGCGAGGAACGGTAAGCGAGGTCTCGGCGACGTTGGTCGCCAGCACGATGCGTCGAGCCGATCCCGGCGAGAAGACCCGGTCCTGCTTGTCGACCGACAGCCTCGCGAAGAGGGGTACCACCTCGGTGTCCGGAAGCTCGGCCTTCGCAAGGGCCTCGGACGCCTCTCGGATCTCCCGTTCCCCGGGCAGGAACACCAGGATGTCGGGGAGACCGGAGGGATCGGGAACCTCGAGTCCGGCGGCATCGATCTCCCCGACCGCGTCGACGATCCCCCGGACCAGGGCGTCGTCGGCATCCTCGCCCGCTGGAGGTCGGTATCTGATCTCGACCGGATGGGTCCGGCCCGACACCCGGACGACCGGAGCGTCGCCGAAGTGGCGGCTGAACCGGTCCGGATCGATCGTGGCGCTGGTGACGATGAGCCGGAGATCACGGCGTCGTGGGAGCAGTCTCTTCAGATAGCCCAGCAGGAAGTCGATGTTGAGGCTTCGTTCATGCGCCTCGTCGATGATGATGGTGTCGTAGGCGAGCAGATCACGATCGCGGGCGGTCTCGGCGAGCAGGATGCCGTCGGTCATCAGCTTCACCCGCGTCTGCGGCGTGGTGCGATCGTTGAATCGGACGGAGTAACCGACGCCCTCCCCGAGCGTCGTGCCCAGTTCGTCGGCGATCCGGGTGGCCACGGTCCGGGCCGCGACACGGCGGGGCTGGGTGTGTCCGATCAGGCCGTCGACCCCCCTTCCCAGATCAAGACAGATCTTCGGGATCTGGGTGGTCTTCCCTGAACCGGTCTCACCGCAGACCACGACCACCTGGTGCTCCCGGATCGCCCGGGCGATCTCCTCCCTCGCCCCGCTGACCGGAAGTTCCGCGGGGTATTCGATGTCGAAGGGCCTCTCGCGTCGGGACTCCCGATCGTTCTCCAGCTTCGTGAGTTCGCGTCGGATCGCCTCCGTCGCCCGCGACATGTCCCGTCCCGAGGAGGCGGCCCGTTCGATGCCGCCCACGCGTCGAAGCATCGATGCCGTCCAACCGCCATCCGACCGGACGATCCGCTCCCGCAATCCCGCCAGCTCCCGGGAAGGCAGCGGCTGGCCATCAGCACGGGCTCGTCCCCGTCGTCGACGTCTGGAAGCACTCACAAGAGAAGCGTACCCCTCGGATCGCTCGGGAAGACGATGGTGGGTTCCATCCGCACTCGCAGCCCGGCAGACCAGGCTCCTCGGCCTCCCGGCACCGCTCGAAGCGGGCAAGCCGATCACCAGACGGCTCGCCCAGCCGGAGATCGGAGTCGGATTCCGGATCCGGATCTCCCGGATCGAGGGGACCGGTCAGTGGCCGTCATTCCTGTCTCAGGCCCCAGGGAGGGGGATTGCGGTCTTCCTGAGGCGAAATCATCCGAAGCCCGTCACAAGCCGTGATCCGGCGTCTACCCGGAGATGAAGCCGGTTGGTGTGAGATCACCCCGATTCGGCCGGAACACTCGAGGAGACGACCCATGACCACCCCCGCCACCACCGTCCTGAACGCCTGCCCGACCCTGGCCCAGATGACTCCTGAACTGACCGCCGACCTGACGGCTGCCGCCGTCACCGCCACCGTGGTCGCCACCCTCCTGGTGGCTCTGAGAGTCCGGGATCGCCTGGCTCGCCAGTCGGCCTCCTGATACTGCGCCTCACCCCGTTTCGATCCCTTCCGGGACCCCCATCCGAGCCCCTCCGGGCCACTGGAGCCGGACCCCATCCGGCAGATAGAATGCTCCAACCCCCCCTGTCTGGAGCATCGCCGCAATGGCCAGTTCACACCTCCTCTCCCTCCCGCTCGCGGCCATGCTGTTCACCGCGATCACGGGGTGCGACATGGTCGAGCGAGCCGATCGCAAGGAGTCCGCCACCACTCTTGAACGGCGAAACTTCGAGATCGACATCCAGCCGATCATGCGTGGCACGATCGCCAGCGAGGCCGTCTTCGTCGGCGACGCCCCGACCGTGGTCAGGGGATACGGGCTGGTGGTCGGCCTTCGTGGGACGGGAAGCCGGGACATGCCCGCGCCGGTCCGAAGCTGGATGATCCAGGAGATGGCCCGGCGAGGGGTCGGCAACGCCGCGACCGGCTTCGGCGACGTCACGCCGGAAGCGATGCTCAACTCCGAGGACACCGCGGTGGTGATCGTCGAGGGCGTCATTCCGCCCGGAGGGGTGGAGGACCAGCATTTCGACGTCCGGGTCTATTCGGCTCCCGGGACGAGCACCACGAGCCTCGAGGGAGGCCGGCTCTACACCGCCGATCTGCGACCCGGTGCCCTGCAGACCGGATCGCGTCAGGCCAGCGCCCTTGCCTCCGCCAAGGGGCCGATCTTCATCAATCCCTTCGCCACCCCCGACGGCAGCGGCCGTGACATCGTGGACCGATTGACCGGCCGGATCCTCGATGGCGGGACGATCACCGAGTCGATGCCGCTCAAGCTTCGGATGGCGGTGACCAGCCACAGTCGGGCCGCCCGCATTCAGAACGCGATCAACTCCAGATACCCCCGGGAGCCCGGCCAGCCGGACGAGACCGCCCGCGGTCGAAGCGGCGACGAGATCCAGATCGTGGTGCCGCCGAGCTTCCACGAGAACACCGACGAGTTCGTCGAACTGATCAAGCACACCGCCCTGCGCCCCGAGGCCGCTGAATCGATCGCCCTGGCGATCAAGCGCTCGGTGCTCGCGAATCCCGGATACGCCAAGGTCGCACGATGGCGGTGGCAGTCCGTCGGCCCCAAGGCCATTCCCGTGCTCCAGGATCTCTACGACTACCCGGAGGAGGGGCCGCGCCTGGCGGCTCTCACCGCCGGGGCGATGCTCGACGACGCCGCCTGCACCGCCGATCTGATCGATCTGGCTGAGAACGGCAGTCCCACGGCCCAGCTGGCAGCCATCGCCCTGCTCTCCGACATGGGGGCCAATCCCGCCATCGAAGTGGGCCTGAGGCCCCTTCTGGACCACGAGGACGTCAATGTGAGGCTGGCGATCTTCGAGGCTCTGGAGCGTCGTCGCGACCCGATCGTGCTCGCCTACGACATCGACGAGAAGTTCACGCTCAATCTCGTGCCCAGCGAATCCCCGATGATCTACGTGGCTCAGACCGGGGAGCCCCGGATCGTCCTCTTCGGCAAGATCCTCGAGGTCGAACGCCCCATGTTCCTCGAGGCCTGGACCGACCGGCTGCTCATCAAGGCCGATGCCGGCAACGAGGAGCTGGAGATCTTCTTCCGGGAGGCCGACGGGATCCCGCCTCAGACCGACATGGTCTCTCCCGAGGTGGCCGAGCTCATCGCCTACATGGGCCACCAGAGCACCATCGAGGCCCCCGCTCCGGGCATCGGCCTCAGCTACGGCGAGACCATCGGGGCGATCCATCAGCTCTGGCGGGCCGGGTTCATTCCGGCGGATTTCAAGGCCGAACAGGACCGTGTCCTCTCCGCCATCCTCATGGCCCGGGAGACCGAGGAGGAGGAGGAGCGGCCGGAGTTCGAGTCCGATCTGATCGAGATCGACGAGGACGAGGAGCCCGATGGCCTGGAGGCGGTTGATCGAGCCCGCCCTGGCCGCCATACTGTGCCACGGTGAGGTTGGATTCCAGCATGACGTTCTGCATCCGATTCTCGCATCATGCCGGGCAGGGATGCCCGGCGACTGACGACAGGAGGTCGTAGCAGTGAGACTTGCCAGACTGACCCTCTCGGGGTTCAAGAGCTTCGCAGACCGGACGGAGTTCGACTTCGACGAGCCCATCATCGGCGTCGTCGGTCCCAATGGCTGCGGCAAGAGCAACGTCGTCGATGCCGTGAAGTGGGTCCTCGGAGAGCGGAGCGCCAAGAGCCTCCGTGGCTCCGCGATGCAGGACGTGATCTTCGCCGGCAGCGTGGCCCGGAAGCCGATGGGCATGGCGGAGGTCACGCTCACCTTCGAGAATCCCCGCCTCGCCACGCCACGTCCCGAGACGCCGGCGGACACCGATCCGTCCAGCATCCTCCCCGAGGACACGGTCGAGAACGACGCCTTCGGCGGCACGGACGAGGAACTCGCCCTGGCCACCGGCGACAACGCCGTGGTCGATCGGACCCGGGTCCGGGATCGACGTCTCCCCGTCGACAGCGACGAGGTCGGCGTGACGCGTCGGCTCTATGCCGACGGCCGGAGCGAGTATCTGATCAACGCCCGACGCTGCCGGCTTCGCGACATCAAGGAACTCTTCCTCGACACCGGCGTGGGCACCAACGCCTACTCGATCATCGAGCAGGGCAAGGTCGACGCGATGCTGCTGGCCAACCCCATGGAGCGCCGCTCGATCCTCGAGGAGGCCGCAGGGGTCGCGAAGTTCCGACAGCGGAAGGTCGAGGCCGCGAGGAAGCTCGACGCCGCCGAGCGAAACCTCGTCCAGGTCCGGGAGAAGCTCTCCAGCACCGAACGGCGGCTTCGCATCGTGCGAGGCCAGGCCGAGAAGGCTCGACGCTTCCGCGAGCTGGACGGTCGCCGTCGAGATCTTCGCGTCGCGATCATCCTCGATCAGTCGGCGGAGTTCGACCAGCGACTGGCCGGGCTCACGAGCCAGCTCGCCCAGCTCAACCAGGAGCGCAACCGGATCTCCGCCGGCCTGACCTCGCTGGAACAGGCGAAGCAGGATGCGGAGATCGCCCGGCATCGCATCCAGCAGGCCCAGCACGCCCTCGAACAGGAGAGGCTCTCCGCCCAGGGACTGCTCGAACAGAACCAGCAGCGGATCGACCTGGTCTCCAAGCATCGTGCGGAGGCCGAAGCGGAGATCGCCGAGGAGACCCGACAGATCGGCGAGATGGAGGTCCGTCTCGACGAATGTCGTCGCGAACTGGCCGAGGTCGAGGC
Source organism: Phycisphaerae bacterium (assembly GCA_002709295.1). GTDB lineage: Bacteria > Planctomycetota > Phycisphaerae > Phycisphaerales > SM1A02. The sequence continues at coordinate 6,666 of PAQL01000001.1, read as the reverse complement.
GAGGATCGACGATGCGGCGAAGGAAGGCGCGGCCGCGGAGCGTGCTCTGGCCGAGGCCAGCGAGGCCCGTCGCGACTGGGAGTCCCGTCGAGGCGAGGCCGCCCAGGTCCATTCGATCGCACTCGAGAGCGTCGCCGAGGCGGATCGCGCCCGGATCCGGGCGGAGTCGGAGATCGAGGGGGCCGACACCCGGGAGGCCGGCCTTCACGAACGACTGGCTCGACTCGCGGAACGGGTGCATCCCTTCGCCAGCGATCTCGATCACCACCAGACCCAGCGTGCCGCCTGCAGGGTGCGCTCCGAGGTGCTCGCCGACGACGGCGCCAGGATCGAGAAGGAACTGCTGGAGGAGGAGGCCCGTCTCTCCGCCCTGGGCGACCGTCGGACCGACCTGGCCGAGCGACTCGCCACGAACCGCGATGAACGGACCAACGTTGAATCCCGCCATCGTCTTCTGGAGGAGATGGAGAGCGCCGGGGAGGGCATCGGTGCCGCGGTTCGAGACGTGCTCGAACTCTCCGATCGACTGGACGGGATCATGGGCCCGCTGGCGGATCGTCTCGAGGTCGATCGCGACGATGCCGAAGCGGTCGAAGCCGCACTGGGAACCCATCTTCAGGCCGTGCTCGTGGATTCCAGCGAGACCGCCCGTCGCATCCATGAACTCATTCCCGGTCTCGAGGGACGTGTCGAGCTGCTTCCGCTCTCCCGGCTGCACTCACCGCCCCCGGTCGCCGAACCACCGCTCCCCTTCGCCAGCCTCGCCAGCTTCACTCCCCGGTCGATCATCGATCTCGTGCGTTGCGATCAGGACACCCGTGCGGTGCTTCGTCACGTGCTCGGCGAGACGCTCGTGACCGAGGATCTCGACGAAGCCCGTCGCCTGAACGACATGGACGTCCGCCGTCGATTCGCCACGCGTGACGGCCATGCCCTCGAACTCGATGGCAGGGTCGTGCTCAACGCCGCCTCCGGGCGGGAGGACGGCCACGGACTGCTGTCCCGTCGTGCGGAACGCCAGGACCTCGATCGACTGATCGACACCCTCGAGGCGGCACGGGTCGTGCTCGACCGCGAGGCCAGCTCGCTGGACGCCGAACACGAGACCAGCGGAGAACGTCGTCAGCAGCTGTCGGAGCGACTCCAGGAGATCCGGGCCGAGGAGGTCGAGCAGCGATACGCGATCGAACGGCAGACCCAGCTCATCGATCGAATCGAGCGCGAGCAGGCCGAGGTCGTGGCCGAGATCAGGGAGGTCGAGACCCGGATCGCGGAGGCCCGCGACGAACGACGTCGCCTCGATGCGATCCGCATGGCGAGCATCGAGCGGGAGGCGGAGGCCTCCACCGCCCGGAATGCCGCCTCACGCGACCTCGAGGAGGCCACCACCGGCTTCGAACGGACCGGCGAACTGGTCGCCGAGACGCGAACCGCGCTTGGTGAGATCAACGCCCGCCTTGATTCGACCCGGCGGGAACGGACCCGACTCGCCGGCACCACCGAGGACGTCGGCCGACAGCTCGATCGATCCAACGAGCAGATCGGTGAGCGGCAGGAACGAATCACCGGCTACGGCGACGCCATCCGGGAGGCCGAAGCCGGTCTCGAACAGGCGAAAGGCCAGCTCGCCGGCATGACCGGGCAGTTCGCGGATCAGACCCGTGAACTGGAAGCCGCCTCGACGAGGGTCGAGGAGACCGCCGAGTCCCTGGCTGGAGCCCGGGTGGATGCCCAGCGCCTCGACCGGGATCTTCATGCCATCGAGATCTCCCGACGCGAGGTCGAGATCAAGCGGGAGAGTCTCGAGGAGGCGGTGCTCGAGGAGACCGGATTCGATCTGGCCGCCCTCGTGGACGCCCACCCTGCCACCGACGATGATCAACCGGCGGCATTCGACCGGTCCTCCGCGATCACCGAGGCCGACGAGCTCAAGGCGGCCATCAAGGCGCTCGGGAACGTGAACCTCGAGGCGATCGAGGAGCTCGATGATCTCGAGGAGCGAAACGAGGACCTGGCCCGTCAGCTCGAGGACATCGACGAGGCCCGCACCCGGCTGGGCGATCTGGTCGAGAAGCTCGACACCGCCTCCCGCACCCGGTTCGAGGAGACCTTCAACCGGGTCCGCGACAATTTCGCGGGCAATCAGGGCATGTTCAGACGCCTCTTCGGCGGCGGCAGCGCGGCGCTCTATCTGCTTCCCGGCGAGGATGGCACCGTCGACTGGCTGGAGTCCGGGATCGAGATCCGGGCCAAGCCTCCCGGCAAGGAGCCCCGGGTCATCAGCCAGCTCTCCGGTGGAGAGAAGACCATGACCGCGGTGGCACTGCTGATGGCCATCTTCCAGAGCAAGCCCTCCCCCTTCTGCATCCTCGACGAGGTCGATGCGGCGCTGGACGAGGCGAACGTCGAACGCTTCTGCAACGTCGTCCGCGAGTTCCTCGATCAGTCCCACTTCATCGTCATCACGCACCACAAGCGGACGATGCAGGCCTGCGACCGGCTCTTCGGTGTCACCATGCCCGAACGCGGCGTCTCCCGTCGCGTCACGGTCAAGTTCGACGAGGTCGATGGTGACGGCAGGATCGCCGACGAGGCGGTCCGTCGGATGGAGGATGAAGAGGCGCCCATCGAGGCACCCCGTCTCCAGATCGAGACCGAGCCGGTGGATCCGGGGACCCTCCGGACCGCCCCGGTCGAGGATGCTCCATCCGCCGACCACGGTGCCGGAGTGCTCGCCGACGCGTGGGACGACTGATCCGGAAGCCGGACATCAGCGATCGTCGGAGTTCCTGATGGGTGCCGACGGACCGCCGCCGAAGACGACCCGGGCGGCCCGATGAGCCTCTGCATGGAGGTCGGCGGTCAGCTGCGGCGTTTCCGCGTATCCGCCGGAGAGCACGAGCACCACCGGAAGACCCGCGGACGCGAGGATGCCCTGTGCCAGATGTTCACGGCGACGGAGGCCGTCCCTGGTCAGGGCCAGTCGTCCGTACCGGTCCCCCACCACCACATCGACGCCGGAGAGCAGGAAGACGATGTCCGGGCGGGCCTGTGAGATCGCATCGGGGAGCGTCCCCTCGAGGGTGGCGAGGTACTCCCGGTCGCCCACGTGATCCTCGAGAGGGACGTCGAGATCGCTGGGGGGCTTCCGCATCGGAAAGTTGCGCCCGCCGTGCATCGAGTAGGTGAATACCGTCGGGTCCTTCGCGAAGCAGATCGCGTTCCCGTTGCCCTGGTGCACGTCGAGATCGACCACCATCGCCCTGCGGATCTCCTCCTCCCGCTGCAGGATGCGGATCGCGACGCCGACGTCGTTGAGGACGCAGAAGCCTTCGCCATGATCGGGACAGGCATGATGGGTGCCTCCGGCGAGGTTGGCCGCGACACCGTCCTCGAGAGCGTTCCAACCCGCCATGAGGGTGCCCTGCACCGCCAGGCGGGACCGGCGCACCAGAGCCGGACTCCAGGGCAGCCCCAGCCGTCGTTCCTCCAGTCGGTCGAGGGTGCCCGTGGCGAGCTTCTGCAGGTACGACTCGTCGTGGACGAGCCGGAGATCGTCCCAGTCGATCTCTTCGGGTTCCACGAGCTCCTCGGGACCCACGATCCCCTCTGCGCGGAGGATGTCGCGAAGGGCGGAGAACTTCCGCATCGGAAAGGGATGCCCCTCCGGGAGCGGGATCTCGTAGTCCTCGTGGAAACAGGCGCGCATCTGATCGGGATTCGACGGGGATCCGGGATCGGAGTCGCCGTTCGGTTCTCCGATGGACTAGAACCGTTCGATCACCGCATCCGCGAAGGCCTCGGTCCCCAGGTCGCCTCCGAGGTCTCCGGTGCGGGCTCCTTCGCGAAGCGCCCGGTCGTAGGCGTCGCGGATGCGTGACGCGGCCCGGCCCATGTCGGCATCACCGGTCTTCACCGAAAGATGATTGAGCATCATCACGCCGCTCATGGTGATCGCGAGCGGATTGGCGAGGCCCTTTCCGGCGATGTCCGGAGCGGATCCATGCACCGCCTCGAACACGGCGTTCTTTTCGCCGAAGTTGGCTCCCGGGGTGACGCCGAGCCCTCCGACGAAGCCGGCACAGAGATCGCTCACCACGTCGCCGTAGAGGTTCTCGCAGAGCAGGACCCCGAACCGCGAGGGATCCTGGACCAGTCGCATGCACGCCGCATCGATGATGAGCTCCTCGTACTCGATGTCCGTGAACTCGGCCTCGTGGACCTCGCGTGCGCATCGGATGAACAGACCGTCGGAGAGCTTCATGATGTTCGCCTTGTGAAAGGCGGTGACTCGTCCGATGCCCCGGTCCCGGGCGTAGGTGAAGGCGAACTTCGCGATCCGTCGGCAGGCACGGTCGGTGGCGACCTTGAGGCTGGTCACCACCCCGGGAGTGATCTCGTTCTCGATCCCGGCATAGAGACCCTCGGTGTTCTCCCGGACGACCACCACGTCGACGTCCCGGTAGCGGGTCTCGACGCCATCGAGGCTGCGGACCGGACGGACCGCCCCGTAGAGATCCAGGGTCTTCCTCAGGGCCACGTTGACGGAGGAGAATCCTCCTCCGATCGGCGTGGTGCACGGGCCCTTCAGGGCGACCCCCTCCTCCTTGATGGCCGTGACGGTGTCCTCGGGAAGAAGGCTGTCATGGCCCTTCTCGAGGGCCGCGGTGCCCGCATCCCGTTCCACCCAGCGGATCGACGACCCCTCATTCGCGAGCGAGGCGTCGATGATCCTCCGGGCCGCAGCGACGACTTCGGGACCGATGCCGTCTCCCGGCACGAGCACGCAACCATGTTCCACGGGACGTTCCTTGTCTGGGACGGGGGTGAATCCGGACTGGGGACTTCGCAGCCGGATCACGAGGATACCGCGCCCCGAACCTCCTCTCGGAGGTACCGTCCTGAGGTGAGCGAAGCGAGCGAACAACCCGTCGACCTCCTGGTTCTCGGAGCCGGCATCGCCGGCCTCTGGATTCTTGATGCCGCCACTCGTGCCGGACTTCGGGCCGTGGGCGTGGAGTGCGCCGCGATCGGCCGAGGCCAGAGCGTCAGTGCCCAGGGAATCATCCACGGCGGCCTGAAATACACCCTGAGAGAGCGTGACGTCGCCGCGGCGGGATCCATCCGCGACATGCCCGCGGAGTGGCTGCGGATGAACCGGGAACCCGATTCCGAGGGGCCCGACCTCAGCAGGGCGGTGGTCTCGAGTCCCTGCACGTGGATCTGGCGGACCGAGAGGCTCGCCTCGAGGATCGGGATGCTGGGGGCCAGGGCCGCCCTGAGAAGCCGACCCGAGGCGGTCAAGAGGACGGACCGGCCCGTGATCCTCCAGTCGGTGCCGGGCCAGGTGCTTCGAGTGGACGAGCCGGTCTTCGAGACCCGGACCGTGCTGCAGGCCATCGCCGAGCCACTGCAGGATCGCCTCGTCGGAGTCTCCGGACCCGAGGGGATCGAGATCTCCTCTCGAAGCGGGCTGGTCGACACCGTGACGCTTCGCGACGGCTCGGGCGAGGTGTGCCTGCGACCCGAGGCGGTCGTGCTTGCGGCCGGCACCGGCAACGAGGGCCTGCTCTCCCGGCTGGGACTGGATGCGGGCATCGCCCAGCGCCGCCCCCTTCACATGACCCTCCTGCGAAGTCCCGACCTCCCCCGGTTGCACGGACATTGCGTGGACGGCAACCGGACCCGCATCACCGTGACCAGCGCGCATGATTCCGAGGGTCGCGTGGTCTGGCAGCTCGGGGGTGAGCTTGCCGAATCGGGAGTCGATCGGGACCCCGCCACCCAGCTGGCTCACGCCGCAGGGGAGATCGAAGCCGTCCTTCCCGCCCTCGACCCCGCGAGCCTGCGGAATCTGGAATGGGCGACCTATCGGGTGGACCGGGCGGAGCGCAGGACCGGACAGGGACTGCGCCCCGACGACGCGACCATCGAATCCCATCATGACGGGCGGCTGATCGCGGCCTGGCCCACCAAGTGGGCGCTCGCCCCGCGACTCGCGGCACGAGTGCTCGAGGCGATCCCCTGCCGGGCGGCATCCGGCACCCCGGCTCCTCCGGACCTGCGGCCGCTCCTGGCACCGGAGATCGCACCCTATCCGTGGGAGGAGGCGACATGGACATCACACCAGGACGTCCGCTCGGCCGGACCGGCCTGAAGCTCTCCCCGATCGGATTCGGCGCGTTCAAGATCGGACGCAACGAGGGGATCAAGTACCGGGATGGCTACGAACTGCCCACCGAGGAGGAGAGTGCCTCCATCCTCAATCACGTGCTGGACCTCGGCGTGAATCTGATCGACACCGCCCCCGCCTACGGCATCAGCGAGGAACGCATCGGTCGCGGCCTGAAGGCCCGTCGCGATTCGTTCGTCCTGAGCACGAAGGTCGGGGAGGTCTGGGAGGACGGAGAGGGACGGTACGACTTCTCCGCCGAGGCGGTGGATCGGAGCGTCGACCGAAGCCTTCGGCGGTTGAGCACGGATCGACTGGACATCGTGCTGGTGCACTCGGACGGAAGCGATCTGGAGATCCGACGGAGGGAACGCCGTTATTGGGACACCCGAGCGGGAAGGGTAACGATGCCAAGTCCAAGAGCGCGCTGGACGAGCGTCTGACGGTGATCTATAAGAGCAGCCCTGGCCATGCAGGGACGGTGCTCCCAGGCA